>NZ_LMFV01000046.1 GCF_001427285.1 Mesorhizobium sp. Root552
CGAAATTGACCGACCCCTCGAACGCTTCAGGCCAATCCGGGCTAACCGCTTCAATCCAAACAACTTCAAATTCCCTTAGCGTGTATTAATGTAGAAATGCCCACGGAGCCCCGTGTTGTCGGTTGTCGCCATTCACCGAACGCAAGTCAGCGACCTTACAGCTAGATTTATCAAATGACTGGATCGGGGCCGTCTGCTGACCGTCCGGTCCTGGCTCAGAAACTGAGAAAGCCGACGTTCGGCCAACGACTTCATTGTAGTCGTTCCAGGGTCCTGAATGAGTTCCAGAAAGCCGCCCTTCCTGGCGCAAGCAAACAGTTGCTGCCGAAGCTGCCGACATGAAGGGAATTGACAGTTTTTATTACTCGGATGACTTTATCCGCTACACGCGTCCAGCAGGAGACCGTAGGTGTCGACCTTTCTGATCACGGGTGCAAGCGGGGGCATCGGGTCGGCGGTGAGTCAACGCCTCGCTAATTCCGGGCACCAGCTTGTTCTTGCCGCGCGAGACATTGACCGCCTCTCGTCGCTCCAAAGGTCCTTGCCGGGCGAGGTACACCGGGTGATCGCCGTCGACATGGCGTCGGACCAGTCGGTCGCGACGTTTTCAGAACGGCTTGAAAGCCTTGACGTGAAGCTGGACGGAGCCGTGCTCATGCCGCCGCAGCCTCATGCCGCGAACGATCCGTTGCCTGACCCCGAAGTTTGGCGAACCCTTTTCCAGGCCAGCTTCATCGGCCCGCTAGCCACGCTCAAAGCGGCCATTTCGCGGATGCGACCCGACGTGGCCAGCGGGCAACGCGCCAAGATTGTGATTATTTCAGGCATTTCGTCCGCACAGGTTCTTGGACACTACGCTACAAGCAACGTTATACGCACCGCCTGGCTGGGTGAGGCAAAGACATTGGCGTTCGCGTTGGGAGCCCGCAACATCCACATCAATACGCTATCCCTCGGCGGAACATTAACGCCCGTCTACCGTGATTCAATTGCCAGACGGGCGGCAGCTGCGGGGCAGAGTTTCGACGATTGGCTAAATACCGAAACCGATAACGTGCCGCTTCGCAAGTACGGCGAGCCTTCCGAGGTGGCCGTTGCTGTCGAGGGTCTGCTTTCGTCGTTCAGCGACCACATGACCGGCCTTAACATATTGCATGATGGTGGCTTCACTCGCGCCTACTGAGCCCCAACGCCATGATCAACGGCAAAGTCGACTGGTCTCTCCAAGGCACCGAGAGCGGCTCGGCCCCTTGCTAACGACAATGGTCGGAGCAGCGCTGCTCCTCTTGGGAGCTCGATAGATCGGATCGCGTTCCCCCGTCTAGGGGCCTGCTCAGTCCTGCGATCTCCGCCCGCATTGGGTCCCTTTGTGAGAAGCGCTGTCAGCCCGCTGATCTACAGGCAAGTTCCCAAGAGCGACTTCTTAGCGAACCTCGGCATGAGGCGATGAAGTGGCTGATCCGGAAGGCGCAAGTGCGGTTGCGGGTATACGTATTTCGCATTCCACCCCCTGAGTACGATAGTGCCATTCGGCGTCGCCCCCTACACTTTGAGCGAATGCGGATCTTATCATCCGCGAACCAAACCCCTTTTGTTTCGGCTCGGAGACCGGGGGACCATCGCGTTCAATCCATCTGAGCACGAAGCGCTCCGTTCCATCATCGATCTCGAAGCCCCAGTCGACCGTCACCCTTCCGGCATCGCTGCTTAGAGACCCATACTTCGAAGCGTTGGTGCACAGCTCGTGGATGGAAAGTGCGAAAGGCAGAGTCAGTGCAGCGGGCAACCGAAGAGGCGGACCTTGAAAATGAATGCGTTCGTCTCCGCTCTTGAATGGGCTAGTGGCCACATTCTTGACGAGGTCGAGGATATCGATGCCCTCCCAGTTGGTCTGGATGAGCAGCGATTGAACTTGAGCCAACGCCGTGAGCCGCTGCTGGAAATTTTCATACCTCGATTTCTCCACATGTGGGCGTATCGTGCTGGACGCGATTGCACTCACGACCGCGAGAGAGTTCTTCACCCGGTGCGATAGCTCCTGCATCAGCAGCAACCTCTGCTCCCGCCCTCACGTTCGATGGCAAGCGCGGCAATCTTGACGAGTAGTGTTACGATCTCGATGTCATGCGGCTCAGGCGCGCGAGGCTCGAGGTGGTAGAGGGCGAACGTACCAAGCACCGTGTTCATGCGCGACATGATCGGCGTCGACCAGCAGGCGCGTAGACCATGTCGCTTTGCAAGATCGCGATATTCACGCCACAAAGGGTCAGCGTCGATGTCCGCTACGTAGACAGGCTTGGCCATGAACGCGGCTGTTCCGCAGGATCCAACCTCCGGGCCGATCCGAAGGCCATCGATAGCGTCGTTGTATTCGTCGGGAAGGCTGGGAGCTGAACAATGGCGCAGATGCTCGCCATCGGGATCGAGCAGTAGGACCGACGCCAAAACGCGTTGGTCGGAATACTCCTCGATTGTGCGCACCAGACTAGCCAGCGTCTCGGTAAAAGGCTTGTCTGCCGCGACGAGAGTAAGCGTCCGGTTTTCGGCTTCGACCAGGCCCATCTGTCGCGCAGTAGCCTTCTCCCGGTCCTGAACTCTCCTCAGCAGGCGTCGATACTCGTCGGCAATCCAAATCGTCACCGCAGCAGCGATCACATATTGAGCAATGCCACCCCAGCCGAAAGCGTCCGGGAGTTGACGCTCGAACGTGACCCAAGCCAAAAGAAATCCAAGAAGTGCGCAAGCGAAGCCTGCGGCTGCACCAGCAAGAATTGCCGTAACCATCGAGGCCACCAGGAAGGTGGCGAACGGAGGAACCGAGGGATCGAGCAGGCCGATACTGTACCGGAAGGCGAGCGCTGCCACGGCGCAGATGGCGCCAAGTCCAACTGCCTTGGCGGTGTTCGGCTCGACCGTATAGACGGGTAGCCGATGAAATACCCGGGTGCCCGGCTGGGGCATAGGCTTACCCCCGCTGAAGCGGAAACAATATGCATTACAGGTCTTTCTGCAAGCGTCGCTTTGCGTTGCAGATGATCGTCCCTGAACGCTCCGGTCTGAGACTGTGCGACTTGGGGACCGCGACGGGTTCAGCGAACCATGTAGCCCTTTGGTATGGGCTGGCGATGGTCCGCGCTGATGCCGCGATTGTTGGGCTCTGGGCAGCGTACCGACTTCGCGCAGAACCTTCCGAACGGCAGGCACTGCGCAGGGGCTGGGGATGTCAATGCGCGTCAACGGGAGATGGACCCGTTGTGAGTTCGTTGAGCAAACGCTGTGTTTCCCGGCCTTCGGCGACCAGCCAATCCCTGAAGCGGACGACCTGGCGACGTCTTAGGGATGATTGCCTGAAGACCGCTACGTAGCCGTGGCTAGTCCATGCGCCCTTCGCGGCGTCAAACGGCAGGCAGAATGTGTCGTCATGGATGAGCTTCCGCAGCAGACCATAACCGGACAACACGAGGCCGGCATCCGAGCGCACTGCTTCCAGCGCGTGCGCGATCCGCTGATAGCGGATACCGCGCCTGGGATCGGATGTGCGGTGGCCGAAACGCGCGATCCAGTCCGGCCAGCCGATTGCGTCGGGATCGCCGTGATAGCAATCGAGATGAAGCAGCGGGAATCCTTCCAGCCGACGTTCCGAGGGCAAGGCGTCGATCCGCCGCGCATTCTCGCGCGAAGAAAGCGGAACGAGATAGTCCCGAAACAGGACGACCTCATTCCCTTCACCCGAGATCTCGGAAAACCTGATCTCACAGTCTGCCTTTCCAAGTCGCAGGCGCGCATCGCCGATGCCGTTGATGCAGAAATGTGTATTAGGAATGGTCATTCGATAGGCTTCGAGCCGCGGCGCCAGCCACAATTCGGCCAGGTCAGTGTCGGCAATGACGTGGATCTCGTCGCCTCGATGGATTTCGAGACGCTCAGCCGCCGCGCCCAGTTGTTCGAACGCGGCGGTGAGATGCGGCATGGCCTCCAGCAGTTCCCGGGACGGCCTGATGCCGGTTCGTCCACGCAGCAGCAGTTCCAGGCCGAGATAGTCCTCCAGCGCCTTGATCCGCTGGCCTATCGCCGCCGGCGTCACCGACAGTTCACGCGCGGCACCGCGGAGGGAGCCGGTCCGGAACACGGCCTCAAGCGCTTGGAAGGAGCGCAGATGCGTAATCGACGCCATAAGTTCTGATAAAGCTTATCTTTCGCTATGGATAGTTTGTTTGCGTTGCAAAGGATTCCAGTTCTCCCAGAATGGTGCGACAAGCGAGCAATGGGAGGAACGGCAATGGCACAAATGAAGCGCTACGTGATCGAGCGTGATATCCCCGGTATTGGTGGAATGTCGGTCGTCGAACTGTGCGGGGCGTCGCGCGCCTCGAACCAGGCGATCAGTCAGATCGGCGGCGACGTGCAGTGGCAGCACAGCTACGTCGCCGATGACAAGACGTTCTGCATCTATCTCGCGGCGAACGAGGCAGCCATCCACCGGCACGCCGAACTCAGCGGTATCCCGGTCTCTAAGATTACCGAGGTATCGCGGATCATCGATCCGCTGACCGCCAACAATTGAGCTGAGCGGGTTTCACCCCATGCCGGAGCTTCAACGCTCCGGCAATCCCACCTGCCTCAGCCACGGCTGCAACTGACACAACCATCCCGGTCTGGATTCCTGGGAATGTCGGCTTCTAGCCGATGGACTGTCCGTTCTGAGCGGCGAGTTTGGGGGCGCAAAGCTATCGTTCATTGGCGGCGTACGCAGGCTACCCATAGATGAGGCGTGATTACATCTAGAGCACGTCCTGCGATTGATGAATCGATTGTGATGTGACGGCGGCGGTGTCCAATGATTCAACATCCACTTTTACGAGGTGGATGTGGCCGCAGCGAGAATGCGTCAGAGCCCCTTTTGCGCGCCGATCCAGGGTCCCCATTCCGTGCTGATTGACACCCGTCCGGCGGGCGAAATAGTTTCGCTCAACGAGCGCCCTCATGGAAGCGCGGACGAAGACGGGATCGGTGAGCATGTCTTTGTTGGCCCCGACCAGCATCGTACCGCCTCGTCGGGGTTGGCAACGGCAAAGGCATAGGTAATTGCCCTCGGGAGGCGAGAGCACGAGACAGCGGCGATGGAAGATCGAAACAATCGCTTGTAGAGCGGCTAGACTAATGCCGACTGCGTGCGCCGGAGGGGTGTCGCAGACGCTAAAGCGGCAGACCCGCCTTGATGTAGCCGTCGAGGAAATGCTGCCGGTCCTCATCGCGCGTAAATGGCTGCGTAGCTGCCCAACGAGACGCCAGGAAGCCGGGATTGATCTCGAGGAACCGGCAGGCTTCCTCGTGGGCTTCGGTGAGTTTACCGAGTTGCGCCAAGCTTGCGGCGAGGATGCGTTTTGCCGGTAGCCGGCCAACCTCTTCCTTGCGGAGAACCCTGACAGCCTGGGTATAGCGGCCAGCAGCATAGTACGCGAACCCGAGGTCCCAGTAGTACCAACCCGGCGG
>NZ_LMFV01000047.1 GCF_001427285.1 Mesorhizobium sp. Root552
GTCGCCGAAAGCTCTGTCGTCATCTATCCGTCCTCTCAAAAGAGAGGGGGTCAGTTCTTCCTTTCGTCCGGGGGGCAATTTCTCATTTCGCCTGACAAAATCCAAACGCCGGAACAGATTTTCCTTCCGGGAGTTAATAAACGTCAGCCTCGCATCCTGACAAATAGCACCCAAGACACCCCGCCGCCGATCCCTCCGGCGGCGGGTTTTCGTTATTTGGATCGAGGCACTCGTTTAGATGCGGAACGCTAAGGCGTTCCAAGTGTTGTGGTTCGCATTCGTTGAGCAATCCATCGGAGAGGGGAAATCATGAGTCTCGGTACAATTCTCATCATCCTGCTTGTGCTTGTTCTGCTGGGTGGATTTAGCGGCCTCGGTGGCGGTCCATTTTACGGTACGGGCTACTATGGCGGTGGCGGTTTAGGCGTCGTACTACTTATCGTCATCATCCTGGTTGTGCTGGGCAGGATATAGGTTCCGCCATCGACAAGCCATCGCAGGGAAATCCCAGGCGCACCCGTTTCCCGGCGAGCATGCCCCATCCGGTCGACTGCCGGATGGGGTTTTTGGTGAGACTCAGTTTAGGACTTGAACAATCTGGTGGGTTTGCGGATCGATAAGGACCGTCTGTCCGTTGATGACTGCGTAGCGATAGCTGACATCAGGCACTTCATGAAGTTCCACGGTGTCGGGCACCTTGGTGCCGAGGCTCAGTTCCAGCCCCAAGATGTTGATCGAGGCCGCCGGGTTCTTGTGCACATATTCCCGGATAACGGTTTGCTGCTCGGGCTGGATCACCACGGCGCCCGGCGCCGGTTCGGCTGGCACAACAACAGTTGTATCTGCGGGAACCACAACCGTGTTCTGTGCGGCAGCTATGCCGCTACCCGCCAGGAGCATAGACAATGCGATAGTCAGACGCGTTTTCATCGGTTTCTCCTTTGCATTCCTTGGGCAAGGGAAACCCGGAGATTATCGGGTTGGTTCCAGAATCGATTAAGGTCATTTTGGTCCCAACACCAATTTAGAGTACGCTCAAGTTGCCGGCTCTTGTTGCTGCACAAGCGCAGTTGACGCCGTTCAAAGAGCATTACGATGCACTCAGCGAGTTGCAGAACACCATCCATCCAAGTGCTGAACGTCCTGAATGCCTGAACAACAGGCCGCGAGGTTGAGGCGGTGAGGTGAATTTACATAAAGGTTATTAAAATCAGGGCTGCAACACTGCCGAGCACCGTCACCGTGTAAAACGACCAAAATATCTGGTTCATCATGGATATAACCCTCTGGCTTGAAAACGCCGAAGGGACGGGATTGTTCCCAAAAGCCCCGCCGAAGCGGGGCAGGTTTTTGGAGGGGAAATGAGGCCCAGCCTTGCGAAGTTTGCTGAGCTTAGACGGGCTGAGCCTCGCGCTGCCAGTTGTTGCGGACAGTAGAAACGGCCTAGCACCTGTAAGCAGGGAAGCAACAAGCGAAGCGGCCGTGGTTTTGAAAGGGGATGAGACCCGGCCGGGATGTGCCTTTGAGGAGGCGGGCCGGGCCTCGTGCCGCCGGTTGTGGCTAGCGGCTAACCTAGATTAGCACCTGCTGGCAGGGAAGCAATAAAAAGCCGCTGAAATTTGACGGCAACCGGCGCTACGACTGTCTCATCCTTGGCGGTGCTTTTGTTTCCGAAGTGCTTCCGCTACCACCCGCTTCGCCCGCTCCTTGATGTCGACCCAGCGACCAAATTGAGCGCCGCAATTTGGATTGGCGCACGTTGCGATTGAGTCGTCGGAGAAGTCGTCCGGAAGATCGATATCCTCACTACCGCATAGGGGGCACTCGAACTTGATAGTAATGCGGCTCTCGTCCACTCCGTCCCCCCGCAATTGTGCCCGTGTGGCGGTGTGTGGCAATCAGGGTTTAGCAGCCGCAGCATCCACCAGTTTCAATATTTGCCATCCCTCGGCCGTGATCCGCATCCAGTTCGGCCCGCCGACGTCGCCCTGCCATTCCGCCCAGCCTCGGATGCCCATGCGTCGGCACACGTCGACCATATGGCTGGGCATGTCATTGAAGGTGCGCGGCCCGGCCGCCAGGAAGCGAAGAGCGGCGATCTGCGGCTGGGTGAGCTTGATGACCGGTTTCTTCGAGAAATAGCCAGAGGAACGAACCCGCGCGCCCCTTTCGGTAAGAACGATTACAGCTTTTCGGCGCCGGATTTTCATATCGGCAAAACCGAGCCTTTCCAATTCCTGCCAGACCACGACTTCACGATATTCAAGCTTGTCCAGGGCGACGCCATTTTCGCAGGAGGCCAGTCGATCGACGAGCACGATCTGTGCAGGAGAAAGTTTGTAGATCAGAAAAGGTCTGGTTCTCACCAACCCCGCTCCAGGAGCCGGACGCCGCGATTGCCGAGGAATTCAATGCCCGCGGAAATCAGGGCCGAGGTGAGCTTTTTTACCGTCTTCGGACTGCCACATAAAGGCCCGTCGATGGCCTCAAGTCTCCTAAGCGTCGGAGCGGCTATTCCGGCACGTATAGACAACTCCTCCTGAGACCACCGTAGCAGTGCACGTGCGGCTTTGATCTGTCGCGTGGTGATCGTCCTATCCAAGGCTGGTTTGTGCCTTCCGCAGCCGCACGCCTGGCCCACCGCCGTTTTGGTCGATGAAGATCACGCCGGCCGCTTCGTGGGCGGTGCGGATGGCTGTGGGTCTGTTGACGCGCGGATTTGTGACGCCGCGCCCAATATTCTTCACGCTCATCTCAGAGATACCGGCCACAGCTGCAACGTCAATCTGCTTCCAACCAAGGAGAGCGCAGGCGGCTCCTATTTGAGCGGATGTTATCATGACCGCCGACTAGCCGATTAAGACCGTATAGGCAATAAAAACCGCTGCGTTCATTTCTTGTTGACGGGTATAAACGGATCCCGACTTCCCGCTCGGCGAGTGACACTGGCTCGAATAAATCCCGTCTATAAAAGCCGTCTCGACGTCTATTCGACTTTGGCTGACCGTTTCAAGAGATTACGCACGTTGGACACCTGCCATTGGCCATTGCGCGCGGTGTGGATGCCGCGGTTGTTGAGGGCTGTGGCGATCCCGCGCAGGCTGGTGATGCCGGAACGCTGGATGGAGGCGATGATGGGCAGGACGGCTTGGGCAAAGCGGTCTGCTTCGCGCATCGAGACCTGGCGACCTTTCGTTGCAGCCTGGGCGGCGTTGCTTGGATTACCGAGCTTCATTCCGGTGGTCTTGCGCGAGGTGAGGGCGGCTTTGGTGCGTTCTGAGATCAGGCGCCGCTCCTTCTCGGCGAGTGCTGCGTAAAGGTGTAGCATGAACGGATCGGCATCGGCGCCCAATTCGGCGACGATGAATGGAATGCGTTGGACCATCAGGCCGGCAATGAAGGCGACATCACGCGAGAGGCGATCGAGCTTGGCAACAATCACCGGGCAGCCTTCGTGTCGGGCAAGCGCAAGGGCTGCGGCAAGTTGCGGCCTGCGATCCAGCGCATCGGCTCCTTTGCCGGTTTCGATCTCGGTGAACTGATCGAGGATCGAGATGGCCTGGGCATCGGCGAAGCGGGCAATGGCGGCACGCTGGGCTTCGAGGCCAAGGCCCGAACGACCCTGCCGCTGTGTGGAGACCCGATAGTAAGCGATTGCGCACTGCGACATGAAACGGCTCCGGGTGTTCAAACTGCAAACCACCGTTTGCACTGTGCTCGATATGGGGCGAGATGCAAGTCAAGCTACTGATCTTGTGGAGTTTTCGGGGCGCGCTGTGGACTGCACCCCGAGGCCTTGCCGGAAGGATACTGACGGGCGTCGTGTTCCATTGATCACGATGCAGCGCGGGTTTTGCGGCTCTGCGGGTTCCAAAAAATTGACGCAAGGATCATTCCCGTCGGGTTGGCGGGCGTTGTCATGCAACCATCCAGTTAATGGCACGTTGTTTAGCCTTGGCGGAGTGCACGTGATGGAGCAGCGTTTTGACAAGCCGGTTTCGGTGATGCTCGGCGTCAACATGACCTTTACGGTCGACAGACCGGCCAGAGCAGCAGAGGTTCTGTTGAGCCAGTGGCCGACCAGGAGCGGTCCCAAACACCTGGCGGCCCGCACCGCCGTGATGAAGGCGCTTCAGCATCCAGACGATGCGCAAAGGGCTGCTCTTGCGCGGCAAGCCTTTGAGGATGCGGCGAGAGAAGCCGATATCCTTGTCGAGTATCATGCACCACGAAGTAGCCGTCGCTAGAGACCTGCTTGGTTGCATGCCCCTGCAGCACTTCAATTGGCGCTGTTTCGTACTTTGTACGATCAGCGCAGTTGCTCGAGTATTTCCTCGTGGGTGGCAAAGCTGACGCGGACATCGGTGGAGGTCGAACTGGTTTCTTTCCAGCGGGCCCTTGTCTTGAGCCAGAATATTGCTGCAGTCACGGATTCGCGGCCTTCGCCCGTCGCCTTCCTGTACAGGCTTTCCGCGACGCGCAAATTGGCCTTGATGCGGCCGCTTTCAAGTTCGCGGGCACAACTGGATGTCAGGAGATCGAGATCGACCTCCAGGACATGGGCGATTTCCTCTGGTGATAGACCGAAGCCGGCCAAGGCTTCCACTTTGGCAGTTGGCAACCCATGGCCCAGATCTTCAGGCTCCTGTTCCATTGCTACATCTCTCTTGGCTGTTGCCACGTCGAGCGCGCGTCGTGGTCTTTCGTTTCCAAACGGTCGCAGGGACGCTCTTCGTAGGTGGTGACGAAGGTGACGTTCGTATCGAGTTTCCCGTCCATCTCGTGGATGCTCGTCTCCTTCCAGCAGGCGCGGGCTTTCARCCAGAAGATGGCGGCGGTGACGGATTCGCGACCTTCGCCGGTTGCCTTGCGGTAAAGGCTCTCGGCAACCTTGGCATTKGCCTTCAGGCCGCCACAGTCGAGCTCGTGTTCGAAGGCCGCGCGCAAGACGTCCTCATCAATATCCAGCATTTTCGCAATATTGGCCGACGACAGTCCGTAACCTGTCAGAGCCTCGACCTGTGCCGGGGAGGGCAGGGATGTGGAGTTGCATTGGCGAATACTCATGGCTGCTCAGGCTTCCATGTGATCAGGTCCTGATCGCGTTCAGCCTCGATGTGGCGCATGACGCGTTCGTCTCGTTCACGCTTCCATTCCTCGCGCTCGGCCGGAGATACGATGATGCGCCTGATCTCATGCACCTGTTTCAGTGGCTGGCCT
>NZ_LMFV01000048.1 GCF_001427285.1 Mesorhizobium sp. Root552
CCCGTCATTGCCTCCATCCAGCGTTCCGGCATCACCAGCCTGCGCGGGATCGCCACGGCCCTCAACAACCGCGGCATCCACACCCCACGCAATGGCCAGTGGCAGGTATCAAACGTGCGCAACCTCTTGAAACGGTCAACCAAAGTCGCTTAGGCCTCCTGACCGCTTTTATAGACGGGAAATATCTACAGAGCTCGTTGGCTAGACGAAAGCCGTTTTATGTCCGTCGTCAGAACGTTTGGCGCTGATGGGTGGTTGAGTTAGCGGAGCGGAGCGGACATGGCTCATGCCGGGTGGAATGGCACTGCTTTGTAAAATTATGGCGGTTGTCCAACAATTAGTCATGGTTGTGCTCGTCTGGCCGTATCGGCTTCCTGAACATCAATTGCGAAAAGCAATCCGCCTTTTTCATCTCGAACACGCACTAGCCAACCGGGTCGTTCTTTAATACTGGGCTGGAGATCGTCCAGCAGCTCAACTGCACAGCGCACGGCTTCCTCGCGGGCAGCTTCGAAGCTCGGTAATCTGGACGGCGGAACGCTACGGCGAGCTTGCCCATCGCAATACTCGAATATGTATACGTCCCCCTCTTGGTCATGCGCGCCCGTGAGAGCCACCTCGTCGTAATTACCGTTGCTCGCGGCGTCATACGCATTTTCTGGCAAATCGAACATAGCGGTCTGGACAAGGATAGTTTTGCACGGTCAACAATGTCGCGATCGCCTGCGGCCTCGACGGCCACCATGTCGACTGTCACGCAATCGCCTCCTTCACCACAAAAAGCCACACGCAAAACAGCCTCTCCTGTTGGTGCGATTGCATGGCGAATGTCTGTTCGAAGGATCTCCATCACAGCCTTCCTCTATTAGAACGCGCGCTAAAGCTTCACCGCGGTCTCACGGCTCCAGAGACGAAGCTTGCGGCAGGATTCGATAAAGCCGGCAATGCCCTTGGCATCTTCCAGGATGATCAGTCCCTGGTCAGCGTCAGGATCGACTCCCGCCTTGTTGAGCAGAGGGATAGCGCCCGGCGTGAAGGCGATAAATTTGCAGTGGGCGAATGCGTCGGCGACGAAGTCGCGCGCAGCCGCTTCGCCGGCCAGACGCTCGCCACCTTCTTCTGAAAGGGCAAGCGCGACCGCGTCGAACAGAACCGACGGGCCGCCGTCGATCATGTGCCGCGCATCGATCCAACTTCCGTCCCCGGCCGCCACGCCCCCGACCTTCGGCGCGATGACTTCCATGACGGCGCCTTCCTTCTCGATCGCGGATTGGAGCTTCTTGAGCATCACGGCATCGGCACCCGCACTCACCAGCACCCCAACCTTGCGGCCGGCAAAACTTTCCGGCCCGTTCTCAATGATGCTGAGAGCGCGCGAAGGTTCGAGATCGTTCCGAGGCGTGACCGCGGCATCGGCACGATTTGGCAGTTTCTTCAGGCCCAATTTGTCGGCAACGGTCTCGGCCAGCCCCTCGTCAATGTTTAGCAGGTGCGAGACCATCCGCTCGCGGATCACGGGCGTCTCTACCTTGGAAAGCTCAAAGGTCAGCGCCATGGCTATATGGCGCTGCTCGGGCGGTGTCTGGCTATTGAAGAACTGCCGCGCCTGACTGTAGTGGTCGGCAAAGCTCTCTGCGCGCAACCTGACCTTCTGGCCTTCCTCCCCGTCGGCGAATGATCGGAAGCCTCGCTGCGGCGATTCCCGTGGGCCTTCGCCGAAGGAGTTCGGCTCGTAGTTGACGCGGCCGACCGGATTGCGCATCGCCATATGGCCATCTTGCTGGAAGTGATGGAACGGGCATTTGGGCGCATTGATCGGGATGTGCGTGAAGTTGGGGCCGCCCAGCCGCTTCAGCTGCGTGTCGAGATACGAGAAGTTGCGACCCTGCAGCAGCGGATCGTTTGAAAAGTCGACGCCGGGCGGAACGTTCTGCGTCATGAACGCGACCTGCTCGGTCTCCGCGAAGAAATTGTCCGGCATGCGGTCGAGAACGAGGCGTCCGACCGGTATCGGCTCGATCACCTCTTCAGGGATGAGTTTGGTCGCGTCCAGGACGTCGAAATCAAAGCTGTCGACGAAATCCTGATCGAACAACTGCACCCGCAATTCCCATTCCGGAAAGTTTCCTGCTTGAATCGCTTGCCAAAGGTCGCGGCGATGGAAATCCGGATCGGCGCCATTGATCTTGACGGCCTCGTTCCAGACCACCGACTGCAGGCCGAGCTTGGGCTTCCAATGGAATTTGACGAAAGTCGATTCATCCTTGGCATTGACGAAGCGGAACGTGTGCACGCCAAAGCCTTCCATGAAACGGAAGGAGCGCGGGATAGCCCGGTCCGACATGATCCACATGATCATGTGCATCGATTCCGGCGTGAGCGAAATAAAATCCCAAAAGTTGTCGTGCGCCGACTGCGCCTGCGGAAACGCCCTGTCGGGCTCTTCCTTGACGGCATGCACCAGGTCCGGGAACCTGATGGCGTCCTGGATAAAGAACACCGGCATATTGTTGCCGACGATGTCCCAGTTGCCTTCCTTCGTATAGAGTTTGACGGCGAACCCACGAACGTCGCGCGCTAGGTCGACTGAGCCCTTGCTGCCAGCTACGGTCGAGAACCGAACGAAGGCCGGTGTCTTCTCTCCGGCGCGCTGAAAAATGTCCGCTCGAGTATATTTGGTCAGCGACTCATACGTCTCGAAATAGCCGTGCGCGCCGTATCCCCGGGCATGAACCACTCGCTCGGGAATGCGTTCATGATCGAAGTGGAATATCTTCTCCCGAAAATGGAAGTCTTCGATCAAGCTTGGCCCTCGATCGCCGATTTTCAGCGTATTGTGATCGTCACTGACTGGGGTGCCTTGAGCGGTCGTGAGAATGGGGCCATCGCCTCTCGCGATCTGGTGAAGCTCCCCTCCCTCGCCCCGAATGAGTTTCTGGTCGTGAATGTTGGCTGCCTTGCCGGAGGCCTCTGTAGCTGACGTACGGGCCATGGGTGTTACCTCGTCGCGTTGTTAAGATTGGGATCCCTTGAATCCGCGATAGGTCCAAGGGCTGGATGTTTGTTTGCTAACGCCTTTCAGACTTGGGACGCTTACGTCCAAAGTCTTTCGCCCCATACGTTGATGGGCCGGCAGCGTGTGGGATCGCAGGATTGAATTCCCGCAAACTTATGACATTAGCTGTGGCGCCCAAAGCGCTGCGTTGACCCACTAGCGTTATGAGTTCAGGAGCCAGTCCATCTCCGTGACGTGCGATACGATGCATGCTAAGCAGAAGCATTGTTACCTCCTGTTGTTCAAACAAATGAGACCCGAGGCATGAACTCGGGTCTCATTTGAAGTCAGGCCGCTTTCCTTGCCTTGGCTCTTTCGTTTGCAGAGGCGTCCGCCAACTTGGTCAGGTCGCTGTCGGTCTTTGCTTCCTCCTGCAATGTTGCGTCGAGAAGGGCTGCAGCGTCGGCCATACCGAGTTCGGTTGCCCAACGCTTCAGCGTGCCATACCGGGAAATTTCATAGTGCTCGACAGCTTGGGCAGCCGAGATCAAACCCGCGTCGAGCGCTGCTGTATCCTTGAATTCTTCCATGATTTCATCGCCTTCGGTGACGATTCCCTCAATGGCTTCGCAGGTCTTCCCCTGGGGGCGCTTACCAAGGATTTCGAACACCTGTTGCAGTCGCTCCACGTGCCCTTCGGTTTGCTGCTGATGCTTGTCGAATGCGGTCTTAAGGTCCGCCGACTGCGCAGCGCGCTTCATTTTGGGCAGCGTCTTCAAAATCTTGCGTTCGGCGTAATAGATATCCTTGAGCGTGTCGTGGAACAGGTCGTCCAACGTCTTTACTTTGGCCATTTTCATGTCCCTTCTCTTCGTTTCTGTGAATTTGGTAACGAAGATCACGCTCGCGTGATCGGCCCAGAACAACGCGACGAGTGCCAGGGAGTTCCCTCAAGTTTAGTCGTGCGGAACGGGAAAATGACGGCTTTCAACTTAGGATCCGAGCTTCTCGAAATCGTGAGCATGTTGATCAACGAAAAGCTCATGGAATTGCCCCCCGAAATTCGAGGATCAGTAGGAAGAAGTCTCAAGCAAGTTGATTGACGCCAAGCACAAGGGCAAGAGAGCCGCAAGACGCGGCCTCCACCGGACCGAAGAACCTGTCAATCTGGGCGAAGCTCTGTAAAATAGTCGAGTAGTAAGAAGGAAGCCTCAATCAAAGAGCGGGAAAAAGAACAAAGCCGCTTAGCTAGAAACCTCGCGATTTTGGATTGCTGGCTCGTACCCATACGTCATGATGGCAGTGAGTACACGGCGTGGAGCCCTTTTTTTGAACTGTACCGCACTTCTTACATGCAACAAGACCCTCGTATGCGCCGGGCTTTATTTCTTCCGGCATCTCTATGTCCCATGGCGGGACTATGGGTAAGCCCGGGCGGGCTTCTTTCGCTCTGAACACGGTCAATACCCCATCTGTCTCCAAATAGGCGTGCGCAATCTCTCCTAGATGCTCGATCCCGTGTTCACGAAGTTGCTGGAACAGCTCGCTCTCGCTCAAGGTTGTGCTTTCCAGAAACCGACGGCACACCACCCCATTACGGATGGCTTCCTCAGCTGTACCGTCAATGGCCCTCTCCGCCGCCCCGTTTCGAGCGATCAGGACATCAAGGCCTTTGTTCGCTACAACGACTACCGTGATTACCAAAAGAGCATGGAGGAGCGGCACGTCGGGATAAAACATGGCATCGCCAACTGCCGATCCCAGGGCTATCACCAGAAGGTGTCCGGCGTCAGCGCTGATGGGACCAAAGCGGTTTAACCGAGAACGGAGGATTTCTGGTTCATTGTAGCCTTTCAAAGGAGCGAAGATGAGACAGAG
>NZ_LMFV01000049.1 GCF_001427285.1 Mesorhizobium sp. Root552
GTCGCCGAAAGCTCTGTCGTCATCTATCCGTCCTCTCAAAAGAGAGGGGGTCAGTTCTTCCTTTCGTCCGGGGGGCAATTTCTCATTTCGCCTGACACAGCAGGGACATGCATCTTCTCACCGGCATTGTGTTTGACGAGACGGAAGAGCGGCTCAGCCCCACGTCGTCGCCCGGCCAAGGCAAGCGCTACCGCTACTATGTCTCGTCGCATCTGGTGAGGCCACGCAGAGCCGGAAGGGCAGGGAACAGCGGAAGGATAGGCAGCAGCGCCGGGAGGGATGATCAAAATACTCCTACCTCCCCTTCTGGTAACCCGCCCACATTGGGCTGGCGCATCCCGGCCGAGCTCCTGGACAAGATTGCACTTGATCAGCTTCGTTCGATCCTTGCCAACAAGATGCTGCTTAGCAACTGGTTGCAGCAGGAGCCTGCAACCCGAGGCTTGTCGATGGAAGATGTGTTCCGTCAAGCCAAGAACCTGTCAGCGCAGCTGGAGCGGGATCAGGTAGGCCACCTGCTCAGGCAATTGATATGCAAGGTCTTTGACCGGATCGTACTGTCATCAACCAATGTAGCCTTCAGCGTCCGGCCATGGGTCATCATCGAAGTACTGGCCGGGGAGATTGTTTGGAATAGCGCAGATGATGAGATCTCGCAGGGCAAGGAACATGACGCCGCTTCGAACCTGCCCCCTGCATGGGACCAAAGCAATGAATCATCCGAGTCGCCGATCCATGTCATCGACCTTCCCATCGCCATGCGCCGCCGCGGTCGCGAGCAGCGTATCGTCATCGAAAGCAAGCTGCATCCACCAGAGCCGGATGCAAACCTGGTCGATATGATCGGCCGGGCTCACTTCTACTTGAAAGAGCTGACATCGGGCTCAATCCCATCGATTGCCGATCTGGCGCTCAAAGTCGGTGTGCATCGCGCCGACATAAGCCGCATCCTTCCCCTGGCTTTCCTGTCGCCTGCCATCACCGATGCGATCCTCGCAGGCCGACATCCTGCACATCTCACCCCGAGCCACCTCTCACGTATGATCGACGTTCCAGCATCCTGGGCTGAGCAGGCACGAGCCCTGGAGACGTAGGATTTTACCGCACGGCTCTTGCTATACTTCTGTTCCACTTGTTGTTAGCTGGCCCAATTGCCCCTCACGGCCAAAGATGATTTAGATCGTCGGGGCATTCTGGAGAGAGGCGAATGACAACAGGCCGGGAAAGGTTTGTCGCTCAGATCGAGAAAGCAGCAGAGCGAACCGATATTATGCCCCAGGACGAGGTGAAGCGTTTTATTCGGCGGGCGTGTGTCCACTTGCGAATCCTCCACAATGAACTGGCGGCGCCCCTTCCCCCTCAAACCGATCGAAAGCGTGCGGATCGAGCATGAATTCACTGCGCTTGAGAGAATGCCTACGGATTGTTCGTTGGTCATCCGATACGCTCGCCGAAGCACTAGGATGCGACATCTCTCTCGTCCTGGCATGGCGTGAGAACATCGAAGAGATCCCGATCGAGGTGGGTGCCTGGCTTGAGACATTGGCCACCGCTCACAATGCCGCAGAAGCGGTTACGCCCGATACCGTTCGCGGCAAGTTCTTTCGTGCAAATTGAGCGCTCCTCTAGCTGAGCAGTCTCCAATGCATTGGCAACTACGGTGCGCCCCCCGACGCCAACTTCATTCGCATCCACACAATCCGAGGAGTTCCATTCGAGCATCCTGCCGATGCAGCGACCATCGCAGACCAAAATAGGTGGAACGGGTGAGACTGCCACAGAGACAACAGGCGGAAATCGCAGGGAAAGACCGCTAAATCGCTGCGTCTCAGCCACCCGTTCCCGCACAGCGTAAGCTAAGCCGCGGAAATGACGGAGCTATTCCCGAAGCGGGAAATACATCAGCTTTGCGAAGGACTGTTTGGTGGAGCCAATCGGAATCGAACCGACGACCTCTTGAATGCCATTCAAGCGCTCTCCCAACTGAGCTATGGCCCCACTCCCGGCAGTCAGCCGGCGCCGTTTCCGGCGAAGAGATCAGACCGGGAAGACCCGGCCCTTAGTGCAGGCGGCTTCTAGCGCTGCCTGTCGTCAATAGCAAGCCTCAACAGGCTGCTTTTTGCCGGCACCGCAAAAGAAGCGCCGTGCCGGCAAGAAGGAGATCAGATTTCCTCGTCGTCGTCGCCAACGCCGATCATGTCGGAGACATCATCGTCGCCCTCTTCCTCGTCTTCAAGGAATGTATCGTCATCGTCGTCGCCAAGGTCGACGTCGTCTTCGTCGTCACCGAGATCGGGCAGATCGTCGCCCTTTGCTTCCTCGTCCGCATCCTCGAGCGAGACAAGTTCCGCGCCTTCTTCCTCGGTTTCGACTTCCTTCTCGGCAACGTCCTCTTCGTCTTCGATGATGGAAGGCTTCGAACCTTCGAAATAGCTGAGCGGATAGCTCTTGCCCGTATAGGGAGAGACAATCGGATCTTTGTTCAGATCATAGAATTTTCGGCCCGTCTCCGGGTCGATGCGTTTTGTGCCAAGTTCGGGTTTCGCCACGGCAAGCCTCGTCGAAAAAAGTCTGGTCCCCTTAACGGCTCATTGAAGCGCTGTCAAAGCTAAAAGGCAGCGTGGGAAAAGGGCTGTTTGGACGCCTGCGGCGGGGGATGACCGTAGCCGCATGCCATGATACGAGACCCGGCCACGCCGAGGGAAGAATCTCTGCCCGTCGGGACTTCGCCAAGAGGAATTGCCATGTCGCACGATGCCGCCCCGCAACCTGCAACGGCCCGCCGCTCGGCGGGGCTTGTCGGAACCGTGCGGGTTCCCGGCGACAAGTCGATTTCGCACCGCTCCTTCATGTTCGGCGGATTGGCGTCCGGCGAGACCCGCATTACCGGCCTGCTCGAGGGCGAGGACGTGCTGCGCACCGGCGAGGCGATGAAGGCGATGGGCGCGCATATTCAAAAGCAGGGCGGCGAATGGATGATTCGCGGCACCGGCAATGGCGCCTTGCTGGAGCCGGAAGGCCCGCTCGATTTCGGCAATGCCGGCACCGGTTCGCGCCTGACCATGGGGCTGGTCGGCACCTACGACATGGAAACCACCTTCATCGGCGATGCGTCGCTGTCCGGGCGGCCGATGGGCCGCGTGCTCGATCCGCTCAGGCAGATGGGGGTGCAGGTGTTGAAGGCAGCGCCCGGCGACCGCATGCCGATTACGCTGCGCGGACCTAAGCATTCCGCACCCATCACCTACCGCGTGCCGATGGCATCGGCGCAGGTGAAATCGGCGGTGCTGCTCGCGGCACTGAACACGCCCGGCATCACCACCGTGATCGAACCGGTCATGACCCGCGACCACACCGAAAAGATGCTGAAGGGGTTCGGCGCCAACCTTCAGGTCGAAACCGATGAACGCGGCGTGCGCCATATCTTCATCGAAGGGCAGGGCAAGCTGACCGGGCAGACCATCGCGGTGCCGGGCGATCCGTCGTCCGCCGCTTTTCCGCTCGTCGCGGCGCTGATCGTGCCAGGTTCCGATATCGTCATCCAGAACGCCCTGATGAACCCGACCCGCACCGGCCTGATCCTGACCCTGCAGGAAATGGGCGCTCAGATAGAGGTGCTGAACGAACGCAATGCCGGCGGCGAGGATGTCGCCGACCTGCATGTGCGCCATTCGGAATTGAAGGGCGTCGTCGTGCCGGCGGAGCGGGCGCCATCGATGATCGACGAATATCCGGTGCTTGCCGTTGCCGCCAGCTTCGCCGAGGGCGAGACGCTGATGCAGGGGCTTGAGGAATTGCGCGTGAAGGAGTCCGACCGGCTGTCTGCCGTCGCCAACGGGCTGAAGCTCAACGGCGTCGACTGCACCGAAGGCGAGACTTCGCTTGCCGTGCGCGGCACGCCGGGCGGCAAGGGGCTGGGCGGACGCGAAAAGGGCGAAGCGGTGAAGACCCATCTCGATCATCGCATCGCCATGAGCTTCCTGGTCATGGGGCTGGCATCGGAACATCCGGTCACGGTCGACGACCGCTCGATGATCGCCACCAGTTTTCCCGAGTTCATGGGGTTGATGGAGAGACTTGGCGCTCACATCGACTAGGGTGTATCGGGATTCAGGTGAGGGTGGCCTGCAAATGGCGGCCTTCTGCGCTTCCGGTGCTCACGTACTTAAAGTACGCTCCGCTCCGGTTCTCGAAATCCACCATTTTCGACTCACCCTGACCTGAATCTCGGCACACCCTCGGTGCCAGTGTTTCATGTGTGGTCACGCCTTTCCGTTGCCACGCCCGGATAAAGCCGTCTGGGGCTCTTTGCCCCGCCTTTAAGCTCGCTCGCTTCGCTCGTCGCTGGCGGGGCCCGGAGGAATGGCCAGACGGCTGCCCAAGGTTCGTGCTTTATGGTTGCCACGCCCGGCTAAAGCCGTCTGGCCATTGTCAAAGAACTGACCTTTGCCGTTGGAGCGCAGGTCGGGAAGACGGGCGGCCGCAAGGGCGCTCGTTTAGATAGATAGTGCGGCCTCGCGGCCGCCCGTCCGGTGTCTTAAGGCTTCAAACCGC
>NZ_LMFV01000050.1 GCF_001427285.1 Mesorhizobium sp. Root552
ATGGCCTTCTCACAGTTCGGCATCGAAAGCCTCTGCAACCTCATCGAAATCCACCGCAGCACAACGAAGTAGGTCTGCCGCGGCCCTCGCCGGATGAATACGGATCATCCGCATTGGAATGGATACTTCGAAGAGCGTGTTTCAGCTTCATGGGGTTAACGAGGCTGAAGTGCCGATTCTGCTCCGAAAGCTGCGCCGGGCTCAGATGATTTCCTTTCTGGAGGATATTCATCCGACGACGATCGGTATTGAGGCTGGAGGAGCAGCTCACTATTGGGCGCGCACGTTTGCAACCATGGGGCACGAAGTCAGGATCATGGCGCCGCAGTTCGTCAAGCCTTATGTCAAGCGCGGTAAGAACGATGCGGCAGACGCTGAAGCTCTCTGCGAGGCTATGAACCGCCCGACCATGCGCTTCGTTTCAACAAAGACTGCTGCCCAGCAGGCCGCTTTGATGCTCGTGTCGATACGTGACCGTTTGATAAGGTCTCGCACCCAACTGACCAACTCAATTCGCGGCTATGCCGCCGAATTCGGTCTCATCACCGGCTGTGGCGTCGGCAAGGTTGCTCCGTTTGTTGAGCGTGTTGCCGAAGATGCGAGCCTACCCGAACTAGCACGGTCCCTATTCCGTGAATTGGGGGATGAACTGACACAAATCGAAGCGCGCATCGGGAAGATCGATGCCGAACTCAAGGCGCGCCATCGCCAGGACGAACTCTCTCAGCGTCTTGCCCAAATCCCCGGTGTCGGGACCATCGGCGCAACAATGCTTGCGCTCAAGACGCCTGACCCTCAAGGCTTTCGATCGGCCCGGCATTTTGCAGCGTGGATCGGGCTCACGCCAAGGGATCACTCGACGGGCGGAAAGAACCGGCTCGGGGCGATCACAAAAGCGGGCGACGAGACTTTGCGCAGCATCCTTGTCGTTGGTGCAACAGCGGTCATCAGCCAGATACGGAGAGGCAAGAAACGACATTGGCCTTGGCTCGAACGCCTTATCGAGCGCAAGCCGCCGAAGCTCGTCGCCATTGCTCTTGCCAATAAGCTTGCCCGCATAGCCTGGAAACTGATGGCCAGCGGTCAGGGGTATCATCCTGGTCATATTATGAACCCGGCCTAGCAAACTGCATTAAGGACAGGGTCGAGCCAATACGAACTTGCAAGAAGAAGAGAAGGTGGTGTGATCGATTGGTCCGAATTGCGGGATACTCCGAGAAGTCCAGCGGCATAACGAGACCGACTCGACTGGTTGGAACCGGCAATGCGGAAACCATCTTGGCCAGCGGCCTTTGTGTCGCACGCAAAGGCCGTACATATGGGTGCAAGCGTTTCGATTCGCGTCTTCCATTCTCTCTTGCAAATAGGGGCCGTCCACATATGGACTTGTCGGCGCAAGGAAGCGGTAGTGCTCCACCTATGGTGTGAGGGCCGACAATGGCGAAGGGCAGAGCACGGAAGCGTAGGACGGATCATACGAGTGAGAGCTTCGTCGATGCCGTGCACCGGATGGAACCGGAGCTGCATCATCTGGGAGGCGTTCTGGCAACGCTGCGGATATTTGGCGAGGCCGGAGACAGCATCGAACCTGTGGCACTCGCCGCCTTGGCGCGATCGATGGAAGGCCCGGTGGATGAGTTAGCGGCTTGCTGGCGATTAATGTTGGAGGCGGTTGCGACGGAACGCCGGATAGACGCGGCAGCCTGAACTTGCCGCTGGACTTCTTGCGTAGAGGAAGCATTGCTATTCTAGATGACGGACAGTGAGAGAAGGTCTTCTCGCCGTCTAGGTTCTCAAGCCCGCCCGAATGCGGGCCTTCGTCGGTACAAGCGCTGAGTGGTTCGGCGCATGAACTGAAGGAGAACCCAGCATGACTTTGACCCACAGCGGCAATGCCGATCTTGTGACGAAGCGTGACGAGACGGTCCGTTCTAACAAGCTGCCAGTGACCAACTCTTCCGCCAAGAAAACGTCTTCCCGCGAGAAGAGTGCGAAGGGGCAAATTATCCGCAAAGCTACCAGCAGTTCCGCGAGCTCTGTCGGGGCGCCAGCCTCGGCGACGTCGAAGGCGAAGATGGCGACGGGCGTCGGCATGAACTCCCAGGCAGCAACTGTGACAGGTAGCGGGTCTCGTGTCACGCCGAAAAACACCGGCAAATCAGGACCCGCCAAAACCGACGTGGTTCTGAAGAAGTTGCGGTCGTCCCGCGGCGTAACAATCGCGCAGATCATGGAGATCACCGGCTGGCAGGCGCATTCGGTGCGGGGCTTTCTGTCCGGGGTGGTGAAGAAGAAGCTCAGGCTCGACCTGGTCAGCGAGGCTGGCAAGGACGGACTGCGCCGCTATCGGATTGCTGAAGGGGAAGGCTTGCCGGCACGGGAGAAGCCAAGGGCCAGAAAGAGCGGACATATCGCAGACAGCGACAGTACTGTTGCAGAAGGTGGGCATGCCAGTGCGCATAGTGCTCCAGGTGAACATAGTGAGCCTGGCGCAGACGGCAGGGCCAATGCGAAGGGCAACGCTGGTGAGGATGGCACTGGAGTGGCCAGTGAAGGAGCCGCCCCAAGCTCAGCCATCGTAGCCAACCGCAAGGCCTGACGCCGATGGCTCGAAAGGCTTTCGATATCCAGGCCGAGCTCCGTGAGATTGCTGGTCTTGGTCGAGAGGAACTAGTGGCGCTGTGGGTCAAAGCCCATGGCTGTGCTCCTCCCAGGGGAGTGCGGCAGGAGCTCCTGGTCCGCTCGGCTGCCTGGCACCTTCAGGCAAGGCGTCTCGGGGGATATTCCGCCGAGACGCGCCGTCTGCTCAGGTCCGCCATCATAGAAGTCGGCAAAAGATTTGCCGACCGCACAAGCACATCAGGTAGCGCGGAGTGGGTTGAAGACAAGGAAAATGGCAGCCCTGTCCACAGGCTTGAGGACAGCTGTGCCGTCGATGCTCCTCATCGTGATCAACATCATGCGGGCGCTGTCGAGGGCGAGATAGTTCTAAGGTCCCTTTGTGGGTTGCGTCATGGCCAGCCGATGTATCATCCTCCCGAACCGGAACAGCAAACGTATCGATCGTCAGCGGTGAGCTGGACAACTGGAGAACGGGACCAATCAACTTTCCCCTTACCACCGTTGCTAAGGTCTGATGCAGCGCTAGCCACGTCGACTAACTCTGCTCGGATTGTGGCTGGTGTCTCGCGTCCGCCACCCACCGCTGCCGTTCAACCATCCCGGCGGCACCGCAAGCTTCAGCCAGGTGCCAGGTTGCTGCGGGACTGGAACGGCAAGACCCATGTGGTCGATGTCATCGAAGGTGGTTATGTCTTTGAGGCAAAGGTCTATCCCTCGCTAACGGCGATCGCAGGCAAGATCACCGGTGTCCATTGGTCAGGCCCGAGGTTCTTTGGGCTATGAACGCTCCTCAGAAGAAGCTCCGCTGTGCAGTCTATACCCGCAAGTCGACAGAAGAAGGCCTTGATCAGGAGTTCAACTCACTCGATGCCCAGCATGAAGCCTGCGCGGCTTTTGTCGCCTCACAGGTAGGACTGGGCTGGAAGCTTGTCCCCGAGCGCTATGATGATGGCGGCATCTCCGGCGGCACGATGGACAGGCCAGCCCTGCAGCGGTTGTTGCAGGATATCCGCGAGCGGAAGGTCGATGTGGTGGTGGTCTACAAGATCGATCGCCTCACCCGCTCCCTGATGGACTTCTCCAGGATCGTCGAGATCTTCGATGCGGCAGGCGCTTCCTTTGTCTCCGTTACCCAGCAGTTCAACACCACCACCTCCATGGGCAGGTTGACGCTCAATGTGCTGTTGTCCTTTGCCCAGTTTGAACGAGAGGTCACAGCCGAGCGCATTCGCGACAAGATCGCCGCCTCAAAGGCCAAGGGCATGTGGATGGGAGGCAGGATACCGTTTGGCTACCGGCTTGAAGACCACAAGCTGTTGGTTGAGGAGAAAGACGCCGAGACGGTGCGCTGGATGTTTACCCGCTTTCTCGAACTGCGTTCGGTTGCCTCGCTGACCGATGAGATCGAACGGTCAGGCAAAATGCCAGTCAGAAGGATCAGCAAGGCAGTTCGTGAAGCTGAACGGATGATAGGCAAGTATGGAGCAGGGGAAGCTCCTAATGATAGTGGCGCTAGTGAACGGGCGCAGGATGACGGGTTGGAATCTTCAGACACCTCCGAGCAATCTTCGCTAAAGAGTGGCCCTCCTATCTCTGCCCAGTCTCAAGGGTCGCTCTCCAGGATCAGCCGTGGCCAGATCAGATGGATGCTGTCCAACCCGCTCTATATCGGCAAGTTGCGGCATAAGGGCAAAATCCATGAGGGCGAGCATAGGCCGATCCTTGATGCTGATCTGTTCGAACGCGTGCAGCGGCAACTGGCGCTTGGCAGCCCCCGGCGCTCATCATCATCGAACAGCATGTCAAGCGAATCCAGGAACTGACCCCTTTCTCGAATTGAAGAACTAACCCCCCTTTCATTGGTTCGTGGTTTCGTTGGTCTCTGGCGCCGATCCG
>NZ_LMFV01000051.1 GCF_001427285.1 Mesorhizobium sp. Root552
CCCCCTCAGGGAGGCAAGACCACCGGACGGGCGGCCGCAAGGCCGCACTACTTACCTAAACGAGCGACCGAACGGCCGCCCGTCCTCCCGACCTCTCAACAGAGGTCAGTTCTTTGAAATGGCCAGGGCCGAAAGGCAGCGTGGCGATGAATAAGCACAACCATCTCTTCGTCATTCCGGAAGCGAGCCGGGCGAAGCGAAGGCGATACCGTCCGGGATCCGTTTCGTGACGTTCAGGCAACGCACCGACGGGGCGGACAACACCCAGGCACAAAAACCGGATAAGGCGATGAAGAACTGCGCTCTAGTGGCGGTATTGCTGAATGCGCGTGGTGCGCAAGCCCGCAAGCCCGTACTCGTCAATCGATGCTTGCCAGGAAAGGAATTCCTCGGTGGTCAGCTTGTAACGCTGGCACGCCTCGTCGAGGCTCAGAAGTCCACCACGAACGGCTGCAACAACTTCCGCCTTGCGCCGGATAACCCAGCGACGCGTATTCGTCGGCGGCAGATCGGCAATTGTAAGCGGGCTGCCATCAGGCCCGATAACGTATTTGACTCGCGGTCTAACCAGATCGGTCATCATACTCTCTACAAATAACACAAAAGAACCAATCGCCGCCACAGTACCGCCACAGCTTTAAAAATTGCCTAAGCGGTCCCTAATGGATAGGTAAGGTTCGTGAACGTCGCGTTAGGCTTTGCGCCGGCATTTGTTTCAAATGCCCGACAACCGGTTTGAAGCCAAATTTGCGCGCCGAAATCATGAATCTGGCGCTGCCCGAAAGCTTGACCTATATTGTCAGCATTGGCCCGGCCGCGATATCCGGCACGGGATGAACTGGAATGAACGAATGAACAGCCTGGACCTTCCCGGACGCCCGCAGGATACGCGCGTCGTCGTCGCCATGTCAGGCGGCGTCGACTCTTCAGTCGTGGCCGGGTTGCTGAAACGCGAGGGCTACGACGTCGTCGGCGTGACGCTGCAGCTTTATGATCATGGCGCCGCCGTCCACCGGGCCGGCTCCTGCTGCGCCGGCCAGGACATCGACGATGCCCGCCGCGTTTCCGAAACGCTGGGAATTCCGCACTATGTGCTCGACTATGAGGAGCGCTTCCGCAAGGCTGTGATCGATCCTTTCGCCGAAAGCTACGTTCACGGCGAAACCCCGATCCCTTGCGTATCGTGCAACCAGACGGTGAAGTTCGCCGATCTTCTGGCGACGGCAAAGGAACTGGGCGCCGACGCCCTTGCCACCGGTCACTATATCCGCTCGCGCGCCAACGGCGCCCATCGCGCGCTCTACAGGCCGCTCGATGCCGACCGCGACCAGAGCTATTTCCTGTTCGCCACCACCCAGGCACAGATCGATTACCTGCGCTTTCCTTTGGGCGGCCTGCCGAAGCCTGCCGTGCGCGCGATTGCCGAAGAGATGAACCTGACGGTTGCCGCCAAGCATGACAGCCAGGACATCTGCTTCGTGCCGCAGGGCAAGTATTCCGACATCATCGCCAAGCTGAAGCCGGCGGCGGCAAGCCCCGGCGACATCGTCCATATCGATGGTCGCATCCTTGGCCGGCATGAAGGCATATTGCGCTACACGATCGGCCAGCGCCGCGGCATCGGCGTCGCGTCCGGGGAGCCGCTTTACGTCGTCTATCTCGACGCCGAACGCTCGCGTGTCATCGTCGGCCCGCGCGAGGCGCTGGAGACGCACAAGATCTTTCTTCGCAACATGAACTGGCTGGGCGACGGCGAACTGGCCGATATTCCGCCGGAAGGCCTCGAATTGTTTGCCAAGGTGCGCTCCACCCGCCCGCCGCGCCCCGCCGTGCTTCATCACGAGGACGGCACGACCTTCGTTGAACTGGTCGATGGCGAATCCGGCGTAGCCCCCGGCCAGGCCTGCGTACTTTATTCCGACGAAGGCAACGAAGCGCGGGTATTCGGCGGTGGCTTCATCGGCCGTTCGGAGCGCGGCGCCGAAGCCGAGGCAATGCTATCGCGCCTTGGCGCACGCGCCGCCCCGATTTCAGCAGGCTGATTTCAAGAGATCAGATGACTTTCAGGCCGTGGGTCACGGTGCCGGCGGTCAGGACGCGCAGCACCCTGATCGCCTCCTCGCCGTCCGTGCGCGGCTCATCCCGCGTCTCGATGCACTGGATGAAATGCTCGAGCTCGCGCGTCAGCGGCATCCCCTGCCCGACCGGCACGTAGGACGGCTCGTCGGCGGTGAACGCCCAGTGGCCGCTGTCTTGCCAGACCGCATGGTGATAGACGGCAAGCTTGCGCTCCCATGGCTCGACATCGTCGAACACAGCCATCGCCTTGGTTCCGACAACCGTCAGCCGCCTCTCCCGGTAAGGATTCAGGCGAGAGGCAAACAGGTGGCCGCGCAGGTTTCCCGGAAAGCGCATGTGCAGGTGGGCAAAGTCGCTGAGGTGATCGAGCGTCGCAGCTCCCTCGCCATGAACCTCCACCGGTTCGGCCCCGGTGATGGCCAGGATCATCGACAGGTCATGCGGCGCAAGATCCCAAAGCGCGTCGTTTTCGGTATGGAATTTGCCAAGGCCCAGGCGGTGGGAGTGAATATAGCGCACCTCACCCAACTCACCCTCGTCGACAAGTGCCTTAAGCTTCTCGAAGGCAGGGTGGAAGCGCAGTACATGTCCGACCATGAAAATGCGTTTGTTGTCTTTCGCCGCCTGTACCGAGCGCTCGGCATCGGCAACGGTGAGCGCTACCGGTTTCTCAACCAGCACGTCCTTGCCGGCCTGCACGGCGCGGATGGAAAGTTCGGCATGGAACTGCGGCGGCAACGCCATGACGATGGCGTCGACATCCTCGCGCTCGAACAGCGCGTCCGGCGCGATCGCGAGGCATTCCTGTTCGCTGGCAAAGCCTTCCGCGCGAGCGCCGTTGACATCGGAGACTGCATGGAGCGCACCGAGGGCCTTGAGGGTGCGGATATGGTTACTGCCCCAGTATCCGCATCCGAGGACGGCAATACGCGGTTTCATCAATGGTGAACTCGAAAATTTCGTGGCTGACACATAGCGGCGCGCCTTTACGAACTCAACCCCGACGAAATGCCTGCGTCAACGGTATGCCCCGCTAACGCTGCCAGCTTCCACCGAAACCGGACACCTGCGCGCTTGACACGGTCGGCATGGCAACCTTATATCCGCGCGACCTTGGCGAAGGGTTCGAAAACAGCACTGCTTTGGTGTGGTTTTGGATGCCGAGCACCGGGGCGGAGTAGCTCAGTTGGTTAGAGCAGAGGAATCATAATCCTTGTGTCGGCGGTTCAAATCCGTCCTCCGCTACCAGCCTATGTGTTAAGTGATTGATTTTACTTCACAAAAGGCCAAAAAACTTCATTTTGTACGGTGCGGTCAGAACGGCTAACTTGCTGTTTTTGCAGACTTCTTGATTTTCTCACCTTTAGAACCCGCTACCACACCCCCTGACTTTGCGTCGTGAGCAGCGAAGGTAGCAGCGACATCGGCGAGCAGTTGAAGGCGATCTCCAGGCAAAGCAGCCGCCGACGATTGTATCTGCGCCCTCAGCTTATCAGTCTTTGATGGTTCGGCTTCCTCCCAAGGACGCAACAAGCGGTCTGCGTCCGCTTGAAGAATGTCCGCTATTCGCAGCAGCGTTGCTAGGTCAGGCTCCCTGTCGCCCGTTACATAGAAGCCGTAACGCCGCTCGCTGATCCCAACGCGCCTCGCGACCTCCGCGTCCGTGAAATCAAGCTCTCTCGCTCGCCTTCTCAAATTATTCCCGAACTGCTGCATGCGAACATTTTGTTCGCTCACATCAGTCAGAGCCATGTATGATATGTGCGCGCAGAAGCGTTCAAATTGAACCTATCCGATGCCGAAGAAGCCGTCTGAAACGATCAGCCTTCGGGACTGGAAGCTTCTCGATGAGAAGCTGGATGCTTTCGTTCGTGCACTAGCGATCGAAGCGGCAAGGCATGATCATCGAGAGGCGCTCAAAAAGGCCAAGCAAAAGAAGGGAGGACGTTCAGCCAAAGCAAGGCTCTGTCCGGCGTCAGCGCTGATGGGACCAAAGCGGTTTAACCGAGAACGGAGGATTTCTGGTTCATTGTAGCCTTTCAAAGGAGCGAAGATGAGACAGAG
>NZ_LMFV01000052.1 GCF_001427285.1 Mesorhizobium sp. Root552
TCGACCTGGTAGCGCTCAACCCCGGGAACCATCATCCCAGGCCGCAAAACCAGACTCGGTCGAGGAGGTCCACTCACTATCCCGGCATACGAGGTCATATCAGCAACAGCCTCGGTTGGATTTTCCTATGCGTAAATATATTTAATTGTGGAGAATAGTTGTATTCGGCGGCGACTGCAAGTCCGGTTTTGCAGCTTTCGCGCCCGCGCCTCGGTCCGGAAGGTGCAGGCGGTCTTTGATTGCCTGAATTTATTGTGGATTCGGCGAATTCCCGCGCTTCTTGGCCCCGGCATAAAGGGCCACGGCCATGGCGCGGTTCCTGACGTCGAGTTTGTCGTAGAGGTTCTTCAGATGGTATTTGACGGTATTTTCCGAGATGCCGGTGCGCGAGGCGATCTGCAGGTTGGTCCAACCGTCGGCAAGCACGGAGAGCAGTTCGCGCTCCCGCGTCGTCAGCCGCGACAGCGGCGTGTCGTTGATCTTGGAGACGTCTACATAGGGAATGCAGATGCGGCCATGCGCGACCGCCATCAGCGTGTCGAACAGGATTTGCGGGTCGTCGAACTGGTAGCAGTAGCCTTGCACGCCGAGCCGCACACATTGCTTGAGGATGGCGACGTCGTGGTCGTTCGAGAAGATGACGATGCGCGCTTCGAGCCCGCGCCGCTGCATTTCGGCCAGCACCTCGCCGCTGTCCATGTCGGACAGCTTCCAGCCGAGCACGGCGAGATCGAAGCTCCTGTTGGGCGCCGACAGTTCACGCAGGAACTCTTCCCCGTTCTGCACCGTGCCGGCGAGATCGAAGCGGCCGTCGCGCGTGATCATGTCGGCCAGCGCCGACACCACCAGGGGGTTGCGTTCCGCGACGAGGACCCGGAATTTGCCAGGAGACGTCAAGAGAGCCCCTCCTGACCGGCATCCGATTCCCGTCGCATCCTGTCGATGCTCATGTGCCTTAGTGACCTCCCGGTATCGCCATCGCCTCGATTCATCGTTCCGCAAGATCGTCCCGATCATGAAGAATTAGCGATAGCAATTCACAGCATGAATTATTTTTTCCTTTTAGTACAGGGCTTTTGCGTCGAAACCGCCGTCGATGCCTGTGACGATCGCCGTTTTGAAATGGGCGCAAAGCCTACAAACCTCTTGACGAAAGGGCAAATTCGGCTGATGTTCACCAACAAGAAAGAAATAAAACTGAGCGGAAACTACAGATACCTCGCGCCCTTTGGGAGATTCGGCGCAGGCATCCAACATCTCAAAAATGCAGTAAGGGGACATCGCCATGAGCGTGATTGCAGAACCGCATTCTGCGGAAGCGGGACAACTACATCGAACTATCGACTGGCGCGGCGCATTCTGGGTGGCCAGCGGCGTGCCTGCGCTCGTGCTGTTCTCCATCGGCGGTATTTCCGGCACCGTCGGCATTCCAGCCTACACGATCTGGATCGTGTCGGTGTGCTTCGGCCTGATCCAGGCCTGCACCTATGCCGAGATCGCCGGCCTGTTCCCGAGCAAGTCGGGCGGCGCTTCGGTCTACGGCGCGACGGCATGGCTGCGCTATTCGAAATTCATCGCGCCGCTGTCGGTGTGGTGCAACTGGCTGGCGTGGACGCCCGTGCTTTCGCTGGGCTGCTCGATCGCGGCCGCTTACATCCTCAACGCGCTGGCGCCGATCCCGGCGTTCACCGACGCCTCGCCCGAGGTTGTCGCGTGGCTCGCCGATCCGGCCAATGCCGGCAAGGCTGCCGCCGATGCGATTGCCGCGCTGACGGCCGCCGGTACGCCGGCGATCCGCGAGTGGACGCTTTATAGCGGCTCGCTCGGCCCGGTATCGTTTTCGTTCAATTCGGTCTTCGTCATCGGCGCGGTCCTGATGCTGATCACCTTCGCGATCCAGCACCGCGGCATTCTGGGTACGGCCAACGTCCAGAAGTACATTGGCCTCGCCGTCATCATCCCGATGCTGATCGTCGGCATCGTGCCGATCGTCACCGGCCAGATCAACTGGGACAATTACAGCCCGTTCGTGCCCTTGGCGGAAGCCTATGTTCCGGCATCGGGCGAATGGAACATCTCCGGCTGGACGCTGGTGTTCGGCGGTCTGTTCATCGCCGCGTGGTCGGCCTACGCGTTCGAGACCTCGATCTGCTTCACCAGCGAGTTCAAGAACCCCGGCCGCGACACGGTGCGCGCGATCCTCTATTCGGGCCTGCTGTGCCTTTTGCTCTATACGCTGGTGCCGTTCACCTTCCAGGGCGTGCTCGGCCTTGAAGGCATGCTGGCCGCCGACATCGTCGACGGTTCGGGTGTCGGCCATGCGATGGCGCAGATGGTCGGCGGTTCCGGCTTCGTCACCTCGATCATGATCATGCTGATGATCCTGGCGCTGATGCTGGCGATCAACACAGCGATGGCCGGCTCCTCGCGCACCCTCTACCAGGGTTCGGTCGATGGCTGGCTGCCGCGTTACCTCTCGCACGTCAACCACCACGGTGCGCCGACAAGGGCGATGTGGACCGATCTCATCTTCAACCTCGGTCTTCTTGCCATCGCCTGCGCGGATGCGGCAAGCTTCTTCTTCATCCTCGCCGTTTCCAACTGTGGCTACATCATCTTCAACTTCCTGAACCTCAACTCGGGCTGGATCCACCGCATCGACAACGGCCATATCCATCGTCCGTGGCGCGCTCCGACCTTCCTCATCGCGATCGGCGGCATGCTGTCCTTCGTGAATGCGATGTTCATGGGCGCCGGCGCCAAGGTCTGGAACCCGTGGGCACTGTGGGCGGGCTTCATCGCCGCAGCGCTGATCATCCCGGTGTTCTGCTTCCGGCATTACATCCAGGATGGCGGGCGTTTCCCGACCCACATGCTGGACGATCTGGGCATCACCCAGGAAGACCTGAAGAACCGCAAGGCAGGCATGCTTCCATACCTGACGCTGGCTGCGGGTCTGTGCGTTGTGCTGCTGGCGAACTGGATCTTCGTTATCTGAAGAATTTGACCAGAATGACGGAAGGCCGGCTCCATGCCGGCCTTCTGCTTTTTTGGAAAATCCTTATTTTTCAGCGACTTCGACAAGCGGGGCCGGACATCAATGATATTTCTTTGTATGAAAGAATATTGAACAGCAGTTGACTTTCGCGAGGCGTCGCTGTTAGAAATGGGGAATACGCAAATGCTCTTTTGGCGATCCGTGTTCGGGTGGCAAGGCAGTTGCCGGACGTCGGCCGGAAAGGCATGTCGGGAGGGATAACAGGAAAATGGCATCAGTAATAGACGGCAAGGTTGTAGCGGCGGATGTGGTTGCCAAGGTGAAGGCCGAGGCGGACAGACTGATTGCCGAGACGGGCGTCGTGCCCGGCATTGCGGTGGTCATCGTCGGCCATGACCCGGCCAGCCAGGTCTATGTCGCGTCGAAGGGCAAGAAGGCCAAGGAATGCGGCTTCAACTCGATCGAACATGCGCTTCCGGCTGACACCAGCGAGGAAGAGCTGGTGGCGGTGGTCGAGAAGCTGAACGCCGATCCGGCCATTCATGGCATCCTCGTGCAGTTGCCGCTGCCGGGCCACATCGATTCCGGCCGCATCATCCAGACGATCGCGCCCGAGAAGGACGTCGACGGCTTCCACTTCATCAATGTCGGCAAGCTCGGCCAGCCAGGTCTATGTCGCGTCGAAGGGCAAGAAGGCCAAGGAATGCGGCTTCAACTCGATCGAACATGCGCTTCCGGCTGACACCAGCGAGGAAGAGCTGGTGGCGGTGGTCGAGAAGCTGAACGCCGATCCGGCCATTCATGGCATCCTCGTGCAGTTGCCGTTGCCGGGCCACATCGATTCCGGCCGCATCATCCAGACGATTGCGCCGGAGAAGGACGTCGACGGCTTCCACTTCATCAATGTCGGCAAGCTCGGCACCGGCGAACTGGACACCGCCTTCGTGCCGTGCACGCCGGCCGGCTCGATGCTT
>NZ_LMFV01000053.1 GCF_001427285.1 Mesorhizobium sp. Root552
CCGGATCGGCGCCAGAGACCAACGAAACCACGAACCAATGAAAGGGGGGTTAGTTCTTCAATTCGAGAAAGGGGTCAGTTCCTGGATTCGCTTGACAGGTGTCGCCGTGGTAACTGTGTTCCATGACGACGATACGCGAGCGGGCCGCGCCATTGTTACGATGGAAACCAAGTGCCATCTTGAGCGCGACCTCGACGCTGGTCGAGCCGCTGTCGGAATAGAATACCCAGTCTAGTCCGGCAGGGGTGATATCGACCAGCGTGGAGGCAAGTTGCTCAGCTGGTTCATGGCTTAGGCCAGCAAAGATCACTTGGTCGAGCGTTCCGGTCGCCTTGCGGATCGCCTCGACGATCTTCGGATGGCGGTGACCGTGGGTGATCACCCACCATGATGAGATGGCGTCGAGGATGCGACTGCCATCGCGCGTTACAACATAGGCACCTTCGGTGCGTTTAATCGTCGGCGGCACCGCCTCGGTTGCGTGCTGGGTGAAGGGGTGCCAGACAGCAGAGCGGGTCATGGCTCGTTCTCTAGAAAATCGGCGGAAGCGAATGCAGCCCGCATTGCGAAACCCAGTGTTTCTGACGACAGAGGATCGAGATGGGGCAGGCGGCCGAGTACGCGTACCTTGCCGATCTCAGCGATCGTTCTTTGCGTATCGGATATTTCCTCACCGATAAAGGCTATCCCAAGAAGCGCGATCGACCGGCTGCGCAACGCCTCGATCGACAGCAGCGTGTGGTTGATCGTACCAAGCCCTGTGCGGGCGCACAGCACTATTGGCGCGCGCCATCTCGCGAAGATATCGATATAGAGTGTCTGCCGATTGACTGGCACCATCAGTCCGCCGGCTCCCTCGATAATGAGGGGGCGGTTAATTTCAGGTAGCAGGAACTTGCCGGTGTCGACCTCCACCCCGTCCAGTTCCGCGGCGCGATGCGGTGAAAGGGGGCGCTCCAAGCGCCAAGCCTCGGGCAGGATTCGGTTAGGCGGTAGGCCGCAAAGCCGTGCCACGATCTGGCTGTCGGTTTCTTCCTCCAGGCCCGACTGCACCGGCTTCCAATAAACACCATCGAGCAAGCCGGTGAGGCCAGCCGAAAAGACGGTCTTGCCGATACCGGTATCGGTGCCGGTAATGATGATATGTTGGCTCATACAGCGGGCCTCCACTCTTGGGCGAAGGCGGCGAACAGGGCCAGGACATCGGCCTCGGAGATATTGAGGGTGAGCGATATCCTGAGCCGCGCCGTACCTTCCGGCACTGTTGGCGGCCGAATGCCGCGTACATCGAAGCCGCGATCCTGCAGTCCCTGTGCCAGCGCCATAGTGCACGTGTTGTCGCCGACGATGATGGGCAGGATTTGCGATCCGCTCGGGTGGACTCCCAGCGCTTCGGCTTTCTCGCCGGCAAGTAAGATAAGCCGCGCCAACTTCTCGCGACGAGCAGGCTCCTCGGTCAAGATGGCGAGCGCTTCCATCGTTGCCACTGCCATCAGTGGTGAGGGGGCGGTGGCGTATATGAAGGGTCGGCAACGGTTGATAAGATAGTCGCAAAATACAGCCGGACCGGTGACCAATGCCCCCGATGCCCCAAGCGCTTTGCCGCAGGTGTGTAATACCACGACATTGTCGCGACCCTCGAATGCATGCGCCAGTCCGCGCCCACTCGGGCCGTACACACCTGTGGCGTGCGCCTCATCGACGAATAGGAAGGCGTCATGCCTGTCAGCGACCTCGATGAGTTGAGTCAGCGGTGCACGGTCACCGTCCATGCTATAGAGACTCTCGACCACTATCCATGGCCGGCCGACCCCGCCCTTGGCGCGCCAGATTCGGATCGTATCTGTCACAGCGTCAGGATCATTGTGCTGGGCTTGCACCACTTCGGCACGACTGGCGCGGGCACCCTCGTGAGCGCTGGCGTGGATCAACCCGTCCAGAACGATGAGATCGCCCTTTTGCGGCAGCGTCGTCAGCACGGCAAAATTGGCCATGTAGCCGCCGCCGAAAAACAATGCGCCCTCGGCGCCAAAGAACCTCGCTGCCCTCGCTTCCAGCGCTTCATGCTCAGGCGTATTGCCGCGTAGCAGCCGTGAACCGGCCGCGCCGACCGGCGTACCGTCATCAATAGCTACCGCAACGGCATTGGCAATTCGCTTGCAACCAGCGAGGCCGAGATAATCGTTGGAAGCGAAGTCGAGCCCGGCCCGGCCGCTCTGTCAACGGCGGAGCAAAACCAGGCCACTGGGGCGGAGTAAAACCAGGCCAGTCCAGGTGCGGCAGAGGCCGCTCACGAAGCGCGCTTTTCCATAGC
>NZ_LMFV01000054.1 GCF_001427285.1 Mesorhizobium sp. Root552
CCTAAAGACCAAAACCGAAGCAATCGCCGCGCATCAGGCCGCGCCAGACCTCATCTCCGTCCTACCAGCGCCGAAATCCGGGTAGTTCGAGGCGTCCAGGTGGCCTCAACTGTGAGTATTAAGTCCGAAGGAAAAATATGAGCCTCTTCTACGATCTCCCTAAGCCTATTCTGCGTGTCGCTCTTGACTGGGAAGTTGATGCCATCGATCCGCCGGCCTCATTCGGTGGTTGGAATACTGGCAGAGTGGTTCAGCAGGTATTCGAAAGTCTTTTTGAGGACGATCTGGAGGACGAGTCGTCTGTCCCGACCCGGCTCGTTCCCGCGCTTGCCACTTCAGTTGAAATCTCTAGTGACGGACTTCAATACTTGTTTCGTTTGCGAGACGGCGTGCGATTTCATGACGGGTCTCGGTTCGATGCAAAGGCGGTACGGTTTAATGTAGAACGCATGTGGAACCCCCAGGCTCCTCAATATTCGCCTGTGGCAGCCGATTATAACAGGATCGGTCTTGAGGTATTAAAATCCGTGGAAGTTCTCGACCCTCTGTCGATCCTGATGACGCTAAAGGAACCCTTCCCAGAGTTTCTTCGATACATGACGCAAGAGGACGCGCCCGGTGCACATGTTTATCTGAGCCCAGAAGCACTGAAAACCCATGGAAACTCGGGTATCGCGGATCATGCGCCAGGCACCGGCCCGTTTCGCTTTGATAGTCGCTTTTCAACGCGCTTCGGCAGCGGAGTCAGGCTGATTGGCAATGACGATTACTGGGGAGGAACTCCTAGGCTAGGTGGGATCGAATTTAAACCCTACCCGAAATCAGAGGATCGCTATGAAGCGTTGCTCAACAGTGAAGTAGATTTGGCCTACGGTCTTGAGGGAGCCGACCTTGACGAGTTAACGCGACGGGGCTTTGTCGTCGTCGACGGCCAGGTACCGTATGTTTGGTATTTTATTTTCAATATGCGGGATCCCATCCTTTGTGACGTCCGAGTGCGTCGAGCAATCGCACATGCAGTGGATAGAGATGCGTTATGCAACGATATTTTTCGCGGACACACAGATGCCGCGTCCGGCATGCTGCCGCCGGCTTCGCCGGCCTTCGATGCAACCTACCGCTTTCCTTATAAATATGATCCGGAATGCGCACGGCAACTTTTGAAGGAAGCAGGAGTTGGGCCCGATTGGCGTCTGCACATCATGTCGGCAAAGGCCGGGGCCGGACATTCTGTTCGGATCTGTGACTATCTCGCGAAGAGTCTAGAAGCAATCGGATATGGCGCAGAGATCGTATGGACAGAAGATTGGATTTCTTATTGCCATCAATGGAGATCCGGTTTGCCGGATGGCGTCGGGGTCTCACAGATGAGTTGGGGTATGTCTTGTGATATCTGGTTGGACCAGGTGCTGCACTCCCGAAATAGTTCGCCCTTTGGATTCAATGCTGGATATTACTCCAGTCTAACTGTTGATAATTTAATGGATAAAGCTAAGCGAACACAGGATGACCATCAGCGAGGCCAGCTCTATCGACAAGCCAATGTACAGATCATGGCTGATTTGCCCGTGTTGCCAATGCTAAATCTACGTCGAGGTAATGTTGCTTATCACCCGCGAGTCAAAGCGTTTCGCAATCCAAGCCAAGATTGGCATTCGTTCAAAAATGTATGGATAGATTTGAATATTTGATCAGTCGGGTATCGCGGCGAGACTTCAGCTGCGAGCGCCTAGCGACCGTCGTCGACAACTCGAACTCGACACATCGCCAAACAGCCCTCCTTTCCGATGTGCTACGTCCGAGTTTGGGAGAATTGGCAGCTTTGAGCGCACCACGGATTTGTTCGGAGCGTGCTGGCCTTCCCCCTGAAAACGGGTCCATTTTGAGAGTTAGAGTTTCGGCTATGTCAGGCGAAATGAGAAATTGCCCCCCGGACGAAAGGAAGAACTGACCCCCTCTCTTTTGAGAGGACGGATAGATGACGACAGAGCTTTCGGCGACACCTGCATTCTC
>NZ_LMFV01000055.1 GCF_001427285.1 Mesorhizobium sp. Root552
CCGGTCTTCTCGCCTTGCGAAAGCCGGACCTCCGCTTCTCGCAACATCCCGATGATCTGCTCGGCAGTATAGTTCTTCCGTGCCATTCCGTGCTCCTTTCAAAGCCCAAAATAGCCGAAACTCTAACTCTCAAAATGGACCCGTTTTCAGGGGGAAGGCCAGCCCCGAAGCCACTATGTATAATATCGCAGCAGTTGTTATGATGTCTAGTATCGTTGCTATCATCTACGTCTCCGAGTTCCCTACAATTGGGAACGGCAAAAATCCGAGCCGATATGAAAGATCGTCTATTCCTGTCAGCCCTTACAGCCTCACTAGGGCCGCCTTTTAGGCGACCGACAATCCGATCTGAAATTAATAGGCAGCATGGTAAGACATGCCGCCCACCCATTCACAGATCAGGGCATTGATCACCAGGACTACATTCGGGTAGGATTTTATAATACTCGTGTCGCCTTGAGCATTCACCTGTGCGAGATACATTGTCAGTGGGGCGTGCCGTTGTTTCGACATTTGCACAGGTCCCCTCGGACCATCAAAAGTTACTTCACTTAGAGCTTTGACCACGGCATCCGTGTCTGTCGTGCCGGCTTTTACCACCGACAGGGCATAGAGATGAACGGCATCATATAGAGGAACGGAGAGTTCGTTAGGCGTTTCTGTTTTCGTGCCAAACTTCTCCTTCATTGCCTTCAGGAACTGCGCATTCTTCTCCGAATCGATGCTAGTGTAGTATGTTCCACCAAGATAAATTCCCTCAGCATCAGGACCCAAAGTCTTCGCTGTACCTTCATCCAATGCATAATTCCCATACTTTGCAGTTATACCAGCTGAGCGAAGCTGCTTCGTAAAGGTAACGTTCGGTGCACCGGCCGCGGTAGAGGTCAAGATCACGTCGGGATTGGCTGCCCGGATCATGCTGATGATTGCCGTCCAATCGTTCGCGTCCATCGGATTGTATTCTTCACCAACGACCGTGCCGCCTTTCTCCGTAATATATTTGTTGGTGTCACCGAGGAGTCCACGACCGAAAGCATAGTCACTACCGACAAGAAAGAATGTTTTCGCACCTTGATCTTTCATGAAGTAGTCGACCATGAGTGAAACCATTTGCTGTGGCACCCATGCGTTTATGTGCTGATACTTATTGCAGGAACCACCCTCGTAAAAAGAGCTATAGATATAAGGGATTTTTCCCCTAGTAATGATTGGCAATCCTGCATTGCGAGCTGCAGTCGTCTCCATAGCAGCTATGGCATCCACTTTCTTTTGGAATACCAGGGAGTCATATGCTTTTTGAGCCCCTGCGGCACCGGATCCATCATCGGCAACTTCCAGGGCGAGCTTTCTGCTTAAAATCCCCCCTGCAGCGTTGATTTCGGAGACTGCAAGTTCGGCCGCCTGAACCATTGACGGAGCTACGATGCTATTTGCGCCGCTTAAGCCGACCGGAATGCCCAACACAATGGGATTGTCCTCGGCAATGGCTCCTCCGGTCCATAGCGCAGTCGGACGCCTCGAAAAACCTCGCCATTGACGGCTCGGGATGATTCACTGCCCCGGTGATTTGCCGGGAGGGGATGGATGCGGGGACAGGCCGGGTTTTGGG
>NZ_LMFV01000056.1:0-43276 GCF_001427285.1 Mesorhizobium sp. Root552
GTAAGCATGCGCCGGTAAGCATGCGCCGTAGGCCGCCTTGTTGAGAAGTATTTCGGCGTTCAGCTTTTCGCGTTCGTAATCCGGCAGCATTGCCGGCAGCGGTGCTGGAGAGCTTTGCATGGATGATGAGACCTATGTCCGGCGCCGGCGCTGGAGCATGGAGGAGAAGCGCGCGGTCGTGACCGAGGCGCTGTCGAGCGGGAACGTGATCGCGACGGCGAAGCGGCATGGCATCCAAGCGCAGCAGATCTACCGATGGCGCGAGCGGCTCGATGAACGGCAAAGTCCCACGGCGTTTTTGCCGGTGTCGATTGCGCCGGATTCCGTGCCGCTTAGTCCGACACCGGTGCTGGATCAGGGCAGCAAGGATCACAGTCCAGCAGCGATGCTGGATCGCCCGCCGCGGGTCGAGATCGTGTTGTCAGTCGGTCGGCGCGTCATCGCCGAAGGCGGCGTCGATATCGATGTGCTGCTCAGGTTGGCGCGAGGCCTCGAGGCGCTCAGGTGATCCCGGTTCCGGTTGGCGTGAAGGTGTGGCTGGCGACCGGCCACACCGATATGCGCAAAGGGTTCGCCTCGCTGGCGTTGGTGGCGCAGGAGGTCTTGAAGCGCGATCCGCTCGGCGGCCACGTCTTCTGCTTCCGCGGGCGTCGCGGCGATCTTTTGAAGGTGATCTGGCACGACGGGCAGGCGGCGAGCCTCTATGTGCGGCGACTGGAGAAGGGCCGCTTTTTGTGGCCGTCGCCGGCCGACGGCGTCGTCGCGATCACGCCCGCGCAGATGGGTTACCTGCTCTCCGGCATCGACTGGCGTAATCCGGTGGAGACCTGGCGTCCGACTGCGATCGGATAGCGCTTTGCGCCTTGTTTTTGACGGCGGATGTGATTCCATCGCCTTGTGAACGCGCCCGCTGAATCGCCCGTGCCGCCAACCCTGCCGACCGATTTGGCGGCGGCGCATGCGATGATTCTGGCGGAGCGCCAGGCGAGGATCGAGGCGCAAGCCGAAGCCCTCGCCGCGAAGGCCGCAGCATCATCGACCGAGGTGACGATCGCGCATCTGAAGCTGATGATCGAGAAGCTCAAGCGCGAGCTCTATGGTCAGCGCTCCGAGCGCACCGTGCGCCTCATCGACCAGATGGAACTTCGGCTCGAGGAACTCGAAGCGAAGGCGACCGAGGACGAGCTGGCGGCGGAGGCGATGTCGCGCCAGGCGTCACTGCCTGCAGGGCGCCGCGGTCGCCCTGTCCGCAAGCCCTTCCCGCAGCATCTGCCGCGCGAGCGGGTCGTGATCGCAGCGCCGACGTCATGCCCGTGCTGTGGCTCCATGAAGCTTGCGAAGCTGGGCGAGGACGTCACCGAGACCCTGGAGGTGATCCCGCGCCAGTGGAAGGTGATCCAGACGGTGCGGGAGAAGTTCACCTGCCGCGAGTGTGAGGCAATCACGCAGCCGCCCGCGCCCTTCCATGTGACGCCGCGCGGCTTTGTGGGGCCGAACCTGCTGGCCATGCTGCTGTTTGAGAAGTTCGGTCAGCATCAACCGCTCAACCGCCAGAGCGAGCGCTACGGCCGCGAGGGCATCGACCTCTCGGTCTCGACGCTCGCCGACCAGGTCGGCGCGGCCACGGCGGCGCTGAAGCCGCTGCATGAGCTGATCGCCCGCCACGTCATGGCTGCTGAGAGGCTGCACGCCGACGACACGACGGTGCCGATCCTGGCCAAGAGCAAGACCGACACGGGCCGGATCTGGACCTATGTGCGCGACGACAGACCCTTCGGTGGCGCCGATCCGCCGGCGGCGCTTTACTTCGCCTCGCGCGACCGGCGGCAAGAGCATCCGGACGCGCATCTCGCGGCTTGGCGCGGCATCCTGCAGGCCGACGCCTATGGCGGATACAATGGGCTCTACGAACCCGCGCGTCCGGGCGGGCCGGTCACGTCGGCGCTCTGTTGGTCCCATGCCCGTCGCGGCTTCTTTGAGCTCGCCGACATCGCCGCGAGCGCACGGCGCGGGCCCGGCACCGCGCCTGTGTCGCCGATCGCTCTGGAAGCGGTGAAGCGCATCGACGCGCTCTTCGCCATCGAGCGCGAGATCAATGGTCTGAGCGCCGGCGAGCGCCGCCAGATCCGGCAGGAGCGCAGTCGTCCGCTCGTCGATGACCTGCGCGCCTGGCTCGGCGAGCAGCGCGTCACGCTCTCGCGCTCGGCGACCGTCGTCAAACCCATCGACTACATGCTCAGGCGCTGGGACAGCTTTGCGTCGTTCCTCGACGACGGGCGAGCCTGCCTGTCGAACAATGCCGCCGAGCGCGCGCTCAGAGGTTTTGCCCTCGGTCGAAAAGCGTGGCTGTTTGCGGGCTCCAGCCGCGGCGCCGAGCGTGCCGCCGCCATGGCGACGCTGATCCAGACCGCGAAAATGAATGACATCGATCCACAGGCCTGGCTTGCCGACGTGCTTGCCCGTGTAGCCGAGCATCCAATCCATCGGCTTGACGAACTGCTGCCGTGGAACTGGCGCGCGCAGTCGACCACTGCAATCGCAGCCTGACGATGCAAATCAACAAGGTCCACGCCGTCCGGACCTTGGCGCTCGTCGCAAGAGATCTCGGTGAGGACGTGGACTGGCTCGCCGATATCGCCATCGGCATGGAGCCCGAAGACGGGCTGATCTGGGTCTACGATCCGGAGCACCCGGACGGAACCATGGCCTTCTCACAGTTCGGCATCGAAAGCCTCTGCAACCTCATCGAAATCCACCGCAGCACAACGAAGTAGGTCTGCCGCGGCCCTCGCCGGATGAATACAATGGCCTTCTCACAGTTCGGCATCGAAAGCCTCTGCAACCTCATCGAAATCCACCGCAGCACAACGAAGTAGGTCTGCCGCGGCCCTCGCCGGATGAATACGTTGGTATAGATTGAAATTAGTCAATATGTACTACGGTCCGGACCCATAAAGGCTTCCCTTGAGTTGGCTTTCGTGATTCACATTCTCCAGATGGAGGCCGTTGATGAATCGAGACTATTCTGGCTGACAGATGCGCAGTTCGCGAAGCTTGAGCCATACCTTCCGACCGACACGCGAGGCAAACCGCGCGTTGATGTCCGTCGCGTGATAAGCGGCATCGTCCAAGTCATCAGGAGTGGGCGGACGCTGGTTCAATGTGCCTACGGTCTACGGCCCGAGGAGGACGCTCTACAACCGCTTCCAGCGCTGGGCCGCCAAGGGTGCGCCTCCAGCCGAAAGGCGAGAAGGGCGGTCGTGGGAAAACTATCCAGATTTCGGATAATTTACGAAGGCCGAAGCCAACGCGATGACGTTGCTCAAATTTCGGCAATGTCCCAGCAACAAGCGGCGCAGATGTTGAGTTGCCAAGAGTAGAACGCCCGGTGAACATCTTGCTACCATTTTGCTACCGAACTCCGTAGCAGAATCAGGTACACAACATAACAAGTGGGTGATGGTGCACCGGTAAGTAGCTGATTTTCCGATACGCATCGGGACGATTGATAACAGGGAAATACGGCTCTAAGCGAATTTCAAGACCGGTGCCTTAAACCGCTCGGCCACCCATCCAACATAGCTAGCGCTTTAACGTTGGCTGACGGACTTCGTCAACCGAACTTATGCTTCAAAGCAACAAGTAGGTCGCGGTTGAACATCTGGCGCAAGGCGCGGTCCGGTAACGTCTCTTGCCCTGAATGGGGCGCAAATGCCGCCGTTTGCCACAATGCTGCCGGTTTCCCGTCACATTCGATTAATAAGGAAATAAACAATTCCTGCGCAAATGAGGGTGCGGATTTAGGAAGCGGGTAGTTTTTTCGGGGCGGTTGCGTGTGTTGCAACAACGCTCACGATGAAACCTACAGGGGATAATCTTACATGCAGGCTGTGGCGCGACTGCGTCTTCGTCGCACTATGACCATCGTGTCGTTTACGGCATGTGCAGCCTTGCTTGCCGGTTGCGGGACGCCGCAACCGAAGTCTGTGGCGCAGCAAACCCGCTCAAAGGAATATTTCCCGGAATCGAAATATGGCGTCAAAGCCAGCCCGCGCGTTGCATTCGGCCGCGACGGCATCAGGCGGGGCGGCGGCCGTGACCAGTTGGGAAAACCCTACCAGGTTGCCGGCAAGTGGTACTATCCGAAGGAAGACCGGAAATATTCCAAGGTAGGCTCTGCCTCGTGGTATGGCGACGCCTTCCACGGCCGTCTCACTGCCAATGGCGAGATCTACGACACGGAGCATCTCACGGCGGCGCACCCCACCATGCCGCTGCCCAGCTATGCTCGCGTGACCAACACGGCGAATGGCAGTTCGGTCATCGTCCGCGTCAACGATCGCGGTCCCTATCACGGCAACCGCATCATCGACCTTTCCAAGCGCGCAGCTGAGATGCTCGACTATGCCAGCATCGGAACCGCCAAGGTAAAGGTTGACTATATCGGGCGCGCACCGCTTGAGGGCGACGATGACCATTACCTGATGGCCTCCTACAATCCCGGCAACCGCCCGCACGATCCTTCGGTCGGACTACCCACCGGCGTCATGATCGCCATGAACGGCTCGACGCCAAGCTCGGTAGTCGACGCGCCCGCAGTGCCGTTTCCCGGACAGCTTGTCGACATTGCACCTGCCCAGCCGACTTTCATGACGGCGCAGGCACCGGCACTTGGCTACGTCGTACTGCCTGATTTCGGGCCCATCGTTCCGCAGCGGCCGGACATGAACCTGCCTGAACAGACACCGTTTGCCATCGCGACGCTTTCTTACGCCGACGAGCGTATCGAGCGGGCGGGAGGCGCCTTTGCAGCGCTAGGCACCGCAAGGATGACGTCCGCAGACGTAACCGCGTCCTGGAAGCGTCTGAATGCGGCTGCATCCACTGATGCGGCTCCAACTGGCGACTATGTCGCCGCCGGTTCCTGCGAGAATTCAGCCGATGCTATGCGCGTGGCAAACCAGCTTCGGGCATTCGGCAAGGTCGAGATCCAGAAGGCCGAACTCGACGGCAAGACATGGCACTCGGTTAATCTTTATTCAAACGGCAAGGCCGGGCTCGACGCAATGCTCGAAGCAGCATGGACGCATGGCGCGCCGGATGCGCTGGTGGTGCGCAACTGATCTGGCTATCGGCTTGCATGTCGGGTGCCTAGCAGTTGTCATCATCGGTTGATTTGCAGGGCAGGGGGCTGCTAGCTTCCCACAACCCGCCGGGTGGCTTACGACCGAACAGGGCAATTCTTCTATGATAAATGGTTTGCGCGCACCGATGGCCGGTTTGTTGGCTGTTGTGCTGTTCATGGCTGCGACCTTGAACGAAGCTGCCGCGCAGTTGTTCGAAACCAAGGCAACGCAAGCCTTCATGATCGATGCCGAAACCGGCACGGTGCTGTTTTCCAAAGACGCTGATACCAACATCCAGCCGGCCTCGCTTGCAAAGCTGATGACACTGGAATTGGCCTTCAACGCCATCAAGTCGGGCCGGCTTACGCGTGAGGACACCTTTGTCGTCAGCGAGAACGCCTGGCGTACAGGAGGCGCGCCTTCGGGAACCTCAACGATGTTTGCGGCGGTAAAGTCGGCCATACGCCTTGAGGACCTCATCCGCGGCATTGCCGTGCAGTCTGCCAATGACGGCTGCATCGTGATTGCGGAAGGCTTTGCCGGGTCGGAGATCAATTTCGCCTTGCAGATGACCGAGCGTGCACGCGAAATCGGCCTCGCAAAGTCGACCTTCGTCAACTCCACTGGCTTGCCCGCCGAAGGACAGATGACAACGGTTCGGGAATTGGTGCAGCTTTCGCATCATCTGTGGCGCGAATATCCGGATCTTTATCGCTATCTCGGCGAAAAGGACTTCACCTGGAACAAGATTTCTCAACGCAACCGCAACCCGCTTCTAGCCATGGAGATCGGCGCGGATGGATTGGCGGTCGGTGCAAGCGAGCAGAATGGCTTCGGCATCGTGGGTTCGGTCAGCCAGGGTGGCAAACGGGTGATCGCGGCAATGAGCGGCTTCACTTCCGATCGCGAGCGTGCCGAAGAAGCGCGCAAGCTGGTTGAATGGGGGCTGCGTTCCTTCGAGAAAACCGAGATATTTGCCGCTGACGAAGTGGCTGGTGAGGCGCAGGTCTATGGCGGTACGAAATCCGGTGTTGCTCTCAAGGCCAAGGGGCCGATCGATATTTTCCTGCCGATCACCAATCGCGACAAGGTGACCGCCCGCATCATCTATCAGGGTCCGCTTTCGGCACCCGTGGAGGAAGGCCAGCCGGTCGGCACGTTGAAGGTATGGATTGGCGATACTTTGAGCCAGGAAACTCCGCTATTTGCCGCCGAAACCGTTGAGGTTGGCACGCTGCAGAGCCGAGCGCTCGACGCGGTCGAGGAACTCGCCATCGGCTGGCTGCGTTAATATGCGCGCCTGCGGATCGCTCCACAGATTGCCCGGATTGCTTTGTCAGCGTGGACCTTTCGATCTGCCCGCACTATGAGGAAGACGACAACAGGATATGCGTCTGCCAGTGGCAAAAGGGTTCTTCATAACTTTCGAGGGCGGCGAGGGCGCCGGCAAGTCGACCCAGATCGAGCGGCTTGCAGCGAAGCTGCGTGCCAAGAAATATGCCATCCTGGTTACGCGTGAACCGGGCGGTTCGCCGGGCGCGGAGGCGGTCCGCCATGTGTTGTTGTCCGGTGCAGCCGAATCTTTTGGGCCGAAGATGGAGGCGTTGCTGTTTGCCGCCGCCCGCTCGGATCATGTCGAGCAGGTTATCCGCCCAGCCATCGAACGGGGCGTGATCGTCCTTTGCGACCGCTTCGTCGATTCATCGCGCGTCTACCAAGGCGTGACCGGTGGACTTGATCCGGCTTTCATGGAGGTCGTTGAGCAGGTTTCCATCAACGGCATGGTGCCGGATATGACGCTTATCCTCGACATCGATCCCGCCGAGGGTTTGAAGCGGGCAGCGGTTCGCCGCTCACCCAATGACGTCCCGGATCGCTTCGAAAAGGAAAAGGTTTCGATCCATCAACAGCGGCGCGAAGCCTTTCTCGCGATCGCCGCTTCAGAGCCCGAGCGCTGCGTGGTGATCGATGCTTCGAAATCCCCAGGCGAAGTGGAGGATGCCATCACTGCGGCGGTGTTCGGCGGGCTGGAAGCGCGCATGGCAGCCGGCATCAAGCAGGCGGCGCCAGCATGATTTTCGAGCGCATCGCGCCTGAGCAGCACGACACGCTGGAAGGTGTGCCGGAGCCGTCGGAAATGCCTCGGCTTGTCGGCCACGTGGAGGCGGCAAACATGCTGGTCGCCGCCTATCGCGCCGGCAAGATGCCCCATGCCCTGATCTTTGTCGGACCGGTAGGCATAGGCAAGGCGACGCTGGCGTTCCACCTTGCAAATCACCTGCTGAAATACCCGCGTAGTGAGACATCGCCTGACACGCTTGCGGTGCCGGACCCTGCCTCGCCCTTATTTCGGCAGATCGCCCAGGGCGCACACCCCTCAGTCTTGCATCTCACCCGGCCGTACAATGAAAAGACCAAGACCTACAAATCTGTGGTCACCGTCGACGAGGTTCGCAAGGTCAGCAGTTTCCTGTCATTGACCTCCCATGATGGCGGCTACCGGGTTGTCATCGTCGATCCAGCCGACGACATGAACACAAGTGCTGCCAACGCCTTGCTCAAGAGCCTCGAGGAGCCGCCGGCACGCACCCTGTTCATTCTTGTGGTGCACGCACCGGGATCGCTCTTGGCCACCATTCGCTCGCGGTGCCAGATCGTGCGGCTTTCACCGCTGGATAGGGCTGACCTTGTGAATGTCCTTGGGGGCATGGACATGGCTGGTGAAGAGCCTTCCGCACAAACCTCGCTGGCCGAGCGGGCAGGGGGCAGCGTGCGCAATGCGATCCTGCTCACCCAGTATGGTGGACTGGAAATAGCCGACGCGCTGGATACGCTTGTTCGCTCAAGGCGCGCGAATACGGGCGAGGCGCATCGCCTTGCCGATGCTGTCGCCGGCCGCGACCGGGCCATACCCTTCGACATTTTCAATCGCCGTGCGCTTGATCTTTTGTCGAGCAGCGCCAGCGAAGCCGCCCTTGCGGGCGATCTCGGCCGCGCCAAAGCGCTGACAGACACTTGGCAGAATGCGCGCGACGCGATAATTGAGACCGAAACCTACAATCTCGACAAGAAGCAACACGCACTGACGATGATCGACCGCCTGAATTCTGCGCTGCGAATGTGATGCTCGGCTTTGCTTCGGGATGGCAATTGCTGCCCCGATACGATATCCACCGCCCATTCCTCCCCGCAGGTTCATACGGTCCATTTCATGTCACGCGACACTTTCTACATCACCACTGCGATCTCCTATCCGAATGGCAAGCCGCATATCGGCCATGCCTACGAACTGATCGCCACCGATGCGCTGGCGCGCTTCCAGCGCCTTGACGGCAAGGATGTGTTCTTCCTCACCGGCACGGACGAGCATGGTATCAAGATGCTCCAGACGGCCAAGAAGGAAGGCATTTCGGCACGCGAGCTCGCCGACCGAAATGCCGCGGAATTCAAGCGCATGGCGACCGCTCTGAATGCCTCCAATGACGATTTCATCCGCACCACGGAGGAACGCCACTACGCTGCGTCGCAAGCCATCTGGAAGGCGATGGCGGCAAACGGCGACATCTACAAGGGTGGCTATGCCGGCTGGTATTCGGTGCGCGATGAAGCCTACTACGGTGAAGAAGAGACCGAGGTCCGCGCGGACAATGTTCGCTACGGCCCGCAGGGAACGCCTGTCGAGTGGGTCGAGGAAGAAAGCTATTTCTTTCGCCTGTCGGCCTACCAGGACAAGCTTCTGGCGCTCTACGAGAACCGGCCCGACTTCATCGGCCCCGCCGAACGGCGCAATGAAGTCGCAAGTTTCGTCAGGTCCGGCCTGAAGGATCTTTCGATCTCGCGCACCACCTTCGATTGGGGCGTGCCTGTGCCGGGAGACGAGAAACACGTGATGTATGTGTGGGTCGACGCGCTCACCAATTACATCACGGGTATAGGCTATCCTGATGAAAAGGACGAGAAATGGCGCTTTTGGCCTGCTGATGCCCATATCATCGGCAAGGACATCGTGCGCTTCCACGCCATCTACTGGCCGGCCTTCCTGATGTCGGCTGGCATCGAATTGCCGAAGCGGGTTTTCGGGCACGGTTTCCTGTTCAACCGCGGGGAAAAGATGTCGAAGTCGTTGGGCAACGTCATCGATCCTTCCTCCATGGTCGAACACTATGGCCTCGATCAGGTGCGCTACTTCTTCCTCCGCGAAGTGCCGTTCGGGCAGGACGGCAGCTATAGCCACGAGGCGATCGTTAACCGCACCAACGCCGATCTGGCCAACGATCTCGGCAATCTTGCCCAGCGGTCGTTGTCGATGATTGCAAAGAACAGCAGTGGCGTGGTGCCGGCGCGCGGCGAACTGGCGGATGCCGACAAGGCTATCCTCGACCAGGCAAGCGAAGCGCTTACCATCGCGCGCAAGGCAATGGCGGAGCAGGGGATCCACCATGCGCTTGCGGCTATCTTCGCGGTGGTTGCCGAAGCCAACCGCTATTTCGCGGCGCAGGAGCCGTGGGCGCTGAAAAAGACCGATCCGGCGCGCATGGAAACGGTGCTGTGGGTAACCGCCGAGACGATCCGGCGCGTGGCGATCCTATGCCAGCCCTACATTCCGGGCTCTGCGGCGAAGTTGCTCGATATATTGGCGGTAGCCGAAGATGCGAGGAGCTTTGCGCATGTCGCGGAGGCACACGCGTTGGCGACTGGTACGGCATTGCCGGCGCCACAGCCAGTGTTTCCGCGCTATGTCGAGCAGGAAGCCAGCGCCTGATGCTTGTCGACAGCCATTGTCATCTTGATTTTCCGGACTTTGCCGAGGAGCGGGCGGCTGTTGTCGCCCGCGCCAAGGCAGCCGGGGTTAGCCTGATGGTGACAATCTCGACCCGGGTCAGGAAGTTTCCGCAAATACTTGAAATTGCTGAGACATTCGATGAAGTTTTTTGCTCAGTCGGCACGCATCCGCACAATGCGGGCGAAGAGCTTGATATAACAGCGGAAAAGCTCGTTGAGTTGGCCAAGCACCCCAAGGTCGTGGCAATCGGCGAGGCGGGGCTCGACTACCACTATGACTATGCGCCACGCGAGGCCCAGGTCCAGGGTTTCCGCACGCATATCGCTGCTGCGCGCCAAACAGGTCTACCGCTTGTGATCCATGCACGCAGCGCCGACGACGACGTCGCCATGATCCTCGAGGACGAGACGGGGAAGGGTGCGTTCCCCTTCATTTTGCATTGTTTTTCGTCAGGCAGGCGGTTGGCGGAGGTGGGCGTCGCCTTGGGCGGCTATATTTCATTCTCGGGCATCGTGACCTTCAAGAATTCGGCTGAGCTTCGCGAAATCGCAGCCGGCGTGCCGCACGACCGGCTGCTGGTCGAAACGGATGCACCTTATCTTGCGCCGGTGCCGCATCGCGGCAAGCGCAACGAACCGGCATTCGTTGCGCACACGGCAAAGGTGCTGGCGGAGACAATAGGCGTTACCGACGACGAAATCGCCGCTCTTACCACCGAGAATTTCTTCAGGTTATTCAAGAAGATGCCGCGCCCAGACAGGCAAGGTGGCTAGACGTGTCCGACCGGCTGCGCTTGACGATTTTGGGATGCGGATCGTCGCCCGGCGTGCCTCGCATAACCGGTGACTGGGGCAATTGCGACCCGCACAATCCAAAGAACCGCCGCATGCGGACATCCGCCATGGTCGAGCGCATTTCGGCCAGCGGACGGAAAACGACTGTCGTCATCGATACGGGGCCGGATTTCAGGTCGCAGATGCTGATGGCGAGCGTCAATCGCATCGATGCGGTGCTCTATACGCATCCGCACGCTGACCATATCCACGGCATCGACGATCTGCGTGGTTACGTCCTCGAGCAGAAGCGTTTGATCGACATTTATGCCGATCGTCACACGATGGGCCGTCTGCGCGAGGCATTCGGCTACTGTTTCGAAACACCGGCCGGCAGCTCGTATCCGCCGATCCTTTGGACGCGGACCATCGAGCAGGACAGGCCGGTTGTGATTGAAGGCGAGGGCGGCGCCCTCACCTTTGAGCCGCTGCTACAGGTGCACGGTGACATTGTATCACTTGGCTTCCGGATCGGCGGCCTGGCCTATTGCCCCGACGTCAGCGCGTTTCCCGTAGCGACGGCAAAGCGTCTGGAAGGCTTGGACATGCTGATCATCGATGCTTTGCAGTACAGGACGCATCCAAGCCATTTTTCGCTCGGCGAAGCGCTTGAATGGATCGACAAGCTGACGCCGGTCAAGGCCGTGCTTACGCACATGCACGTGCCGTTGGACTACGCGACGGTGCTCGCGGAAACGCCGGCGCATGTCGAGCCTGCCTATGATGGCATGATCATCGAACTGCCTTACGATTCAAATTGATGGGCGCATGAGTTGACGCGCCGCGCATCGCTCATGGAACGGCAACACTGCAGTCCGCATACAGCAGGTAAGCGCGGCGTTGCTGGCGCTGAGGTCCTCGGCATCTACTGGGGCTACACAAACTAAACGCCCCAAAAGCCCAGTTTCTGGATTGCCAATTGTTCCATAATCTATCTTATGCGACTTTGGTACGTGACTGGCGCGGCGCCCTGGTGATCGGTCGAGCCGCCTACTCCTCTGTGCGCCCTGCGGCATCACGATCGCGCTGATAGTGTCTCGCGAGCGGAAACGGCGGCAGCCAGGATTCACGTCGGATGGTCCAGAGTTCGTAGGTTGGCTTCAATTGGTCGGGTTCATCCAGCGAGCCGAGGTTCACCTCGATTTCGTCTGCGCTGTGCCCAAAAACCGACGAACCACACGTCGGGCAAAAATGGCGTCCTTTGTAATCGTGCGTCTCGCCGTCTACTCTTACTGCGCTCTCAGGGAAAACGGCCGAAGCGTGAAACAAGGCTCCGTGATGTTTGCGGCAATCGAGACAATGGCAGATGCCGACCCGGTAAGGCGCTCCGGACGCCACAAAGCGGACATTGCCGCACTGACAACCGCCTAAAAATCGGTCCATACGTAGCTCCTCCAAATCACGCCGGTAGCATGTCTACAATGAACCGCCACTGGGAACCGCCATCGGGTATCGCGGAAGACAGGTCTGTAGTGACACTTGTCGGCTCTATTGGCCTTTCGTGAAAGCAAGCCAGGTCCAGTAAACGTCCGCAGCGCGATTTTCAGGCTGGATGGAGTCAGCCTCCAACTGGCGCACAACACTGAAGCCTGAATGGCCGGCCGTCGCGACGGTGCTTTGCGGCGATATCGGGAAAACACGCCGGCCCGGCGCTCCCGGCCCGTGGCGTAGCGACATGATCAAAATCCCGTTGGCCGCGACCAGCCGGCCTAGGGCGATCATCGCCGTGCGACGCGCTTGCTCATCGAGGTGTTGCCATACGCCGCACAACAGCACCATGTCGAACGGCCCGCGCGCCTCCAGCTTTTCAAGTTCGGGAAGCCTGTCATCCAGCCATGTTATGTTGGCTGACGGGTGCAGCTTGATACCCGCCTCACGAAGCTGTTGGACCGGCTCGACGGCAAGCACCCGGTGGCCGCGATCAGCCAGCCATGCAGCGTCCCTGCCCGTTCCAGAACCGATATCTGCAACTCTCGCCGGCGATTTTGGCATCAGGTCGAGTACTGGCGCGTAGAGACTCTCGAAATCGAACGACTCATATCGCCCAATCAGCGCAGGCGTTGCCGCGGCCGCATATCCTTCCAGAATATCTTCCATCCAAACTCGCGCAGTTGGCGGTTGCGATTTCCGGCACGATCCCGATGAGATTATGGAGGCTTATCCGATCCAGCGTTGGTAGTCGGAAACCAGCAGATGTAGTGGCGCGGTATCTTCCTCGACATCGGAAAACCGGCCGATCGGTTCCCTGAAGATGTTGTCTGTCAGGTCGTCATTGACCGTCGAGACCTCACCGATCAGCACGTCCTTGCCCTCGCCCCAGAATGCGTGCCAGACGCCGGGCAGAAGGGTTACGCTTTCACCCGGATCGAGTTTCAGCAAACCGCCCGCCGGCAGCTTGCGGATCGTGCCGTCGACGGGAACCGAAACCTCCGCCTTCGGATCGATGCCGCCTTCCGCATCCGGCATGAACAGTTCCAGCACCAGCTTGCCGCCACCGCGATTGATGATGTCCTCGGCCTTGATGACATGCCTGTGCATCGGAGAAAGCTGATCCTTGCGCGAGATCATGATTTTCTCGGCATAGAGCATGCCTGCTCCCTTCTTCATGTCCTCAAAACGGCCATTGCGCACCGTGAACAGGAAAAGGCCGAGCTCATCGAACTTGCCCTGCCCGTAGTCCGTGATGTCCCAGCCGAGACGCGCATCGAAGATGCCCGCCGAGCTTTGCTGGCGTTCCTTCATCTGCTTCGGCGTCCAATAGGCGAAAGGCGGCATGATATAGCCGAACGATCGGATGAACGTGTCCGCTTCGCGGATGATTGAGTTGATCGTTGATCGCTTCATGATTGCTTCCGCGCCTTCGCCAGAGTTCTGACGGCCACTATAAAGTGAAGTTCTATCTCAGGCGTCGCTGTTGCGGGCCGCCAGCCTGCGCATTGAGGCGATGCGGCGCCGGCTGATTTCAGTGCGCATCGCGGTCAGGTGCAGTGCGAAAAAGAGAACGGTGAAGCCAAGCGCCATGACAAGCAGCGGCCACAGCATGCTCGGATCGATGGTCGGGCCATCCATGCGCAAGACCGAGGCAGGCTGATGGAGCGTGTTCCACCACTCGACCGAGAACTTGATGATCGGAATATTGATGAAGCCGACAAGCGTGATGATCGCGGCCGCCCAGGCGGAGCGGCTGACATCATCAAGCGCGCGGGTCAGCGCAATAATGCCGAGATACATGAGGAACAGCACGAAAACCGACGTCAGGCGCGCGTCCCACACCCACCAGGTTCCCCACATCGGCTTGCCCCAGATGGAGCCGGTGATCAGTGCAAGTGCGGTAAAGGCAGCGCCTATAGGTGCCGCCGATTTCAGCGCGACGTCGGCCAGCGGGTGGCGCCAAACCAGCGTGCCGAGAGCTGAAACAGCCATCAGGCCGTAGCACATCATCGCCAGCCAGGCGAACGGCACATGGATGTACATGATGCGCACCGTCGAGCCCTGCTGATAGTCCTCAGGTGCTGCAAAGCTCATATAGAGGCCAACAGCCAGCAGCACGCACGCGATACCTGCCAGCCACGGCACGATCCGGTCGGCAAACGCGACGAAGCGCGTGGGATTGGCGAGGTCGATCCAGTTGGCGAAGCGCGTACGTGTATTGCTCATCATCCCCTGCTTAATAGACCGAGGCTGGGATTCGAGCAATCAGTGACCGGGAGCTTTCCCGATCACAAGCCCGTCAGGCTGCTGCGTCTTCCTTGACCGCAGAAATACGGCTCAGGCGACGGACTTCCTCGTCATTGAGCAGGCCGCCGGCGCGCAGCAGGGCGGCAAAGCGGCCATTGCGCAGGGAAAGCTCGGCAAAGCCGCCCATCTCGACCACCCTGCCCTTGTCCATGAACACGACAAGATCGGCGTCGCGCACGGTGGTCAGGCGGTGAGCGATGATGAAGGTGGTGCGGCCGCGGCGCAACTCGTCGATCGCCTGTTTGACGCGGTCTTCGGTCTCGACATCGAGCGCACTCGTCGCTTCGTCCAGAACGAGGATCGGCGCGTTTTTCAGCACGGCGCGTGCAATGGCGATACGCTGGCGCTCGCCGCCGGACAACTGCCCGCCGCGCTCGCCCACGACCGTGTCGTAGCCACCGCATTTCGAAAGGATGAAATCCTGAGCGACAGCAGCGTCGGCTGCAGCGTGGATCTCGTCATACGTGGCTTCTGCCCTGCCGATGCGGATGTTGTCCTCGATCGACCGGTTGAGCAGGCCGGCATCCTGGAACACCGTTGCAATCGAATGGCGCAGCGAGCGATTGGTCACCGTGCGGGTATCGACGCCGTCGATGAGGATGCGGCCACGCTGCGGCGTGAACACGCGCTGCAACAGGTTGATGAGCGTCGTCTTGCCCGCACCCGTCGGGCCGACGATGGCAACGGTCTGGCCAGCGTGAACCTCGAACGAGACCTCGTCCACGCCCTGCCCTGAGTTGGCGAACTCGAAGCCGACGTTTTCAAAACGCACATGGCCGGTAATTCCACCAAGCTCGCGCAAGCCGGCCGGTTCCGAAACCTCGCGGGAGGAATCTTCCATGCGGTAGAAATCCTCGAGCTTTGCGCGCGCCTCGGAAATCTGGTTCACGAAGGCGGAGATCTGGTCGAGCTTGGAGATGAGAAGCGTCGCGAAACCGGTGAACGCAATGACGTCGCCGATGCGCAACTGCCCGCGCATGACAAGGTAAGAGCCGATCAGCAGCACTACCATCATCGAGATCGTCGAAGACAGGCGGTGCAATGCGCTGGCAAGCGCCCACCAGTCCAGAACCGGATACTGGGCATTCAGCAGATTGCGCACATAGCGCTTGAGAGATTCTGTCTCGTGGCCGATGCGGTTGTAGCTCTGGAGAACGGCGACGTTGCTGACGGAGTCGGTCACATGAGCAAAAACCTTATGGTAGTGCTGTTCGACACTCGCCTGCCCCTGCTTGGTCTTGCGCATGACCAGCCGGCCTATGCAGAAATACAGCGCGCCAAGAACCAGCAGCACCATCGACATGCGCAGGTCCAGGGTCAAAGCGGTTGGAACCAGCAGGACCAGTGCAACCGCGGTAGACAGGTGCTGGCGCATGAATTCCAGCCACAGGCTGAAGAGCGATTCCACCGCGCGCAGGAGCGTATGCAGGGAATTGGAGGTGCCGCGCTCGTGATGCCAGGCGAGCGGCATGGTGATGACGCGTTCGAAGGAGGTGCAAAGCACATCGCTGCGCAGCCGATGCGCGAAACGGTCGGCGCCACGCGCGACCAGCACGAAGGCAACGATATTGAACGCGCCCAGCCCTGCCCACATGACGAGCGCCGGAACGACGTTGATGTGTTCGGAGATCGAGTCGATGACACGGCCGAACAGGATGGGTTCGAGAATTGCAACGATTGCCAAAGTGACGTTGGCGCCGCAGATCAGGGCAACCCGCTTCTTGTCGGCGGCAAGATAGCCGAGAGCACGCCAGTAGACTTGCAGAAGGGACACTCGCTTACTCCGCGAAATCGCTCATTGTGCAATGCACCATTTCCGAAACACGTATCGATCGATGCGCCGCAAAACAATGCCTCCATATCCCTTCAGTTCCCATTTCGCGAACAAAAGATGGCTACGGAAAGAAATCTGGCGTGATCACCTAACGGTTTGAGAAAAAAGGTGAAATGCCCATCATGCGGCAAAATAATGGCAGCGGCGCGCCACTGCCACAATTTTAGTCACATTTGATGAGGGAGCCGTGAAGTCACGATGGAATTCGGACCACGACCTCCATTTCCGCGGCCTTGCCCATATCGAACGATGTTCCCTTTACCTTGGCGCCGTTCACTTCAAGCGAGACGGCCTTGGCGCCCTTGGTGCGCACGACGCGGATATTCTGGCGAGAGCCCAACATATTGAGCGTTGCCGAATAACCATCCCAATGGCTTGGGATGCGCGGGTTGATTTCAATGCGCGTTCCGCGCCGCTGGATGCCGAGGATCGCCTCGATCGCGGCACGATAGAGCCAGCCGGCAGAACCCGTGTACCACGTCCAGCCGCCTCGCCCGCCCTTGTCGCCGGAGTAGATGTCGGCCGCCACCACATATGGCTCGACGCGATAGCGCTCGGCCATTGCCTCGTCTGTCGAATGCATGGCCGGGTTGAGCATGGAGAAGCAGCGGTAGGCGTCGTCAACGCGCCCCATTTCGGCCAGAGCGATGACGAACCATGTCGCGGCATGGGTGTACTGGCCGCCGTTCTCACGCACTCCCGGTGGATAGCTCTTGATATATCCGGGGTCCTTGTCGGTCTTCGAGAAGGGCGGCGTGAACAGTTTCATGATCTTCAACTCGTCATCGACAAGCAGATCCAGCGCCTGATCCATCGCCGTCTGCGAACGGGCAGGATCGCCCTCGCCTGAAAGCACGCTCCATGATTGTGCAATGGAGTCGATCTTGCATTCGTCGGAGCTTCTCGACCCGAGCGGCGTGCCATCGTCGAAGCTGCCGCGCCGATACCACTGGCCATCCCACGCTGTGTTTTCCAAGGCGCGCTTCAGCACGCTCGCGTGTTTCTGCCAGGCTTGGGCGTGCTTGGTATCGCCCTCGGCCTTGGCAACTGCCGCGAAGTCGCCGAGCGTCTTCAGCAGGAACCAGCCCAGCCAAACGCTCTCGCCCCTGCCCTCGTCGCCGACGCTGTTCATGCCATCGTTCCAGTCGCCGCCCAGGATCAGCGGCAGGCCATTCGCGCTGCTGCGCTTGATCGCCAGATCGAGTGCGCGCGCACAATGCTCGTAGAGCGATGCTGTCGTCTTGGTGGCTTCCGGCGTGAAGAAGGCGTCGTGCTCGCCTTCGGCAAGCTTTTCGCCATCGATGAACGGCAGGCTTTCCTTCAGGATCGCGCGGTCGCCCGTCACGGCGATGTAGTAGGCAACGGCATAGGCAAGCCATACGACATCATCCGAAATCATCGTGCGGACCCCTGCCCCGGTGCGCGGCAGCCACCAGTGCTGCACGTCGCCTTCGGGGAACTGCCGCCGGGCGGCATTCAGGATCTGATCGCGCGCAAGGCCCGGATCATGTGCCAGCAGGGCCAGCGTGTCTTGCAACTGGTCCCGGAAGCCGAACGCGCCGCTTGCCTGATAGAAAGCTGAGCGGGCCCGGATGCGGCAGGCTACGCTCTGGTACGGCAGCCAGTGGTTGACCATGGCGTCCAGAGACTTGTCCGGCGTCTCCACCTGGATGGTGTCGAGGAAGCCGCGCCAGTTGGTTTCGTTGTCCGCCAGCCGCTTGTCGAAGTCCTTGTCGCGGTGGCGCTTGATCAGTTCCGAGGCTTCGGCGGCTGATGCGGCGTCACCCAGAAGCCATACCAGCGTCACGTCGCCGTTTGCAGGCACTTCGATATCGCGCGCAATCGCCGCACAGGGGTCGTCTCCTGCCTCGATCCGCCCCGACAACGCAGCGCCAGCCATGACTGCATAAGGTTCAAGGGTTGTGCCGCCCGAACCGAGGAATTCCTGCCTGTCTGCGGTTACCGATTGCGGCTTGGCATCGCCGGCAAGGAATGCAACGCGCCCGCCGAAATCCAGATTGTACGGGTTGATGGCGAAAAGAGCGCCGGTAGCAGCGTCTTGCGATGGAATGATCGTGCCGGCCGTGCGCGAACGGTGTGTGCCGAGAACCCATTCCGCATAGGAATAGATGCGCAACCTAACGGCGCTCGACCCGGAATTCTGGATACGCAGCCTCGAGAGCTTAACGGGATCGACTGGATCGACGACATGGGTCAGATCCATCGACAAAGGTCCGCGCTGCGACCGGAAAGTCGAGAATCCCTGCCCGTGCCATGCTTCGTAGGTCATGGACGGGTCGCGGACCACCGCGGCCATCGGGGAAAACGCCTTGCCGCTGGAATGGTCGTAAATGTAGATGCCCTCTCCAGGTCGGTTCGTGACGGGATCGTTGGACCACGGCGTTAACTGGTAGTCACGGCTGTTGCGGCTCCACGTGAAGGCGGCACCTTCAGCCGAGGTATGGAAACCGAAGCTTTCGTTGGAAATGACGTTGATCCACGGCTGGGGCGTGGTCTTGCTGCCGGTCAGCCGCACGACATAGTGGCGCCCGTCATCGTTGAATCCGCCAAAGCCGTTCCAATTCGACAAGCCGGTTCCGTCACTTGGAATATCTCGCGAGAGCGAGGTAGTGCCGGAGGAAGCGGTTGCAAGATCACGGGAAATGGCCGGCTTGCCCGCATGAAGCGCATCTCGCGCCTGCAGCGCCGTTATTTCCGCACGCTCGATCTGGTCGGCAATCGTGCCATTGCGCGTGTGCAAGACCACCCGCGCCGAGGCCAGCAAGGTCCTGTAGGTGGGCTCATCCATCAAATCCCGCCGTACTGCGAAGATATGCTGGCGGGGTCCGAGTTCCGTGCCTCGCAATCGGCTATTTTCACAAAGTGAATCAATGGCTTGCTGTAGGTCTTGAACGTAAGACGATGCCTGTTCGTTGACGATTACGAGGTCGGCCATCATGCCGCGGGCACGCATGTACTCCTGGAAGCGCAGTGCCTGCGCCACGATCTCAAGGTCGGCCACGTCATCGATGCGCAGGGCAAAGATCGGATAGTCGCCGGATATGCTGGTTGGCCACAGGCTGGATTGCTTGCCGAGGCCCGAGATGATCGCCTCGGATGGCAGCCGCAGGTTGGAATCGGGATAGATCAGATAGCGCGCAAGCTGCTGCCCGATAGCAGCGTCTGCGAGGCTCAGCCCCAGGTGCCGGGTCTGCACTTGCGAACGGGTCCAGGCAAGCATTGCCTGTCTGGCGAAGCTTTCGGGATGGTCAAGCCGGTTTACCGCATCCTCGAGCTCCGTCCGGTTCGCTCCCACGCAGGTCCAGAAGGTCAGCGAGATTTTCTTGTTCGCCGGCACCCGGACCCGGCGTCGCAGCGCCGCAATGGGGTCAAGCGTGAATCCGGTGCTTCCGGTAAGACGAACGCCCGTGTCCATGGCCGCAGGATCGGCAATGGTTCGGCCACGCCCGATGAAGGCGCGCCGGTCGGTTTCTGCTTCGGTATCCCGCGCCAGACCTGACGGATCGGTGACGAAATGCACGGCCGCGAAATCCGGCTCCTTCTGGTCGCGCTTGCGACGGGTGGCGAAGATGGCCCCGTTGTTCGGGGCAATCTCGGTTTCGATGAACATTTTCGAGAACGCCGGATGGGCGTTGTCCGCAGCTTCGGATCCAAGCACCAGCTCGGCGAAAGACGTCACCTCGATATGCCTGTCGGTCGCGCCATCGTTGTAAAGAGTGACGCGCCTGCCCTCACCATTGCCCTCGGAAATGACGATGCATTCGACCTCCGAGCGCAACGAGCGCACGGTCTTGATGAAGCTTGCCTTGTCGTCGGAGAAAAGGGTCTGAGTCACCTCGCCGGGAGCCTGTTTCGGCTCGACGGTGGCAGACCACCAGTCTCCCGTATCGGCATCACGCAAGAAGATGTAGGAGCCCAGCCGATCCTCTGTCGGGTCGGGCTGCCAGCGCGTCACGGCCAATTCGCCCCAGCGGCTGTACCCCGAACCCGTGGCGGCCAGCATCACCGAATAATGGCCGTTGGACATCAGGCTCGTCGAGCGAAGCGCCCATGCCGGGTCGAGGATTATGCGCGTATCGAGGCTCTGCGTTTCGGGTTCGTCCAGCGCCGGCCTTTCCTCGGCCTCCGTACGGACGGTGTCTGCCGGAATTTCGCGCGGCGCCTTTTCCTGCAGCAAGAGTTCGGCGGATTCGATGACGGGATCGCTATGGAACCTGTCGCGCAAACGGCCTTCGAACACGGCGTCGGCAACGGCTGCGATCGACATGCCCGAATGGTGGGCGAAATAGTTCAGCACCACGGCGTGATCCGCGCCTTCCGGCACACGCTGCGGCGTGAAGTCAACCGAGTCGTAGTAGCCGTGCCGGCCCAGGGCGCCGATGCCTTTCAGCCGCCGCAGGTTCTCCACCGCCTCGCGCGGCATGAACTGGGCAGCTAGGATTGTCGCGTATGGCGCGATGACCGTGTTCTGGCCAAGGCCGCGTTTCAGGCCGAGGCCCGGTACGCCGAAATTGGTGTACTGATAGGTCAGTTCGCGATCGCGGGCGTTGTAGGCGGCTTCGGAAATTCCCCATGGGATGTTCTTGGAACGCGCGTACTGCATCTGCCGCTTGATGACGAGCTTGCTGGTCTGGTTGAGCAAGCTGCCATGCGGCTCCTTCATGACCAGGGGCGGCATCAGATATTCGAACATCGAGCCCGACCACGAGATCAGCGCGCCACGGAAGCCGATCTCGACGATCGGTCGACCAAGCTTGAACCAGTGTTCGGTCGGCAGGTCGCCTTTGGCGATGGCGAAAAGGCTGGTCAGGCGCGCTTCCGAGGCCAGCAGGTCGTAGCAGCTTTCATCAAGCTGATGCTCTTCCACGCGGTAGCCGATGGAGAGCAGCTTGCGTTCCGTGCGCATAAGGAAGGAAAAATCCATCTCGAAGGCGAAGCGGCGGGTGCGCTCGCGCAGTTTCTGCAACCTGGCGCGCAGCAGTTCCACCGCCTTCTCGTCACTGTGCGAGTCATGAACGTGCGCTTCGCAGGTCGCCTCCAGCCGCGCCGCCCAATCGACGATGATGTCGCTTTGCGTCGAACCGACTTCCGTGTGGATCGCTGCCGCCAGCTTGCGGATTTCCCCGGCAAGCACCGACAGGTTGATGGTGCGGATGGATGCCATTTCCGGCTGCGCCTTGATGGTGCGAACAGCGCGCTGCATGCCATCCAGCCGATCAGCCAGCCTTTGCCGCAACGGGCGGAGTTGACGGCGGTCGTCGGGCAACTCGTCGAGGCATTCTGAAAGGATCGCCACTACGTCGAGGACGCCTCCGAAATCGCCTTGCAGGTGCACCGACGGCGCCTCTGCCCATTCCGCGCACGTCGCCGCTACCGCTACGAGGTGGCCGGCCAGATTGCCGCTGTCGACGCTCGAAATATAGAGCGGATGCAGCGGCTTCAGGGTCTTGGTGTCGTACCAGTTGAACAGGTGCCCGCGATTACGCGGCATGTTCTCGATGGTCGTCATCGTCGTTTCGATGCGATTGATGGTATCGGCGAGGCTGATCCAGCCGAAATCGCGCGCGGATACGACCGACAGAAGATAGACGCCAATGTTGGTCGGAGAGGTGCGCGGCGCCACCACGGGAACCGGGCTTTCCTGGAAATTGTCCGGCGGCAGGTCGTGGTGCTCGTCGGTGACGAAATTTTCGAAATAGTGCCATGTACGGCGCGCCGCGATGCGCAAGGCATGCATGTCGCGCGCCGACAGGTGCAGGCGATCCTCGGTTTCCGCCGAGCGGCTGATCACCCACGCGAATGCGGGCGAGCCGATCCAGAACAGCGCGAAGAAGAAGGCGACGAAAGCCCCGGTCGAGTCATCGAACACAGGAATGGCCAGGCCGACGACGCCGATGATAACTGCGCCGTACATCGAACTGTAGTAGGAGCCGAGGTCGTTGCCGCCGCCTTTGTGGGCCTGCGAAGCGGTGCGCCATTCGAGCAGGTTCTTGCGGCTTACGAACAGCCGGTAAAGCGTGCGCACCACCGCGTCGCCCATCATCCAGGCGGTATGCGCCATCAACACGATCTTCAGCGCCACCAGCGCCGTTCCGAAGGCGACGTCGTGCGCCAGGGCGGAGAAATGGCCGCGCGGCGTCGCATCGCGGTTCTTGGGCAGGATCGCGTTGACGATATCGAAGGTCGGCGCCATGAACAGGCTGAGTATCAAAAGCGCCTGCCACTGGGCGGCCTGGGTGAACGGCAGCAATGTCCATCCGGCAATCGCAGCCATCACCCAGAAGATCGGGGTCAGCGTCCGGCGCAGATTGTCGACCATCTTCCAGCGCGACAGCGCCGGCACGCCCGAGCGCGGGTCGAGGATGAAGTTGAGCAACTGCCAGTCGCCACGCGCCCAGCGATGCTGGCGCGAGGCATCGACCGAATAGCGGGTCGGATAGTCCTCGACCAGTTCGACATCGGTGACCAGCGCCGAGCGCGCCAGCGAGCCCTCGATCAGATCGTGGCTGAGGATGGTATTTTCCTCGAAGCGGTCCTTCAAGGCGGCTTCGAAAGCATCGATGTGGTAAAGCCCCTTGCCGGTGAAGGAGCCTGCTCCGAACACGTCCTGATAGAGATCGGAAACAGCGAAGACGTACGGATCGAGGCCGCGGTTCGCCGAAAATACACGCTGGAAGAACGAGGCTTCATCGCCTGTCGTAAGCGAGGGCGTGATGCGCGGCTGGAGGATGGTGTAGCCAGCGGAAACCTTCCTTTTCGCAGTATCGTAATGTGGCCGGTTCAGCGGGTGGCACAGCTTGCCGATCAGCTTGGCAATGGCGTCGCGCGTCGTGCGCGTGTCGGCATCCAGCGTCATCACATAGACGACGTTTTCGGGCAGCGGCGCATCAAGCGGCATGAAGGTGGTGTCGCTGTCGCCGCGCAACAGCAGGTTCAGTTCGTGCAGCTTGCCGCGCTTGCGCTCCCAGCCCATCCACTTGCCCTGTCCTGGGTTGTAGAGCCGGCGGCGGTGCAACAGGTGGAACCGGGGCGCCCCTTGTGACGGGTAGCGCTGGTTTAGCCGGGCAATCTGCATGCGCGCGAAATCGAGGATTTCGGTGTCCGCGGGCGCAATCTCGCTATTGCTGTCCGGCCAGTCCGATAGCAAGGCGAAGTAGAGTTCATCCGAGGTGTTGGCGAGGTAGTGGACTTCGATGTTGCGGATATTTTCCTCGACATCGTCGCGCGACCCGATCAGCGAAGGAACCACGACAAGCGTGCGCGCGTCTTCCGGAACCCCGTCCTTGTACTCGTAGCCGATCAACCGCGTCGGCTTGAGGAACAACAGCACGACCGTGTTGAAAAAAGCCAACGCGCCCTCGCTGGCCGGCACGGCGAACAGCACCAGCATCAAGGCAATGGCCGAAACCGGCAAGCCAAGGGCCGCAAGAGCGTTGCCGGTGAGGTAGAGAAGCAGTGCCGTAAGCGCAAAAACCGGGATGAAGATGCCAAGCCATCCGGTCCTGCGGAACGCCCTCTTCAACCATTGGCCGAAGCCGGGATGATATCCGATAGCGCTTTCCAGTTCCGCCCGGTGGGGGCCGACCAGATAGAAACCAACGTCGGTAGAAGCTGGAGCCGCTTCACTGACTGACGCGGCGGTTGCGTGCGGCGAATATTTGGCGAGGTCCGTAGCGATCTCGGCGACGCTGTATTCCGATTTGTCGGAGCGGCGCGCGAGTTCCTCGATTGCCGTCCGGTACTGGTCGCGCGAAGCGAAATCGAGCGCGGCGAAATCAGTGCGCTCCCGCAAAAGCACGTCGATCTTGCTGACGTCCTCGAACCAGACGGTCCAGTCGACGTCGTTTATCAGGCGCAGGCCACGAATGATGTTACCGGTGGTGACGTTGCCGCTCGACAAGGTCTGGTGTTCGGCGATGATGATTTCTTCGGCGTCCGAGCCGGTTTTCTCCAGTTCGCCTTCAAGCCATTCCAGCGCCCTGCCCGCATTCTGGGAGCCGTCGCGCAGGCGGTAGAGCAGTTGGGTCGCGAAAGTGGTGTCCTGCGCATGGGCGCCGTATTTGGCGAGAAGATCCTGGCGCGCGCCACCTTCGGCGGAAGCCAGCACGCGGTCTGCCACTTCATTGGCGATGAGGCGCATGTCGCGCGCCCTGCTGACACGTACGGCCAGCCGGCGCAGGTTCTCGACCAGCACGAAGCGCAGCAGCGACGGCAGCGCCCATAGCTCGCCGATCTTCATCGGCTCCACGGATTGAAAGCCTTCGACGATCGACTTGAACATATGCGCTGAGACGGAACTGTCGGAATGCGCGACATAGGCCCATGCAACAACGAGTGCCCGCGGAACACTGGTGCCGTCAGGCAGCTTCAGCGTCGGCAGTTGCCGGTAGAAGCGGCGCGGCAGGTCGCGCTTGATCTGGTAGATGGTTTCCTCGACCAGATAATTGTTGTCGAGCAGCCACTGGGCTGCCGGCGTCACCGTTTCGCCCTTTGCCTGCGCCGCATTGGTGGAACGATAGACCTCCAGGATTTTCTTCGCGCTTTCGCGGATTCGGGCCTGGAAGTCGAAAGTGGCAATGCCTGCAAAATCATCGACCTCGCCCTGCGCAATGCTCTCGCCAAGGCTGCGCAGGCGTTCTTCCTGAAAAAATTGCGAACGGATCGGTGCTTCCGGAGCGGCTGGAAACGTGGAGCTTGTTCGTTGCAAACGGTCTGGGCTGGTCTGAATATTCATTAATAATCCATGCGACGGGAACGCAGGTGCTGCCTCGTCGGCGCAATTGCGTTCATAAAACCGGTTCAAATGCGATTGGTTGCATCGCAGCAAAAGCCGAATGAGGTCGTATCAGCATCCTGACAGACAATAGCAGGCGTTGTCCCCCCGACAACCTTTGAGCTCGCGCTTTCTGCACGAACCGGGCGGATCGAAAGGAAAGGATTGGGGCTTTTTCGTGTTCGATACGGCGTCAGGCGGGCTATTTCGCCCTATTGCAGTGACGCTTGGCTACAGGCGTTAACGACCGCCAGAGATTTCGTGAATCCGGATGACGAACAGCGTCGAGGCTTGCCGCGATTCAAGCCGGACCGGAGCATCAGCCGCCGTCAGAATGACCGTATCACGTGGCCTGAGTTCGAAATGAGTCGAAACGTGAACTTCGACGCCCCCTTGAAGACTGAACAAGAGGACGGTTCTTGCGCATGGGTCGATATTCATCGCCCCGAAAAGCTCAATTCTTTCAACCGAATGGCCACATCGTCCCCTGCGCGACATGACGTTCAGGTCGACAATCGGACCGTCGATCAGCTCGGCATCGGTCGAAACGTCCGCCGGGAAAGGCAATGGAGGCGAAGCCCTGACCAGTTTGGCAGGTGCCTTACCCCCTATCGAGAGACTGATCCCCTCGCCTTCCAGCACGGACAGTGTGCGGTCGATGCCGGCAAACGATGAGAAAGGGCCGCCGCTTTCGACCTTGGCCATGGATAGACGCCAGTCAAAATCATCCAGCCCGGCACCGGCGGGCGAGACGAAGATTTCCGTCGTCAGCCCGCCGCCGTTCTTCCACGGCATCGAACGATAGGTGTCCGCGCGCAGAACCTGCATCTGTCAGCCCAGTATGCCCGGCAGATTGAGCTGATGCTCCTTTGCGCACTGGATGGCGATGTCGTAGCCGGCATCCGCGTGGCGCATGACACCGGTCGCCGGGTCGTTCCACAAAACGCGCTCGATGCGTCGTGCCGCATCCTGCGTGCCGTCGCAGACGATGACCATGCCCGAGTGCTGGGAAAAGCCCATGCCGACGCCGCCGCCGTGATGCAGGGATACCCAGGTTGCGCCGGAAGCGGTGTTCAAAAGCGCATTGAGCAGCGGCCAGTCCGATACGGCATCGGAACCGTCCTTCATCGCTTCGGTTTCGCGGTTCGGGGAAGCCACCGAGCCGGAGTCCAGATGATCGCGGCCAATAACCACCGGAGCCTTCAGCTCGCCCTTGGCGACCATTTCGTTGAAGGCAAGGCCGAGGCGGTGACGGTCGCCCAACCCAACCCAGCAGATGCGCGCCGGCAGGCCCTGGAAATGGATGCGTTCCTTGGCCATGTCCAGCCAGTTGTGCAGGTGCTTGTTGTCGGGCAGCAGTTCCTTCACCTTGGCGTCGGTCTTGTAGATGTCCTCCGGATCGCCCGACAGCGCCGCCCATCGGAACGGGCCGATGCCGCGGCAGAACAACGGACGAATGTAGGCCGGGACGAAGCCGGGGAAATCGAACGCGTTCTCGACCCCTTCCTCCAGCGCCATCTGGCGAATGTTGTTGCCATAGTCGACGGTTGGAATGCCCATCTTGTGGAAGTCGAGCATGGCGCGCACATGGGCGGCCATCGACTTCTTGGCCGCGCTCGTGACCGACTTCGGGTCGCGCTCACGCTTTGACTCCCACTCGGCCACCGTCCAACCCTGCGGCAGGTAACCATTGACCGGATCGTGGGCCGACGTCTGGTCGGTTACGGCATCGGGCTTCACGCCGCGCCTGACCAGTTCGGGGAAGACGTCGGCGGCGTTGCCCAGAAGCGCGACGGAGATCGCCTTTTTTTCCTTGCAGGCCTTGTCGATGATCGCCAGCGCGTCGTCGAGATCCTTGGCCTGGACATCGACATAGCCGGTCTTGAGGCGCATCTCGATGCGGCTTGGCTGGCATTCGACGGCAAGGCACGAGGCTCCAGCCATCGTCGCGGCCAGCGGCTGCGCGCCGCCCATGCCGCCGAGGCCGGCGGTGAGGATCCAGCGGCCCGAAAGGTCGCCGTTATAATGCTGACGGCCAAGTTCGACGAAGGTTTCGTAAGTGCCCTGAACGATGCCTTGGGAGCCGATGTAGATCCATGAGCCGGCGGTCATCTGGCCATACATCATCAGGCCCTTCTTGTCGAGGGCATTGAAGTGATCCCAATTGGCCCAGTGCGGCACGAGGTTGGAATTGGCGATCAACACGCGCGGCGCGTCCTTGTGGGTACGGAAGACGCCGACTGGCTTGCCGGACTGAACCAGCAACGTCTGGTCCTCTTCCAACGCCCTCAAAGCAGCGACGATGCGGTCGAAGCTTTCCCAGTCGCGGGCAGCGCGTCCGATGCCGCCATAGACCACCAGCTCGCCAGGCTTTTCGGCGACGATTGGATCGAGGTTGTTCATCAGCATGCGCAATGGGGCTTCCGTCAGCCAGCTCTTGGCTGAAAGCTCGGTGCCGGTGGCGGCGCGGATTACACGGGCATTGTCGATACGGGTGTGCGTGGTCATGGATGCCTCCGATAAAATGGTGTCGTCAGCCGCGCGCCCAGGCAAGCGCGGCTTCGAGGATTTTGGTGAGCGTGGCGCGCATTGGCGCGGCGAATTCCGGATCGTAACGCGTCGGCCAGCTGGACGCATCGACGCGCCCATTCGGCTCCAGCATGTAACCCCGGCAGGCCAGTTCCATTTGAAGCGCATGAACGCCGACCTCGGGGCGTCCATGATGGCGGGTAATCCAGCCACCCTTGAAACGGCCGTTGACAACCGAAGGGCGCCCGGTCTCCGTCATGATCGCCGCAACGCCATCCTGCAGCTTTGCATCGGCGCTCTTGCCGCTGTTGGTGCCGAGGTTGAAGAGCGGCAGACGCCCCTCGAACAGCCGGGGAATAACCGAACGGATCGAATGGCAATCGTAAAGCACGATGTGGGGATGCAGCGCGCGCAACCGCGCTATCTCGGCTTCAAGTGCAGCATGATAAGGGTCGTAGTAGGTGGCGCGGCGTTGCGCGATTTCAGCGTCGTCGGGTTCCTGCTCCTCTTTGTAGAGCCGGTCGCCGTCGAAAGTCGTCGTTGGGCAAAGCTCGGTCGTCGCCTGCCCCGGATAGAGCGATGCGCCTGACGGATCGCGATTGACGTCGATCACCGTGCGCGAAATCGCGGTGTGCACCACCGTCGCGCCGAGGTCCGCTGCAAAATCGTAGAGCCTGTCGATCCACCAGTCGGCATCGCGCCGCGCCAGCCACGGCGACACCAGCCTTTTGTCGTGGTCCGCCAGGTCGGCTCCCGTATGTGGCATGCTGACCACCAGTGGCGCGTCGCCGCGCCTGATGGTCAACCAGTTCGGGTTGGTCATTGGCGAGCCCCCGAAATCGCCGGCAACGCAACCGAGCCTGCCGCCTTGATGACCGCTTCGCTGCGCACCAGCGCGATCGCCTTTTCCATGTCGGGATGGAAGTGGCGGTCGGTATCGAGATGCGGCACCTCGGCGCGAACCAGCTTGCGCACGGCTTCCAGCGGTCCGCTTGAAGCCAGCGGCTGGTGGAAATCGCAGCCCTGCACCGCAGCCAGAAGTTCGATGCCGATGACAGCCGTCGCGTTCTCGATCATGCCGATCAGACGGCGCGCGCCATGCGCGGCCATCGAAACGTGATCTTCCTGGTTGGCCGAGGTCGGAATGGAATCGACGCTGGCCGGATAGGCTTTCTGTTTGTTTTCCGAGACAAGCGCTGCCGCCGTCACCTGCGGGATCATGAACCCGGAGTTGAGGCCGGGCTTCGGCGTCAGGAAAGCCGGCATGCCCGACAGCGCCGGGTCAACCAGCATGGCGATGCGCCGTTCCGACAGCGAGCCGATCTCGCAGACCGCAAGCGCGATCATGTCGGCTGCGAATGCCACCGGCTCGGCATGGAAGTTGCCGCCTGAAAGCGCGGTGTCGTCCTCGGCGAAGATCAGCGGATTGTCGGTGACGCCGTTGGCCTCCGTTTCCAGCGTGTCGGCCGCCTTGCGCAGCACGTCGAGCGCAGCGCCCATCACCTGCGGCTGGCAGCGCAGGCAGTACGGGTCCTGCACGCGCTCGTCGCCGATGCGATGCGATTCACGGATGGCGCTTCCTGCCATCAGATTGCGCAGCGTGTCGGCCGTTTCGATCTGGCCGCGATGCTTGCGCAAAAGATGGATGCGCGGGTCGAATGGTGCATCGGAGCCGCGCGCGGCGTCCGTCGAAAGCGCGCCTGCCACGAGCGCTGACTGGTAGAGTACTTCGGCTTCAAACAGGCCGGCCAGCGCAAAGGCCGTCGAGAATTGGGTGCCGTTGAGCAACGCCAGCCCTTCCTTTGCGCCCAGGACCGCCGGCTCCAGCCCATGCGATACGAACGCGACCTGCGCCGGAAAACGGCCATGCGGCGTGAAGCAGTCGCCAACGCCGATCATCACGGCTGTCATATGCGACAAGGGCGCAAGATCGCCCGACGCCCCGACCGAGCCCTGTGACGGCACCACGGGGATGACGTCGTTCGCCAGCATGGCCTCGAGCAATTCGACCGTCTGCGGGCGTACGCCCGAAGCGCCCTGCGCCAGGCTGGCGAGCTTCAGCGCCATCATCAGCCGTACGACGGCAACCGGCATCGGCTCGCCAACGCCGGCGGCATGCGACAGCACGATGTTTCGCTGCAAGGTTTCGAGGTCGGAGGCCGGGATGCGCACGCTGGCCAGTTTGCCGAAACCCGTATTGATGCCGTAAACCGGCTCGCCCTTGGCGATGATGCGCGCCACGGCCTGCGCGCTTGCCTCGATCTTCGGCTTGCAGGCCGGGTCGAGCTTCGGCACCGCGCCGCGATAGATCGCGCGCCAGTCGGCAAGCGTTGCACTGCCCGGTTTCAACATCAGTTCCGTCATTGTCCCCTCCAGATGCGCGCATGAAGCGGGTTGAACCCCATGCGATAAACGAGTTCCGCGGGCCGCTCGATGTCCCAGATGGCAAGATCGGCCCATTTTCCGGCTTCCAGTGTGCCGGTTTCGCCAAGCACGCCGAGCGCCCTTGCCGCTTCACGCGTCACGCCTGCAATGCATTCATCGACCGTCATGCCAAACAGCGTCGCAGCCATGTTCATGGTCAGCAGCAGCGAGGTCAGCGGCGAGGTGCCGGGGTTGCTGTCGGTCGCCACCGCCATCCTTGTTCCATGAGCGCGGAACAGGTCGATCGGCGGTTTCTTCGTCTCGCGGATGAAATAATACGCTCCCGGCAGGATGACAGCCACCGTCCCGGCCTTGGCCATGGCCGCAGCGCCCGCCTCGTCGGTGTATTCCAGATGGTCGGCCGAAAGCGCGCCGTAGCGTGCCGCCAACTCCGCACCATGCAGGTTCGAAAGCTGGTCGGCATGGAGCTTGACCGGAAGTCCCGCCGCCTTGGCCGCATCGAAAACGCGGGTGATCTGCTCCGGCGAAAAGGCAAGGCCTTCGCAGAAGCCGTCCACCGCGTCGGCCAGGCCTTCGGCCGCGATCGCAGGCAGCATGTCTTTCACGACGCTGTCGATATAGCCGTCCTTGTTGCCGGCAAACTCTGGCGGCAGCGCATGCGCACCGAGGAAACTCGTCTTGACGGCAACGGCTCGTTCCCCGCCAACCCGGCGCGCGGCGCGCAGCGCCTTGGCCTCGTTGTCGCGGTCAAGGCCGTAGCCCGACTTGATCTCGACCGTGGTCACGCCTTCGGCCATCAAGGCGTCGAGACGCGGCAGCGATTGCGCCACCAGCTCGTCTTCGCTTGCGGCGCGCAATGCCTTGACCGAGGAGACGATGCCGCCCCCTGCCCGCGCAACCTCCTCATAGGTCGCGCCTGCCAGCCGCATCTCGAATTCGTTGGCGCGGTTTCCCGCATAGACAAGGTGGGTATGGCAGTCGATCAGGCCCGGGGTGATCCAGCGGCCCCCGCAATCGATCGTTTCCGCGTTTGAAGGCGCGGCAGGCATTCCAGCTTCCGGGCCGGCATAGACGATGCGCCCATTGGCGACGGAGACGGCGCCGTGCTCGACAATGCCAAGCCCGCCTGAAGGCCCGGCCATGGTAGCCAGTCGCGCATTACGCCAGATGCGCGGATGCTCGCCTGATTTCTCCGTGCCGGCCATCATCTTTCCCATTTCTTTCCTTGGTTGTTATGTATATACATATTGCAGCGACACGCAAGTGATATCGTGACACACTGTGAAGATTCGGGGAGACGGAATGACGACGTCGGTTTTTGCGGAACAGGCCCTGCTGGCGGATGGCTGGCGACATAATGTTCGTCTCAGCGTCGCGGGCGGCAGTTTGGCCAGCGTGGAGACAGATGCCAGCCCCGCTCCTACCGATGAACGCCACGCCATTGTCCTGCCCGGCATGCCGAACCTGCACAGCCACGCCTTCCAGCGCGGCATGGCGGGCCTGGCCGAAACGCGCGGTCCGGGAGCGGACAGTTTCTGGAGCTGGCGCGAAGTCATGTATCGCTTCGCGCTGTCGATGACGCCGGACCAGGTCGACGCGGTCGCAGCCCAGCTTTATGTCGAGATGCTGGAGGCAGGCTTTTCGCGCGTCGGCGAGTTCCACTATCTCCACCATGATCTCGATGGCCGGCCTTATGCCAATATTGCCGAAATGGCCGAGCGCATCGCAGCCGCGGCAGCGGACACCGGCATCGGCCTGACATTGTTGCCGGTGTTCTACGCGCATTCCGGCTTCGGCGGCGCGGCTCCCAATGAAGGACAACGACGTTTTATCAATGATATCAGCCAATTCCGCCGTCTTTTTGAAAAGGCGCAAGAGGCGGTCAAGCGGTTAGACCGTGCTGTGGTGGGCGTTGCGCCCCACAGTCTGCGCGCCGCCACCCCGGCGGAGCTTGCAGAAGTGGCCAACCTCTCGCCCGACACGCCGGTCCATATCCATGTTGCCGAGCAAACCAAGGAGGTGGACGATTGCGTTGCCTGGAGCGGCGCTCGCCCCGTGGAATGGCTGCTTGCCAACGCCAGCATGGATTCGCGCTGGTGCCTCATCCACGCCACGCACATGACCGAAGCGGAGACGATCGGCATGGCGAAAACTGGCGTCATAGCCGGCCTTTGCCCGATCACCGAAGCCAATCTTGGCGACGGCACATTTCCGGCGCCGCTGTTCATGCAGCATGGCGGCCGTTTCGGGGTCGGGTCCGATTCCAATGTCCTCATCGGCCTGCCCGACGAGTTGCGCCAGCTCGAATATTCGCAGCGCCTGTTCCATCGCGCCCGCAACGTGCTTGCCGCGCCCGGTCACTCGAATGGCCGCGCGCTTTTCGATGCCGCGCTGGACGGCGGCGCTGCGGCGCTGGGTGCCGCGTCTGGCCAATTGGCCGTGGGCGGCCCCGCTGATTTTGTCTCGCTCGATGCCGGTTCAGTGTCTCTTGCCGGGAAAACCGGCGACGCCATTTTGGATGCATGGGTCTTCGCCAATGCCACCAAGGTCGATTGCGTATGGGTTCATGGCAAAAAGCAGGTTAGTAACGGCAGGCATGTGCGGCGCGACGCGATTGCGACGCGCTTCCGAGACGTGATGAACAAGCTTTCGGCAAGATAATCGAATTCTGGATGCGCAATGGCCCTATCTGAAACAGACGAGACCGGCGGCGAAGCGACCTCGCTGCACCAGCGCATCCTGGCCGATATCAGCGAACGCATCCTGTCGGGCGAATGGCCGCCGGGCCATCGCATTCCCTTCGAACACGAGCTTACGGAGCAATATGACTGCTCGCGGATGACCGTGAACAAGGCGCTTTCGCAGCTTGCAAAGGCCGGCCTTATCGAGCGCAGGCGCCGCTCCGGCAGTTTCGTGCGCCGTCCGCAATCGCAGGCCGCCGTGTTGGAAATCCACGATATCCGGGTTGAGGTCGAAGCGCTTGGCCTGCCCTACCGTTACGAGCGCGTGTCCCGGCGCGAGAGGAAAGGCAATCAGGGTGACCGGGCGCTGCTCGGCCTGGATACGCCGGAACAGGTTCTGGTGCTGGAGGGCCTGCATTTCGCCGGCAAGCGTCCGTTCTGCCTGGAAGATCGCGTCATAAGCTTGCAGGCGGTGCCCGAAGCCGCCGAGGAAAGCTTCCTCGACGTCGCCCCCGGTCCGTGGCTGGTAGCACGTGTGCCCTGGAACAGCGCAGAGCATCGCATTCGTGCAACGGCGGCGGACAAGGCAACGGCAGCTGTGCTCGACATTGCCGTCGGATCGCCTTGCCTTGTCGTTGAGCGGCGCACGTGGAGTGCCGGCCAGCCGGTCACTCACGTCCGTTTCACCTATGCGGCCGACAACCACACGCTGGTGGCCAGGTTTACCCCCTCGCAGACCTGAATCTGGCCCCATACATCCACCTGGAAGCATGGAGCCGGCTCATCGCTTTGGAACAGGGTCGGATGCTCCGAAAACCGTATTCCGGTTCTCGGTCCGATGCCTTGTCAGATTGCGGCGGTGACGATAATTTCCACCTTGTACTTCGGGGCGGCGAGCTTGGCTTCGCCAGTCGCGCGCGCCGGGGTGTGACCCTGCGGAACCCAGGCATCCCAAGCCTTGTTCATCGCGGCGAAGTCGTTCATGTCGGCCAGCCAGATGATCGTCTGAACGATCTTGGTCTTGTCGGTGCCGGCCTCTGCCAGCAGCTTGTCGATCGAAGCCAGGATATCCTTGGTCTGGGCCTCGACGCCCTCGCCTTCGCCGACCTGGCCGGCAAGGTAAACGGTATTGCCGTGGATGACGGCTTGGCTCATGCGCGGACCAACTTCGATGCGGCGAATGCTCATGCTTCTTTCCTCTTCACTTGATTGTGCCCGGTCAGGCTTCAGGAAGCGCCTGTGTAGATACTGCATCGCTGTGGGGCAAGTCCCGAATGCCGCAATGACTATTCAGATTGGATGAAGAGTTCCCTGTGATTCTGCTCTGGTTTCGACGTCTGCATCGTTGACAAATGTAATAACATCACATACCCAATGCCTACCTCAACAAATCTGCTGGACCAGATGACGCAGGCCTGCCTCACCTTTCGCGACCTTACCCTCGGCTACGGCAGCCACCCGGCTGTGCATCATCTTGACGGCATCGTGGAAAAGGGTTCGTTGACGGCGGTCGTCGGCGCGAACGGCTCCGGCAAATCGACGCTGATGAAAGGCATTGTCGGCGTGCTGAATCCGATGGCCGGCAGCGTGTCCAAGGCGCAAGGAACGCGCATCGCCTATCTGCCGCAACAATCGGAACTCGACCGGTCCTTTCCTGCCCGTGTTGTCGATCTTGTTTCTCTCGGCCTGTGGCCGAAGCGCGGCCTGCTCGGCAGGCACACCTCCGAGGACCGGGCCTCGGTAAGCCAGGCATTGAAAGCCGTCGGCCTCGCGGGCTTCGAAAAGCGTCCGATCGACACCTTGTCCGGCGGCCAGTTGCAGCGGGCGCTGTTTGCCCGCGTGCTGGTCCAGGACGCGGACCTGATCCTGCTGGATGAGCCATTCAATGCGGTCGACACCAAGACCGTGGGCGACCTGATCGCGCTTATCAAGCAATGGCATGGCGAACACCGCACCATCCTTGTCGTGGCCCACGATCTTGAGCTTGTACGACAGAATTTCCCTGAAACGCTGCTGCTTGCCCGCCGGCCGGTGGCATGGGGCAGCACGCTCGAAACACTGCATCCGGAAAACCTGTTGCGCGCGCGCCGCTTCCACGAGGCCTGGGAAGATGATGCGCCTTGGTGTGAGCCTTCCGAAAATGGGCATTCGCATGAGCATCATCATGGCGATGCGCACCATCATCACCACCATGACGTCAAGGCGGCATCATGAGCGTCCTATATGACCTGCTGGTCGCGCCCTTTGTCGATTTCGCGTTCATGCAGCGCGCCTTGCTCGGCTCCCTGTTGTTGTCGCTCGGCGCCTGCCCTGTCGGTGTGTTCCTCATGCTGAGGCGCATGAGCCTGACCGGCGATGCCATGGCTCATGCCATATTGCCGGGAGCTGCTGCCGGGTTTCTCCTCTACGGACTTGAAATCCTGCCGATGACCGTCGGCGGCCTGATTGCCGGCGCAGTTGTCGCCTTGGGCGCCGGTGCCGTCTCTCGCTTCACCATCCAGCGCGAAGACGCCTCCATGGCTGCGTTCTACCTCATCTCGCTCGCCGTTGGCGTGCTGTTGGTTTCGGTCCGTGGCTCCAGCGTAGACCTCATGCACGTCCTGTTCGGCACCGTGTTGGCCCTCAACGACGAGGCGCTGGCGCTGATAGGCGGTATTGTGGTGGTCACGCTGGCTGGTCTCGCCGTCTTCTGGCGCGCCTTGGTGGCGGAGTGCCTCGATCCGCTTTTCCTGCGCTCGGTCAGCCGCTTCGGCACCCCCGTCCACTTCGTCTTTCTCGGTCTGGTCGTGCTCAACCTTGTCGGCGGCTTTCAGGCGCTTGGCACTCTGCTCTCAGTCGGCCTGATGATGCTGCCCGCTGCCGCAGCCCGCTTCTGGGCAAGCCGCGTCGAGCCAATGTGCGTGCTGGCCGTGGTCATTGGCTTTGCTTCATGCGTTGCGGGACTGCTGTTGTCCTACCATGCCTCGTTGCCGTCAGGGCCGGCCATCATCCTCGCCGCCGGCGTCGTTTATTTCGTATCCGTCCTGTTTGGGACACGCGGAGCGCTGCGCGCCCGTATCGTCCATCACCGCCACAGAACAGCCTGATCCTAAAGGAGTTTTGCCAATGCTGAAGGTTTTCCGTGCCGCCTTGGCTATGAGTGTTATAACATTTACTGCGGCTGCACCGTCGCTGGCCTCAGCGGAGCCGCTCAAGGTGGTGGCAAGCTTCTCCATCATCGGCGATTTCGCAAAGAATGTCGGCGGAGACAGGGTCGAGGTCACGACGCTTGTCGGCCCGGACGGCGACGCGCATGTCTATGAGCCCAAGCCTGCCGATGCCGTCGCTATGGCCAAGGCAGATGTGGTGCTGGTCAACGGCCTGCATTTCGAAGGCTTCCTGAAGCGACTGGTCGATGCCAGTGCAACCAAGGCAGCCGTTGTCGAACTGACCAAGGGGGTCGCTTCCATCGAATTCAAGCCTGAATTTGCCGAGGAAGCGGATGGCGAGGCAGCCGAAACGCACGAAGACCATGCGGATGAAGAAACGCACGAAGGCCACGACCACGGCCCGGTCGATCCGCATGCATTTCAGTCTGTCCGCAACGCCACGGTCTACGTCAAGAACATCGCCGACGCATTCTGTGCCGCCGATGCAGACGGTTGTGAAATTTATAAAGCCAATGCAGATACTTACACGACAAAGCTGAACGCTCTCGATGCGGAAATTCGCCGGACCATCGACGCGATCCCGCAGGCCAAGCGCGTCGTGATCACCTCACACGACGCTTTCGGCTACTTCGAGCATGAATACGGCCTCACCTTCCTCGCGCCGCAAGGTGTTTCGACCGATGCCGAGCCCTCCGCGGCGGATGTCGCCAGGCTGATCGAGCAGGTGAAGCAGCAGCACGCGGCGGCGATCTTCGTCGAGAACATCTCGAACCCGCGTCTCATTGAGCAGATCTCAAGCGAAACCGGCATCAAGGTTGGCGGCATCCTCTATTCCGACGCCTTGTCGCCAGCAGACGGTCCCGCCGCCACCTATGTCGACATGATGCAAAACAACCTCGGTGAGATCAAAGGCACGATTGCTGGAAGCTGAGCACCATTTGCTGCCGCGGCCCGCTGCGGCAGCAAAGTTTTCCCCGGTCCGGATTTCGTCATTGATCCCCGCTACGGGGAGTGGCAAGACTGCGCCGAAACGCGCGCAGGCGAAGGATCACGAGGACGAACATGGATATCCGCCAGATCAGTGAAGACTATTCGGTCTCCGGCCAGATTGCGCCGGACGAGGTCGCCGCCATCAAGGCCGCCGGCTTCAAGAGCGTCATCTGCAACCGCCCGGACGACGAACAGCCCGGCCAGCCCTCGCATGACGCCATCCAGTCCGCAGTGGAAGCAGCAGGGCTGACCTTCCGCTACATTCCGGTCATCAGCGGCCAGATGACCGCTGACAATGTCGTGGATCAGGCTGCGGCGCTCGATGAACTGCCGGGTCCCGTGTTCGCCTACTGCCGTTCGGGAACGCGCTGCACCAACCTGTTCGCTGCGATCCAGCAGATGAAGAGTTGAGTTCCGAAAACGCCCGCGCAATATGGATTTGATAATGACCGACACGACTGTCGCCGAGGCCATTGAGGCCATCTATACCTCCCTCCAGAACGACAACGAGGAACTTGACGCCCGTATCGGCGCGCTCAAAGGCGCGATGGCTCGCGAGGGAGTGAAGGAAGCCACCTTCGAGACAAGCAAGCTTGCCCAGCCGAACCGTCAGGGCCGCAAGCTGATGCAATCGTACTTCAGGAAGAAGGGCGTCGCGGTAGGCTTCGCCTGACGCTCATGCGATAGTCGGCGCTATCAAATCGGCAGTGCGCCGGTTTCCTTCAGTGTTTCCAACACGATCGCGGTCTTCACATGCTGTACGGATTCGTGCGGCAGCAGCACGCCGTTGACGAATTCCGACAACGACTTCAGGTCCGGCGTCACGACCTTCAAGATGTAATCCATCTCACCGGTCAGCGCATGCGCCTCCTGGACTTCCGGCAGCCGCGCCAATAGTTCGCCGAAGCGCCTTGCATTGTCGCGGTTGTGGGTGGCAAGCGTCACCGAAATGACGTTGACCAGCGAAAAGCCAAGCTTGTCGCGGTCGAGCATGGCGCGGTAGCCGCGAATATAGCCGTCCTCTTCCAGCCGCTGCCGCCGCCTCGAACATTGCGACGGCGACAGGTTCACCCGCTCCGACAGGTCATTGTTGGTAAGCCGCGCATCTTCCTGAAGAAGCGCCAATATCTTGCGATCAAACTGATCGATCCGCTCATCCATCGCGCAATGTCCGCATTTTATACACAAATCATGCGAAATATCATCATTTGAAGCGCGCGAATGCAAGCACCGTGCGCGTTCTTGGAGCTACAATGCACGAAATGGTCCTGTCGGGCCGCATCCGCATTGGAGGATATGCCATGGGTCCCTTCCCGCACGACGCCCCGCCCGCAAAGATCAGCGAAGCGAACCCGGCTGGCACCGACGGCTTCGAGTTCGTCGAATTCGCCCATCCCGAACCGGAAAAGCTCGCCGAGCTTTTTGCCCGCATGGGCTACACGCCCGTTGCAAAGCACAAAGCGAAGAACATCACCGTCTGGCGGCAGGGCGACATCAACTACATCGTCAACGCCGAGCCCGGTTCGCATGCGATGAAGTTCGTGGACGAGCACGGCCCGTGCGCCGCCTCGATGGCCTGGCGCGTTGTCGATGCCAAGCATGCCTTCGAGCACGCCGTCTCCAAGGGCGCGACGCCCTATCTGGCTGACGACAAGGCACTCAACGTGCCGGCCATCATCGGTATCGGCGGCTCGCTGATCTATTTCGTCGAGACATACGGGGCAAAAGGCTCGGCCTATGATGACGAGTTCGAATGGCTCGGCGCGCGAAATCCGAAACCCGTTGGCGTCGGCTTCTACTACCTCGACCATCTCACCCACAACGTCTACCGCGGCAACATGGACAAGTGGTGGGATTTTTACCGCGATCTGTTCGGCTTCAGGCAGATCCACTATTTCGACATTGACGGCCGCATCACCGGTCTCGTCAGCCGCGCCATCACCTCGCCGTGCGGCAAGATTCGCATCCCGCTCAACGAGTCCAAGGACGAGACGAGCCAGATCGTCGAATACCTGAAAAAATACAAGGGCGAAGGCATCCAGCACATCGCCGTCGGCACGGACGGAATCTACGACGCCACCGACAGGCTGGACGCCAACGGGTTGAAATTCATGCCCGGCCCGCCCGACACCTACTACGAAAAGAGCCTCGACCGCGTTACCGGCCACGACGAACCGATCGAGCGCATGAAGAAGCACGGCATTCTCATTGACGGCGAAGGCGTCGTTGACGGCGGCATGACCAAGATCCTGCTGCAGATATTCTCCAAAACCGTCATTGGCCCGATCTTCTTCGAGTTCATCCAGCGCAAGGGCGACGAAGGCTTCGGCGAAGGCAACTTCCGCGCCCTTTTCGAATCCATTGAGGAAGACCAGATCCGCCGCGGCGTCATCAAGGTTCAGGCGGCAGAGTAGACCGACCTTTCGGGCGGCTCACAGACCGAGCCGCTCGACCTCTCCTCGCCTCAGCTTCAGGTCGTAGTCGAGGAAGAATTCGTCCAGCTGCGGCGGCTTTACCGACGTTCCGGACAGCATGGCATGCACCTGTCCGCGATGGTGGACCTGGTGGATGAACAGGTGCGCCAGCAAACCGCCGATACGCTCCGGGATTTTTCCGTCCTCGCGCCGGTCGGTCGCAACCTGCCGGTCGAGCGCCGCCTCATCGATGCTTTGGCAGAATTTCAGCAACCGTCGGTCGGTCGCCGCCTGTGCATAGCCCAGCCTATTTGCATCCGCAAACGGAACAAAATCATCGTACGCAGCCGCGCCAAGCGCCCCCTCTTCCAGGAAATCGAGATAGAGATGATCGACCGCGAGGATGTGGTTGAGCGTTGCCTTGATCGAGGGAAAGAAGCCGGTGCGCTCTGCCTCGAATTCGCCCGGCCCGAGTGCCAGGACGGCGCGATAGAGGCGGTCGTTCGACCATAGATTGTTGCGCGCCATCCGGCGGAAATGGTCGATCAAGGTCACTTGCCGGTCCTCTGAAAACCACCGCCGCCCGTGGCCGCAGGCTCAGCCTTCGTGCTTCTCCACCTTCTGTTCGATGGCGCCGAAGATCGAACGACCCGATGCATCCTTCATCTCGATGCGCACCGTGTCGCCAAAATGCAGGAACGGCGTCTTGGCCTCACCGCCTTCGATCGTTTCCACCATGCGCATCTCGGCGATGCAGGAATAGCCGGCGCCGCCAGCGCTCACCGGCTTGCCCGCGCCGCCGCCCTGCTTGTTGGAAACCGTGCCCGATCCGATGATGCTGCCGGCAACCAGCGGACGCGTCTTGGCCGCATGGGCAATCAGCGTCGGGAAATCGAAGGTCATGTCCACGCCCGCATTGGCGCGGCCGAACGGCTTGCCGTTCAGGTCGACGGCGAGCGGCAGATGAACCTTGCCGCCATCCCAGGCATCGCCAAGTTCATCCGGCGTCACCGCAACCGGCGAGAAGGCCGACGAAGGCTTGGACTGGAAGAAGCCAAAACCCTTGCCGAGTTCCGCCGGGATCAGGCCGCGCAACGATACGTCATTGACCAGCAGGACCAGGCGGATCGCATCGCGTGCCTGCGCAAGGCTGGCACCCATCGGCACATCATCGACGATGACCGCGACTTCTGCCTCCATGTCGATCCCCCATGCCTCATCCGCCATGCGGATGCTGTCGCGCGGCGCGATGAAGCTGTCGGAACCACCCTGATACATCAGCGGATCGGTCCAGAAGCTGGCCGGCATCTCGGCTTTGCGCGCCTTGCGCACCAGTTCGACATGATTGACGTAGGCCGAACCGTCCGCCCACTGGTAGGCGCGCGGCAAAGGCGAATGCGCCTCATGTTCGTGAAAGCGGGAAGAAGGCACTGCGCCGCCTTCCAGCGATTCCGAAAGCGTTTCAAGATGTGGCGCGATGCGGGCCCAATCGTCCAATGCGGCTTGCAGCGTTCGCACCAGATACGACGCATCGGTACAGCGCGTCAGATCGCGCGAAACGACGACCAGTTTTCCGTCGCGCGACCCATCCTTCAACGTTGCAAGCTTCATAAGGGCTCCTCTCCCGTTCGCGGCTTCCGCGAAAATCCATGACAACGCCCCGCAGGCGTCGCCGTCAAGCTGTCGATTTTGTTTCCCGCAGACAACCGGTGCGGGCGTCAGCTCCAGTCGCCTTCCGGCGTGCCGTTGAAGCGCTTCTTCAGGTCGCTCCAGCAGTCGATGTAGTTGTCCTGCAGTGTCGGCAGTTCGGCGCCGTAGCGCGTCAGCATCTGCGGGAACCGGGTCTCGAACATGAAGGCCATGGTATTGTCGAGCTTCACCGGCTTCAGGTCCGCCCGCGACGCCTTCTCGAAACCGGGTGCATCGGGGCCATGCGCCAGCATCATGTTGTGCAGGCTCATGCCGCCGGGAACGAAGCCTTCCTCCTTGGCGTCGTACTGGCCGTGGATCAGGCCCATGAATTCGCTCATGATGTTGCGGTGATACCACGGCGGCCGGAAGGTGTTTTCAGCCACCAGCCAGCGCGGCGGGAAGATCACGAAGTCGACATTGGCCGTGCCGTCTTCGCCGCTTGGTGCGGTCAGCACGGTGAAGATCGATGGATCAGGGTGATCGAACAGGATTGCGCCGACTGGAGAAAATGTAGCAAGATCATATTTGTACGGCGCATAGTTGCCATGCCACGCCACCACATCGAGCGGCGATTGGCCAAGTTCGGTGACGTGGAACGAACCGCACCATTTCACGATCAGCCGGCAAGGCGTTTCCTTTTCCTCGAACCACGCGCATGGCGTCTTGAAATCGCGCGGATTGGCAAGGCAGTTGGCGCCGATCGGCCCGCGGTCGGGCATGGTGAACTTGGCCCCGTAATTTTCGCAGACATAGCCGCGAACTTCCTTGTCCACCAGCTCGACCTTGAAGACGAGGCCGCGCGGCAGGACGCAGATTTCGCCGGGCTTCATCTCGATCACGCCCATTTCGGTGACGAAGTTCAGCCGCCCCACCTGAGGCACGACAAGCAGCTCGCCGTCCGCGTTGAAGAAATGGTCGTCCACCATCGATTTGTTGGCGACATAGATGTGCGCCGCCATGCCGGATTGGCCGAGCGCATCGCCTGCCGTGGTGATCGACCGCATGCCGGAAACGAAGTCCGTCGGCTCTGCCGGCATCGGCACCGGGTTCCAGCGGTATTGGCCGAGCGCAAGCTCATGGTCGCCGACATTCGGCGCTGTTTTCCAATGCGGGTAACCGACACCCTTGAAGCGCCCGGTGTGCTTCACGCTCGGGCGAATGCGGTAGAGCCATGAGCGCTCATTGGTGCCGCGCGGGGCGGTAAACGGCGAACCCGACAATTGCTCGGCGTAGAGGCCGTAGGCGGGTCGCTGTGGTGAATTCATGCCTTGCGGCAGTGAACCGGCCAGCGTCTCCGTTTCGAAGTCGTTGCCGAAACCGGGCATATAGGAAAAAGCCATTGCATCCTCCGTGGCGATCAAGATTCTCACCAAACTGGTTGCATTCGTAACTATCTATTTTGTAACTATCAACGGCATCGGCAATCATGACGTGCGAACCGGAAGCAGGGCCAGATGGCGATGGAAATTCTCGACCTGGAAACATTTCTGCCTTATCGGCTCTATCATCTCGCCGATCTTGTCAGCCGAGATTTTTCAAGGCTTTACAAGGATCACTTCGGGCTCACCCGCCCCGAATGGCGCGTGCTGGCGGGGCTTGGCCAGCACGGCACCATGACAGCGTCGGCGCTCGGAGAACAGTCTGCCATGCACAAGACGATGGTTTCGCGGGCCGTTGCGGAACTGGAGCGACGTCGCTGGCTGGCACGCCGGCAGGACGATTCAGACCGGCGTCTCGAACATCTCACCCTGACCAAGGCGGGTGCCGAAGCCTATCGGAACATGGTGCCGCTCGCAAAAGCGTTCGAGCAGCAGATGCTCGGCAGGCTTACGACATCCGAACAGACAGCGCTGACGGCAGGTCTTGCCGCGTTGGAACGGAAGTTCGGTTGAGGCTTGGCGGCTGAAAGCCCTCGCTATGCTCGTGGCTGGCGGGTGCTTGCGCGCACTTCCCTTCTCCCCTTGTGGGAGAAGGTGGCCGAGTGTTAGCGAGGTCGGACGAGGGGTGTTCCAGCTAGACGATACCCCTCATCCGCCTTCACTTCGTTCAGGCACCTTCTCCCACAAGGGGAGAAGGCAGGTCGCCACATACTTATTCATCACCACGCCCGGATTCTCATCCGTCTGGCCATTGTCAAAGAACTGACCTTTGCCKTTGAAGCGCAGGTCGGGAAGACGGGCGGCCGTTCGGTCGCTCGTTTAGGTAAAGTATGCGGCCTCGCGGCCGCCCGTCCGGTGTCTGTCATCCAGTCGACCGGTCCCAAGATCGTCCGATGGGCTCACCCTGTCGCGACGATCAGACGAAATGCGTCTCCTGCCGCCACGGGTT
>NZ_LMFV01000056.1:43283-304211 GCF_001427285.1 Mesorhizobium sp. Root552
CCGGTGACCGTTGCCCGGTGCGCAGCCGGTTCCCGCAAGAGCGATGGGCGGATTATGGGAGAGACGCGGGAGGGTGGGGATAAGTAGGGTGGAGGTGTCTGCTTAGAGGCGTGATTTGTCCACCATTCAATCAGAAACCTCATGGGACCCACACCCCCCTCTGGCCTGCCGGCCATCTCCCCCTCAGGTGGGGAGATCACCCGATTGCCATGCTTTCATCCAGTACTGCGGATACGGAGGCGGCTATAAGCTTGAAGCTGCCGATCTCCCCCCTTGAGGGGGAGATGGCCGGCAGGCCAGAGGGGGGTGCCTGGCGAGGAAAGCGACCCGCAAAGCGTACCAGCCCGCCCCACATAGGAGAAGGTGGCCGAGCGCAGCGAAGTCGCGGATGAGGGGTTTCGAGTGCTCCCTCACCAGTCCATCACTACCTTGCCTGCGCTGCCGTTCCGCATCGCCTCGAAGCCGCTGATGTAGTCATCGATGCCGATGCGGTGCGTGATCAACCCGGACACATCGAGCGGGCCCTGCACAAGCGCGATCATCTTGTACCAGGTCTCGAACATCTCGCGGCCATAGATGCCCTTGAGGTGCAGCATCTTGAAGATGACCTTGTTCCAGTCGATCTCGAAGCCGGTCGGGGCAATGCCAAGGATGGCGATCTTGCCGCCATTGTTCATGGTGTCGATCATGTCCCGGAATGCAGGCGCAGCGCCCGACATTTCCAACCCGACGTCGAAGCCTTCCGTCATGCCGAGCGACGGCATGACGTCCCTCAGCTTTTCCCTGGAAGCATCCACGACATGTTGGACGCCAAGCTTGCGGGCCAGTTCGAGGCGCACCGGGTTGATGTCGGTGATCACTACCTTGCGCGCACCCACGCACTGCGCCACCAGCGCGCCCATGATGCCGATCGGGCCGGCACCCGTCACCAGCACGTCCTCGCCGACGAGGTCGAAGGAAAGCGCGGTATGGACCGCATTGCCGAGCGGATCGAAGATCGCCGCGATCTCATCGGGCACATCGTCGGGGATCGGAACGACATTGTGCTGCGGAATGGCGAGGTATTCGCCGAACGCTCCCGGCCGGTTGACGCCGACGCCGAGTGTATTGCGGCACAGATGCCCCCTGCCCGCGCGGCAGTTGCGGCAATGGCCACATACGATGTGGCCTTCGCCCGACACGCGCTGTCCGATCTTGTATTCGGTTACGGCGGCGCCGAAATCCGCCACCGTGCCGACGAACTCGTGTCCGGTCACCATCGGCACCGGCACCGTTTTCTGCGCCCACTGGTCCCAGTTGTAGATGTGCACATCGGTGCCGCAGATCGCGGTTTTCTTCACCTTGATCAGAACGTCGTTCGGTCCGATTTCCGGCACCGGAACCTGTTCCATCCAGATGCCCGGTTCGGCCTTTGCCTTCACCAGCGCCCGCATCATGTTCGACATTTTCTTGGTCCTGCAAGTTGTTGAATTGGATCAGGCAATCACGCCAAGTTCACGGCCGACCGCTGCGAACGCCTCGACGGCACGATCGATATCGGCACTCGAATGCGCGGCGGACATCTGTGTGCGGATACGTGCCTGCCCCTTCGGCACGACCGGGAACGAGAAGCCAATGACATAGATGCCGCGCTTCAGCATCCGCGCCGCCATTTCCTGCGCAAGGGCGGCGTCGCCGAGCATCACCGGGATAATGGGGTGATCTGCACCGGCCAGCGTGAAGCCAAGCTTGCCCATCGAAGAACGGAAGCGGGCAGCGTTGTCGTAGAGCTTGCGGCGCAGGCCATCGCCCTCGGCAACCAGATCCAGCACACGGATCGAAGCGGCGGCAATGGCCGGCATCAGCGTGTTCGAGAAAAGGTAAGGCCGCGAGCGTTGCCGCAACCAGTCCACCACCTGCCGCTTGCCGGATGTATAACCGCCCGATGCCCCACCAAGCGCCTTGCCTAGCGTGCCGGTGATGATGTCCACCCTGCCCTCGACGCCGCAATGCTCCGCCGATCCGCGCCCATTCCTGCCGACAAAGCCGACGGCATGGCTGTCGTCGACCACAACCATTGCGCCATACTTCTCGGCGAGGTCGCAAACGCCTTTCAGGTTGGCGATGATGCCATCCATCGAGAATACGCCGTCCGTGGCGATCAGCTTGAAGCGGCTGCCCTCGGCCTTATTCAGCTCTTCTTCAAGGGCTGCCATGTCGTTGTTGGCATAGCGGAACCGTCTGGCCTTCGACAGGCGCACGCCATCGATGATCGAGGCATGATTGAGTGCGTCGGAGATGACGGCGTCTTCTTCGCCGAGCAGCGTTTCGAACAGGCCGCCATTGGCATCGAAGCAGGAGCCGTAGAGGATCGTATCCTCCATGCCGAGAAAGCTGGAAATGCGCGCTTCCAGTTGCTTGTGTTCTTCCTGCGTGCCGCAGATGAAACGCACCGAGGCCATGCCGTATCCGTATCGATCCAGCGCCTTGGTTGCAGCCGACCGCAGTTCGGGGCTGTCAGCCAGACCCAGGTAGTTGTTCGCGCAGAAGTTCAGGACCTTCTCGGCACCTACCTCGATTTCCGCCGATTGCATCGAGGTGATGACCCGCTCGGACTTGTAGAGTCCCGCCGCTTTCAAAGCCTCAAGCTCACCATCGAGATGGGAAAGGAATGCTGCTGTCATGATCTTATCCTGATTGACGTCACGACTGTCGCGCCGCCCAAATGAAAAATCCACTCGAAATGCGCCTGCAGGAAGCGGCGAAAGCGACGTGGAACTCTGCCCTTGCAGTAGGCTTCAACGAACGATTTGGCAAACAAATGAAAAGTGAATCGACCGCGGAAAGCAGGCGATAACCATTCCGTCAGCTTCTGGTTACGTTTGGCCTGCAAACGCTGCGGTTTCTCGTCCTGTTAACCTCTTTTCTGCGAGGGTGCCGACTAGTGGAATCCGTGTGATTGAAAGCGTTCCGGAGCATGTCGCAGCAGCCAGTCCAAGCCGTCTCAGGCAGGCTCGTCTTCCTCATCAAAAGCGCATACTGGATCGCCCTGCTGATCATAGCGGCAATGGCGCTTGCTTCGTTCATCCTGCTGCAGCAGATGATGACCGCGCAGCAGCACGACAAGGCGTTGCTCGATATCGTCTCGACGCAAAAGACGCTGTCACAGCGCATCGTTTTCCTTGCTGGCGCTGCCGAGACATCGAGCCGTGACAAGCAGCCGGCGCTCGTTGCATCTCTCAAGGACGCAACCAACCTGTTCGAAGCCAACTACGATCTCCTGCTCGCCCAGACCGGGGTGAACCAGGAGGCCACGGCTCGCATCAATCCTGGCTCAATCGAAGACGTGCTGTTTTCGAAGCCGTTTCACCTCGACTACTTCACCGTCAGTCTTACCGCGAATGGCCGCCGCTTGGTCTCAGCCTTCGAGACAGTCCTGAACATCGGCCCTGCTGGCCAGGGCTACAAGGGCGGGAATGGCAACGTCCCGCTCGACGCTTCGGTCGCCAATGCCACCCTGTCCGGCTATGCGGAACTTGGCAAGCGCCTTGGCGAACAGGCCAATGTCCGTTCGCAGAACCTGCTCGACCTGCACCGCAAGCTCTTCTTCGCCACGCTCGGCGTGTTGGTCATGGTGGCGCTGTTCATCTTCCGGCCGATGTCCAACGCAATCCTGCGCAAGACGCACGAACTCGTCGATGCGCGCAATTCGATGGCGTTCATCGCCGTCCATGATGGGCTGACGGGTCTGCATAATCGCAGCTTCCTGACCGACCACTTCGATACCCTCATCAAGGGAGCCAAACGTCGGCGCGAACGCATCGCCGTTATCCAGTTCGATCTCGATCGCTTCAAGCAGATCAACGACACGCTCGGACATGCTGCGGGTGATTACGTTCTTGTGGTGACTGCGCAGCGCATGCGCGACTCCTGCCGCGCTTCCGATCTGTGCGTGCGTCTTGGTGGCGACGAGTTCGTCATGGTGCTGAATGGCGCTGGTACGACGCAGGACATCGACATGTTGGCGACGCGCATCCTCGCCAATATCAACGAGCCGGTGGTCTTCCAGGGCGTGACTATCTTCCCCGGCGCCAGCGCCGGTATTGCCGTCTACCCGGTCGACGCGGACAACGCGCAGGATCTCATGGTCCATGCCGATCTGGCGCTTTATTGTGCCAAGAAACAAGGCGGGGGCGCCTTTTCCTTCTTTTCGGAGGAATTGCGGCGTGAACTCGAAAACCGCAAGCAGCTCGAACAGGACATCCGCGTCGCCATCGCCGAAAAGGCGTTCCAGGTTTATTTCCAGCCGCAGGTTTCACTCACCGATGGCCGCATCACCGGCGTGGAAGCGCTGGTGCGCTGGCAGCACCCGACGCGCGGCATGATCTCGCCCGGCGAGTTCATCCCGATCGCCGAAAAATGCGGCTACATGTCCGGCGTCGGCCGCATCGTCATCACCAAGGCGATCAGCGAGGCCGCGGAGTGGTATCGGGCAGGCATTGCCTTTGGTCGCCTCGCCGTCAACGTGTCAGGCGGAGAGCTGCGGGAAATCGACTTCGATGCTTTCCTGTTCGACACGCTTGAACGCGCCGGGCTGCCGCCGCAAAAGCTGTCTCTGGAGATCGTAGAATCCGTCATTCTCGACGACGAAAAGACAGGTATTGCCGCAAAGCTGCGCCATATCCGTGCTGCCGGCGTGCATCTTGAACTCGATGATTTCGGTACTGGCTACGCTTCTCTCAGCCACGTCAACCCGAATGAGATCGACCGCCTCAAGATCGACCGACGGTTCGTGCAGCGCATCAACGAAAACGGCGACAACTCCAAGATCGTGCGCGCCATTACCGAACTGGCGCGCGGGCTTGGTATCTCCATCGTCGCCGAGGGTGCGGAAACGGAAGCCGAACTGAATTCACTGATGGCAATCGGTTGCGACCAGGTGCAGGGCTATTCCATCGCCTTCCCCATGCCCCAGGAGCAAGCGCGGAAATGGCTGGAATCCCGTCGGCAGGCTCCGCAAAAGCTCAAGGTCGTCCAGGGCCACATCGCATAGCGATCGGTAGGAATGAGCGTCGGGAACCTGTTGCGGTTGTCCTAGATGCGTATCCCGTAGCGAATTCCATCATAGATCGAGGCATGGATATTGCGCGATGCCACCGCGTCGCCGATGCGGAAAACGATGAAGCTGCTGTCGGGATTGCCGGTGGGGAAGATGTCTCCACCCGTGACAAGGCGCTCGTAATCGACGGCACCGAGGTTGCGCGACAAGGGCTTCAAGGCAAGATAGAGATCGTCCAACGGTGCTGTGCCGTGCTCGACAACAATCTGGTCGACGCGGCGCTCGGCACTCCAGCCTTCCGCGAAATCGGAGGCCAGCGTCGCAACCAACTGGTTTCCGTCGCGCCTCACCGCTCGCAGCCGCGTGTTGATGGTGATTGTAACGCCCTTCTCATGGAACGAGCGCATATAGGGGACATGGTTCATGCCACCCATTTCCGGCGCGAAGAAGCGTTCAGGCGATACGAGTTCCAGTTTTGAGCCCGCACCGGCGATCAGCTCGGCGGCACCCATGCCCTGGTGTCCACCATTGTCGTCGTAAAGCAGGACATTCTCCGCCGGCTTGATCGAGCCGGCCATGATATCCCAACTCGATGTGACAAGGTCATCGCCAGCGGCAAGCGGCGGATTTTGTGGCAAACCGCCGGTGGCAATCACAACGACATCCGGGGCAAGTGCCAGGACATCGTCAGCCTCAGCCCAGGTGTCGTAGCGGATTTCCACGCCGAGACGTTCAAGTTCAGCCAGCCGCCAATCGACTATTCCGATAAGCTCCTTCCGGCGCGGGTTTTGAGCGGCAAGACGTACCTGCCCCCCTGCCTGCCCGGATGCTTCCAGCACGACCACCTCGTGGCCGCGTTCGGCGGTTACACGAGCCGCTTCAAGACCGGCGGCGCCGGCCCCGACTACAACGATCTTCCGGCGTGGGCCGTCTGTCTTTAGAATGGTATGCGGGATGGATGCCTCGCGCCCCGTTGCGGCGTTGTGAACGCAAAGCGCTTCGCCACCTTCATAGATGCGATCAAGGCAATAGGTAGCGCCCACGCATGGTCTGATCTCGTGCTCGCGTCCTTCCATAACTTTGCGGATAATATGTGGGTCGGCGATATGCGCGCGGGTCATGCCGACCATATCAAGCTTGCCGTTCGCGATGGCATGCCGGGCCGTAGCGACATCAGAAATGCGAGCCGCGTGGAAGGTCGGGAACTTGGTCGCGGCCCGCACCTCCCCGGCAAAGTCGAGATGCGGCGAGGAGCGCATGCCGGTGACCGGGATAACCTTGGTCAGGGCCGCATCCGTCTCGATCGAACCACGAATAATGTTGAGGAAATCGACCTTGCCGGATTTGGCCAGTTGCTGCGCGATTTCCACGCCTTCCTGCCTCGAAAGGCCGGCTGCGAAATCTTCGTCGGCAACCAACCGGATGCCGACAACAAATTTCTCGCCGACAGCAGCGCGAACCGCATCCAGGACCATATCGGTAAAGCGCAGTCGGTTGTTCAGCGTGCCGCCGAATTGATCATCGCGGTGATTGGTGGCCGGTGACCAGAAGCCGTCCATTAAGTGGCCGTAGGCTTCGAATTCGATGCCATCGAGGCCTGCTGCCTGGCAGCGCTGAGCGGCTGAAGCATAATCCTTGACGATGCGCTCGATATCCCAATCTTCGATTGTCTTGGGGAATGCCCGATGCGCAGGCTCCCGCACTGGTGAAGCCGATAGTACGGGTAGCCAATCCGCCTTGTTCCATCCGGTGCGGCGACCAAGATGCGTGATCTGGATCATCACCTTGCAATCATGCTCGTGGCAGGCGTCGGCAAGTTCCGAGAGCCACGGGACGATTGCATCGTCGTAGACATGCAAATTGCCGAACGCGGCCGGGCTGTCGCGTGAAACGATGGCCGAGCCGGCGGTCATCGTCAGTGCCATTCCGCCCTTGGCTTTCTCTGCGTGATAGAGGCGATAGCGCTCCTTTGGCATACCGTCTTCGGAATAGGCCGGCTCGTGACTGGTCGACATGACGCGGTTCTTCAGCGTCAAGTGCTTGAGTTGATAAGGCTGGAGGAGCGGATCGTTGCTGGCCATCGTTTTCTCACTTTATGATCGATGCTGGCTGTGCCATCCCCTGCATGCCCCGAAACTTCAGAGCATCCTATGACAGAGAGCGAACACCTTACCCAACTCGGCGCCAGAGTCGTGGCGCCAGAGAACCCTGATCAGGCAGTCCTGGAAACTGTTCCATTCGCAAGAGGCGACGGCCCGCCTGCCATCGTGCGCTTCACCTGTCCGGAATTCACCTCGCTGTGCCCGGTCACCGGACAACCGGACTTCGCTCACATCGTCATCGACTACGCACCGGACACTTTGCTGGTGGAATCGAAGTCCCTGAAGCTGTTCATGGTTTCGTTTCGCAACCACGGTGCATTCCATGAGGAATGCACGGTCATGATCGGCAGGCGCATTGTCGCTGCCACCAAGCCGCTGTGGCTGCGCGTGGGCGGCTACTGGTTTCCGCGTGGCGGCATCCCTATCGATGTCTTCTGGCAGACAGGGACGCCGCCTGAAGGGGCTTGGCTGCCTGAAACGGGAGTGGCCCCGTATCGAGGCCGGGGGTAATTGAACAAGCCGGACGGAAATCGCGCCCGATGAAGCCCGGCTTACTCCGGTTGGCCCGAAACACATTCCAATTCGCTCAAGCGCCAGCCGTTGGTCTTTGAGGCGATATCGGAGATTTTCCACTTGCCGTCGATTTTCGTCAGTGACCACACCATTTCGCGGTCTGCACCCTCGCCATCCGGAAACAGGCTGAATGTGGCGGTGACCTCGGCGGCGTCTCCGTTCACGACCTCCGAAATCTTCAGTGTCTTTGTCAGTTGATCCTGATCGAAATCCTGGGCATCCAGCGCCGGATCGGCATCGATGCACGGAATTGCGTCGGCGCTTTCCAATGCCTTGTCGTTCTGCTCGAAAAGCTTCGTTACAGGTTCTATAAACCGGTCTCGATATTTGGCATCCGCCACGAACCTTTCGGAGGAATAAAAGAACTTCACTGCATCCGACGCTGGTCCGGCTACCGCTAACGCCGACATCGAAAGGAAGAAGGTGGCGGCGAGCAACGGCAGTTTCATCTTTATCCCCTCGATGATGAAGCAACTCCGTCAGTACCACGCGTCCTGCATCTCGGCTTTTTTGCGACCAATGAAATCCTTCAGCGCGTCATCAACAGCTTCATCAAGCGGTGGCGGCTCATAGTCGGCGAGAGCTTTTTTCCAGCGGCGATTGGCGCGCTTGGCTGCATCCTCCGAACCGGCCGCCTCCCATTTCTCGAATGGTTCGTTGTCGGCGATCTCCGAATCCCAGAACGCGGTCTCATAGTTCGCCAATGTGTGCGCGCTACCGAAGAAATGGCTGCCGGGCCCAACCTCGCGGAAGGCATCGAGCGCCAACTGGTTGTCATCGATCTTGACCCCATCGAGATAGGTGTGCAGCGCGCCGCAGAAATCGGCGTCCATTACGAACTTCTCGTAGGACATCGACAAAAGCCCATCGAGGAAGCCGGCCGAATGCAGGATGAAGTTGGCGCCGCAATGGACTGCTGCCAACATCGACATCGTACCCTCATTCATTGCGTGGGCATCCGGTAATTTCGATGTGGTGAAGTTGCCTGAGCACCGAAGCGGCAGGTTCAATCTACGGGCTAGTTGCCCAATCACCATCGAGCCTATTGCCGGTTCCGGGGTGCCGAATGTCGGCGAGCCCGAACGCAGCGACATCGACGACAGGAAGTTGCCGAAGATCACGGGCGCGCCGGGACGTTCCAATTGCGTCAGCGCACAGCCGGCCATTGTCTCGGCCAGGGATTGCGCGATGGCTCCTGCGTTCGTTACCGGTCCCATCGCACCACCAAGGATAAACGGGACGATCACCGCGGCCTGGTTGGAGCGCGCGTAGGCGCGCAGCGCCGTCGTCATCGTCGCGTCCCATACGAGCGGCGAGTTTACATTGACGTTGCCTAGAATGACGCAGTTACGGTCGACAAAATCGCGCCCGAAGACGATGCGCGCCATGTCGATCGAGTCTTCAGCCCGGCTTTCCGCGGTCACCGAGCCCATGAAAGCGCGGTCTGAATATTTGACATGGGCATAGACCATATCGAGATGGCGCTTGTTGACCGGTACGTCGACCGGCTCGCAGATCGTTCCCCCCGAATGATGGAGCCACGGAGACGACTGTGCCAATTTCACGAAATTTCGGAAATCCTCGATGGTGCCGTAGCGACGACCTTTGTCGATATCCATGACGAAAGGCGATCCATAGGCGGGCGAAAACACCACGTTCTTGCCGCCAATCTCGACTGAATTTGCCGGATTGCGCGCGTGCTGGGTGAAGCTGGCAGGCGCGGTCTTCAGAATTTCGCGTAGCATGCCCGGCTCGAACTTGACGAGCACACCGTCAATATCCGCCCCTGCGCGTTTCCAGTGCTCGAGCGCCGCCGGATCGTCGCGAAACTCAATGCCGATCTCAGCCAGAATACGGTCGGCGGTCTGCTCGATGCAAAGTAGATTTTCCTCCGACAGGACATCGTAAGTCGGAATGTTGCGGATTATGTAAGGCCGACCATGCCCTTGCTGGCCATGCGAGCGCATTTCCCTGCGGGCGCTGCGTCCGCTACGCTCACGTCGTGTGGGTTGTTCGGCTGTAGTTGCAGTTGAAGTGTTCATTTCGAGGCCGATCCTGAAGATACCCTCTCGTCATGCTAGTCAGATGAAAGTGGGTTGTAACGGTAGAAAATCATGATGGTTGCCATGAGCTTTTCTTATGCGAAGCCTCAGGACCCCTGCGCTGTTCGAGGTTGATGCTTCGCGAAATATCGAACCGTAGCCCGCGAAAAGCGCCATCCAAACGAAAAGGTACGGGGATTGGGCATTGGCTGTAGCCCGTACCGCTTCCATCATCCGCCAGAATCCCGCTATTGTCGCGCCATGCCAATCCATCAGCTATCCGAAACCATGATCAACCAGATCGCGGCTGGCGAGGTGATCGAGCGCCCGGCCAGCGTGGTGAAGGAACTGGTCGAGAACGCGCTTGATGCCCATGCCTCGCGTGTCGAGATCGTTACCGCCGGTGGGGGCCTGAATCTCATTCGGGTGACTGACGATGGCAACGGCATCCCGGAAAAAGAGTTGGCGTTGGCGGTGGCCAGACACTGCACGTCAAAACTGTCCGACGACATCCACGACATCCGCTCACTGGGCTTTCGGGGCGAAGCCCTCCCTTCGATCGGTTCGGTCGCAAGACTGACAATCCGCTCGCGAACCGCCAGCAGCGGCAATGCCGCCGAAATCGGCATCGAAGGTGGGCGTGTTGCAACGGTCAGGCCCGCGGCCGCCAACCGTGGCACGACGGTCGAGGTGCGGGACCTGTTCTACGCCACCCCTGCCCGGCTGAAGTTCATGAAGGGCGAGCGGGCCGAAACCGCCGCCACCAGTGACGTGATAAAGCGCATTGCCATTGCCTTTCCAGCCGTGCGCTTCACGCTGGCCGGCGCGGACCGCTCGACGCTGGAGCTTGCGGCCTCTGATAATAGCCCGGAGGGCAGTTTGCGGCGTATCGCGCAGGTGATGGGCGCCGATTTTCCTCAGAACTCGATTGTTGTCGACGCCGAACGCGAAGGGGTTCGCCTGCAAGGTCACGTTTCCATCCCGTCATTCACCCGGGCTAATGCATTGCAGCAATACGCTTATGTGAATGGGCGGCCGGTTCGCGACAAGCTGATAGCAGGCGCTATCCGGGGAGCCTTTGCCGATGTGCTGCCGCGGGACCGCCACGCCGTCACTGTGCTGTTCCTGACGCTCGATCCGGCCACCGTCGATGTCAATGTTCACCCTGCCAAGGCGGACGTGCGCTTCCGCGATCCGGGCCTGGTGCGGGGCCTGATCGTCGGCGCCATCCGCGAAGCTCTGGCGGGTGCCGGCATACGGGCCGCAACAACCGGGGCGGCCGGCATGATGGCTGCATTTCGACCAGGCGCGCCGGTGTATGATCGGGACGGTTCGACAAGTGGTCACCGAAGCTATGATCCAGCGTTTCGCTCGGGTTCGGCGAATTTCGACCCGGCCCGGTCACCCCAGCGGCCCCTGGATATGGAAATCCGAGGCGGCTTTGCGGAAAGTTCGCAAGCCAGTTTCGACGCGGGTGCACCCCTCAGTGCGGACGGTCGTGCGGGGCAAAGCGAAGCGCCGGAAGCGCTGCTCGGCACTCAGCTTGGTGCCGCTCGGGCACAGGTACACAAGAATTACATCGTGGCGCAGACCAGCGACTCGCTGGTTATCGTCGACCAGCATGCGGCGCATGAGCGGCTTGTCTATGAGGCATTGAAGAATGCGCTGCATTCGCGCCCCCTGCCCTCGCAAATGCTGCTTTTGCCCGAAATCGTCGATTTGCCGGAAGACGACGCCGAGCGGCTTGCGTTGCATAGCGAAACCCTTGCCCGTTTCGGACTAGGTATCGAGCGCTTCGGTCCGGGCGCGGTAGCTGTACGCGAGACACCCGCCATGCTGGGAGAAGTGGATACCCAGCAACTGGTGCGAGACCTTGCAGACGAGATCGCCGACAACAACACCACAGATATGCTGAAGGAACGCCTCCACTACATTGCGGCAACCATGGCCTGCCATGGCTCCGTGCGCTCGGGGCGTTTGTTGAAGCCGGACGAAATGAACGCTTTGCTGCGCCAAATGGAGGCAACGCCGGGTTCCGGTACCTGCAACCATGGCCGACCGACTTACATCGAACTCAAGCTTGCCGACATCGAGAGGTTGTTCGGCAGGCGTTGAGTCTAGCCGGTGTATTCCGGTCTGTTTCCAGCCAGCTAGCGCTTGAGGTTGACGATTGCCACTCCGCCCAAAGCAAGTACGCCACCTATGATGCCCAGCAGCGTCGGCACCTCGCCAAGCCAGAAGAAGCCGATCACCGTTGCCACCGGCGAGATGCAGTAGAGGAAGTTCGTTGCCCGGGCAGCCGGCAAGCGCGACAGCGCTGTTGCCCATGCGGCATAGGCGATCAAGCTGGGTACAATGGCGAGATAGATGACTGCGCCTAGCCCGGCGGTGTCTGCAACCCGCATCTCAGCCAGTCCATTCGGCAGGAACGGTGACAGGCACAATGCGCCAAGAACGATGTTCCATGCCGCGACGCTCAGCGGATGGTGCCGCGAAAACAAGGGCTTCTGGACAATCGTGTTGGTGGCCGAACATAGGGCCGCTCCGAGCACCAGCAGTGTACCGGTATTGAATTGGATACCGTCGCTTTCTCCCATCGCGATGATGCCAATTCCAGTAAATGAGACCAATGTGCCAGCCCAGGCGATCAGCGGAAACCGCTCGCCAAGGATCATCATTGCCATGATCGCGGTGAAGATCGGGCTGACATTGATGATGAAACTTGCCGCGCCCGCGGTTACGGTCTGCTCGCCGATGTTGAGCATGGCCGTGTAGAGCGCCACGAACACGACACCGCCGAAGGCAAATCGCCAGAACTCGTTCAACTTTGGCAGCGCGGGCCTGGCAATCGCAAGATAGGCCGCAGCCGGCACGGCAGCGATTGCAAAGCGCAGCGCGCCAAGTTCAAGCGGACCGAAGGCCTCCAGCCCTGCGCGGATCGCAGGAAATGCCGATGCCCAACCGACAACCGTGAGCGCAACGGCAATGCCCGCGATTGCATCCGTATCCCGACGGGAGTTCCGAGTTTCGGTCACCGAGTTCATCTCTTTTCCTTCCGATTCATGCTTTACAATGAGCACTGGTTTGCGCGTGTTGACAAACGAACAAATCAAGGATGAGCTGTGACTATGGATCACAGCTTGGATGCCATGTTGCCTTTGGAGACGCTACGCGCGTTCGATGCTGCGGCGCGTACCGGCAGCTTTTCGAACGCAGCCGAGAAATTGAACATCACGCACGGTGCTGTCAGCCGCCAGATCGCGAAGCTGGAGGGTTGGCTTGGCCTGAAATTGTTCGAGCGGGGTGCGCGCGGTGTTGCGCTTACCCTGGAAGGCCAGCGCCTGCATATCCGCACAAGCGAGGCCTTTGCCCTGATCGCTGACACGTCGGACCGATGGGTCGAGCCTCGTGGTGCGGCGGTCGTTCGCCTCACCTCCATCCCCTCGATCAGCGGGCTGTGGCTGATGCCTCGTCTTTCAAAGCTTGAGGACGGCGAGCCGCGTCTTCGCATCGTACTCGATGTCGATATCCGCCAGGCGGATCTGGCCGACGAAGGCATCGATCTGTCGATCCGTTGCGGGCGTGGGCGAATTCCGGGGCGCATCTCGCTGCAATTGTTCGAGGAATATTGCTTCCCCATCGCCTCGCCTGCTCTTGCAAAGGACATCGGCAGGGGCAGTGCTGCAGGGCTTCTGAAGTTTCCGATCGTGCACGATTCAGATGCCTCTGCATGGCGCGCGTGGTTTGCCTCGCAAGGCATAGACTACCGACCGCGGCCCCAAGACCGCCGTTTCGAGGACTACAATCTGGTGCTCGATGCAGCAGCGCATGGTCTCGGCATTGCGCTGGCGCGCCCTCCGCTCACCGTACAGCAACTGGAAAGCGGACGTATCGTGGCCGTGGACGAACGCTGCGCTCTCAACCCGGTATCCTATTGGCTGGATCGCCCGATTGGGCGCCCCAGAACCGCGGCTGTGGAACTGGCGCGCCGTATCGGCGTCCAGGCGGGCGTCGAACCGCAACAGATCGATGCCTTCCTTGCGGTTGACCAAACGGCCATACAAGGCGGCGACGCTTGACCTCGATCCCGATTTGTGGCGATGACATGCTCATGAATCTTGGTGCGCTCATATGATGAACCGCTTTGAAGGGCCCGGCAGCCGGGAAGCCCGCATTCGTTACCTTGATGGTGATTTCCAGGTGACAAGCCCTGGCGCGTTCGTTCGCTGCGCCGTCACCGGTGAAAACATACCGCTCGATGAACTGAAATATTGGAGCGTTGCGCGGCAGGAGCCTTACGTTAGCGCCGCAATTTCGTTCAATCGGGAGCTGGAAGTACATCCCGAGTGGCGTACCCGGCGGTAAAATCCGTCCGGAACCTTATTCCGGATCAGGCCGCTTAGCCTTTGAGCCGGCGAAGCCGCCATGCTTCAAGCGTTTCATTGATGACGCGGGTTGGCGCGTAGTCCTGCTCGAATACCGCGTCGATCTCGAGAATGTCCAGCATCTCCAGAAATTCAGCCGACGCTGCTCCATGGCGAAGCCGGGCGGCATCCTTGGCCGTCGTTATCAAGCGCATTTCATTGTCGCGCGCGGTCTTCAGCAACTCGGCAAGTTCGTCCTCGCCATAGACATGATGATCTGGAAAGGCGCGCGACAGCACCACAACTGCGCCCGTCCCGGCCACTGTATCGAAGAATTTGTCCGGATGACCTATGCCGGCAAAGGCGAGGAACCGCTTGCCTGCGAAAGCTTTCCTGCCACGCGGACGCGTTCGCGCCTCGTAGATCGGCTTGCCGGCACGAGCTGCCTGACGGATAACCCGATCGGCGGCGGTTCCCTCGCCCATTTTCAGTAATGAACTTGTATAGACGAGTTGGTCAACCACCCTGGCCCGCAACGGCCCTGCCGGAATGACCCTGCCATTGCCCAGCCCATAACGTGCATCGACCACGACAAGGGCGTAGTCGATATGGATGCGCGCACTTTGGAAGCCGTCATCCATGATGAGGAAATCGCAGCCATGCCTGTCGATCAGCAATTGTGCTCCAGCCGCACGATTGGGTGTCACCGCAACTGGTGCATGTTCGGCCAGAAGCAGAGGCTCGTCGCCGACATGCTTGGCGCTGTCGTGAGACGGATCAACGAGATGTGGGCTGGAGAAACCGCCGCCGTGCCCACGCGAGAGGATGCCGGGTTTGAGCTGCATCCGCTTGGCCTGCCGCGCCAAGGCGATGGCAACCGGGGTCTTGCCGGTTCCTCCGACCGTAAAATTTCCGACGCATAGCACTGGCGCTGCAATCTTTTCCCGCTTCGCCGTGTGCATGCGCCGACCGGCAACGAAACCATAAGTGAAAGACAGCGGCGAGAGCGCAAAGGCGCGCCAATCCGGTTTCTCCCACCAGAACGGCGGCGACTCACTCGCCATTCTACTGGCTGCCCGCGCGCCAAAGACGCGCCTTCACCACCAGCGGCTGGATGTAAGGCTCCAGCGCCTTCATTGTCGCGGCAAGCGCGCCGCGCATTTCCTCTACCGTTGCCGCTGCGGCCGCCATCATATCGTGGCGGGCGATCTCGTTGCTCAGCAGGTAGTTGACAGCTCCCGCCAGCATATTGCGGTCCTTGACCAGCTTGGCGCCACCGCTTTCAAGCAGCCGCTGGTACGAGTCGCGGAAATTCTGGACATTGCGTCCAGACAGGACAGCCGTGTCCAGCATGGCTGGTTCAAGCGGGTTCTGGCCGCCGGTCGACGTCAGCGAGCGACCGACAAAGGCAATCTCCGTCAATCGCAAATAAAGTCCCATCTCTCCTATAGTGTCGCCAAGCAAGATATCGGTGTCAGGCGAAATCTTCCCGCCCAGGCTGCGGCGAGCAACTTTCAGGCCCATACCCTCCATTTGGGCTGCTAATGCTTCACCTCGCTCCGGGTGGCGTGGGACTATGATGGTAAGCAGCCCCCGATGACGCCCGCGCAGCGTTACATGAACCTCGGCGGCCATTGCTTCTTCACCGTCGTGGGTCGAAACGGCAGCCCAAGTCGGACGCCCGTCGATCTGGCGCTTTAGCGCATGCAGTATCTTTTCGTCTGCCGGTGGCGGTGCGGTGTCGACCTTGAGGTTGCCAGATACGGTAACCGGCCTTGCACCCAGCGCCCTGAAGCGCTCTCCGTCGACTTCCGACTGCGCAATGACATGAGCCAGGTTCTCGAACAGCGCCTCAGCCAGGCTGGCGCGCTTCTTCCATGATGCAAACGACCGATCCGACATGCGGCCGTTGACCAGAACTTGCGGGACGCGGCGTGCGCCAAGCTCAAGGATCGTCATCGGCCAGATTTCAGATTCAGCGATGATTGCCAAATCCGGTTGCCAGTGATCAAGAAAACGGCTGACGGCAGGTTTCAGGTCGAGCGGCACATACTGATGAATGACGCGATCCGGCAACCGCTCCTGCACGACCTTGGCCGATGTAACGGTGCCGGTGGTCAGCACGACATTGACGCCATAGCCCAGAATATTCTGCACCATCGGCACAACTGCGATGGTCTCGCCGACGCTAGCTGCGTGCACCCAGATTACCGGTCCATCAGGGCGCTCGCGGCCCGCTACACCATAGCGTTCGCGGGCTCTGCTGCGGTCTTCCTTACCCTTCGATGCGCGCCAGGCCACGTATGGCCCAATCAGCGGATAGGCGGCCGCGCCGATATAGCGATATGCCGACAACATCATGCGCGCGCTGCGTTCGCTCATTTGCCGGCATCCGCCAGCTTGTAAGCCCGTTCCGTGGCCGCGTTGAGCGAGTCCGTGACTTCCTGACGTTTGCGCTCCATTTCCGCATCATCAGCATCCGCGGGTACGAACACCGGCTTTCCCACGACAATCGACGACCGCCCGAAGGGCAGATTGATGGTGGTCTTGTCCCAGCTACGCTCCAGTATCTTGCGCCTGCTGGTGGTGATGGCCGCAGGCAGGATCGGGCGTCCAGACAGTCTTGCCAGAAGTACAATTCCAAGACCTGCGTCGCGTGGAGTTCCGTGCGGTATGTCGGCGATCATCGCGACATTCTTGCCGGCAACGAGCGCTTTCTTCAGCGCGATCAGGGCCTTGGCTCCACCCTTGTCGAGATGGCGAGCATTTTCGCGACCGCCTGATCCTCTTACGGCTTCAATGCCGAATTTCTCGACCATCAATGCATTGAGTTCAGCATCGGCGCTGCGTGACACCATTGCAACCAGCGGACGGCCCTGCGGATAAAATACTGGCGCCAGAATATGCTGGCCATGCCATAGCGCGATGATGCCCGGCTCAAGATCGGCATACTCGCCGCCTGAAATCGAGGCGGATCCCTTCGCAGGCGGATTTGTCAGGCGGATGAAGCGCAAGGCTTGCGCAAAAAGACTGGCGATCGCGCCTTTGGCAAAACGCGACTCGGCCAATGGCTGGCGAATCTTTCTCCAAGCCTTCTTGAACGGCCTGTTGCGTTTGTGGCCAGCCAGGGTGTTTTCGGCCCGCGGCGGCGCCAATTCCTGCTCCATTGTCAAGCGTCAGCCTTGCTTTGCGGATCCAACAGGCGGTGCAGGTGTACCACGAAGTAGCGCATATGCGCATTGTCGACACTCGCCTGGGCCTTAGCCTTCCATGCCGTCGATGCCGATTGATAGTCAGGGTAGATGCCGACTATGTCGAGCGCGTCGAGGTCGCGAAATTCAGTGCCGCCCAGCTTTGTCAGCTCGCCACCGAATACCAGGTGCAAAAGCTGCTGCTTTCCTTCAGTACCGCTCATGTTTGTCCTTTGAATCTAAAATCGCCGCTTGGTCTAATGCAAACCTGCTAACATTTAAACCTATGAGTATCCTTACGGGATTTTCGTACCGGCGATGACTGCCGCCAGCATGCCAAGCAATTCACCGCTGCCGGCTGCAAGGGCGCTGTGCTTGATCTTCTCTCGGGCGAACAAGGGGGAAAATCCCTCGGTATCGACCAGCCCGCCACCGGCTTCGTTCAGGATCAGCCCCGCCGCGGCAATATCCCAATCGTGAGAATTAGGCTTTACGAAACTCGCATCGATAGTGCCTGACGCTATCATCGCCAGCCGGTAAGCGAGCGACGGGACATAGGCTACCCGCCGCACTCGTTCCAATAAGTCGGCCGGGAGTTGATCCACAAATGCCTTCGGGCCGGCGACTTCGGGTTGACTGGCGACCGGTCGGACAGCGATCTGGACGCCGTTGCAAAATGCGCCGGATCCCGGAACGGCCCAATAGACTTCTTTTTTGGCCGGGCAATCGAGGACACCTGCCAGCGATTTTCCCTGCTCGACCACGGCGACGCTGACACACCACGTACTGTTGCCTTCCAGAAAGGCGCGCGTTCCGTCTATCGGGTCCACGACAAAGGTGCGACGGGCATTCAACCGGGCGAGATCGTCGGCTGTTTCCTCAGACAGCCAGCCATAATCGGGACGAGCCTTAAGCAATGTCTCGCGAAGGTAGGCATCGGCCGCGTAGTCGGCTTCGCTGACCGGAGAGGTTCCGCCCTTCATCCACACTTCCGGGCTTTTGCCAAAGTATCGCATGGCGATTGCCCCGGCTTCACGTGCGGCGTCGCGCAGCAACTCCAGGTCTTCGTGGGCCGTGGCAAGGCCGGCTATATCAGCTACCGGCAAGGGTCATTCCTTCGATAAGCAATGTAGGCGCCGCCGTGCCGAAATTGCGGTCAAGATCGCTGGCAGGAACCATGTTGAGGAACATCGTCTTCAGATTGGAAGCGATGGTGACTTCCGAGACAGGATAGGCGAGTTCGCCATTTTCAATCCAGAACCCGGATGCGCCGCGACTATATTCCCCGGTTATCATGTTGACGCCCTGCCCGAACACCTCCGTTACGTAGAAGCCGGACTTGAGGCCTTTGACCAACTCCTCCGGCGATTGCGCGCCCGCTTCGATCGCGAGATTGGTGGATGAGGGTGAAACGGACGAACCGCCGCGTGAGCCGCGCCCGTTGGTCGTCAGACCAAGTTCGCGCGCCGCCGAGGTCGACAGGAACCAATGGTTCAACACGCCCTTTTCGACCATCGTCAATTTGCTGCCCTCGACGCCTTCGCCGTCGAATGGCCTGGAGGCCTGGCCACGTCGACGGAGTGGTTCGTCGGTAACCGTGATCGAGCTGGCAGCTACCTGCTTGCCCATCATGTCGCGCAGGAAGCTGGTCTTGCGCGCAACGGCTGCACCATTGATCGCGCCGGCCAAGTGGCCTGCAATGCCGCGCGCCACGCGCGGATCGAACACGACGACGACTGCTCCTGTCGCCGCCTTTCGCGCACCAAGGCGCTTTACGGCACGCTCGCCAGCCTTTCGACCGATGTCCTGCGCCGTGTCCAGATCGGCAAAATGCTGCCGCGACGAATAATCGTAGTCGCGTTCCATGCCTGTGCCTTCGCCCGCGATGGCGCTGGCCGAGCGCGAAAAGCGTGTGGCAACGTATTGACCGAGGAATCCGCTCGATGTCGCAAGGACCAAACCGCCAAAACCAGCGCTTGCTCCGCTACCGGATGAGTTGGTCACGCCTTTGACGGCAAGCGCGGCTTCCTCCGCAGCAAGCGCGTCTTCCTTCAATCGATCCGCCGAAACCTCTGTCGTGTCGAAAAGATCGAGATCGCGCGGTGCCTTGGTCAGGAGTGTCGGGTCAGCCAATCCCTGATATGGATCTTCCGGCGAAACCTTCGCCATGGCCACGGCCCGCTCGGCCAATGTCTTGGGGTCAGAGCCTGTCGTTGCCGAAACGCTCGCCACACGCTTTCCGACGAATACGCGCAGCGACATGTCCTCGCTCTCCGAGGCTTCCGTACTCTCGACCTTGCCCATCCGGACAGAAACGCCTTTGGAGCGGCCAACGACGACGACCGCATCCGCCGCATCCGCCCCCGCCCGGCGTGCCGCCTCGACCAGTGCGGCAACACGATCCGTCAGTTTTCCCGCGTCGATCGAATTTGCCATTTCAAAATCCCGTGAATCGACCCACCGAAGGAATGGATCCTACATGGCACCATCTATTGTTCCGGCAGTGCATGTGCAATGGGCGGAAAGATGAACGCCTGAGCCGTTTGTCCAAACGGCCTAATATGCTGGCTTAAATGTGGCCATCTGGTCCGGCGTCAGTTCTTGGAACTCGCCCAACTGGCGTGAATGCGCGCTTTAATGCTTGCGAGGCTCATAATGTGATTTCAACGCAGCTTCGACCGCGCGCTTCACTTCACTTTTCACAGACGCGGTTTCGCTCATTACGCTTTCGATCTTCATGAAATCGAGAACGCGGAAGCGTGAGACGGGCGGCCTGATCAGAATATCGGGCCGGCATTGGCTGAGCTTGTTGGCGATGATGGATTGCATCATCAGTTGGGTAGCCCCGAACATCAGATCTACGGAACTCGGCCGTTTGCTCTCAGCTTCCGTAGGCGCCCCCACGACATCGACGGCAATGATGATGTCCGCGTCATGCTCGATCAGATCGAATGGCACCGGATTATAGATACCGCCATCGATGAGCATGCGACCATCTCGAACGACCGGTCGGAACACAGCAGGGATCGCGGCGGAGGCTGCAAGTGCCGAGTGAAGATCACCATCGCTGAATACTGCAAGCTTGTGGCCGAAGAAATCGGTCGCCGTCACCTTCAGCGGTATTTTCAGGTCTGCAAAATTTTCAGGAACCGCGCCGGGAAGAAAGGCCTTCAAAATGCGCTCGACATTGAACTGGCTGACATGCAGCCCTCCCTTCATGACTTCCGCCAGGCTGCCGGGGCGCGCCTTCCACATACGGCTCGCGATTTCCGTCCGTCTTGAGAGGATCGAGCGAGCGTGTTCGTGAATTTCGTTTCCGGTCATTCCGGCCGCCATGCCGGCACCCATGATCGCACCTATTGACGAACCGGAGATGGCGACTGGGCGAATGCCCAATTCGTCGAGTGCCTCGATGACATGGATGTGCGCCAGCCCGCGCGCACCGCCACCACCGAATGCTATGCCAAATGTTGGTGTCACCCCTTGCTTCCATCAGCAAAAGCCGGGCCAACGATCATAACCGCTGGCTTCACCGAGAGCAGTTTCTTTGCCACGGCCTTCACCTCGTCCAGTGTGACGCCGTTGATCATGTCCGCTCTCCAGTCCATGTAATCAATTCCCAACTTGTTCACCTGCAGATCGATCAGCGTTCCGGCGATCGCGCTTGATGAATCCAAATTGTTGATCGCATACGCTCCCACTATGTACTTTTTCGCGGCGACGAGTTCGGCTTCCGTCGGCCCTTCATCAGCCATGCGTTTTATCGTGTCGCGCAAAACCTCAAGTGTTTCGCCTACCCTGTCGGATCGGGTAGCAGTCGTCACGACAAGCGCTGAGGCATGCTCACGGTTGGAGAGCCCGGAATCGACCGAATAAGCAAGTCCACGCTTTTCCCGTACTTCCTCGAACAGACGTGAGGTGAAGGTGCCTCCACCTAGAATCTCGTTCATCAGCGTTGCAGCGTAGAAGTCCGGTAATGACCGTTTGACGCCGGGAAAAGCCATCTGCACGGAGGTCTGCGGCAGATCATACGTTACCTGCAATTGCTGATCGAGCTTGAGCTCGGTGTCAGCTACCGGACGCAGCGTCTGTTGCGACGGAAGCCCGCCGAAGAGTTTGTCCATCTCCTGCTGCAAGGTCTTAGCGTCGATCGCCCCGACGACAGCGACATGCAGGCCGCTAAGTGCAAAGGTCGCCTTGTGAAATGCCCTGAGATCGTCTGCAGTTATGTTTTCAAGGCTGTCCTTGGTACCCTCGTCCGGACGCGAGTATGGGTGACTTCCATAAACCGCGCGCAGCCACTTGGTTTCGGCCTCTGTATTCGGATCGCGCGCTCCTGCGGCAATACCGGCCAATATCTGCCCGCGAATGCGGTCTATAGGTGCTTGATCGAAACGTGGTTCTTCAATTGCCAACCGCAACAGTTCGAACGCCTCGTCCTTTCTCTCTGCGAGCATTCGCATGGCGCCGTAAATGCTATCGCGGCCTTCGGAAAGGCCCATCTCGGCGCCAGCATCATCCAGCCGTGCCTGGAAAGCATTGCTGTCCAGATCACCCGCACCCTCGTCGAACAGGCCCGTCATTAGATTGGCGAGACCTTCCTTACCGGTAGGATCCTGAGTGCTTCCGCCGTCGAAATCGAAACGCAGTGTAATGATTGGTACCGAGTAGTCCTCTACAAGCCAGGCGGTGATCCCTTTTGAGGACTTCACCTCCTGGATAGTCATGGCGGCGCGCGCGGTAAGCGCTGGCAGGATCAGAAAAAGCGCAGACAACAAGAAAACAATTGCCGGCGAAATCAATCCTTTGCGGGAAATTCTAAGGACAGCCATCAACTCAATTTCCCGCGTGTGCTTCAGGCAACAAATATCCGGTCGTCGCGTGCTCTGGGGCCAAATAGTGTCCCGCAGCGGCCTTTACATCCAGCGCCGTAACACTGCGGATGCGATCGGGCCACTGCTCAACATCTTCAACTGTTCCACCGGTCGCAAGGGTGCTGCCGTAAATGTTCGCCATGCTCGATTGCCGGTCACGCGCGAAGATCATCGAGCGTACAAAGCGGCTCTTGGCCTGTTCCAACTCTTCCGGGGACACTCCGTCGAGTGCGATGCGCGACACTTCGGAAGTTACTGCTGCTTCAACCTCAGCAAGCGTAGCACTGCCACGCGGCGCCCCATAAACCGCAAAGCTCGTGTCGTCGAGCATGGTGCCAGAAAATGAAGCGCCGGCACTCGCGGCAATACCTTTCTTGACCACAAGTTCCTGATAGAGCCGGCTGCGCGGACCCCCACCCAGAATTTCGGCCAGAAGATCCAGCGCTTCGGCTTCGCCCGGCTTTGCGGTGTGATAGGAAGGCACCACCCATTGCGTCGAAAAGCTTGGCACACTCACGCGCGCATCGGTCAAAGTGACCGTTCGCCTGGTATTTTGCTCTGGTTCTGAAGGTCTCACGCGCGGCGGTAGATTGGGACCGCGCGCTACCTTGCCGTAAGTGCGCTCGGCCATTGCCTTGACGGTATCGGGCTCCACATCGCCGGCCACAACAAGAACAGCGTTGTTCGGGGTGTAGTAGCTGTCATAAAACGCCCTGGCATCGGCCCGGTTCAGCTTTTCTATCTCCTGCATCCAGCCGATGACCGGAATCCGGTACGGCTGGTTCTGGTAAAGTGTCGCGCTCACCTCCTCGTCCAGCAGCGCATCCGGATCGCTATCCACGCGCGAGCGGCGCTCCTCGAGCACGACATCACGCTCGGTGGCGATCACCTCGTCGTTGAGCACGAGATTGCGCATGCGATCGGCCTCAAACCCCATCATCTGCTCGAGGGCCTCGGGCGCAACGGTTTCATGGAAAACAGTGTAATCGTAGGAAGTGAAGGCGTTGTTGCTGCCGCCGATAGCCGATACCGCACGATCGAATTCGCCGGCAGGATGATTGCTGGTTGCCTTGAACATCAGATGTTCGAAGAAATGGGCTATGCCGGATTTTCCGGGTTGTTCATCGGCGCTGCCGACTTTGTACCAGACCATATGCGTCACAATCGGTGCGCGCCTGTCAGGTATGACCACCACCTCCATGCCGTTGTCGAGCAGGAAATCGGTCACTTTCCATTCGTTCGAGGCTGTTTGCGACGATGCCGGAGCGATCCAGGCGACGACCACAGTCAGAACCAAGGCGATCCGGAGCAGCCAATGGATGTCAGATTTCATTGCTGGCTCCGAAGATCATGCCATAGACGATAGGCGGGCACGTGTGACGACAAAAGTGAATTGTTCGTCATTTGGCGGTTGAAGGCGGCTAAAGTCAGGCCGTTTCGATAAAGCGGATCACCGTCTCGCCATAACTGCGCTCATCGACAATCAAAAAGCCTGCCCCCGGCTCAAATGGCACGGAAGCGGATTCCTCGACGACGCACAGTGCCCCCGGAGCGAGCCAGCCGCCTTTCCTGGCCGACTGCAAGGCTCGTTCACCCAGACCTTTTCCGTAAGGAGGGTCAGCAAAAACCAGACCGAAGGGTGCCAGCGTTCCGGCTTCTCCAAGCACTGCAGCATCACGACGAAATATCTTTGTCTTGCCGGTGAGGCCGAAGGCTTCGACATTGCTGCGGATCAAGCCGCGCCCTTCCGCCGATTCTTCGATGAACACGGCATAGCCTGCGCCGCGAGACAGCGCTTCAAGGCCAAGTGCTCCGGTTCCTGCAAAAAGATCCAGTACCCTTGCACCCTCCAGTTTGTCGGGAAATCGATGCGCCAGGACGTTGAACACGGCCTCACGTGTCCGATCCGTGGTCGGGCGGATCGCGTGAGTGCGTGGCGTGGCCAATGGGCGGCCACGAAAATCGCCTCCTACGACGCGCATCTAGCGCGCCTTCGGGCCCTTGCCCGGCCCCTTGCGGTAGGGTCCACTACCGCCCCGATCCGGACGGTCGCCGCGTGGCTTGCCATACGGGCGATCGCCCTGCGATCTTCCGCGATCCTGCGCACCGCGGGCTTTGCGGAAATCGGTCTCAGGCTTCTCCTGTTCCGCCTTGTCCTTTCCAAGCGGACGGGCGCCCGGCGCCATCCATACATTGGCCTTGCGCTGGCCCGGTGGATCAATTGGCGGGCGCTCCCGCTCACCCTTCTTGAATCCCGTCTTTCCACCAGCCCCAAACCGTTCCGGCTTGCCGCCACGCTCGCCAAAGCCTCGCTCCGGGCGCGTCGAGAGTTTTCCGAGCGCTTCGTCGCGGCTGTTCTCACGGAACTTGCGCCGCTTTATCAAACCTCCCTCGCCTATTTCGGAGCGTGCCGGTCTTGAGCGTGGGGCCGCTTCTTCCAGTTGCTCGACGCGCCGCACCGGCTTGTTCGAAAACGGCTTTACGATATCGGCGTCGAAATTCGCACCGGATTCCTCAATCAGCCTTTCGCCAAGCTGCTCGCGCAGCATGCGGCCCTTGATCTCAAGCACATGCCCTTCCGGCAACTCGTTCAATTGGAACGGCCCGTAGGAAATGCGGATCAACCGTGTCACGTCGAGACCAAGCGCGCCAAGAATGTTCTTGACCTCCCGGTTCTTGCCCTCGCGCAAGCCGATCGTCAGCCACGCATTCGAGCCCTGCTCTCTGTCCAGGCTTGCCTCTACGGCACCGTAGAAAACGCCATCCACGGCAATGCCTTCGCGCAACTTGGCCAGCGCGCTTTCCTCGACCTTGCCATGAACGCGAACCCGGTAGCGTCTCAGCCAGCCGGTGGCCGGAAGCTCCAGCACGCGCGACAGTCCGCCATCGTTGGTGAGCAGCAGCAAGCCCTCAGTGTTGATATCCAGCCGCCCTATGGTCATCAGGCGAGGCAGGTCGGCGGGCAGCACGTCAAATACGGTCTTGCGGCCCTCGGGATCACGATTGGTCGTCACTACGCCTGCCGGCTTGTGAAAGAGAAACAGCCGGGTACGCTCGATCGGCGGGATTTCCATGCCGTCAAGATGGATGATGTCGTTTGGCGACACGTTGAATGCCGGCGACGCCAAGATCTTTCCATTGACCTTGACCCGGCCAGCGGCGATCAGTTCTTCAGCGTCGCGGCGTGAAGCAATGCCAACTCTCGCCAAACGTTTGGCGATACGCTCGCCCGTCTCTTCCGATGTCTCGCTAGGTCGGGCCCGAGGCTTGAACCCACCTGTTGGCTTGCTGTCTCCACCAAACTCGCGCCTGGGCCGATCTGAGAACTTTTCGTTGCTCCTGTCACCCCCACCGCTAGATCCATCCCTGCGCACGAATGGTTTGCGCGGTCCGTCCCGCTTCTCAAAGGTGCGGCCTTCACCACGCGGCCGGTCGTCGTGTTTGAAATCGCGCTTTGGCCGCGCTTCGCCTTCGGGGCGAGCCTGCCGCTCTTCGCGCGGACGATACGGTTTCGCAAAACCTTCCCGCTTCTCGAAAGGCTTACCCTCTTTGCGTGGTCCTTTCTGGAAAGACCTATCGGCACGTGCTTCGCCTTCGCGTGGCCTGTCATTGCGTTTAAAATCACGCTTTGGCCGGTCACCATCATTTGCCCCTTCGGGTCGTTTGGCGAACGATGTTTTTTTGCCGGAAAAGGTCGGCTTGCCGGTTTTGCCCTCGGCAGCCTTGCGGCCTCGGAAGCCAGCCGGCTTTGCGCCGGGCTTGCGCTGGAATTTGTCGTCGTCGCTCATGTGGTGTTTGCTCGTTTGGGCGGCTAGATAACAGGATAGCTCTTGGGTTGCGAGGACATAATGGGGAACCGCAGTGAAGCGGCCTGACTTCATGGCTATCGCGCTGAAAGAAGCGCAGGCGGCGGCGTCACGCGAGGAAGTGCCCGTCGGCGCAGTCGTCGTGTTAAACGGCTCCGTCGTGGCAGCAGCCGGCAATCGCACGCGCGAGCTTGCCGATCCCACCGCTCATGCCGAAATCCTTGCGATTCGCGAAGCATGCGCCGAATTGTCGAGTGAACGGCTTGGCGAGTGCGATCTCTACGTGACGCTTGAACCCTGCACTATGTGCGCAGCGGCGATTTCATTCGCGCGCCTGCGCCGGCTCTATTTCGGCGCTGCCGACGAAAAAGGCGGCGCCGTGGTCAGCGGAGTGCGCTTCTTCGCTTCACCGACCTGTCACCATGTACCCGACATATATGCCGGGCTAGGTGAGATCGAATCAACCATGCTGCTCAAGGATTTTTTTGTATCCCGCCGGCAGTCGTAGAACTCGGCTGCGCGTCAGGCCGTGCGACTACCAAGGCAACCAGCTGAACAGACCGCCATCCTTTTTGCGGGCCATCTTTTTCTGCCGGAGTTCCTTCTTGTATTCATCCTCGCCGATATCGTTTTGAGGCGCGGTCGAAGCCGCAACCCGATAATCCAGCGGTGGCTCGCTCAGATAACGACGGCTCGTGGGGCTCCCTTGCCGACCTTCGGCGAGCTTGCGGTTGATGGAATCACGGCGGGCCTTGGCCCCGATCCCGGAATCACCGGGAGTCCAACGCGGAGGATGTTCCGAGCCGGACTCTGCCATTGCCTTCTTCACTGAAGCCGGGTCGGTCTGGACGTCATCAATCACTTCAGCCTTGAAATTGGGGCTGTCAAAATTGACGCTCGCGTCAGCCCGGATACGGGCCCGGCGCTGTTCGGGCGATTCCGGCCATTGTGTGCTCGCGGTCTGGACGATGTTGTCCTGAGGCGCCGGCAACACACCTTTTTGCCCTGGCGTGGGCTTAACCAAGGTGGGGCGCGGGTTGTAATCGATCTTTTCACGCTTGGGGGGAGCCAGTGAGATTGCCCCACTCACATCTCCGGCGAGCTGCTCCATCGCAGTCTTGTCAGTCCCGTAAGTCGGTGACGACATGCACCCTGAAAGAGCGAGGCTCGAAACGGCAAGCGGCGCCATCAACGCAAGGCGCACATGGCGTTTCTCGGTCATGCCTAAAAATTTCACTCTCGACGACCCCTTGATCGCTGCCAACCGAACGCCGGCACGCATCTTGCCACGCTGTTCTAACGGAAAATCCGGCGACAATTTGTCGTCCGCAGTTTCAGGTCTTTACCTCAACCGTTCGTCAAGGGCAACGCGCACCCGTTTGCGCGCTGCCTTCCTGCACAATTCCTGCGTCTACAGCCGGCCCGTGGTCTGCAATTCATGCAGAACGAGCGCATCCCGTGCCGAGACGTCCGGGAAGTCCTTGTCGTCGCCGACGTCGTTCGTGTACCGCCACGACCGCGCGCATTTGCGCAGGCCGCGATCGGCGGCTTTCTCCACCACAACAGCCACGCCCTTGACGTCATCCAGGGTAAACGCGCCCGCGGGTACACTGCCATAGGAAAAGTCGAGGCCGCTGGTGATGCTGATCTCGGCCATGTCGACGCCCGCAACTTCCTTTTCGAGCGTGGAATTGTCGAGATAAACGACTGGAACCGCTTCCAGGGACGATCCGATCACCTTGCCGGCGCGGGCAATCTCCAGTGCGCCGGTGATGACTCGCCGCATCTGCCGCACCTTGCGCCACTTTTCAGCCAGCGCCTCGTTGCGCCAGTCGGAAGGCACTTGCGGGAACTGCTCCAGATGCACGGACTTCGCTCCGGGATGCCGGTCGAGCCAGGCTTCCTCGGTCGTGAACGGCAGCATCGGCGCCAGCCACTTCACCAGACATTCGAACAGATGGCGTACCACCTGGACGGAGGCCTTCCGCTTTGCGCTGGACGGCGCATCGCAGTAGAGCGCGTCCTTGCGGATATCGAAATAGAAGGCTGAAAGCTCGACCACCATGAAATCGAGCAGAGCGCGCGTAATCCGTTTGAACTCGAACCCGTCGTAGCCGGAACGTACCACCTCATCGAGCTCAGCCAACCGGTGCAGCATGAGCCGCTCCAATTCCGGCATCTCGGCAAGCGGCACATCTTCGCCTTCGTCATGGGCGAGCGTGCCCAGCATCCAGCGGATCGTGTTCCTTAGCTTGCGGTAGGCGTCGATATTGGTTTGCAGCACGTTCTTGCCGAGGCGCTGGTCTTCCCAGTAGTCGGTCGTCATCACCCACAGGCGCAGGATATCGGCCCCGGACTGCTTCATGACGTCCTGAGGCACCACCGTGTTGCCGAGCGACTTCGACATCTTGCGGCCTTCCTCGTCCATGGTGAAACCATGGGTGACGACCGTGTCGTAGGGCGCCCTGCCCCTTGTGCCGCAGCTTTCCAGCAGCGAGGAATGGAACCAGCCACGGTGCTGGTCGGAGCCTTCCAGATAGACATCTGCCGGCCATTTCAGATCCGGCCGGTCTTCCAGCGTGAAAGTGTGCGTGGATCCGGAATCGAACCAGACATCGAGAATGTCCTTCACCATCGTCCAGGGTTCATTTGCGCGGCTGCCAAGGAAGCGCTCGCGCGCGCCTTCGGCAAACCAGGCGTCGGCGCCTTCCTTCTCAAATGCCTCGACAATGCGGGCGTTCACCGCCTCGTCTTTCAACACGTTACCGTCCGCATCAGCAAATACGGCGATGGGAACGCCCCACGCGCGCTGGCGGGACAGCACCCAGTCCGGACGTTCGGCAATCATGGCACGCAGGCGCGTCTGACCGGCCTCGGGTACGAAGCGCGTGTCGTCGATGGCTTTCAGGGCACGACTGCGCAAAGTGGTGCCGTCGTCGAGTGTTTTGTCCATATGGACGAACCACTGCGGCGTATTGCGGAAGATCACCGGCTTCTTGGAGCGCCAGCTATGCGGGTAGCTGTGCTTCAGGCGTCCACGCGCAAACAACATGTTGCGCTTGATCAGCTCGTCTATGACAACCTTGTTGGCGTCGCCTTTCTTACCGTTGTCATCGATCACGCGCGCAGGCCCGCCCTCGCGATCAGGGCCAAAGCCGGGTGCGTCCTTGGTGAAGAAGCCGGCATCGTCGACGGTAAACGGGATCGCGGTATCGATCCCGCGCTTGCGCAAATCCTTTGCCGCATCCATCCAGGCGTCGAAATCCTCGCGGCCATGACCGGGCGCGGTATGCACAAAGCCCGTACCGGCATCATCGGTCACGTGATCGCCGGACAGCATGGGTACCGTGAAGTCATAGCCACCGCCAAGGCCCTTGAACGGATGGGCAAGCGTCAGAGCGCCGAGTTCGACGCTAGAAACATCATGCAAACGCTTGTACTCGAGCTTGGCCTTGGCGAAGGATTCTTCAGCCAGTGCGTCGGCGAAGATCAACTTCTCACCCGGCCGGGGACCGAAATCGTTCTCAGCCGAGGTAACTTCGTAGAGGCCGTACGAAACGCGCGGCGAATACGCGACGGCGCGGTTACCGGGAATGGTCCATGGAGTCGTCGTCCAGATGACAACGCAAGCGTCGTCCAAACTGGCGTTGCCAACCACCGGGAACTTCACCCAAATGGTATCGCTCTCGTAGTCCTGATACTCGACTTCGGCCTCGGCCAATGCGGTGCGCTCGACGACTGACCACATCACAGGCTTGGAGCCACGATAGAGCTGGTCAGACATGGCGAACTTCAACAACTCGCCCGCGATCCGAGCTTCCGCATGGAAATTCATCGTGGTGTAGGGGTTCTTGAAATCGCCGACCACGCCAAGCCGTTGGAACTCGTCGCCCTGCACCTGGATCCAGTGTGTGGCGAACTCGCGGCATTCCTTGCGGAATTCGTTGACCGGCACTTCGTCCTTGTTCTTGCCCTTGGCGCGGTACTGTTCCTCGATTTTCCACTCAATCGGCAGGCCATGGCAGTCCCATCCGGGAACATAATTGGAATCGTAGCCGCGCATCTGGAACGAGCGGGTGATGACGTCCTTGAGGATCTTGTTCAGCGCATGGCCGATGTGGATGTTGCCGTTGGCGTAGGGCGGGCCGTCGTGCAGGACATATTTTGTGCGCCCGGCCGCGTCTTCACGCAGCCTCCTATAAAGGTCCATTTCGTGCCAGCGCTTGACCAGCAAGGGCTCCTTCTCGGGCAAACCGGCACGCATCGGAAATTCCGTCTGCGGCAGGTAGAGTGTCTTGGAATAGTCGATCGTTTCCGCTGTATCGTTCATCAGTTCGCCATATGGGTTGCCGAGCCGGAACCGGCTTTGGGCGTTGACCTATCATGTTCTGGAAAAAGCGCGAGAGATGCTCGCCATAATTCCCGGTTGTCCCGGCGACCGAGTTTCAACTCAGGCCGCCCGGAACACCGGGCTGGTAATTCGTATCGCAGACGCGATCTGGCGCGGCAGGCAGGTCATGGCAGCGCTTCTAACCGATGACCGGCCAAGAATAAAGTGCCACCTTATGTCCGCTTCGGCCAAAATAGAGCCGAAACCTCACATCGAAAAATCGAACCGATAGCTGGTCGAAACACCGATCATGAACTGATCACGCGAACCGCGCTCCCGCACCAGGCTGGAATCGGCCGCAGGCCCCATCAAACGCGAATATTCACCGAACAGGCTGGCCGTTATCGGGTCCGTGACCTTCCAGGTAATAGCGCCGCCAACGCCTGCAGACTTGATGCCGCCGCCCGGATTATATGCGCTAAGACCCGATGCAACGGATTCTGCGGCACTGACCCCATAGTAGGCATCGAAATATTTCGACGAAGCGATAGACACGCGAGGTCCGCCCGAAATGCGAACATCGGGCGTCACGTCATAGAAGGCGTCGGCCGCAATATCGGCGACAAAGCCGCTGTGAGAGCGGATGCCATGCCGCAGTTCGCCGCGCAGCCGCATCCAGTCAAAAGGATAGACTTCGACGAACCCGCCGACCTCGCCACCCCAGCGCACGGGATCAAGGCCACGAAGCTCATCGGCATCATTGTCGCGACCCCACAGGAATTTTCCGGTCAACCCCGCACGGACGCCGCCGTCATCGATCAGCGCGAGCGAGATGTTGTCGTTGCGCGAAGAAAAGCGAACCGGATTTCCGGCCTTGCCGAGAGAGATGATCGGCGAAGCGCTAAGCAGATATTTCTTGCCGCCTTCGAAATTGGGGGCCACCATTCCGGTGGCGCCGAGCGTCAGATACCAGTCGCCCGACAGCCAACCGCCTATCCCCTCGCCCGCGCTGGAAACCGTTGTGAAACCCAGCAGCATCGCTGCCGCAAATGCGGGGATCGTTCTCATCTTCGGTCTGCCTCGCCGTTACGCCGGACAATGGGAGTACGGCAACTCTTGCGCGAAGGTCGGTAAAATTTGATTTAAATGTGCAACGATCCTGCAAATACCGGTGGTGCTGGACCGGCATCGCTACACGCGATAGTTTCATACCCGTGAGTTTGAAACGTCTTTGGAGTGGCAACATGGCTTTTCAGAACGACACGCTCAAGAACGCTATCGGGCAGGCACGCGATAAATGGGGATGGTTCGTCGCGCTCGGCGTTCTACTGCTGATCCTCGGCGGCATTGCATTTGCCAACCTGTTTGTCGCCACCGTCGCGTCGGTGTTTTTCGTCGGCTGGCTGATGCTGATATCCGGCGTCATCGAGATCATCCATGCATTTGGCGTCAAAACCTGGGGCCGTTTCTTCTACTGGCTGGCCAGCGGCCTGCTCTATGCGTTCGCCGGCTTTTTCGCCTTCTACAATCCCCTGCTCGCCTCGACGGTGCTGACCTTCATGCTGGCCGTCGCGCTCGTGGCATCAGGCGCACTGAGGGCTTGGGTCGGCTACGAACACCGCGAACAGCGCGGCTCGGGCTGGATCATCACGGCAGGCATCGTCACCGTGCTTGCCGGCCTCGTCATTGCGATGGGCTGGCCGGTCAACAGCATTTGGATACTTGGCTTGTTTCTTGCCATCGACCTGATTTTCCAGGGATGGACTTTCATCGCGTTCGGCTTGGCGCTGAGGAAATAGCCGCGCGCTCAAAAGGCGACCGCAGAATCCAGTTCCGAAAGCGGTCGCACGCCGGCCAGAAGTGCCCGCGCCTCGGCTTCGTCGCGCTTCATCTGCGCGACGAGCGGATCAAGCCCGTCGAATTTCACTTCGCCGCGCAGGTACCCGAAGAACGATACGTCGCAGACCTCGCCATAAAGATCACCCGAGAAGTCGAAGAGGAATGTCTCAAGCAGCGGCGCGCCGTTGTCATCGACCGTCGGGCGGCGACCGAAACTGGCAACTGCGTCATGAAGCGTTCCGTCGGCACGTCGAAAGCGAACGGCATAGATGCCTTCCTTCAACGCGGTCTCGGCTGGCAGGCGCATGTTGGCGGTGGGGAAACCAAGCGTGCGGCCAAGCTTCTGACCACCAACCACCTCAGCTTCGACGGTAAACCGGTAGCCGAGCAGCCCCGCTGCCTGCACTGCATCGCCTTCGGACAGCAACGAACGTATCCGGCTTGACGAGACAATGCATGCGTCCTCATCGCGAAACGCATCAACCAACGTAACGCCAAATCCGTTTCGCGTGCCCGCTTCCATCAGGTAGGCCGGTCCACCTTGCCTGTCCTTGCCAAAGTGGAAGTTGAAGCCGGTTACGGCATGGCTGATGCCCAAATTGGCTTCCAGGATTGAATTTACGAAAGTTTCCGCCGAGTTTGCCGCAAACTCGCGCGTGAATGCCTGTTCGACCACAGCAGCAAATCCAAGCCTGGCGAGCAGTTTTGCCTTCATTGCCGGCGGTGTCAGCACAAACAGCGGCAAATCCGGGCGGAATACCTTGCGCGGATGCGGATCGAAGGTCAGGACCAAGGCAGGAACGCCTTGCTTTTGCGCCTGTCCCAATGCCCGACCGAGTACAGCCTGGTGACCGCGGTGAACACCATCAAAATTGCCGATCGCAACGACGCCGCCCCTCAGATTTTCGGGCAGCGGCCGGTCTCCGGGCAATCGCACGCACATGTTGAAGACGCCGTTTCAGCGAAGCCGGGGCATCACCGCCACCGGGCGGTAGCCGTATTTGGAAAGAAACGCGGCAAGCAGTTCCGGGTCTGGCGTTAGCGGATCGCCATAGTCGCGCGCATGAATGCCGCCCGAAACATAAAGCACGTCGAAACCATTGTCCGCAGCGCCCTTGATGTCGGTCATCATGCCGTCTCCGATGGCAAGCACCTCGCTGCGATCGAGCTCTCGGCCAACGATCTCCGATGCGGCCTTGAGGGCCGCCGTGTAGATAGGCGCATGGGGCTTGCCGGCGATCAGCGTGCGTCCGCCAAGCTGGCTGTAGTCGCGGGCCAGCGCGCCCGCGCACCAGATCAGCCGTTCGCCGCGTTCCACAACGATATCCGGGTTGGCGCAAATGAACGGCAGGTTGCGGGAACGGAAGCGGAAAAGCAGATCCTTGTAGTCTTCCGGCGTCTCCATCTCGTCGTCGAAAAGGCCGGTGCAGACGATCGCCTGAGCCTCGAACTCCTCGACCAGTTCGACACCAAGACCGTCATAGATGTTGGCGTCACGATCAGGTCCGAGGTGAAACACTTTCTTCGGCCCTTCCGCGATGAGATCGCGCGTTACATCGCCCGAACTCACCACCTTGTCGAAACTGCCGTCCGGCACGCCAATAAAGCGCATCTGGTCGATCACATCGCCACTCAGGCGCGGTGAATTGGTGATCATGACGACTGCCAGACCTTCGGCGCGTGCCTTTGCCAGGGCAGCCGCGGCGGCTGGGAAATGCGTCTCGCCATTGTGCACGACACCCCACACATCACACAAAATCGCAGCGTAGCGGGGTGATAGGTTGTCGAACGAGGCAATTATTCCGGGGTGGGCCGTCATGCTGTTTCTCGAACCTGTAGCTGAAGACATCGCGGTCGGAAGCCGTTTGTGAGGCTCGAATTAGCCGATGCGTCCGAAACTGTCACCAGCTTTCCTCTCGGATCTGGAAAAGCCATGGTTAACCGAAGGGAAATGCCAAACCTCATTTTGATGGGATTCCGCGAACACGAAATTTAATCATTTCTGTCATTTTGTTGCTGTGAATTGGGCTTGGCAGGGGTCACGAAGCCGATGTTCATGAAATTCAGAAAAGACACACGCGGCAACTATGCACTTGTAACGGCGCTCGCAATGGCACCCTTGATGGGCGCTTTGGCGATTGCGGTGGATTACACCGAAATGTCCCGCCAACGGCTCGATACGCGCAATGCGCTTGATGCTGCCAACATTGCCACTGCCCGCCAACTCCAATCGGGGGCTACGGAAACTCAGGCTAAAGCCTATGCGCAGGATTTCTTTCTGGCGAATCTTCGCCATGTAAAACCCGGTAAAACGACACTGAATGTCACGCTGCCCAGCAACGCCGTTGGTGGTGGCGAGATGAAAATGTGTGCGGACCTGGTATACTCCCCATATTTCCTTCCTGCGGCGGCAAAGCTGATAGGGAAAACCTCAAGCGACTTCAGCTTCACGACTTGCTCTCAAGTGCGGCTGAAGAACTCCCTTGAGGTCGCTCTCGTTCTCGATAATTCAGGATCTATGGACGACAAGGTGGCATCTTCGACGAAGAGCCGCATCGAATTGCTTAAAGCCGCGGCCAAGCAACTTGTCGACACGATCTCCAAGCAGGCCGACATGATGAAGCAGGTGGAAAAGCCTGTGCAATTCGCGGTGGTGCCGTTCGCTGCATCGGTTAACGTCGGCACGCAATTCGAGACTTCCGCCTGGATGGACACGACCGGCGCCTCACCTATCCATCATGAAAATCTTGATTGGTCAGTCATGACCCAAACGAGGGACGCGAACCAGTACGCACAGAAGGTTGGAGATATCTGGATGGCCCGCGGCTCCACTTGGGATGCCGCTCAAAAAGATAAACCGCTGACGAGGTTTTCGCTTTTCAAGCTTTTGAAAAAGCAGACCGGTTCCCACAAGGAAAACGGCAAGACGATTATTGACTATGGTTCTGTGGCATCCTGGGGCGGATGCGTGGAAGCGCGCCCGGCACCCTACAATATCAACGATACCTTGCCGACGACGTCGAAGCCGGAAAGCTATTTCGTGCCGATGTTCGCGCCCGACGAGACCGGCAATATATGGACAAAACAATCGAACAACTCGATCAAGACCTTCGGCATGAACAACAGTTGGTGGGATGACAACGGCGATACGTCAACGAGCACAACAGCCAGCGTTCAAGTCGCAAGGCAGAAAAACACCCTCAAATATATAATGCCTGGCCCGCTCAGTCTGGCTGCTCTGCCGACTCCGATCAACGGCGGGCCGAATTACATGTGCACGACAAGCGCCATCACGCCGTTGCAGGACGTGACCAAAACCGACGGCAAGACCAAGATAAATACGGCAATCGACGGAATGGCCGCTCTCGGTGCTACAAATGTCCCCGAGGGCATGGCTTGGGGCTGGCGAGTTTTGTCACATGGCGAGCCGTTCAGCGAAGGGCGTTCCGAAATAGAAAAGGGCAACGACAAGGTTGTCATCGTGCTGACCGACGGCGCGAACACCTACTATACGCCTGGCTATTTCGGCGACAACGACTACGCCGGCAACAAGTCCAGTTATTCTGCCTACGGCTACACAGGAACGAAATACCAGAATGGCGACACCCGCCTTTTCATGGGAACGAGCTCCAGCGTGGTAAAATCAGGCAACAGCGCTTATACGGAGAGCAACTACTCGACGGCTTTGAACGAGCAGTTCGCAAAGTTGTGCGACAATGCAAAGGCCAACAATCTGATCGTCATGACTGTGGCTCTGGATCTCGATTCCAAGAAAAGCGCTGAATCCGCACAGATTGCAGCACTGAAGAAATGTGCTTCCGACTCCCGCTACCGCAAGGATCCAACCGACCCCAGCAAACCCGATAAAATGTTCTGGAATGCGACGAGTTCGACCCTTGAAAATGACTTTAAGAAAATTGCAGACGAGCTTTCCAACCTGCGTATCGTAGGCTGATCATATAGTCCTTACACCGAATTGCCCCGCCACTTGGCGGGCTTTTCTTTACCTGCAGCAGCGGGTTTGGTTAACGGCCGCTGAATTGCCACCCTGCAAATCAACGCTCCGTTAATACCCGTTTTTCAGCATTTGCTGACACAATGATTGCCTGACATCTCCATCCGGCGGGGGCCGTGACTACCATGCTTGCACTCTGGCGTGCGTTCTGGAGCGACACGCGCGGTCACTACGCTCTCATGACGGTAGTCGCCATGGTCCCCATCATGGGCGCGATTGCCATTGCCGTAGACTATAGCGAAATGGTGCGACAGAAGCAGAATGTCGCCAATGCGCTCGATGCCGCCAATATCGCAACAGCCAGGCGTATTGTGGAGGGAGCGACAGACGATCAGTTGCGCGCCTATGCGCTGGACTTCTTTCATGCCAACTTGAATGGCGTCAATCCGGCCGATACGACTCTAAGTGTCAAGCTGCCAGACAGCAGCGTGGGCGGCGGCACACTCAAGCTGACTGCCAATCTGAACTACAGGCCCTATTTCTATCCTGCTTTCGCGCAAATGATGAAAGAGGATACCGAAACGGTGAACCGGAAAATTTCCGTCGGCGTCGATTCGGAAGTGCGCTTGAAAAACACGCTGGAAGTGGCTCTGGTGCTCGACAATTCCGGTTCCATGACCAGCTACGGCACGGGTTCGGGCCAGCGACGCATAGACCTGCTGAAAGATGCAGCCAAGCAATTGGTCGATACTTTGGCACTGCAGGCAAACCAGATCAAGCAAGTGGAAAAGCCGGTGCAATTCGGCTTGGTGCCCTTTGCCGCATCAGTCAATGTCGGCCCGCAAAATGACAGCAGTTCGTGGATAGACATTGCCGGCTTATCGCCTGTCCATAACGAGAATTTCGACTGGTCGACGATCTCGGCGCCGGACAAACGTGCAGCCAAAGATGGCTTCGGGGTCTGGCGCAAGACGGGTACTGGATGGGGCGCTGAAGAAGGAGAGATGCTCACGCGCTTCTCCCTTTACAAGGACATGAAGGTGGTCACCAGCCATGAGCGGGTCGACGCCAGCGAGCGCGTCGTCTGCGACGAATACCGCTCTAACAATACCTGCAAGCGCAGCCATAAAGAGTATGACTACGTAGATACTTACGGGCCGTTCGCCAGCTGGCAGGGCTGTGTCGAAGCCCGCCCCTACCCCTACAATGTAGATGATACGCCAGCGTCAGGCGGGCCGAACAACACGGGTATCGGGTTCGGCGACCCCGCTACCATGTTCGTTCCAATGTTTGCCCCTGACGAGCCCGGCAACCACTGGAAACTGACCCAGGACCCGGATGAATCTGCTCCCAAGACCTACAGCGCTGCAAACAGTTGGTGGAACGACGATCCCTCCAGCAGTACGGGCAAAACACGCCAGAGCAATATGGCCAAGTATTTCCAGGTGCGATCCTACGACGCTCCTGTGCTCAAGGCGGGTGCTGGCCCGAACTATAGTTGCACCACCAAACCGCTGACCCCGCTCACAGATGTCACCAAGCCGGAGGGCCTCGAGACGATCAAGGCCGCCATCGACGGCATGGCGGCAAACGGCAATACTGATGTGCCCGAAGGGATGGCTTGGGGATGGCGCGTTCTATCCCATAGCGAACCGTTCACGCAGGGACGCGCCGAAACGGAGAAAGGCAACGACAAGGTTATTATCGTTCTGACTGACGGTGAAAACACCTATTCTGTGCCGGGCAATGATCCTGCTGGCAACAAGTCGACCTATGCCGCCTATGGCTATGCCGGTGTTGGTTACAACGGCACGGCAACGACACGACTGTTTTCGGGAACGTCAAGCGCAATAGGTACGCTGAACTATTCGAGCAGCAACTATACCAATGCACTCAACGAGCAGATGACCAAGTTGTGCGAAAATGCCAAGGCTGGCAAGATCATCGTCATGACTGTGGCGCTTGATCTATCGACCAGCGATACTAGTGAAAACAAGGCAATAGAAGCGCTAAAGGCCTGTTCATCTGAATCGCGGTTCCGCAAGGATTCTGCCGATCCCAGCAAACCGGCGAAGCTGTTCTGGAACGCTACGGGCGCATCGCTGGCAAAGGATTTCGAGGAAATCGGCAACGAGTTGTCGAACCTTCGCATCGTCAGTTGAACCAACGCCAATCGCTGGCCGCGACGGCCGGTAGCCGCGCTAGGGCAATCATGTTCTTTTCCGCCCTGCCCGGCAAAAGCCATGATCGCTTGCCTATCAAGCGAAATGAAAATCACCTCTCTCGAGACTGAGCCCACGGATTCCGACCCGACGTTTTTCCGAGATCGCCGGATGTTTGTTGCCGGTACCGGCCTGTTTGCCCTCTCCATGCTCGCTGGCTGCGGCACGATGCCGGCAGGTTCAGGTGCTGGCGCGTCCAATTCCGCCGCCGGGACACTGGCCGGTATCCGCAGCACTGAGAATTTATCCAGGCTTGTTCCAGACAGCCAACTGGAGCGGGCTGCGCTGCAGCAGGCGGGCTATATGGCCAGCGCGAAGCGCATGACGCACACCACTGGTTGGGGCAAGGATTTCGCGTCTCGCGTCAACGGCAACCACATTGAGGGTGCCGCCGCGGAAAACATCGCCCAGGGGCGCATGGATATCCGCAGGTTGTTCGAGATGTGGATGAATTCGCCACCGCACCGCCGTAACATCCTGGACGCACGCTTTACGCGCTTCGGACTTGCTTATGTCAGCGACGCGAAAAATCCGGACTGGCGCTATTGGGCGCTGGTGCTTGGAAAGTAGGAGAGTAGAGCAACGGGGCACTGGGCAATTAATTCAGCTTCTTGCCCACTGCCCAGTGACCTACTCTGCTATTCCCTCAATCCATATGTGCGGCCTGCGCCCCCGTAGCCGGCGCGTATTGCGGCCTGCGTAGCAGAAAGACCAGCGGCAGCGCCAAAAGCGTGACTAGCATCATCAACTTGAAGTCGTCGACATAGGAGATCATCAGCGACTGCACGTTGACGAGACCGTTGAGTTGCGAAAGCGCAGCCGGATCCCCTTGGGCTGCGCCGGGTGAAGCGATCCACAGGTTCGGGTTGTAGGGATTGATCTGGGCAGACAGCTCCCCGTGGTTGATCTGGGCATTGCGGGTCAGCATCACCGTAACGATCGAGATACCAATCGACGAGCCGATGTTGCGCACGAGGCTGAACAAGGCGGTGGCATCCGTCCGGAACCGCGCATCAAGCGTGGCGAAGGCAACCGTGGACAGCGGCACGAACACCAACCCAAGCCCCAGCCCCTGAATGACGCCGGTGGTCAGGATCGGCCAGTCATCCATCTGCGGCGAGAAGCCTGACATGTCGTAAAGCGAATAGGCGGTCAGAAGCAGGCCTGTCACCACCAGCATGCGCGGATCGACGACACGGACAAGGCGGCCCACCAGCAACATCGAGATCATGGTGCCAACGCCGCGCGGCGCCATCACCATGCCCGTAGTGATGGTCGGATAGCCGAACACGACGGAAAGCATAGGCGGTAACAGAGCCAGGCTGGCAAGCAGGATGACGCCTATCACGAAGATGAAGACAAGACCGGTGGCGAAGTTGCGGTCGAGGAATATTCTCGGATCGATGAACGGATGCTCAGCCGTGACCGTGTGGATGATGAACACCCAAAAACCGGTCAAGGCGAGGCCGAATTCGATCCAGATTTCCATAGACGAGAACCAGTCGACCTCTGCTCCGCGGTCCAGCATCAACTGCAACGCACCGACGCCGAGCGAAAGCATGGCGAAACCGAAGAAATCGAACCCGCGCAGGCGCTTGGCAACGCTTGGCAGATAGGCGGCGCAACCGAGAAAGGCGACAATACCCACGGGCAGGTTGATGAAGAACACCCAGCGCCAGTTGAAGCTTTCCGTCAGCCAGCCGCCGAGTGTCGGGCCGATGATCGGCCCGACCATGATGCCCGCACCCCATATGGCCATCGCCTGACCGTGACGCTCGCGTGGATTGATGTCGAGCAGGAAGGTTTGCGACAACGGCACGATTGCCGCGCCGAACACGCCCTGCAGCAGGCGGAAGGCGACCATGCTTTCCAGGCTCCATGCGGCGCCGCACAGCATCGAACAGATGACGAAGCCTACGACCGAAACCAGGAAAAGCTCCTTGCGGCCAAGCCGGTCCGACAGCCAACCCGTGACCGGCGTCATGATGGCGGCCGCCACGATGTAGGAGGTAAGAACCCAGTTGATCGTATCCTGCGACGCGCCCAGGTCGCCCGTCATCGATGGCAGGGCGACGTTGGCGATCGTGGTGTCGAGTACCTGCATGATCGTCGCCAGCATGATCGAAATGGTGATCAGGCCGCGATGCGGCACTTCGCGATGGGTCTCGCCCTGTGACATGGGTTCGAGCTTCCGAAACTACGTGAATATGAAATCAGGCAAGCCGAACCGTGTTCAGTGCGGCCTGCCGTTGGTTATTCAGCCGCGACCGCGTGTCCAAAGACACTCGGAAGTCCGCGCGACACGCCCGTGTCGACGCTGACGGTGGCGCTCATGCCGGTTCGAAGCGCCAACTTGGCATCGTCATCCGTGAGCTTGATGCGCACTGGAATACGCTGGGTAACCTTTACCCAATTGCCGGTGGCGTTCTGGGCCGGCAGCAACGAGAACTCCGCGCCGGTGCCCGCGCCAATCGCTTCCACGGTCGCCTCGAAAGTGCGGCCGGGATAGGTGTCCAGCACAACTTCGGCCTTCTGGCCCGGCTTCATATGGGTAAGTTGCGTTTCCTTGAAATTCGCGTCGATCCAGGTGTCGCCCGTTTCTACCAGTGCAAACAACGGCGTGCCGGTGCCCACGAACTGGCCGATCTTGAACGATGACGCCTGATAGACGACGCCGTCGGCCGGCGCACGCACTGTCGTCTGGGCAAGATCGTAAGCAGCCTTGTCGCGAGAAGCGAGCGCTGCCAGCACTGTCGGGTGCTGGTCGGTCTCGATATCGGGATTTCCGCCGAGCGCGGCCTTGGCGCTGACGATACCCTGCTCGGAAGCAGACTGTTCCTGTCGCGCCTTGTCGAGGTCATTGCGCGCCTGATCAAGCGAGGACTTTGCGCTTATGCCCTTCCTCGACAAATCGGTAGCGCGGTCGAACTGCGACTGGAGGTAATCGACCTCGCTCGACGCGACGCGCTCCTGCGACATTGCCTGATTGTAAGCGGCGCGAAGCTGCTCGACGTTCAGCCGTGCACCTGCAACCGCCGCCTCGGCCTGCGCCAACGCGATACGGTAAGGTTCCGGGTCGATGGTGAACAGCTCGTCGCCCTTCTTCACCGTCTGATTGTCGCTGACATCGACCTTTACGATGCGTCCAGCGGCATCGGCCGCGATGGAAACCCGCGCCTGCCGAAGATTTGCATTTTCCGTTTCCTGATAGCGGCCGCCGGTCACCCATACATAGCCGCCGCCCACTGCCAACAGCACAGGCAACGCGAACATCAATACGAAGCGATTGGACATCCTGCGCTTGGCCTTGGCCGGAGCCGGCTGTGCCTGCACTTGTGGTGCGGCAGTCATGGAAATCTGGTCAGCCGGAGCATCCATCTCCAGCTTCGTCGCGTTCTCGTCAACTTTCGTCACAGCGTTCATTGTGCGGTGCTTTCCAGTTTGTTTGTTTGCCTGCACAACGCGGTCTCGTCGTCGGAGAGATTATCGACCAGCGTTCGCAATCCTTGGATAAGAATGCGCCTGTCTTCACCGGACATACCGGTCAGCGCTTCCTCGTAAACTTCACCTGCAAGGCTTTTCACCTGGGCATAAGCCTGGCGCGCCTTGGGTGTCGGGAAAATCATACGTACCCGGCGGTCAGATGCGTCGGCGCGGCGTTCAATCCACCCCGCCTCTTCCATGCGATCGATCAACCTCGAGACACTGATCGGCTCGATTTCCAGCAGCTCGGCCAGCCTTGCCTGGGCAACGCCTTCTTCCTTCGTGACCCTGACCATCAAGCGCCATTGTGCCGCCGACAGGCCCAAATTGCTGGCGCGCGCCTCGAATCGCTTGCGCATCAAACGCGCCGCGTCGTGGATCAAAAACCCCAGTCTGTCTGTGCCTTCGGTAACCATGAGCGCGATATATAATAAGCGTGCTTATCTTTCAAGATGCTGCGGCGCACAATTCCAAAAATAGTCGGCATTACCGGTGCGCTGTCGAGCTCGTGCGTTGCCCGACATGGAGTGACCATCGACACCGCCTGACATCTCTGGTGTGCGCAATTTTTCTGCGTAGTAACGGAATGCCGAGGACTCCATTCCTCGAAAATGCGGATTGGCAGTCAAGTTCGGCTTAAAATTCGACGCCTTCGGCTTGCCGCTCCTTGACTCTGGTCGGGGGCCTGATTATCTCACCGCCACGTTAGCACTCGACTATTGTGAGTGCTAACCAATGTCCGGCTTCGCTGGACGGAGGAAATCGTTTCTCATCACTGTCATCGAGGAAATCAAATGGCAAAGTCGAAGTTCCGCCCGCTTCATGACCGAGTGGTCGTTCGCCGGGTCGAATCCGAAGAGAAGACCGCTGGCGGCATCATCATCCCCGATACCGCCAAGGAAAAGCCGCAGGAAGGCGAAATCATCGCCGTAGGCTCCGGCGCTCGTGACGAAAACGGCAAACTCGTTCCGCTGGATGTCAAGGCCGGCGATCGCGTCCTGTTCGGCAAGTGGTCCGGCACCGAAGTCAAGCTCAATGGCGAAGACCTTCTGATCATGAAGGAATCCGACATCATGGGCATCATTGGCTGATAACGCTGCCCGTATTTGAATAGAAACTGGCAATCAGAATTTCGGGCGCAAAGCCCAGGAGTAAGACATGGCTGCTAAAGACGTAAAATTCTCCCGTGACGCCCGCGAGCGCATGCTGCGCGGTGTCAACATCCTCGCCGACGCGGTGAAGGTCACCCTCGGTCCCAAGGGCCGCAACGTCGTCATCGACAAGTCCTTCGGCGCTCCGCGCATCACCAAGGACGGCGTTTCCGTCGCCAAGGAAATCGAACTGGAAGACAAGTTCGAGAACATGGGCGCCCAGCTCGTTCGCGAAGTCGCTTCCAAGACCAACGACAAGGCCGGTGACGGCACCACGACTGCTACGGTTCTGGCCCAGGCAATCGTTCAGGAAGGCCACAAGGCAGTTGCAGCCGGCATGAACCCGATGGACCTGAAGCGCGGTATCGACCTCGCCGTGTCCGAAGTCGTGGTCGAGCTGGTCAAGAAGGCCAAGAAGATCAAGACCTCCGAGGAAGTTGCTCAGGTCGGCACGATCTCTGCCAATGGCGAGACCGAAATCGGCGAAATGATTGCCAAGGCCATGCAGAAGGTTGGCAACGAAGGCGTCATCACCGTCGAGGAAGCCAAGACTGCTGACACTGAACTCGAAGTTGTCGAAGGCATGCAGTTCGATCGCGGCTACCTGTCGCCCTACTTCGTCACCAACCCCGACAAGATGGTTGCTGAACTCGAAGACGCCTACATCCTCCTGCACGAAAAGAAGCTCTCGAACCTGCAGGCAATGCTGCCTGTGCTCGAAGCCGTTGTGCAGACCTCCAAGCCGCTCGTCATCATCTCCGAGGACGTCGAAGGCGAGGCTCTTGCCACGCTGGTCGTCAACAAGCTGCGCGGCGGCCTGAAGATCGCTGCCGTCAAGGCTCCTGGTTTCGGCGATCGCCGCAAGGCCATGCTGGAAGACATCGCCATCCTGACCGGTGGCCAGGTCATCTCCGAAGATCTCGGCATCAAGCTCGAGAACGTCGGCCTGAACATGCTCGGCCGCGCCAAGAAGGTGTCGATCTCCAAGGAGAACACCACAATCGTCGACGGCGCCGGCAAGAAGGGCGAGATCCAGGGTCGCGTTGCGCAGATCAAGCAGCAGATCGAGGAAACCACTTCCGACTACGACAAGGAGAAGCTGCAGGAGCGTCTGGCCAAGCTCGCCGGTGGCGTTGCTGTGGTCCGCGTCGGCGGCTCGACCGAAGTGGAAGTCAAGGAGAAGAAGGACCGCGTTGACGATGCGCTCAATGCGACCCGCGCTGCGGTTGAAGAGGGCATTGTCCCCGGTGGTGGCGTTGCTCTTCTGCGCGCTTCTTCCGCGATCAAGGCCACCGGCGCCAACGCCGACCAGGCTGCTGGCATCGCCATCGTTCGCCGCGCCCTGCAGGCCCCTGCCCGCCAGATCGCGGCCAACGCCGGTGCGGAAGCCTCGATCGTTGTCGGCAAGATCCTTGAGAACAAGGGCGCGACCTTCGGCTACAACGCAGCCAAGGACGAGTACGGCGATCTGATCGCACTCGGCATCGTCGACCCGGTCAAGGTCGTGCGCACGGCCCTCCAGGACGCTGCTTCGGTAGCTGGCCTGCTGGTCACGACCGAGGCCATGATTGCTGATGCGCCGAAGAAGGAAGCTGCCGGCGGCATGCCTGGCGGTATGCCCGGCGGCATGGGTGGCATGGGCGGTATGGACTTCTAAGAAGTCCGCTCCATTAGCCAAGATTGTTAAGCTCAAGCCCGCTTCGGCGGGCTTGAGTTTTTTTATGACCCGCCGATGTCAAATGGCCACTTTGGTAAGCCGCCAACACCTGGATACATGCAGGCTGGCATCAGGCCCGCGAAGGCTTGGGGCCAGCTATTCCTACTTTCTGGAAATGATGCAGGGGGCCGGTCGGCGGTTGGCAGCGGTACGAGGAGGCCACTATGTGCCAGCGCCGGCCGGCCGACCCCACGGACCCAGGAGATGCGGCGGACCTGAGCATCATGGGGTATTCTTTGAACAGCTCCGGAATTTACCTCGCCTCGGAGCAGTCTTCCCAATGGCATCGACAGTTGCGCAAGAGCTTAGGAAAATCAACAGTTTCTTAACCAAGCTTCCAGGGTCGCTTGGATTAAGGTAAATTCATAACCATTCCGAATTGACGAGCTAAATCTGTCGGTTGACTTGGCTTAAGTCTTTAAGCTGCCTTTGCAACCACACGATTGCGACCGCCGCTCTTGGCTTCGTAAAGCGCCAGATCCGCGCGCTTCATCAGAGCCTCGACGCTATCCGCGCCTTTCAGGATCGACGAAACGCCGACACTCACTGTCACGTTGATCGACTTTCCATCCTTGCCCACCGAAAAAGGCAGATGGGCAACCTCCGCACGTATCCGCTCGGCTACCTTCTCGGCGACGGGACCATCCGTGTCGGGCATGACGATGACGAACTCCTCGCCTCCGAAGCGACACGCAAGATCGATACCGCGTACGTTCTGGCGCAAGCGACGAGCGAACTCCTTCAACACGTCGTCGCCGCCATCGTGACCATAGGTGTCATTGACCGACTTGAAGCGGTCGAGATCGGTGATCATGACGGAAAGCGGCCGCCGCCGCGCAACGGCACGGTCGAACAATGTCTGCAGGTGGCTATCCAGGTAGCGCCTGTTGTGCAGGCCGGTTAGCGGATCAGTCACCGCCATTTCGATAGTCTGCGTAACGCTGGCGCGTAGCTGGTCGTTATAGCGCTTGCGGCGAACCTGAGTGCGCAGCCGCGCCGTCAGTTCATGTGGGTCGATAGGCCTGACAAGATAGTCGTTGATGCCAAGCTCCAGGCCACGAATGACCCTGTCTTCCTCACCGGCATCGGCGACAAGGATAATTGGCAGGAAACGGGTTCTATCGAGCGAGCGCAACTGCGAGCAAAGTCGCAACGGATCGAAGTCGGCAAAGCCGGTCGAAATCATAACGCATTCGTAATTGGAGTCCGCCGCCTGGAAGAAACCGGCATGCGGATCAGTTGCCACATCGAGATCGACGGAGCCGCGGAGCATCGCCTGGATACGTTCGAAAGAATTCTGGCGCTCGTCTACCAGAAGCACCTTCGGGGATTCTTCCTGCGAAGGGAAGTTGCGCCCGAGCAGTTCCTCGATCCCGATATTGCGCGTGGTTGCCGCCCGGAGACGCAGTTCATCGGTCAGCATCTTGAGCCTGACCAGGCTCTTGACCCGGGTCATCAATTGCAGGTCGTTGACGGGCTTGGTCAGGAAATCGTCGGCCCCCGCTTCCAATCCCCGCACCCTATCGGTCACTTGGTCGAGCGCCGTGATCATGACGATCGGGATATGGGATGTGGCAGGATCGCTCTTCAGGCGACGGCAAACTTCGAAGCCGTCCATGTCCGGCATCATGACGTCGAGAAGAATGACGTCGATCTTGCTCGTTTCGCAGGTTTCGATTGCCTCAGGCCCGGAGCTTGCCTTCAAGACTTCGAAATACTCGGCGAGGAGGCGAACCTCGAGCAGCTTTACGTTTGCCGGAATATCGTCAACCACAAGAATTCGGGCAGTCATCTGAAGCGCCCTTCGCGTATGAAACATGCAATCATCAGGCGTCGCCCAGATAGGATTTGATGGTCTCGATGAAACGCGGCACGGAGATAGGCTTGGAGATGTAAGCCTCGCACCCTCCCTGACGAATGCGCTCTTCGTCGCCTTTCATGGCGAACGCGGTCACGGCAATGACCGGGATGACATGAAGGTCATCGTCTTCCTTCAGCCATTTGGTTACTTCCAGTCCGGAAACCTCAGGCAACTGAATGTCCATCAGGATAAGGTCAGGCCGATGGGTGCGCGCCAGTTCCAGCGCCTCAAGACCGTTGCGTGTGCGCACGGTCTCGTACCCGCTGGCCTCGATGAGGTCGCGAAAGAGCTTCATATTGAGCTCGTTGTCTTCGACGATCATAACTTTTTTCGGCATCGACTTCCCGTCCCGGACGCTGTCCGTAAAAACAGCAACCGCCATGCGCTCAGCCGGAACGCACCAAACCCGCCGCTACACTACCGCAAGATGATTGACGAAACGGAAATCAACCGTTCGAAAAACATCCGCATCCGGCTGGCCGCTGATTTGCTTCTTGCTGCAACTTGCCGCGGGCGGCAGATGCGACTACTTGCCGGGAGACTCAAGAATCCCAATCCCGACCATGGGAAAGGTAACGATGCCAGACAACGCGTCAATACGTCAGGAAGCGGAAGCCGTTGCCATCAAGGCACTGGGCTTCATTGCCGCTGACCCCGAACTTCTGCCGCGTTTCCTTGCCATCACCGGCATCGAGGCGTCCTCGATAAGGCGCGCGGCTGCCGAACCCGGTTTTCTAGCCGGCGTATTGCAGTTCGTTCTGGCACACGAACCGACGCTGCTGCGGTTTGCAGAGCAAACCGGAATTCCACCTGCTTCGGTCGGCGCAGCGCAAAAACACCTGCCGGCAGGCGACGACAGATATGAAAGTTCGACATGAGCGATGATCCCGAGACAGCACGCCAGATCGAAGAACTGGCTTCCGATGACAGGCCCTTGCTCATTCTGGACGTCGACGATGTCGTCCTGGAATTCATCCGCCCATTTCCGATTTTCCTCGAAGAACGCGGCTTCGGGCTGACCTTTTCCTCCTTCCGCCTCACCGGCAACATTGCAGAGCGGGCGAGCGGACGGCTTGTCGACCAAACCGAGGTCTGGTCACTTCTCGATGAATTTTTCGAGGCCCAGGCCGCATGGCAAGGCATCACCGACGGCGCTGCCGAAACCTTGTCGAGCTTTGCCGGCCAGGCCGAGATTGTCCTCCTGACGGCAATGCCGCACCGGCATCGCGCCACGCGCCGCGCGCATCTTGACGCACTCGGTCTGCCCTACCCGCTTCTCACCACCGAGATGGCCAAGGGGCCTGCCGTGGCCAAGCTGCGCGGCCCGCGCGGTCGCCCGATTGCCTTTGTCGACGACCAGCCGCCAAACCTAGTCTCAGCGCGGGAATCCGTGGCAGATGCTCATCTCTTCCATCTGATGGCAGACAACAGCCTGCGCGAATTCCTGCCGCCGCTGCCGGGCGACATTACCGTCGTGCAGGACTGGCACGACGCAGCGCCCAAAATCGCCAGAGTGCTGGGCCTGTGATGGCACAGGGTTCCCCACCGCTCGATGCAAACCTGAAGCGAGAGTTGACCGGTCTTTATCGAGATGGGAACCGCCACTACCACGGCATCGCACACATCGAGGCGCTACTGGCGCTGGCCGAAGAACACCGGCCCCTGTTGTCAGATCCGCAAGCCGTGGAAGCCGCGATCTGGTTTCACGATGCAATCTACGACAGCACCGCAAAAGACAACGAGGAACGAAGTGCCGACCTCGCCCGGCGTCGCCTTGCAGGCAGATTGGGGCCGGCGCGCCTGGAGCGAGTTGCGACAATGATCCTTGCGACCGCAAAACATGAGTTGCCAAAGCTCGAAAGCGCGGGCGCTGTGCGCGATGCCGAACTTTTTCTCGATATGGATATGTCCATACTGGGCGCTGCACCGGATGTGTTTGACGGCTACGAGGCTGCGGTCCGGAAAGAATATACCTGGGTGCCAGAGGCCGCATGGATTGCCGGGCGAAGCGCTGTCCTGCGCTCTTTCCTGGATCGGCCGTTTATCTATCTGAGTGAAGAGTTTCGGGACCGGTTCGAGGCGCAGGCACGCGAAAACATCCGCCGTTCCCTAGCCGCGCTTGAGAAGATAAATCTTTGAATTCCAAGCTTTTGTTTAAATCTATTCCAGCGGATTTTCGGCGTAGAATTCCAACACGCGCTGCTTGAAGCTCTTGTCTCCAACCGCAAGCATATGGTCGCGGCCTTCGATATGAAACGCCGTTGCACGCGGCATCAAGGCGGCCAGTTCCTCTGGAGAACCGCCGATATCGTCCTTGGTGCCGACCGCAATCAATGTCGGCTGGGTGATGCGCGCAACCTGGTCCTCGGTCAGCAGTTCACGCGACGTCGTGATGCAGGCAGCCAAGGCGCGCCGGTCGCTGCGGGTCTGGTCGGCAAATGCGCGGAACGAGCGCCCGCGCGGATGTGTGGTTTTCGATGGATCGTCGGCCAAAAGGGCAGCGGCAATTGAGTCCCATTCGCCCACACCATCTACTATGCCGATGCCGAGTCCACCGAACACCAACGTCGCTACCTTTTCCGGTTCCGCAAGAGCGAGAAATGCCGAGATGCGCGCGCCCATCGAATAGCCCATCACATGTGCGCGCTCGATTTTCAGATGTTCAAGCAGCGCTGCCGCATCGGAGGCCATTTTGTCAGGCGTGTAGTCGGCTTCTTCATAGCTTTTCGATGATGAGCCATGGCCGCGATTGTCTAGGGCAATTGCGCGATATCCTGCGTCATTGAGCGTCTTGAACCAACCGGGCGAAACCCAGTTTACATAGTGGCTCGACGCAAATCCGTGGATGAGCAGGATCGCATCGCCCTTCCCCTTCGCCGGCTGGCGATCGAGAAATGCGAAATCGAAACCGTCATGATTGAAGAACTGCATCGAAATATTCCGTCGGCATCAATTTTGGGTCGGTGCTTCGCTCGGCGTCGGCACATCCACTATCCTGGGGTGTTTTATCAGAACGCCGTTAGAAATACCCTGTTTTGCTGCGGTGCCGGCCTTGAGCTCAAGCACATAACGCACCGGCTCGCCGGGCGATATGGCGACCTCCGAGTAAGGTTCTCCCGGCAGTATGGCCTTTACCTTGCCGTCTGGCCCGATGAAGAGCAGGTCGAGCGGCATCGGAGTATTCTTCATCCAGAATGCGAGTTGGCGCGTTTCCTCGAACACGAAAAGCATGCCGCGATCATCAGGCATGGCTTCGCGAAACATCAAGCCTGCCGCCCGTTCCCCCGGTTCATCGGCCACCTCGACGGTGAACAGCCGCTCTCCATTCGCAGTTGCCGCCACAAGCGAAACAGGATCGACGGGAAGCGCCATCGCTCGCCCGTCGGCTGTGCTAGGTTGTTGCGTAAACAGGAAAAACAGGGCGATCAGCATGGCAGCGCATACCGACACAGCTTTGCCGGACATTGACCAGCGCATCGTTGTCATCAATCGGTCCTCGGCCCGGTTCTCTAGTGAGAGACCGGCAAGGTACCCATATCGGGATGAATTTCGGCGGCCATAAGGCCTTTGTCACCGCGACCGAAGCGCACCAGGACAACCTGTCCGGGCCTCAGCTCAGTCACGCCATAGCGGCGCAGGGTTTCCATGTGCACGAAAATATCTTCCGTGCCCTCGCCGCGCGTCAAAAATCCAAAGCCCTTGGTACGGTTGAACCACTTGACCAAGGCTCGCTCGAGACCGCTTTCGGGCGTCACCGCGACATGGGTGCGCTGCTCTTGCATCTCAGCCGGATGAACAGCCGTCGTAATATCCATGGACAGGACGCGGAACGCCTGCAGGCCGCGCTCCCCCTGCTTCACAAGGCAAACCACCCGGGAGCCCTCAAGAGCAGTCTGGAAGCCGTCCCGCCTGAGGCAGGTCACGTGGAGAAGGATATCGCCGGACGCGCCATCGTCGGGCAGGATAAAACCGTAGCCCTTTGCAACGTCAAACCACTTGATCGCGCCCGAAACCTCAACGAGGTCAACGGAATCAACGCTCTCGTCGCGCTTGGCGGCATCGCCAAGGATGTCATCCCGCCCCGCGAAAGAGGCCTTTTCCCCCATAAGAATGCCCCCTCTTGCCGAAAACACCGCTACTGATTCTTGGCAGAAGAATAACATTGCCACTTCGATAGTGCGCAAGACCTGACGTGCCTTTTTTCACGGCTCATCCGATCATCCCCGCATTTCCGCTCGCTTTGCTCCCGACCGTTCAGATTGCAGCAGGCGGACGCACTGCCTATGCTGGACGACCCGCAAGGAGAACCAAATGCGTTATCTGCACACCATGATCCGTATCACTGACATCGACGCCTCGCTCGACTTTTTCTGCAACAAGCTCGGCCTTAAGGAAGTACGCCGCTTCGAGAGCGAACAAGGGCGCTATACGCTGATTTTCCTTGCCGCCTCGGCTGACGAGACAGCCGGTACAAACAGCCGGGCGCCACTCATAGAGCTTACCTACAATTGGGACCCGGAGGAATACAAAGGCGGTCGCAATTTCGGCCATCTTGCCTATGAAGTCGATGACATTTACGCAACATGCCAACAGTTGCTCGACAAAGGCGTCACCATCAACCGCCCGCCCCGCGACGGCAACATGGCATTCATCAAGTCGCCGGACGGCATCTCGATAGAGCTTTTGCAAAAGGGGCCTGCCAAGTCCAAGGCAGAGCCGTGGGCCTCGATGGCCAATACCGGAACCTGGTGAGACGCGATACCTAGCCGATCTCTTCAGCCATTTTCCCTAACGCCTCCATCGTGCGCCAGTTGCGTGCGGTGGAAACCGTGCCGAGAATACGGTCCATGACTGGCGGCAGCTTGGAGGCGCTGAAGCTTTCGGGCACGTGCAGATAGAGAACCTTGTCACGAACCACCAAGCGTTCCCCACCGACAGCGCGGGCGAGCAAGGCATCGATCGCAGCCGGTTCGGGCTTCTTGGCCAGAATGAACACGTGCAACGTGGTGGGACGATCAACAGCATCGGGGAAAGGATTTCCCTTCAGGATGCGTTTCCAGTCGCCGCGCTCGACCAGCATGATGTCCTTTTCGAAGCCAAATTCGCGCGCAACGATTGTAGCTATCTCCGCCTGTGTTTGCTTGGGCGTCAGTGTCGAGGAGAGCATGGCATTGCCGCTGTTGATGTACGTCGAAACATCGCCAAATCCGGCCTCAGCCAGCGCCTTTCTCAGCGGTGCCGTCGGCAGTTGCGTCGCCCCGCCAACGCCGCGGAACAGCACGATGAAGACGTTGCGCGTCGACTTGCCGCTCATATTATGAAGGCCGCCAGCGTCTCGTTGTCGGTTATGTCCTGATACTGCACGCCCTCGACATCGAATTTTGCTTCGAGCAGGTCGAAGTTTCGCCGATCCTTGGTTTCAATGCCGATCAGCACCGACCCGAAATTCCTGGCTGATTTCTTCAGATATTCGAAACGTGCGATGTCGTCTTCCGGGCCGAGCATTTCAAGAAAATCCCTCAATGCTCCGGGACGTTGCGGAAAGCGAATGATGAAGTATTTCTTCAATCCTTCAAACCGCAGCGCTCGTTCCTTGACGTCCGGCAGTCGTTCAAAATCGAAATTGCCGCCGGAGATAACGGCGACGATCGTCTTGCCCTTGATTTCCTTTTTTGGAAAATCCTTCAGCGCATCGATGGCCAGCGCACCAGCCGGCTCCAGCACTACGCCCTCCACGTTCAGCATCTCGATCATCGTTGCACACAGCCTGTTTTCTGGCACCAACCGTATCGTGTCGGCGGGGAAATCCTTGAGCAGGCGGAAATTCTCGCGGCCAATCTCGGCGACAGCCGCGCCGTCGACAAAATTGTCGACCTTCGAAAGCTTGATGCGCTTGCCTTCATCCAGGCTGCTCCTGAGGCTTGGCGCACCTGCCGGTTCGCAAAAAACGAATCGAGGATGTCGATCCAAATCTTTGAAATAATGGGTAATACCGGCTGCAAGGCCGCCACCGCCGACCGGCAGCGCAACAATATCAGCTTCCTTGGCGCCGGCCATCTGCGCCACGATCTCGTGGGCAACGGTTGCCTGTCCCTCGATGATGTCACAGTGGTCGAAGGGCGGCACCATATGGGCGCCGGCGCTTTCGGTGAAATCGAGAGCGGCACGGTAGCAATCGTCGAAGAAATCCCCAACCAGCCGGATTTCAACGAAATCGCCGCCGAACAGCCGGGTCTTGTCGATCTTCTGCTGCGGTGTCGTCACCGGCATGAAAACCACGCCCTTTCGACCAAAATGGCGGCAGACAAAGGCGAACCCTTGCGCATGGTTGCCGGCAGATGCACAGACAAACAGTTCCGCCTTGTTGCCTGCGCCAAGCGTCTTGCGGAAGAAATTGAAAGCGCCCCGGATTTTATAGGAACGCACCGGGGTAAGATCTTCCCGCTTCAGCAGGATGCGCGCACCGAACTTGCGCGACAGGTAGTCATTCTGTTGCAATGGCGTTTCGGGAAAAATCCCGCGTATGGCCGTCGCTGCTGTGGCAACCCTGTCGGCGAAACTGGTCATGGTTTGGGTCCCGATTGGTGGTGCACCGTTCCTGCCGCCATTTTGGCATTTGCGCAACACCAGGGCAGTCCTCTAACTCTCCCGGTGCAGTTTCAAGGCAACTCGACTTACTTCCGCCGCACTCTCCAAGTGGTGAGGCATTGTCTGGTGCGATCTACATCGCCCAAGCCCGTCGCCGAACTGGAATTTGCCGTGCCTTTCAAGACCATCATCGCCCTCGTTCTCTCGCTTCTCGTTGCCGGCTGCGCCGGTCGCCAGCCGCAGCAAATTCTTGGCAGCGCCATGGTCACGGCATCGGTCGCCGATATATCCGGCAATCATTCGATCTTCATTGCGACGACCCGCAAGCGTGCGAGCGACCCGAGCCAGGTGTTCGACGGTGAGCGTTCGGCTACGCTGAATTATGCACGCGTGAATGTCACTGTGCCGAAGGTCCACGAAGTTGGGCAGATAGAGCGGCGCAAGCGCGGCAAGTCTGACGATCCCTCGAAGTATTTCATGGCCTCGGAAGCAATCGGCTACGACACCGCTCCTGAATTTTCGGCTGCGCTCAATGCCGATATCGCTGCACGTGGCGGCCGCGTCATGGTGTTCGTCCATGGCTACAACACCAGTTTCGACGCAGCCGTCTATCGCCTGACGCAAATTACCCATGATTCCGGCTACCCGGGGACCCCAGTGCTGTTTTCCTGGGCTTCCGGCGGTTCGACCACCAGCTACGTCTACGACAAGGAAAGCGCCAGCGCGGCCCGTGACCAGCTCGAGGTGACGCTGCGGCTGCTCGCCCAATCCGGTGCGCGGCGCATCGACATCGTCGCTCACTCGATGGGCACCTGGGTAACCATGGAAACCTTGCGCCAACTGGCCATCACCGGCGACCGCGACCTCAGCGGCAAGCTTGGGGACGTTGTGCTGGCTTCACCCGACATTGATGTCGACGTGTTCAAGAGCCAGATGCGGCGCTACGGCAAGCCGGACAAGCCGTTCATCCTGCTCCTGTCCGAAGATGACCGGGCGCTGCGTTTGTCCGGCATCCTTGCCGGATCGCGTCCGCGTGTCGGCGACTACAAGAATGCCGCCGACCTCGCCGACTACGGGGTAACGGTGATCGACCTTTCCAAGGCCAAGGCGACCGACAGCTTCAACCACACCAAGTTTGCCGATAATCCCGTGCTCGTTAAGATGCTCGGCCAGCGGCTTCGCGAAGACGACGGGTTTGCCAGCGATCGCGACGTGACCGACCGCATCAACCAGCTAAGCCAACAGGTTCAGGCTGGCCTGCTCTAGGGGCCTCCCCTCGGGCCGGGCGAACACTTTGATCTGGACCGGGATCGGTTCTGCCGTTATTCGGTTTGCAACGCGCTGAGCACGCGCGCCGCGACCAGGGAGCGACGTACCGTGCGCCTAAAGGCATTGCCCATCCTGCTCATTGCCTTGTCCGTCGCCGGTTGCGTCGGATCGCACTCGCACGACCTCCTCGGCAAGACGACGACGACTACTCCCTCCGGCGAGATCGCCGCCACCCATGAAATCTTCGTTGCCACGACACGCCGCAAGGCAACGAAGGAACCGCGACAGGTGTTCGACGGCGATCGTTCGCTGACGACTACCTTCGCCAGCGTCGAAATCACCGTTCCCAAAATCCACAAGGTTGGAAATATCGAGCGGGTAAAGGGCTCTGCTTCGCCCGATCCGGCCAAGCATTTCACCGCGCATAGCGTTACCGTGTATGACGGCGCACCCCAGTTTACCCAGGCAGTTGGCGCCGACATCCAGCGCCGCGGCGATCGCGTACTCGTCTTCGTACACGGCTTCAACAATGGCTTTGACGACGGCATCTACCGCATCACGCAGATAGCGCAGGACACCAACTATTCTGGTACGCCGGTGCTGTTTTCCTGGGCGTCCAGCGGCAAGACGACTGGCTACATCTACGACAAGGAGAGCGCGAACGCCGCCCGCGACGACCTCGAAGCAACCTTGCGCATGCTTGCCAGGACGAAGGCAAAAACCATCGACATCATTGCCCATTCAATGGGAACGTGGGTGACGATGGAGGCCTTGCGGCAGTTGGCGATAACCGGCGACAGGGATCTCGGCGACAAGCTTGGCTATGTCATTCTCGCCTCACCCGATATCGATGTCGATGTCTTCAAGAAGCAGATGATCCGCTACGGCAAGCCGGACAAGCCGTTCGCTATCCTTCTCTCCGACGATGACAAGGCCCTTAAGTTATCCAGCCTGATTTCCGGCGATAAGCCACGCGTGGGCGACTACGGGGATGCGGCGGATCTGGCGAGCTATGGGGTAGTCGTCGTCGACCTGACGAAGGCGAAATCGGGCAACAGCCTGAATCATGCCAAGTTCGCGGACAATCCGATACTGGTGCAACTGCTCGGGAACAGGCTGCAGACGCCGGCCGGGCTGGCTTCGGCCGAAAACGACTTCGAACAGCCCGCCAGCAATCTTGGCCGAGGCATCGGCCAAGCCGTTGGTTCCGTTGCCGATATCATCATAACCACGCCATTCAAGGTGTTGAACGTGGTCGTAGAGGGCAACTAGCCATGGTCCCTACTTGCGCTGATTGTGCGCAGGCCCTGCCCCGGTATAGTACGTTTCAAACGAGGATGGTCGGGGTCGGACTTCCCGATGGTAGAAGTCATGAGGCCAGTTTCAAAACCGCGCGCAATGCTGCTCGTGCTTGGGTTTGCAGTAGTCGCCACGGCAGTCGCCGTGTTCGGCAACGTCTTTGCCACGCGCGCTTACCTCGACCAGGCCGCGACGCGCGGCGAGACGACGCTGCGGCTGGCCGTTGCGGCGTTGACAGGTCATATGAGCCGCTTCGAACCGTTGCCGGCCCTGATCGCGGATCACGATGACATAGTGGCGTTGGTTGCCGATCCCGACAATGCGTCGCTACGCATCCGCGCCAACGCATATCTCAAGGAAATCAACCAGCTCCTGAAGTCGTCCGACATCTATGTGATGCTGATTGGCGGCGATACGATCGCAGCCAGCAACTACGACGCGCCGCTAAGTTTCGTTGGCCAGAACTTCAGCTACCGGCCCTACTACCAGGATGCCGCCGAGGGCAAGCAGGGCCGCTTCTTCGCGCTTGGGACGACGTCGCTCAAGCGCGGCTACTATTTTTCCTCGCCGGTCCATGTCGGCGGCCAAATTCGTGGCGTCGTCGTGTTCAAGGTGGATATCGAGCCAATCGAGGCGTCGTGGAAGTCGGACGAATACGAAATCGTCGTTACCGATCCGGAAGGCATCATATTCATGTCGGGCCGCCCGGAATGGCTGTATGCGGGCCTTCTGCCGCTCACCAGGGAACGGCTGGACAGGACGGCGGCGTCCCGCCGCTACGCCAACGCGACATTGCGCGAATTGCCGGTGCGTGCCGGTCTCCAGGGCGTGCATCGAATGATGAACCTCATGGCAGACAAATCGGAACGGGAATACCTTGTCGTCGAAGAGCCGATGCCGGAAGCCGGGTGGACCGTCAGTGTGCTCCTCGACACGAGTTCCGCGCGCTCCCAGGCAATGACCAGCGTTCTGGCCGCCCTGCTCCTGCTCGGTCTTGCCGGCCTGCTGGGCGCGGTCGTGCTGCAACGCCGTGCGCGCCTGGCCGAACGCATGGAAATGCAGCGGACCGCGCGGGAAGAGCTCGAACATCGTGTGGAGGAGCGAACCGCCGACCTCGCTTCGGTAAACAGCCAGCTCGAGCTTGAGGTTGCGGAGCGGCGCGCCACGGAAGTGCAACTTCGCCAGACACAAGCGGACCTGATCCAGGCCGGAAAACTTGCCGCCCTTGGCCAGATGTCGGCAGCGCTGTCGCACGAGTTCAACCAGCCGCTCGCCGCGGTGAAGACATACGCCGACAACGCCGCGATCCTGATCGACCGCAAGCGAACTGGTGAGGCACGCGACAATGTCGCCCGCATCCTCGCGCTGACGGACCGCATGGCTTCGATAAGCCGGCATTTGCGAAATTTCGCCCGCAAACCCAATGAGCGACTGGGGCCAGTCGAGCTCGATGAAGTCGTTCGCGATACGCTGGAAATCGTGGCATGGCGGCTCAAGGCGGCTGATGCGGACGTCAGGATCGACCTGGGCACGGAGCCGCTCATCGTACGGGCCGGCAGCGTCCGTCTTCAACAGGTGCTCGTCAACATCCTGTCCAATGCAGCCGACGCGGTTGAGGGCTTGGAGAACCGCACAATCGAGCTGACAGCGCGGCAGGCCGACGCGTGCATCGAGATCATTGTTCGCGATCATGGGTCAGGTGTTCCAGAGGCGATATCTTCGCGAATTTTCGATCCGTTCTTTTCCACCAAGGGCGTCGGCAAGGGCCTCGGCCTTGGCTTGTCGATTTCCTATAATATTATCAAGGATTTCGGTGGAAACCTTTCTGTGCAGAATCACGCCGGGGGTGGAGCTGTGTTCCGTATCCAGCTGACGGCCATGAAAGCCGTTGCCTCCGAGGCAGCGGAATGACGCAACCGCAAGTCCTTTTGGTGGATGACGAAGACGAGCTTCGCCGATCAACCGCACAATCGCTTGATCTGGCAGGTTTCGCCGTGCGCGATCTGGCTAGTGCCGAACGCGCGCTCGATCTGGTCAATCCGGGCTTCAACGGCGTTGTCGTCACCGACATTCGAATGCCCGGCATGGATGGCATGACCTTCATGACCCGCATCCATGAAATCGACCCCGACATTCCCGTCATTATCGTTACGGGTCATGGCGACGTCCAACTGGCCGTGAAGGCGATGCGGGAAGGCGCCTACGACTTCATCGAGAAGCCCTTTACCACACAGAATCTTGCCGCGGTCGTCAGGCGTGCGCTCGACTGGCGAAGCCTTGTGCTCGAAAACCGGCTCCTGCGCGCGGTAGCCGGAAAGAGGGACGATATCGAAGGGCGGCTGCCGGGCCGCACCCCTGCGATGGTTGATCTCCGCTACCGTCTCCGCGCGGTCGCGGCCACAGATGCCGACGTGCTCATTGTCGGTGACACGGGAACCGGCAAGGAGGTTACGGCTCGCGCGCTGCACGACATCAGTTCGCGCGCGGGCAAGCCGTTCGTGGCGATAAACTGCGCGGCGCTTCCCGCCAATCTGATCGAAAGCGAGTTGTTCGGGCACGAGGCCGGCGCTTTCCCCGGCGCCATCCGCGCCCGCTACGGCAAATTCGAACACGCTCGCGGCGGCACCATACTGCTGGATGAGATCGGCATGATGCCTGACGATCTCCAGATCAAACTGCTGCGCGTTATCCAGGAGCGCGTGATCACGCGGCTGGGTTCCAACGAGCCTGTTCCTCTGGATGTCCGGTTCATCGCCACCAGCAAGACAGACCTGGAGCCGGAGGTTGCTGCGGGCCGGTTTCGCGCGGACCTGCTTTATCGGCTGAACGTCGTCACCTTGCGCCTGCCCTCTCTAACGGCAAGGCGCGAGGATATCCCGCTGCTCTTCCTCCAACTCGTGCGCGAAGCCGCAGCACGCTACCGTATCAACGAGATCGATGTGCCACCGCACGTGATCGCCGATATTTCCCGCCGTGAGTGGCCGGGAAATGTGCGCGAGTTGCGCAATGCGGCCGACCGGTATGTTCTCGGCCTCGACCTGAAAGCAGGGGAAGAAACCACGCCGGCATCTCCGGGTTCATGGCTTGCAGACCAGGTGGCCGACTTCGAAAAGAGCGTGATCTCCGGGGCGTTGCTTACCCACAAGGGCAGCCTGAAAGCGGTCTATCAATCACTGGGGATTTCGCGGAAGACACTTTACGACAAGATGCGCCGCTACGGCCTCGACAAGAGCCTGCCCGATTTCGATCTTCCACCGCAGTGATTGGCCAAGGTGCGAACGTGTGTGGATTCCCACACATGCATTTTCCGCCAATGTCACTTTTCCTACCCATCTCCACCAACAACTAGCGGCAAATACCGATTTGCCGCCTGTTTCGGTTTGCCGGAAGCCGAATGAGCTTTGCTTATGTGACCAACCATCATGGATGCAGGAGGTTTGCACCGGATGGCAAATGGAAGTCCCGGGAGGATCTAGATGAAGAAGCTCTTTGCCGCGCTTGGCGCGGTTGCCGCCCTTTCGCTCAGCACGACGTTTGCTGGAGCCCAAACTTATCCCGAGCGGCCTATCACAATTGTTGTCCCCTTCTCTGCCGGCGGACCAACCGACACCGTCACCCGCCTCGTCGCCGAAGCGATGTCGAAAGACCTTGGCCAGCAGGTCCTGGTGGAAAACGTCGGCGGCGCCGGCGGCACGCTCGGTGCCGCGCGCGTGGCCCAGTCCGAACCGGATGGCTATACGCTGCTGCTTCACCACATCGGCATGGCAACAAGCGCCACGCTATACCGCAAGCTGCCATACGACACGCTGAACGCCTTCGAATATGTTGGCCTCGTTACCGAAGTGCCGATGACGATCGTTACACGCAAGGACCTCGAACCGACCGACTTCAAGGCGTTGGTCGAGTACGCAAAAGCCAACAAGGATACCGTGACGGTTGCAAACGCCGGCATCGGTGCCGCTTCCCACCTCTGCGGCATGCTGTTCATGAGCGCCATCGACACGCCTCTGGTTACGGTGCCTTACAAGGGGACCGGACCGGCGATGACCGATCTGCTCGGCGGACAGGTCGACATCATGTGTGACCAGACCACCAACACGACCAAGCAGATCAAGGCCGGAACCATCAAGGCTTATGCCGTTACGACGCCGGAGCGGCTCGCCGTTCTGCCTGACGTGCCGACGACCAAGGAAGCCGGTGTCGACGGCATGGAAGTCTCCATTTGGCATGGCCTCTATGCGCCGAAGGGCACGTCCGCGGAAATCGTGGACCGTCTCTCCAAGTCGCTGCAGGTGGCCCTGAAGGATGAGAACGTGACTGCGCGGTTTGCCGAACTGGGCACCGCACCCTCCTCGCAGGAAGACGCCACGCCGGCGGGTCTCAAGGCGAAAGTGGAAAGCGAAATCAACCGCTGGAAGCCGGTGATCGAGGCTGCGGGTCAGTACGCGGACTGATAGCCGAAAGAGCGGGAGGCTCCATCGAGCCTCCCCTCGCCCATCCCTGAAATTCTGAGCCTTTCCTACGAATGGCGAACGGGGACCGTCATGAAATCCTATTCCATCGACAAGACGAACGGGCTTTGCGCCGCCTTCTTTATCGGCCTTGGCGTCTTCTTCGCGGCCCAGTCACTCGATCTCGACCTGGGCACCGCATTCCGCATGGGCCCGGGCTATTTTCCATTCATCCTTGCGCTGCTGCTGGTCCTGCTTGGCATCGTTGTGCTGATCAGCGCAATCAAGGAGGAAAGCGAACCGATCGGGCATATCGCCTGGCGGGGCATGTTCCTCATCCTGCCGGCTCCCATCTTCTTCGGGCTCACCGTGCGCGGTCTGGGCTTCGTACCTTCGATCTTCCTCACCAGCCTGATCGCCAGTTTCGCAAGCCAGAAGATGAAACCGCTGACCGCGCTGCTGCTTTCAGCAGGTCTCACTGTCTTTGCCGTCGCTGTCTTCAGCTACGCTCTTGGACTGCCATTCGAGCGGTTTGGACCGTGGACGAGATTCTGAGGACAAGCCAATGGATCTGTTTCACAATCTAGCGCTGGGTTTCGCAACCGCATCGACGCTCTGGAACTTGCTGTTCTGCCTGATCGGGGTGTTGCTCGGCACCCTGATCGGCGTGCTTCCCGGCATCGGCGCGACCGCAACCATTGCCATGCTGTTGCCGATTACGTTCCAGATCGGCGACCCTGTATCCGCCCTCATCATGCTTTCGGGCATCTATTACGGCGCCCAGTATGGCGGCTCGACGACAGCCATCCTCATCAACATGCCGGGCGAATCCTCGTCGGCGGTTACGGCGATCGACGGCTACCAGATGGCCCGCAAGGGCCGTGCAGGTGCAGCGCTGGCAATCGCCGCCATAGGCTCCTTCTTTGCCGGAACGGTCTCGACCTTCCTGGTTGCCCTGTTTGCGCCGCCACTGACGGCAATCGCGCTTCAATTCGGCGCCGCCGAATATTTCTCGCTGATGGTCGTCGGCCTCGTCTCGTCGATTGCGCTGGCGCACGGCTCGATCATCAAGGCGCTGGGCATGGTCGTTCTCGGCCTGTTGCTCGGCCTCGTCGGCACCGACATCTATTCCGGGACTCCGCGCTTTACGCTTGGCATTCGCGAATATGCGGATGGGTTGAACTTCGTGGCCGTCGCGGTCGGCGTGTTTGGCATCGCGGAAATCCTGCGCAATCTCGAAAACGAAAAAGGCCGCGACGTGCTGCTGGCCAAGGTCAGCAGACTTCTACCCTCGCGCGATGACATAAGGCGCATGGTCGGTCCGATCCTGCGCGGCACGGCGATCGGCTCGGCACTCGGCATATTGCCGGGCGGTGGCGCCATCCTGGCGTCGTTTGCCTCCTATACGGTCGAGAAGCGTGTCTCGAAAACGCCCGAGGAATTCGGTCGCGGGGCCGTCGAAGGTGTCGCTGGCCCGGAGTCGGCCAACAATGCCGGTGCGCAGACCTCGTTCATTCCGATGCTGACGCTCGGCATTCCGGCCAATCCGGTAATGGCGCTGATGATCGGCGCGATGATCATTCAGGGCATCGTGCCCGGCCCCAATGTGGCCACGGAACAGCCTGCCCTGTTCTGGGGCATCATCGCCTCGATGTGGATCGGCAACCTGATGCTGATCGTGCTCAACCTGCCGCTGATCGGCCTGTGGGTGAAGCTCCTGACGATCCCGTACTACGTGCTGTTTCCCATCATCATGGCGTTCTGCTCGATCGGTGTCTACAGCGTGAACTCCAACGTGTACGACCTCTATGCGGTCGCGTTCTTCGGGCTGCTCGGCTACGTTCTGTTGAAGCTGCGCTGCGAACCGGCGCCCTTGCTGCTCGGTTTCGTGCTCGGGCCATTGCTGGAGGAGAATCTGCGTCGGGCCATGATCCTGTCGCGCGGTGATCCGACGACGTTCGTTACACGCCCTATCAGTGCGATCCTGCTGGCAATATCGCTTGCCGTGCTGGTTATAGTGTTCCTGCCCAGCATCAAGAAGAAGCGCGAGGAAGTCTTCGTTGAGGAGGATTGACGATGCAAAGGCCGCGCAATTTCCAGTAGAGGGGCGAGGTCGCTCCTGTAATATTAACCTTAGCGGCTAAGATTAAGGTCGCATTTCTGTGGCATCCGGCCAGAGACTCTGACAAAACCGTGGCGGGGGCGCAGGGCATGCTTGCCGGAGCAAGGGGTATAGGGCTAACGCCAAGGGGTCTTGTGCCGGCCGCCTTGCGTCTCCACCGCGCGAACAACGGATCGGCCATGTTGTGCGGGCGACGGGGCGAACCCTAAATTTCAGACGCGTACGTCCTTGTTTAAGCGGCGCATTGCCGCACTACGGGCCGATTTCTTGAATGCAGCGGCGATATGTAATTCAGTGGAAACCGGACTATGACCGAAGGTGAATGGAAATGACTGTTGCGGTGATCCTGGTTCTGGCGCTGGTCGCATTCATTGCCGCGGGCCTCAGTGTCGGGTTCATTCAGACGTTGATCTGTGCGGCACTCATCGCGTCTGCGATAATGCTGACAACGCTGGTCGCCGTTTCGCTGACGCGCGAAGGCTACTGAGCTGACGCTGGAGGATGTCGTCGGGAGCCCGCCGAAGGGCGACTGCCTTGTAGCGCCGACCTTCGCGGATACCGTGTAGAACGACACGCGCTACAGGTCGACGCTTGTGTTTTCCCTGTTTTTCAATGTGGTGCGGACGACGGGGGTCGAACCCGTACGATCATGGATCGAGGGATTTTAAGTCCCTTGCGTCTACCAATTCCGCCACGTCCGCTTGCGGTCCTTTTCAATGGTGGCGCCCCGTGCGTCAAGCCCGCGTTCTTGTTCCATCGACCGGCAGGCCTTTGCCGGGTGGCCCAACAGTTTTAGCCCGCCGTCGGTGGCAGGCATCACCGTCGCCCACTACATTGCGCCACGATATTGCAAAGTGCGCATCCGGAGCTTTTCATGACGACCCCGCTTTTCCAGCCGATCACGCTCGGCAATCTGACTTTTCCCAACCGTATCGCGGTTGCGCCGATGTGCCAGTATTCGGCCGATGACGGGTCGGCGAGCGACTGGCATCTCCATCACTGGATGAACCTTGCCATGTCGGGCGCCGGGATGGTGACCGTCGAGATGACCGATGTCGAGCGGCGCGGACGCATCAGCCACGGCTGCCTCGGCCTTTATTCCGACGCCAACGAAGCGGCCGCCAAGCGTGCGCTCGATGCGGCCAAGCGCGTTGCCATGCCCGGCGCCCGTTTCGGCACCCAGCTCGCCCATGCCGGCCGCAAGGCCTCCAACCGCCGCCCGTGGGAAGGCGGCGGTCCGTTACAGCCGCATGAGGATCCCTGGCCCGTCGTGTCAGCCTCGGCGATAGCCTATGACAATGGCTGGCAAACGCCGCATGCGCTTACGGAAGACGAAATACTCGAGACGATCCGGCACTTTGCCGATGCCGCCAAACGGGCCGAACGGGCAGGCTTCGACTTCATCGAACTGCATGGCGCGCACGGTTACCTGATCTTCCAGTTTCTTTCTCCGCTTTCTAACCAGCGTACGGACCGCTGGGGTGGATCGCTCGAGAACCGCATGCGCTTTGCCGTGGAAATTGCAAAAGCGGTGCGCAAGGCGGCCCCTTCCCTCATGCTGGGGGCGCGGCTATCGGTAAAGGAATGGGTGGATGGCGGCTTTGACGTCGATGAAGCGATCGAGGTCGCCAGGGCGCTCAAGGCGGAGGGCGTCGCCTATATCTGCTGCTCCAGTGGCGGCAACTCACCGCTGCAGAAGCTGCCGACAGGCCCGGGTTACCAGGTGCATCTTGCCCAAGCGATCCGCAAGGGCGCCGACATTCCAACGCGTGCTGTCGGCCTGATTGCCGATCCCCAGTTCGCCAGCACCATCATTTCCGAAGGCTGCGCCGACATGGTCGCATTGGCTCGAGCATTTCTCGCCGATCCACGCTGGGGCTGGCGCGCTGCCGCAACTTTTGGCGAAGAAATCCATCCGGCACCGCAGTTGGCTCGCTCGGTGACGACCATGCAGCACTGGATGAAGGCGTCCGGCTGAACCGGACGCCATTTCGCCTCTGGTCCGATTTGGATTACTGTTGCAACCAACAGTTCGCCGTTTGCGTTTGGCAGGAGACACGTCGAGACTTTTTCACCCAGTCCGGAGGATCGAAATGGCGAAGCTTATCTACAAGATCGTCGAGCACGACGGCGGTTGGGCGTACAAGGTAGGAGAAACGTACTCGGAAACCTTCCCCACCCACGAAGATGCTCTTCGTGCCGCCGAGATCGCCTCCGCAGAACAACAGGTCGCAGGTTCATCAGATGGCATCCAGTACGAGGATGCCGACGGCAACTGGCACGACGAACTGGCCGATGGCCGTGATCGCCCGCAAACCGAAATTTCGGATTGAACGAACCCGGGAGGTCCGTCGTCGAATCCTTGCAGCCAGCTTTTCGTTTGAGCCGGATCAACCGGCCGGCACGAGCCGCAAGAGGTCGTGGCCGTCCTTGTCGACCATCGTCAGCGTGCTGCCGGCAAGCTTGTAAGACGCCACCCTGGTGAACGCCTGGAACAGGCCCTGTTCAGCTTTCATGAGTTCCGGTGCGCAGGCCATCATCGTCGCACCCGCCTGCCCGATAGTCATCTCCGAACCATCGATCTTCGCGTTGGCGAAATAGCCATTGCAAGGGCCCTTCCCCCCAATTCGACCGCTTTCGTCAATACGAAAAGTGGCGCGGGGCTCCGGCAACACGTCGATGCCGTCGATGAAATCCACCTTCCAATCCTTGCCGAAGATCGTTTCCGAGGTGGCGCTGCCATCTCCTGATACCTTGCGGACCATGATGATCTGCGGAGTATCTGCAAACGGATCGACCTGATGGCGGGTATCCGTAATGAACCAAAGCTGGTTGTCGACCGAGATGCGCGCCTGCAGCGCGTAAGTCATGTTCGGTTGAATGACTGACGGATCAAACTTGATTTCGAACTTAATCGGAACCTGACCCGCCGGGGAAATCTGCTGTTCGCCAATAATCGCAGCCGGAGCGTCCGCAAGCGAGACATCGGCAAGCTGAACCGTAACCTGTGCATTGGAGGGTAGCGCGATACGCTCGCGGTACGTGATTTCACCCTTCATGATCTTTTCCGATGCCACAGCATGATCCGGCGTCATCATCATGCCGACCACAAGGGGCATCAGCCCGAAGATCACCAATTCAGCAAGCTTTTCCAGCATATCCCGCCCTCATTTGCGAACACCAAAAACCTGGGTGCAAAAGAGCGGGCGAATGCGGAAAATCCAAGGCTGCCCCAAGGCATTCTTCGGGTAGTGCCAGCTTGCAGTCAGCGTTTCCAGCGTGCAAGGGCGTCCTCGTCGGCCTCCTTGGCATCGACCCAGCCACCCTCAGAGCCATCAGCCTGATGTTCCTTTTTCCAAAACGGCGCTTTGGATTTGAGGAAGTCCATTACGAAGCTCGCCGCCTCGAAAGCTGCCTGACGATGCGTCGAAGCCGCAACGACAAGGACGATGTTGTCGCCTGGGGAGATCTTGCCGTAGCGATGGATCGCGGCAAGCCCCTGCAAGGGCCATCGTTCAGATGCTTCGGTTGCGATCCGGGTGATTTCGGCTTGCGCCATGCCCGGGTAATGTTCGAGTTCCAAGGCAGCAAGACGGCCTGATTCATCCCGGCACAACCCCGAGAAAGTGACGATGGCACCGATGTCCGTGCGGCCCGCCGTCAGCTTCGCCACTTCCGCAGCAAGATCAAAATCTTCCGCCTGAATGCGGACGACCGGCTTGAAATCTGCCACGCTGTTCATCCCCCCGTCATTGGAGGAAAGAGCGCAATCTCCCTTGCAGCACCGAGTTTCTCGCGATGGTCGACATGCTCCTGATCGATGGCCACGCGGATCACATCAGGGTACTGCAATGCGTTCTCATACTCTTCGCCGAGAGACCGCAGCCACCGCAGCAGATCGGCAACCGTCTCTACGTCGCCCGGCAGGTCCACATCTTCCTGCGGCTTTCCGATCCGCTCGCGTACCCATGCAAAATAGATGAGCTTCATGGCATCACTCGTCGACGATGTGCTTCAAGCCTGCGCGGAAGTAATCATAGCCGGTATAAAGCGTAACCAGCGCCGCAACCCACAAAAGCACAAGACCGGTTTGCGTCGTGTATGGGAAAATCTTGTCGCCTGCAGGTCCGACCAGCAGAAAGGCGATGGACACCATCTGTATCGCGGTCTTCCATTTGGCAAGCTTGGTCACCGGCACACTCACCTTCAACGCGGCGAGATATTCACGCAATCCGGAAACCAGTATCTCACGGCACAGAATGATTATAGCTGCCCACAGCGACCAGCCGGCGATGCCGCCCCGCCAATCCGTGTCGGCTGCAAGCAGCAGCAGGCAGGTGGAAACGAGCAGCTTGTCGGCAATGGGATCAAGCATCCGGCCGATGTTCGAGGTTTGCTGCCAGGCACGCGCCAGATATCCGTCGAAATAGTCGGTGATGCTGGCGGCCAGGAAAATTGCCAGCGCCGACCACCGTGCGAAATCACTCGACTTCAGGTGCCCTTCCAGGAAAAAGCACAGGACCACCAGCGGCACCGCAATGATGCGGGCGTAAGTCAGCATGTTGGGCAGGTTGAATGCGCGTCTGGCCATGTTGTGCGGACTCTTGTTTTGCGTCTGACTACTCAAATCAGAAGGCGGTGTCAGGGGTCAACTGTCGAAAGCCGACTGGCCTATGAAAGAGGCGCAAATCTGACATCCGTCAGCGGTTCTCGTGGAAATGATCGTAGACCAACCGCGCCACGCGTTCGGAAATGCCTTCCACGGTCATGAGATCCTCAACCGCCGCTCGACTGACGGCCTTGGCCGTGCCGAAATGAAGGAGCAGCGCGCGCTTGCGCCCCGGCCCGATGCCACTGATCTCATCCAGTGGGCTCTTGATCATTTCCTTCTTGCGGCGGGCGCGGTGCGAGCCGATCGCAAAACGGTGCGCCTCGTCCCTCAAACGCTGGATGAAATACAATACGGGGTCGCGCACCGGCAATGTGAACGACGCTTTGTCCCTCTGGAAGAAGCGTTCACGGCCCGCTTCACGATCCTGACCTTTTGCAATGCCGATAGCGACAACCCGATCTTCAATACCGAGGTCCGCCAGAATTTTGCGCACCGCGGTCATCTGCCCCTGACCGCCGTCGATCAGGATGACATCGGGCCAAGCTGGAAAACCATCTGAGGCCGGTTCTTCCAAGGCCTCGCCTTGTTCGTCCCCATGTTCCTTCAGCAACCGGGAGAACCGACGCTCCATCACTTCGCGCATCATGCCGAAGTCGTCGCCCGGCGTAATGTCGGTCGAGCGGATATTGAACTTGCGATACTGGTTTTTGACGAAACCCTCTTGGCCCGCAACGACCATTGCGCCGACGGCGTTGGTGCCCATGATGTGGGAGTTATCGTATATTTCGATCCGCTGCGGCGCGTTTTCCAGCCCGAATGTCTCAGCAAATCCCGCCAGCAGCCGAGCTTGGGTAGACGTCTCGGCCAAGCGCCTGCCCAACGCCTCGCGGGCATTCTGCAAGGCATTGTCCGCCAAGTCCTTTTTCTCTCCCCGCTGTGGAACCGATATGGAGACTTTGCGCCCTGCCCGCGTGGTCAGGGCTTCGGCCAGCAGGTCCTGCTCATCGACAGCATGCGAAAGCAGCACGCTTCGCGGTGTCGGCTTGTCGTCGTAGAACTGGGCCAGGAACGACCCCAGCACTTCCGCCGCCTCAAGTGCGGGGTCGGCCTTCGGGAAGTAGGCGCGATTGCCCCAATTCTGCCCAGTGCGGAAGAAGAACACCTGGATGCAGGTCTGGCCACCTTCCTGGTGAATGGCGAAGACATCCGCCTCCTCGATCGATTGCGGGTTGATGCCCTGATGGCTCTGGACATGCGACAACGCCGCCAGACGATCGCGGTAGATAGCTGCCCGTTCGAAATCGAGTTCGTCGGACGCATGCTGCATAGCGACCGAAATTTCGGATTTCACCTTCTGGCTGCGACCGGACAGGAAGTCTTTCGCCTCTGATACAAGGGCTGCGTAGTCGGCGTGCGAAATCTCGCCCGTGCAAGGTGCCGCACAACGCTTGATCTGAAACAGAAGGCAGGGGCGCGTTCGATTCTCGAAGAAGGAGTCCGTGCAGCTTCGCAAGAGAAACGCCCGCTGAAGCGAATTGATGGTGCGGCCAACCGCTTGCGCGGAAGCGAACGGGCCGAAGTAGTCGCCCTTTCGCGAACGTGCGCCGCGATGCTTGTAGATGCCGGGCGACGGGTGATCATCCGTGATCAAGATGTAGGGAAAGGACTTGTCGTCCCGCATCAAGACATTAAAGCGAGGTCGCAACCGCTTGATAAGATTAGCTTCAAGAAGCAAAGCTTCAATTTCGGTTCGCGTAACAACGAATTCCATGGTCGCGGTTTCGCGAACCATTCGCCCGATGCGATTGGTGTGGAACCTGCCTTGCGCATACTGGGTTACGCGCTTCTTCAGGCTACGGGCCTTGCCGACATACAACACATCGCCGGTGGCGTTCATCATGCGATAAACGCCGGGCGCATTGGGCAGGCGCTTGACGAGCGTCTGGATGACCTCCGCGCCTACCTTGCCGTCAGCGTCGCCGGCATGGGAACTCCAATCTATGGCGGTGAAAGATACGTCAGGACCAGTAGGCGCTACAGCTTCGTCAACCGCATCATCGTCGAGATCGGTTTCCGGAAGATCGTCCGCTGCGGCACGGCCACGGGCCTTGCCGTTTTCGCCAATAGTCATTCTACAATGCCTGCCACATCCGGCGTCTGCCAAGCAAGATGCTGGCCGCCGTCAAGCGCAATCATCTGGCCGGTTACAGAATGCGCCTGCCAAAGGTAGCGGATGGTTGCCCCGAATTCGGAAAGGTCGGGGCTTTGCTTCAGCAGCAAGGCATCGACCTGTTTGCGGAAGTCGCTGTCATCTTGCCGCGTGTTCCTCAAGGTTGGCCCCGGCCCGATAGCGTTGACGCGAATGCGCGGCGCCAGCGCCTGCGCCATAGTTTGAGTCGCGGTCCAAAGCGCGGACTTCGACAGCGTGTAGGAAAAGTATCGTGGCGAGAGACGCCATACGCGCTGGTCAATGACATTCACGATCAAGCCGTCCGTGGCTTCCGGCAAGGCCTCGGCGAACTTTTGAGCCAAAAGCACCGGCGCCTTCAAATGAATGTCGAAATGACGATCCCATTCCGGCCAATCGAAGTCGAGCACCGAATCGTCCTCGAACAAGGACGCATTGTTGACCAGAAGCGATACCGGCCCCAACGCACGTTCCGCCTGCCAGACAACTTTGGCCACGGCAGACATGTCGGTGAGGTCGGCCACGACAACCGCTGCCTGCCCGCCGGCCTTCTTTATATCTGCGGCAAGAGCGGAAGCCTCATCTGCGGAGCTGTTGCTGTGAATGGCCACTGCGAATCCGTTCGCGGCAAGATCCTCGACAATTGCCCGGCCGATCCGCCGTGCGCCGCCCGTTATCAATGCAGTCCCAGCGAGTCGTGTCATTTTTCACTTTCCATATCTGGCCGAACCGCGCCCTGACGGCGCAGCTTTCCGACTAGATGCGTTCAGACACCGTTCGTTCCTGAGGCAGCAATGTGGCAAAAGCGGCCTTGCGGGATGTGATTCGGTTCATCACGGATGTTCGACATCGCCAATATAGAGGTCGCAACGCCTTGCACCAAGCGCCGTGCAGCAATCGCGGGCAAAGGCTCCTGACAGGGCTGTTGCCTCGATGCAACGTCAAGCTTCAGCCTCATTTGCGCCGGGGAATGACCCAAGTTCAGGTTCGGTTCCGCCGCATTTGATCACCAAATTCCGGAACCGATGAAAGACGGGATCGTTATCTCCCAGTTCGACCGCCTTTCAGGTCAAGGAAGCCAGTGTCTGTGGCTCAAGGAGTTAGAACCAATGACTACCAATCTCAAATTCGCAAAGCCGGCAGCCGTTGCCCTTGGGCTGATTGCCTTCGCTTCTGCGATCCCCGCATATGCCGCCGACGTTGTCATGGAAGAGCCGCCGGCGCCCGTGGCGCCAGTTGCCGAACTTCCCGTCGCCTCGTGGGCCGGTCCTTATGCCGGTGTGAACATCGGCTACGGCTTCAGCGGTCGCGTTGAAGAGCCGGGCAACACCATCAACACGGATGGTTTCCTCGGCGGCGCGTTCGTCGGCTACAACTACCAGATGGACAACTTCGTCGTCGGTGCCGAAGGCGACATCGGATACAACGGCGTAAAGGGCGACAATGCCGGCGTTGAATCCGAAGGTGGCGTTGAAGGCTCGCTGCGTGCGCGCCTCGGCTATTCGATCAGCCCCGACATCCTGCTCTACGGTACAGCCGGTGGCGCAGGCCAGAGCGTCAAGATCACCGACGCCGTCGGCAGCGATCGCAACACCATGTTCGGCTGGACTGCCGGTGTCGGCACCGACATCAAGCTGACCGACAATGTGTTCGGCCGCGTGGAGTACCGCTACACCGACTACGGCAGCCAGGACTTCAATACTGGTGCCGGTGCGCGCGACTTTGACGCCCGTGACAACCGCGTCACCTTCGGCGTTGGCATGAAGTTCTGATCTGACGATCGGAATGAAAACGAGAAGCCGGGGCTTTCACCCCGGCTTTTTGTTGTGCCGGCTCAGGAAGGGATGCATCCCTTCAACTCGGGAAACTTCTCATCGAAGCGCGCGGCCCAACGCGTCAGCCGTCCGCGCCCCTTCTCCCATTTGCCTTGAAATCGCAGCGAAAGATAACCCAGCGTAGCGCGCAAGGCGATCTGGCCGACCGTGATCTTCTTCGGCAGCTTGGGTGGGTTGGCATTGAGATGATCCAGCGAGCGGGTCACCTTTTCCCACTGCTTGTCGATCCAAGGCTGGAAAACAAACTGCTCGGGCCGCAGCCGCCGCTCGTAGACAATCGAGAGCGCGCAATCGCAGATGCCGTCGGCCAATGCTTCCAGAACCTCCGCTTCAGTCCGCTTTTCGGGATTGCGCGGAAACAGCGCATTCTTGGAAAGACGGTTCAGATATTGCGTGATCGCACGGCTGTCATAGACGACGGCGCCATCATCGAGCAGGAGTGTAGGAATTTTCCCGAGCGGGTTTGCCCCTACCAGCACCGTGGGCTGATCGTCCGTCTTGGTCGGAACGGCGTCTATGGCGATGCTGGCATAGGCGGCGGCCATCCGAACCTTGGCGCTGTAGGGCGAAGCTGAGGCGTAGAGCAGTTTGGGCATAGTCGTTTCCTGTTATTGGCAGCGGCACATTATTCCGCGCTTTGCTCAAAGCAACGGCCAATGACAGGAATTCAGCCGATTAGACGCTGAAACCGGACCTATCGGAACGTATTGGCGGTTCAGCGCAGGACGCGGCAGCCGCCGTTGTAGACCATCCAGCGGTCGAACCCGGAAACGCAGAACTCGACATTGTCGCCAATGGAGGCCAAGCCCTGCCCTTCCTCGATCAGATACCAGATGTCGCGATCGCGGCCGTCCGACAAGGTGACGGTAGCGCCGCAATAGTGGCGCGCAATCGGCCACCTTTCGCTCGCAGGCAGGCTGCGGTGCAAATGGATACGGCTGAAATCGGTGATCGCCACGTCCGGAAGGTTCGGCACGTTGTGGACCTGATGGTCGAACCGGCTTGTGATGCGGCTCAACACGGCGGGCATGTTGCAGACGCTCGCATCTCCTTCGTCGACATAGGTCGAAAGGTCGGCCGCGTGCGCTACCGACGACAGGGCCACGGGTGCGCAAAGGCAGGAGAATGCAAGGAATGCAGACTTTATGGCGCGGATCATATCAGCCTCTCGAAGCGATTTGGCCGCACTGTGAGGATTTCAGCGGTCGCGGTCAAGCGTCAGATTCAACCCGGCGTCAGCCACCTGACGGACCAGGGCGCTCCGGGCTCCTCAGCCAGTAATCCATGCAAGGCAGGAAGCGCGCCTCGCAGTTCTTCTTCCAGTGTGAAAGGCGGATTGACCACCACCATGCCACTGCCATCCAACCTCGGTTCCCTGCCCGATGGCCGGATATCGAAGCTGATATCGAGGATTTTGGGGATGCCGCTCTCGGCCAACCCTCGCCGAAACCCGGCAACTGCGTCGCGGTCCTTGATCGGATACCACAAGGCGTAGATCCCGCCCGGCCAACGCTGGTGCGCCTTGCTCAACCCATTCAACAAGCGATCGAATTCGCCGGCCTGTTCGAACGGCGGATCAACCAGCACAAGTCCGCGCTTTTCCTTTGGTGGCAGATGAGCGCCAAGGGCAAGCCAGCCATCGAGCTCAATCACCCTCACCTGAATGTCGCCGGCGAACACCGCCTTCAGCCGTGAAGCATCCTGCGGGTGCAGTTCGACGGCCGACAATCGATCCTGCTTGCGCAGCAAGTGGTGCACGACAAAGGGCGAACCCGGATAGTGCGCAAGTTCACCCTGCGGATTGGCTGCACGTACCGCGTCGAGATATGGGGCCAGGAACGCCGACAGATTCGGATCAAGTTCGGCGCCCATCACCCGGCCAACGCCGCCGTGCCACTCGCCGGTCTTGCCGGACTCCGGCGAAGACAGATCATACAGGCCGATGCCGGCATGGGTGTCGATCACCCGGAACGCCTTGTCCTTCTGTTTCAGGTATTCGACGATCCGGGCCAGTACCGCATGCTTGACGACATCGGCAAAATTTCCCGCGTGATAGGCGTGCCGGTAGTTCATTTCCCGTCGATGCCACCACCCCTGCCCCAACGCGGAGGCGGCGGTTGCGAATTCGGATTCTGCGGATTGCCCGAACGCTTCCGGCGAAATGCCAGCACGAGCCCGATGAAGCCGACTGCCATCAGGGAAATCCCGATCGGCTGGAAGCGCGCATCGACCTCGCCCGAACCAGCCCGCAAGACCAGATCGACCGCCTTGATATGCGGACCCTCGGCGTCGCCGCGGCCGACGTTGAACCGGTAGGTGCCGTCATGCACCACCGCGATCAGGCCGGCATCGTCGCGCGCAACCTTTTGAGCGACTTGCGGGCTCTTGTCGCGAATTTGCGACTCGCCCGCGAACCGAAGCGTCTCTGCAAGAACCGTTTTGCCGTTCTCCGAGGCTGTTATGGTCAGCACGGCTCCAACAGGGGCAAACAGATCGTTGGCGTCGGTTGTCAGGTCCAACAGAACGCGCACCGGTGCGTCGGTCGGCGACAGTTGAACCTCGACCGGCTCAAAGCGACCTTGGCGATAAACCGGCCATGTTCCGATCTCCCGGCCCGAGAAGTTGCTAACAGACCACGGATAGACAAAGCCCATCCCGAGACCAGCCAAAAGCACCAACAAGAAAAACAGACGCATCAGCTGTTCCCAGATCACCTACGAGCACGGGTGGAGGCTATCCACCTCAACCGGCACGATTTGTCCAGAAGCCTGACGCCGGTGTGCCGCAATCACGCCTTTCGTTCCCATCTGTTGTCCGCCGTTTGCTGCCAGTAAGTCACTGCATGGCCGGCCGACTTCATCGTTTTCCAATGCTGCCGGGCAGCTTCAACTTGTGTCGTATCGTGACCGTCGAACAGGAAAACCGCACGCTCATAGCCAGCAAGATCAGGCGGTTCGGCGCCATCTACCAGGAACCTGATCTGCGCGTCGTTCTGGTTGCCGTCGCCGGTGGTCAACAGGATCGGCTGCTCTTGTGGGAAGGCCTCGCGATCACTTGCATGGGCCAGGAAGGAATCGTCGCGGAACGTCCACAGATGCTGGTCGAGCGCATCGCGCCGGTCTTCGCTACCGGTTTGGACGACCGCGCGCCAACCACGACCGATACTGCGTTCCAGCAGGCCCGGAAGCGCATCTTCAAGCGTGGACTCCGTCAAATGGTAGAAAAGGATCTCGGTCATAACCGGCAATCAGCACAAAGTCATTGGCGTTCATAGTGGTCGCGAACGAGCCGATCGAGCAACCTGACCCCGAATCCCGAGCCCCACGACGTATTGATCTCGCTTGCCGGCGCGCCCATTGCCGTGCCGGCAATATCAAGATGCGCCCACGGCGTGTCCCTGACGAAGCGTTGAAGGAACTGGGCCGCCGTGATCGCGCCGCCATAGCGGCCGCCGATGTTCTTCATGTCGGCGTTCTTCGATTCGAGCAATTTGTCGTACTCGCTACCTAGCGGCATGCGCCAGAGCCTTTCCTGCGTCGCCGTCCCCGCTCCCACCAGCCGGTCTGCCAGTTCGTCGTCGTTGGAGAACAAGCCCGCATGATGCTGGCCAAGCGCGACCATGATGGCGCCTGTCAGCGTCGCCAGATTGACCATGAACCGTGGCTGGAAGCGGTCGTTACAGTACCAAAGCGCGTCGGCCAGAACGAGGCGCCCTTCGGCATCCGTGTTGAGTACTTCGATGGTCTGCCCGGACATCGAGGTCACGATGTCTCCGGGCCTTTGCGCATGCCCGTCGACCGAGTTTTCAACCAACCCGACGATGCCAACGACATTGGCCTTGGCTTTCCGCGCAGCCAGGGCGTGCATCAATCCTGTGACAGCCGCCGCGCCACCCATGTCTCCCTTCATGTCTTCCATGCCGGATGCGGTTTTTATTGAATTGCCGCCGGTGTCGAATGTCACGCCCTTGCCTACGAAAGCCACCGGCTTGTCCTTGGCGCCGCCGCCATTCCACTGCATGACGGCCAACCGCGCCCCGCGCGGAGAACCCTGGGCCACGCCAAGCAGGGCTCCCATCCCCAGCTTCTTCATCTCCTTTTCCGTCAGGATTTCGACCGCAACACCAAGTGCTTCGAGTTCCTTGATGCGCGTGGCAAACTCCACCGGCCCAAGGATATTGGCCGGCTCGTTGACGAGATCACGCGCAAGCAACACCCCGTCTACCGTTGCCTTGGCGGCGGCGAACGCCTTCCTGGCCGATGCAGGATCGGCACACATGATTGTTATCTTGGCGGATTTCTTCTTGGCATCGGCTGCATCACCGTCGCCGTTCGAGGCGCGGGTCTTGTATTTGTCGAAAGCATAGCCGCGGAGCAAACCGCCTGCGGCTGCATTGGCCGCATCGACACCGCTTACGACAGTATCCGGCAAATCGAGAATGATGGTTGCTTCGGCGGCTTTGCCGAGCGAACCCGCAATGATTCCGCCAAGCTTTGTCCAGGCATGTTCATCCAGGCCGGCAAGCTTGCCGACGCCTATCACTGTAATCTTGTCGAGTGGCGTGTCGTGCGGCGCCAGAATTTCCACCTGAGTCCCGAGCTTGCCGGAGAAATCGGCCGCCGCAAGCGCGCGTTCAACTGCCTTTACGGGCACATATTTCGACGTTTCGGGTCCGATGCCCGCCTCCTCGGCCGAAAACACGTACACAGCTCCCTTTTTGGGCGCTGCAAACCTGGAAAACGTCACGGAAGATATCGAAGCCATGAAGACCTGCTTGGCGGTTATTCTGAAGGGAACGCGACATTTCGTCGTTTTCCGTCATTTGGCAACCCGTGTTGCGCAAAGGCTTGCTAAGACCATGCTAAAGGACGTTTGGCCGTAACCCGACGCACGTTTTCGCCACAAGCCATCATTAACCATGAGCCTTCGCGCTTTCTTATCCATTCTCCGCGACATTGGCGCGGGCGAGAAAGCATGCTCCCGAGAGACCGGTGAATGCATTTGTTGAACAGGCATGACCGGACGGATAATCAGTTCTGAGGCGCGATGCCGGAAAGCCAATCGAGAATCCCCACTGCATGAAGGTTATCGAACGCTACATATTGCGGCGTGCGCTCGTGTTGTTCCTCGGCGCCTTGGTCTGGACGTTGGCAATCGTCTGGACGACGCAGGTATTGGCTCGCATAGACCTCGTGACCGATAGCGGGCAATCAGCTTTGACTTTCTTTGAGGTTGCCACCCTCATCCTTCCAACGGTCATACCGATTGTCGTTCCGTTCGCGCTTGCAGGTGCAGTTGCGCAAACCCTGAGCTCGATGAATGCCGATTCGGAACTTGTGGTGATAAATGCTTCGGGCGCATCCAGGGTCACCATCGTGAAGCCCATATTGATGGTTGCGGTGGCGGCGAGCATTCTCTGCTTCGTGGTTCAGAACGGCGTTGAGCCCTACGCTCGCCAGAAGAACCGTGACCTCGTTGCCAGCGCCCGCGCCGACTTCCTGTCGCTGGTGATTCAGGAAGGCACGTTCCGGAAGGTTGAAAACGGCCTGTTCGTGCAAATCGGCGAGCGCCTGCCCGGCAACCAGCTAGGCGGCATCTTTGTTGCCGATAGCCGGCAGGAAGGAACCGACCTGGTCTATTACGCCAAGCGCGGCGCCGTAATCGATCAGGGTGACGACAAGGCTTTGTTGATGACGGACGGCGTCATCCACCGCAAATCCGTCGACGGCAATGTCTCGTTGGTTCACTTCACCTCCTACGCATTCGATCTTTCCGCTTTCGGTTCCAACACGGGCGGTGTCGTGCGCCTGCCGAAAGACCAGACCACCCAGTATCTTCTCAATCCCGATCCCAACGATGACGCCTACAAGAAGGCTCCGGGCACCTATCGCAGCGAGATCAACAAGCGTTTTTCGGAATGGTTGTTTCCGATAACCTTCGCGCTGATCGCACTGGCGGTGGCCGGGGATGCCAGATCGCATCGCGAGGCTCGCATCCATCCTCTGGTTACGACCATCTGCATTGCCCTTCTTGTTCGCTGGATGGCGTTCTTTGCCGAAGGGCAATCGAGAACTGAACCGATATTCGGCTACCTGATGTATGTCATTCCTGTCGGGATGGCGCTCGTTTCGATCTGGTTCATCAGGACGCAGCGAGCGATGGAGCTCCCAATCGGATTGATCGATATGGTCGTCGGGTTGGTGGGCCGCGTCCTTGGCACGTTTGCTTCCTTCCGGTATCGCTCCGTCAATTCAAGACGAGGGTCGGCTTGATGGGCTGGACACTCGGACGATATTTCCTGTTTCGGTACGCCACCATCACGACGTGGTTCTTCCTGGGCATTTTTGCGCTGGTGTTCCTGATCGATTTTACGGAGCTCACCAGCCGGACGTCACGCATACCTGGATTCAGCTACCAGATCGGCGCACTCATTTCCGCGCTTCGCGTTCCGATGCTTGTCCTCCAGACCGTCCCCTTCGTCGGCTTGTTTGCCGCAATGGCGACGCTGGTTTCGCTTAATCGCAAGTATGAGCTGGTCGTGGCGCGCGCCGCCGGCATATCGGCCTGGCAATTCCTGCTGCCGGTTTGCCTTGGCGCACTATTGTTCGGCGTGCTGGCCGTAGGCGTCCTCAATCCCCTCGCCGCGCATGGCCTTTCCCGCTCTCAGCACATCGAAAGTCTCCTGCGTTCGGGTAGCTCCAATGCTGTCGATGAGGACTCCACACCCTGGATCCGGCAAAAAACCACCTCGGGCGACACCATCATCGGTGCCCGCGCCATCTTGAACCAGGGACTGGAGATGGCCGATGCCACCTTCTTCGTTCTCGACAAGAACGGCGATATCGTCGAACGCAAGGACGCCAAGCGCGTTTTTCTGCGCGACGGATATTGGGAACTCCATGACGTCAGCACCATGACGGATGCGGGAACCAAGCAAATCCAGAAGCTTGCCCAGATTCCCACCGACCTGAAGCCGGAGTTCGTTCAGGAAAGGCTGGCACGACCGGAAACCATTCCTTTCTATGACTTGCCGGGCAAGATTGAGGTTGCCCGCTCATTCGGCCTCAGTGCAAATGCCTTCGCGATGCAGTTCGATTCGCTAGTGGCCCTGCCTTTCCTTCTGGTGGCCATGACGCTGATCGCTGCGACGGTTTCGATGCGTTTTGCACGAATGGGCCAATCGGCAACGATGATTCTAGGTGGCGTTGTCGCCGGGTTTCTGCTTTATGTCGTTTCGGTTCTCGTCAAAGCATTTGGCGTGGCTGGTTTTGTGCCGACTTTGATTGCGGCATGGTTTCCAGTTGTTGTGGCAATGTTTTTCGGGGTAACGTTCCTTTTGTATAAGGAAGACGGCTAGTGAGGGGGGCGGGTTTGCAGAACGGACGGTCGAGCCGTTTCGCGCTCCTGTGTGGAGTGAGCGGGCTTGCATGCCTGCTCGCCGCTGGTGCCGTGACCGTTCCATCCTGGGCGCAGGAAGTGCCCGACTTGTCTGCGGAAATTCCGGCAAATGCGCAGATGCTGCTGGAGTCCGATACGCTTGTCTATGACAACGACGCTCAGACTGTCACGGCAGTAGGCGGGGTGCAGATCGACTACGGTGGCAACCGGCTGGTCGCCCAGCGCGTGGAATATAATCGCAAGACCCAGCGCCTCGTGGCGAGCGGCAACGTGCAGATCGTCCAGAGCGATGGGACGAAGATCAATTCCGAGCACATCGACATCACCGATGACTTCGCTGACGGCTTCGTCAACGCGCTGCGTGTCGAAACCGTAGACAAGACCTATTTTGCCGCGGAAAGCGCTGAGCGTATGGGCGGCGTTTTGACGACATTCCACAATGGCGTCTACACGGCCTGCGAACCTTGCGAAGACAAGCCCGACCAGGCCCCCATCTGGCGCGTGAAAGCGCGCAAGATCATCTGGAATGGGCAGAAAAAGACGGTTCGCTTTGAGGATTCCAACTTCGAGTTCTTCGGCTTCCCGATCGCCTATCTGCCCGCGTTCGAAATCGCAGACCCGACGGTCAAGCGCAAAAGCGGATTCCTCTTCCCTTCGGTCAGCTACAACACCGAACTCGGTGCTGGCGTCGGCATCCCCTACTATTTCGCGCTGTCGCCGACCTACGACCTGACGGTCAAGGGCAACTACTTCACCAAGCAGGGTTTTCTTGGCGAAGCGGAATGGCGTCAACGGTTCAACAACGGCCAGTACAGCTTGAAAATTGCCGGCATCCACCAGCAGGATCCGGATGCCTTCCGGACTACGAGGGATACGGTCGATAGCGGTGCTGCGGGAGACCCGAACAAGCTTCGCGGCATGATGGGCACCAAGGGCCAGTTCGCCATCAATTCGAGATGGGATTTCGGCTGGGACATCATGCTCCAGTCGGACAAGAACTTCGCCCGTACCTACAATATCGATGGGTTCAACGATTACGTCCACCGCTCCGAAGTGTATCTGACCGGCCTGAACGATCGGAATTACTTCGACCTGAGGGGCATGAAGTTCGAGGTTCAGGAGAACCTCCTGGACACCCATCCGCGGGCCAGGAACGACGAGCAGCCTTGGGTCCTGCCCTCATTCGACTACGCCTATATTCCGGATACTCCGCTTGCGGGCGGCCAGCTTTCGGTAAATCTCAACGCGCGGGCAATTCACCGCAGCAGTCTGGACACGGCTGACTCCCTCACCAACCCCGGCTTTTTCGAGAGCGTTCGCGGCATCGAAGGCGAATCCGGCCGTCTGACCGCCGAAGCGGAATGGAAGCGGTCGTTCGTCACCGATGGCGGCATGGTTTTCACGCCGCTGCTGGCATTCCAGGCCGATGGCAATTTCGTCAACGCTTCGTCGGCATCGCTCGCCGCAATCGACAATATGGCCTTGAACCCGGACATCAATACCAATGCGGACGTGCGTTCGTCGTTCTTCCGCAGCATGGCTACGCTGGGTCTCGAATGGCGCTTCCCGATCCTGTTCTCCAGCGTCGGCTCGTCACATGTATTCGAGCCAATGGCGCAGTTGTTCGTTCGCCCGAACGAGACTTATGTGGGCGGGCTCGCCGTTCCGAACGAAGATGCGCAAAGCTTCGTCTTCGACGCCTCGACGTTGTTCGAGCGTGACAAGTTCTCCGGCTATGACCGCATCGAAGGCGGCACGCGCGCGAATCTGGGCATCCGCTACTCGGGCAGCTTCGAAAACGGCTGGACGACGAACGGACTGTTCGGCCAATCCTACCATCTGGACGGCCACAATTCCTTTGCGGAACCGGACATGGTCAACGTCGGGGCAAATTCAGGCCTTGAAACCGACCGCTCCGATTTCGTCGGTCTTGTCGGCATAGCGAGCCCCACCGGCCTTTCGGCTTCATTGAGCGGCCGCTTCGACGAACAGACCCTGGAAGTACGGCGCTCCGAGGTGAAGCTTGGCTTCACCGGGCAACCGATTTCGGTTTCGGCCAAGTATGCCTTCATCCAGAAGCAGCCGCTTTACGGATTTGCCGAAGACCGGCACGAAGTCATGCTTGGCGGTTCGGCTCAGCTTAGCGAAAACTGGCGTGTCTTCGGTTCGGGCACCTACGATCTGCAAACGAATGTTCTGGTCAAGGACGGCATCGGCTTCGGTTACGCCGACGACTGCTTCACCTATCTGATGACATTCTCCGAGACACGGGACCGGGACACGAAGGAAGTGTCGCAAAGCATCGGATTCAATATCTCGTTCCGTACTCTGGGCGACTTTGGATCGGCGACAAGCTCCTTTACTGAATAGTCAGCCACAGGTGTCGACACGGTTTTGCCGCATAGAGCAGGCATGAGTTGGCATACCGTAATAAACGAAGAACAATCCGGATTGCCTTGATGCGGAAGTACATCTTTTCAGCAAGCTTCGCCCTTCTCGTGGCAGCCACGGCGGTTTCATTCACCTCGATGACGCCTCCGGCTATGGCCAGCCAGATCAAGTACATCGTCAACGATGTTCCGGTCACCAGCGGCGACATTCAGCACAGGTCCGCATTCCTGCGCCTGCAGCGCCGCAAGGGCGATGCGGCCAACGAAATGATCGAGCAGACGATACGTTTGACCGAAGCCCGGCGGCTCGGCATCCGTGTCACCGACCAGCAGGTCAACGATGCCTACGCCCGCTTCGCCTCCAACAACAAGATGCAGTTGAAGCAGCTCGACGGCGTCATGGCTCAGGGCGGCGTCACCAAGGAACACTTCAAGGAGTTCATCCGGGCCCAATTGGCTTGGAACCAGGCGCTTAGTGCGCGTTATCGCGCCGAGCAAGGCGGCGGCAATGGCCTCAGCCAGCAAGACGTCGTGCGCAAGATGCTGGACAATGGCGGCACCAAGCCCACAGCCACGGAATACATGCTGCAGCAGGTGATTTTCGTTGTGCCCGCTTCCGAGCGCAGTGCAACGCTCGGCAAGCGCAAGCGCGAAGCGGAAGCCATGCGCGGGCGCTTTAACGGCTGCGGCACGACGCACGAGTTCGCCAAAGGCCTGATTGACGTCACCGTTCGTGACCTTGGACGGGTGCTTGCGCCGCAACTCCCCCCGGATTGGGCCGAGCAGATCAAGAAGACCAAGACCGGTGCGGCTACAACCGTTCGCGAAACCGAACGTGGCGTGGAGTTCATCGGCGTGTGCAGTGCGCGCGAAGTTTCCGATGACAAGGTCGCGCAGATGGTCTTCCAGAGTGAAGGCGATGCCACCGGCAAGACCGACGAGTTCAGCAAGAAATATCTGGACGACCTGAAGAAAAAGGCCCGTATCGTCCAGCGCTGAACAACATGGAAAAAATTGGCGTTCCGCTTGCCGTCAGTATCGGCGATCCGTCGGGTATAGGTCCGGAAATTGCTATTGCAGCGTGGCAAATCCGGCAACGCAACGGTATCCCTCCGTTCTATCTTCTCGCCGACCCAGCCCTGATCACTTCACGCGCGCGAATGCTGGGCGCCGATATCCCGCTATCGGAAACCGAGCCTTCACGGGCTTGCGATCTGTTTTCGTCCAGCCTGCCTGTCGTTTCCCTTTCCTGTCGTTTCAGTGACCAACCCGGCACTCCCGACAGCACCAACGCCAAGGGGGTGATCGAGGCGATCGATCGGGCTGTTGACGACTGCTTTCACGGCAAGGCAGCCGCAATCGTAACCTGTCCCATTGCCAAGAAGCCGCTTTACGACGCCGGATTTCGCTTTCCCGGCCACACCGAATACCTCGCGCACATCGCATCGCAGCGCATCGGCAAGCCGGTCATGCCAGTGATGATGCTGGCAGGCCCTGACCTGCGCACCGTTCCCGTGACTATCCATATCCCGCTTTCGCAAGTGCCTCAGGTACTGACAACCGAGTTGATCGTATCCACAGCACGCATAACGGCTGCCGACCTGCGCGATCGCTTCGGCATCAAAAAGCCGCGCCTCGCCATCTCGGGACTCAACCCGCATGCCGGCGAAGGCGGCTCAATGGGCGCGGAAGACAAGGATATCGTTTTACCGGCTGTCACCGCTTTGCGCGCTGACGGCATCGATGCCTTCGGGCCGCTGCCTGCCGACACGATGTTTCATCCCCGCGCCCGCGCAGGCTATGACGCTGCACTGTGCATGTATCACGATCAGGCACTGATCCCGGCTAAGGCGCTGGCGTTCGATGAAGCGGTCAATGTCACGCTTGGACTTCCTTTCATTCGCACGTCGCCAGATCACGGCACGGCGTTCGACATTGCCGGCAAAGGCATCGCAAGGCCGGACAGTTTGATTTCCGCACTGAAACTTGCCAGCCAGTTGGCCAGCACCATCAGTGCGAACGAACGCCAATGAGTCTGGATGGCCTGCCGCCTCTGCGTGAGGTCATCGACCGTCACGGCCTTCAGGCGAAGAAGGCACTTGGGCAAAATTTTCTGCTAGACCTCAACCTGACCGGAAAAATCGCACGTGCTGCAGGCGATCTCACCCAGACGACGGTCATCGAAGTCGGGCCTGGTCCCGGGGGTCTGACGCGGGCGCTGCTGGCAAACGGCGCACAGCGCGTCGTTGCCATTGAACGCGACGAGCGCTGCCTTCCTGCGTTGGCTGAGGTATCGGCCCACTACCCGGGGCGGTTGGAAATTGTGTCCGGGGATGCCCTTAAGACCGATTTCAGCCGGCTGGTGGGCGAGCCGGCCAAGATCGTCGCCAACCTGCCGTACAATATCGGTACGGAACTGCTTGTGCGCTGGCTGACTGTTCCCAAATGGCCGCCCTTCTACACATCGATGACACTGATGTTCCAACGCGAGGTCGCACAACGCATCGTCGCCTCACCGGGCAGCGAGGCATATGGCAGGCTGGGCGTTCTGGCCGGTTGGCGAACGGATGCCAGGATTTCGTTCGACGTTCCGCCGCAGGCTTTCACGCCGCCACCGAAAGTCACCTCGTCCGTCGTGCATCTCGTGCCGCGAGCGCAACCACTCGATGCCGACGTGAAGAAGCTCGGCCGCGTTACGGAAGCAGCCTTCGGCCAGCGTCGCAAGATGCTGCGGCAAAGCCTGAAAAGCCTTGGCGGAGAGGCCTTGCTGCAAGCCGTGGGCATCGATGCCACTCGAAGGGCCGAGACACTGAGCGTCGAAGAGTTCGTCAACCTGACGAACGCGATCTAGGCGCGACGGTCTGTTCTCGCGAACAGGTCAGTCGGTACTCTCGTCGAGCAGACCGGAAACGAAATCGAAAAGGCCCGGCCGCCTGTCGCGGCGCAGCCGCTCCGCCGTCACGATTGATCTGACTTCGGAAAAGGCGCGATCGAGGTCGTCATTGATGACGACGAAATCGTATTCGGTCCAATGTTCGATTTCCGTGCGTGCATTTTTCAGCCGCGTTTCAATCACGGCTTCCTGATCCTCAGCCCGCCGCTTCAGCCGTGCCTTCAATTCCTTCATCGAAGGCGGCAAAATGAAAATTGAAACAATGTCGCCGCGCACCTTTTCCTTCAGTTGCTTGGCGCCTTGCCAGTCGATGTCGAACAGCATGTCCCGCCCTTCGGCCATCGCCCTTTCGGCAGGCTCGCGCGGCGTCGCGTAGAAATTGCCATGTACTTCGGCCCATTCCAGCAATTCATCATTGTCTCGCAGGATTTCGAAGTCTCGCCTGGATCTGAAATGGTAGTGCTGGCCCTCGATTTCACTGCCGCGCCTTGGCCTCGTCGTCACGCTAACCGAAAGCTCGAACTCCGGGTCGCTCTCGATAAGGTTGCGCGCGATTGTGGATTTGCCTGCGCCGGACGGCGACGACAGTACAAGCATCAAGCCACGGCGGCGGATGCGGGAGCCGGCATCTTTGGCGGGCATCTGTTACTCCAGATTCTGGACCTGTTCGCGAAACTGATCGACGACTGCCTTCAACTCCAGCCCAATGGCGGTGACGGCGGCTGCGTTCGATTTCGAGCACAACGTATTCGATTCGCGATTGAATTCCTGCGCCAGAAAATCAAGCTTTCGGCCAACGGCGCCGCCGGCATCGAGCAATGAGCGGCCAGACACGACGTGCGTTTTCAGCCGATCAATCTCCTCGCGGATGTCCGCCTTGGTCGCCAGGAATGCAGCCTCCTGGTAGAGCCGGGCTTCGTCCAGGTTGGCGCCCGGGTCCAGCAGGAGCTTGACCTGCTCGGTGATCCTTGACCGGATTGCAGCGGGCTCGCGGGAGGGATCTGCTTCTGCCCGCAGCGTCAGTGCTTCGATCGAGCTTAGGTGACCTGCCAGGAGCGAGCGAAGTGCTTCGCCTTCGGCTTGCCGGGCCTGCTGAAGGTTGACCAGCGCTACGTCCAGCGTTGCATGGATCACCGCGTCGAGGGCAGCGCGCATGTCTTCCGTCTCGGTCACCTCTGGAACATCCAGAACACCGCGCAAGGAAAGCAAGCCGTCAGCACTGGCCGGCGCGATGCCGAACTGCTCTTGCAGCCGCTTTGCCAAACCGGCCACATCCTTCAAAAAGGCCTCGTTGACGACGGGTTGAGACTGCATGCCAGAGGGCCGCGTGAGGGTGAGAGTTGCCTGAAAGCTGCCGCGCGCAAAGCGCCTCTGGACGGCTTGGCGCACCGATACCTCGATCCGTTCGAAGCCCGGAGGCATACGCAGCCGAACCTCGGCGCTCTTGCCGTTGACGGACTTGACCTCCCACGCAACCGCATTGCCGTCGTGTTCGGCAATGGCGCGTGAAAACCCGGTCATGCTTTGCAGATTCATTGCAGTCCCCCGGCCGCAAACGCCCCGCTATTGTGCAGGCGCGGCTCCATCAGTCCCAGTCGCGGGCTGCTGGGCGCCAGTCTTGGCCGCCTCCTCCGCCTGCTTTTTCTGGAATGCGCGATAGCGTGCCACGTTCTCGTTATGCTCGTCCAAGGTGGCGGCGAATACGTGCCCGCCAGTGCCGTCCGCGACGAAATAAAGATCATCGGTCTTCGACGGATTGGCCACAGCTTCAAGCGCGGCGCGGCCCGGATTTGCAATAGGAGTCGGTGGCAAACCATTGATAGTGTATGTGTTATACGGCGTCGGCTTATCTATGTCGGACTGATAGATTGGCCGGTCAACCGGCTTTCCCTTGCCGCCGAACAAACCGTAGATGATCGTCGGATCGGATTGCAGCCGCATACCCTTGGCAAGCCGGTTCAGGAACACGCTGGCGATCCGCGAGCGCTCGGTGCTTTTGGAGGTTTCCTTCTCCACGATCGAAGCCAGGGTGACGAATTCCTGCTCATTTGCGAGCGGCAAATCCGGAGAACGGCGGGCCCAGACTTCAGCCACCAGTTCCTTCTGGTCGGCAAGCAGTTTGTCGATCATCTGCTGGCGCGTTGCACCGCGCGTGAAGCGCAACGTATCGGCTGCGAGGCTCCCCTCTGTCGGAAGGGTAGTCGGCATGTCGCCAGTCAAAGCCTCCTGTGATGCCACCCGCTGGAAAGCCTGTTCGACCGTCATACCTTCAGGAACCGTCAGCGAATACATGACCGACTTGCCGCTTTTCAGCAGTTCCATGATTTCATGCATCGAGGCTTGCGGCTTGATCTCGTATTCGCCTGCCTTCAGCGACTGGTCGTTATCGTAGGCACGGACACCAAGGCGAAATATGCGCGCATCGCTGATAAGCCCTCGCCGCTCGAGTTGATCGGCAATCTCCTGGACACCCGTGTTCGGTTTGACGAGGAACGTGTCCGCATTCGCCGATGGACCCGGCTCATTGAAGGCTTGCTTGCCAAAGTAAAGAGCGAGGCCGGCCCCGACGATCACCAGAAGCACCAGCGTCACGAGGAAATTCATGAAAACGACGACCTGGCTGCGCGATGCGCGCGAGCGCTTCGGCGGCGGCGTTCCGGCTTCGGGGCGCAGAGCCTCGTTAGCGGTCTTGGGCACGATCGGACCTGCCGGTGCCGGCCGCTGGCCAAACTCCCCGTTACCCCCAGGATTGGTGTTCATTGCACCCTACAATTTGATGTCGCGACGAATCCCCTCCTGCACAGTAGGAGCGAATATGGCAAAATTGGCAACATTCCAGCTTCACCGGAGGCAATTCCGGCCGGCTTGTCAGCCATTATAGCGCTGGAAAACGAGCGAAGCGTTGGTTCCACCGAAGCCGAACGAGTTCGACAAGGCCACGTCAATCTGCCGGGCGCGGGGCTTGTTCGGCACCAAATCGATTGCGGTTTCCCGTTCGGGGTTCTGCAAATTGATCGTGGCAGGCGCGATGTTGTCCCGGATCGCTAGGATCGAGAAGATCGCTTCGGCAGCGCCAGCCGCTCCCAGCAAGTGCCCGATTGACGACTTGGTAGACGACATGGAAATCTTCGATGCCGCATTGCCGACGAGCCGTTCGACAGCTCCCAGCTCGATCGTGTCGGCCATTGTCGATGTGCCGTGCGCATTGATGTAGTCAATGTCGGCGGGCTTCAGGTTGGCGCGCTTGAGTGCTGCCGTCATGCAGCGGAAAGCGCCGTCGCCATCCTCGGACGGCGCGGTGATGTGGTAAGCATCGCCCGTCAGGCCGTAGCCCGTCACTTCGGCATAGATCTTGGCGCCGCGCGCCTTGGCGTGCTCCAATTCTTCAAGCACGACAACGCCGGCGCCCTCGCCCATGACAAAGCCGTCGCGGTCGCGGTCATAAGGCCGCGACGCAACTTCCGGCGTGTCGTTGCGTTCCGTCGATAGAGCACGGCAAGCAGCAAACCCCGCGAGCGACAGGCGCGTAACGGGAGCTTCCGCGCCGCCTGCCAGCATCACGTCGGCATCGCCCCACATGATCAGGCGGGCTGCGTCACCAATTGCATGCGCACCGGTGGAGCAAGCCGTCACGACGGCATGGTTCGGGCCTTTCAGGCCATGGCGAATCGAAACCTGGCCCGAGACCAGGTTGATGATCTGTCCTGGAATGAAGAACGGGCTGATGCGGCGCGGGCCACGCTCCTTGAGCGTTATGGCATTTTCTGCGATGCCTTCGATGCCGCCTATGCCGGAACCGATCAACACGCCGCTAGCGAACTGCTCGTCCGGCGTCTTTGGTTCCCAGCCGGAATCCTTCAGCGCTTCGTCGGCGGCCGCAATTCCGTAAAGGATGAATTCGCCGATCTTGCGCAGTTCCTTCGGTTCAAGCACGGCTTCGGGATTGAATGTCCCGTTCGTGCCATCGCCGCGAGGAATGATGTGCGCGATCTTGCAAGGCAGATCGTCAACCTCGAACTCGGTAACCCGCCGCGCAGCACTACGACCGGTCAGAAGTTCCTTCCAACCGTGCTCGTAGCCCATACCAAACGGAGAAAGCAGGCCGAGGCCTGTGACGACCACTCGCCTCATCGCAGAATCTTCCGGATGTTTATCGCTGGGAAGATCAGGCCGATGCCTTGTCGATGTACTTCACGGCGTCGCCGACCGTGAGGATCGTCTCTGCTGCGTCGTCGGGGATCTCGACGCCGAATTCTTCTTCGAACGCCATGACGAGTTCGACGGTGTCAAGGCTATCCGCGCCCAGGTCATCGATGAAGCTCGCCTGTTCCGTTACCTTGTCGGCATCAACGCCGAGATGCTCGATAACGATCTTCTTGACGCGCTCTGCGGTGTCACTCATTTGGGCATCCTCGTCTTCAAGTTTGTCTGTCTTCGTTAGCGGTCGGAATGACGCTAATCAAGCTGAAAGATGGTTCTACTGAAAACTCCACACCGGCGAACCGGTTGTTACCCGAACCATCAAGATGCGGGCCAGTTACACGAAAAACCCCGCCGGTCCAAGGCAAAAGGCGAATCCGCCTCCAAGGGTGGGACCGATCCTAGATCATCGCCATGCCGCCATTCACATGGATGGTCTGGCCGGTGATGTAGGCCGCCTCATTCGAAGCGAGATAAGCCACCGCCGACGCCACTTCCGCGCCGGTCCCCATGCGCTTGGCGGGAATCGCCGCCATGATGGCTTCTTTCTGCTTGTCGTTCAGCTTGTCGGTCATGGCCGATTCAATAAAGCCCGGCGCAACACAGTTGACCGTGATGCTGCGGGTGGCGATTTCCTGCGCCAGCGACTTGGAAAAGCCGATCATACCTGCCTTCGACGCACAGTAGTTTGCCTGCCCCGGATTGCCGGTAACGCCGACGACGGAAGTGATGTTGATGATACGGCCATGACGACGGCGCATCATCGGGTGCGTCAGCTCCCGCGTTAGTCGGAAAACAGCGGAAAGATTGATGTCGATCACGCTGTCCCAATCCGCGTCGGACATGCGCACGAACAGGCCATCCTTGGTGATGCCTGCGTTGTTGACGAGGATATCGACGCCTTCCAGTTCCGCTTCCGCCTTCTGGCCAAGCGCCTTGACCTCGTCACGGTCGGCGAGGTTGGCCGGAAACAGCTTTACCCGCTCACCAAGCTCGCCAGCCAGCGTTTCCAGCTTTTCCACGCGCGTGCCATGCAGGCCAACGATGGCGCCTTGGGCATGCAGGATACGCGCAATCGCCTCACCAATCCCGCCGGTGGCACCCGTCACCAGCGCCTTGCGGCCAGTCAGATCAAACATTCCCATCTCCTCAAGAGCGCACCCTTTTCCCGGGTGGGGTCGATTGGATTGCCTCAGCCCAATGCTGCCAGGGCCGCATCGACATCGGCGGCTGTGCCGATGGCACCCACTGCGATATCACGATTGATGCGCCGCGCCAGCCCGGAGAGCACTTTTCCCGCGCCAACCTCGTACAAGGTCGAAACGCCATTGCCTGCGAACCATTCGACGGTTTCGCGCCAGCGGACCCGCCCGGTCACCTGTTCGATCAGCCGGGCGGTTATCACGTCAGGGTCGCTGGTAGGCTCGACCGATACGTTGGAAACCACCGGAACGGCCGGAGCATGTCTCGCCACATTTGCCAGCGCCTCGCGCATCGCGCCAGCCGCCGGCGCCATAAGCGCCGAATGGAAAGGGGCCGAAACCTGTAGCATCAAGGCGCGCTTGGCGCCCTTCTCGGTGCAGATTTTCGCTGCGCGTTCAACGGCTTCCTTCGTTCCGGAGATGACGAACTGGCCACCGCCATTGTCGTTCGCGATCTGGCAGACCGAGCCGTTCGCGGCTTCGGCACACGCGGCTTCCACGTCCGCCTGTTCCAAACCGATGATTGCAGCCATGGCCCCTTCGCCCGGCGCCACCGCAGCCTGCATGGCGTTGCCGCGTATGCGCAACAACCGCGCGGCGTCGGCCACCGACACAAAGCCCGCTGCGGCGAGTGCAGAATATTCGCCAAGCGAATGGCCCGCGACATACGCGACCTTGTCCTTCAAAGAGAACCCCCGCGCCTCGAGCGCCCGGATCGCTGCAAGCGATACAGCCATCAGCGCCGGCTGCGCATTGGCGGTCAGTGTCAACGTCTCTTCCGGCCCTTCCCACATCAGGCGCGAAAGCTTTTCGCCAAGCGCCTCGTCAACCTCTTCGAAAACGCGGCGCGCTTCTGGAAACGCATCGGCGAGATCCTTGCCCATGCCAACGGCCTGGCTGCCCTGCCCTGGAAAAGTGAATGCGATTGCCATGATCAGCCTCCGTCCCTGCTTTCCTTGCGTGTCGCCCATCCCGGCAGTTCAAGTCAAGCCTGCCCTGGCGCAGCTGCACCTGCCAAACGCATATAGACACAAGGCTTTTTTGATCACGCATCGTTAAAATCAAACACGATTTGTTCGCCGGCTCTTCCCAATTTTGCCACAAGCTCTAGCTTTTCGTGACAATGAGGTGACAGTTTCGTGACGCTGCGTGTGGCCGGGGAAGTTGAGTTGGCAAAAAGTGGACGATACGCCCTTGTGGCGAGAAGCGATGACCAGCCTCGCGCAGCGATGGCGGGCATGCGTTATGGCGTAATTACGCTGCTCGCTTCAGCCATCCTGGTGTTTGCTATCGAATGGATATTCCGCGGCGACCTGTGGGGTACCATCGCCTTCTTCGCCCAGCCGTTCAAACCGGGCTGGACCACCATCATCCTGTTCGCACTCATCCTTGTTGGCCTCGATGCCCTGCTCGGCCGCATCTACCAGGGACTTCTGGTGGTTGCGCCGCTTACCCTGACGCTCGCCTTTGTCGGGCACCAGAAGTCGCTTTATCTTGGCGACCCGCTCTACCCGACTGATTTCCTTTACGCCCGCCAGATTTTCGAGCTGATGCCGCTTCTGGTGCGCGAACGGCCGCTGACAGGCATCGCAATGGCCCTTGGCATCGTCGGCGGGCTCACCTTGCTTGTCTATGTCTGGCGGCAATGGCGCCGGCGCGTCTGGGCCATGAGCTACAAGGGACGCGCGGCCCGCTTGCTGCTCACGCTGCCGTTGCTTGCCTTCTTCGTCTCGCTCATGGACTACGCGACGTTTTCCTGGACGCGGGACAGGTTGCAAATCATCCCCATGATGTGGGACCAGAAGGAAAACTACGCCAGCAACGGCTTTGCGCTCGCCTTCGCCCTGAATGTTCCGATGGCGCATGTCACCGCGCCGAAGGACTATTCCGACAAGGCAATCGCTGCGATCCAGAAGCCGACCGTCGCTGCTTCGCTTCCAGACGAGAAGCCCGACATCATCATCGTCATGAGCGAGTCCTTTTGGGACCCGACCAAGCTGCCCGGCGTCGCCATCACTCCGGATCCGATCCCCAGCGTGCGCAAGCTCCAGTCCGGCGAGGTGTTTTCGCCGGAATTCGGCGGCATGACGGCGAATGTCGAGTTCGAGGCCCTGACCGGCTTTTCGAATGCCTTCCTGCCGGCCGGCAGTATCCCATACCAGCAATATGTGCGTGCGCGCGTGCCGTCGATGGCCACGTTCCTGCGCAGCGAAGGATACGAAACGCGCGCCATTCATCCGGGCACGAACTGGTTCTGGAACCGCACGCCGGTCTACGCGGCGTTCGGTTTCGATGAGTTCAAGTCCGAGGAAAATCTTGCGTACATGAAGAAGCGAGGCCCGCTTGCTTCCGACGAGTCGATGACCGACGAGATCATGCGTGAAGCGGACGCGACCGAAAATCCTTTCTTCTTCTTCGCCGTCAGCCTTCAGAACCACGGTCCGTATGAGCCGAACCGCTACGGCGATGCCACCCACAAGGTGAATGCGCAGACCAGCCAGTGGGCGCGCGATTCGTTGCAAAGCTATGCGGAGGGAGCAGCCGACGCCGACCGTAACCTGCAGCGGCTTATCGACTGGGCGAGCAAGCGCGAACGCCCGACCGTTATCGCCTTTTTCGGAGACCACCTGCCGCCGCTCGGCCCGGTTTATGTCGAGACGGGATTCCTCAAGGATAACGTGGCGCCACGCAAAGAATCGGCGGAGAACATGCAGCTCCACCGTGGAACGCCGCTCGTTGTCTGGTCGAACCGCACCGGCCCGGCTGAGAATATCGGCACCGTCAGCCCGTCGTTCCTGCCGCTTCACGTGTTTGAAGCTGCGGGCATCACGCACCCCTACTACACCGGTTTCCTGAAAGACCTTAACAACCGGTATGACGTGATCGACCGCAATCTGCTTTTGAGTGGCGCAGGCCAGGCCACGCCCGATTGGTCGAGGCAAAAGGAAATCGATCCGGCAGTCCGCGATTATCGTTACCTGCAATACGACATGATGTTCGGCAAACATCATGGTGCGCCGGACTTCTTCCCGGAAACCGTGAACAAGCTGGTCGCCCACACGAGTTGAGGCATTGTGCCGAAGGCTTGACTTTTCAGGCGCAATCTTTATGTGTCGCGCCAAGTTTCCGCGTCGGGGCAAAGGCCCATGCAGTTGCGGCTCAACCCCAAGAATACTAACGGATAGAAATCATGGCTAAAGCCGCGAATATCAAGATCAAGCTCTTGTCGACCGCCGACACCGGTTTCTTCTACGTAACCAGCAAGAACAGCCGTACCAAGACGGACAAGCTTTCGTTCCGCAAGTACGACCCGGTTGCCAAGAAGCACGTCGAATTCAAGGAAACCAAGATCAAGTAATCACTGGTTTCAGTGGTGCTGATGTTTCCAAACCCCGGCTTCGAGCCGGGGTTTTTGATTCTAGAGCCGCCTAGACAGATTTTCCAACGGCCTTCTTGCGAATGGCCTTCAGCACCACATCGGCGGCCAGTTCGCCGGCCGGGCGATCAGTGCGCATGCGCCGCCTGACTTCCTCAAATCCCGCAACCTGCCAATGCCGCATGCCGCTATCCGACCACAGCGCCTCGATGTAGCGGGCGAGCGACTGCGGGCGAACATACTCGTTGTACACTTCCGGCACGACCGGGCGATCCGCGATCAGGTTGGGCAGCAGCCCCGACCAAATGGGCACGAATTTTTGCAGGACACGCCCACCGGCATCCAGCTTATAGGTCGACATCATCGGAACGCCCGAAAGGGCCAGTTCCAGCGAGACGGTCCCGGAAGCAATCAGCGCGGCGTCCGCACGTCCATACGCCTGCCATTTCCGATCAGGCTCGATAACGATCTCGGGCTGCTGGTCCCACGCGGAAACCCGCTGGCGCACCTGCTCTTGAACATGTGGCACGGTCGGCAATATCAACCGCAGGCGATGGCCGCGCGCCTTGAGGATCGAGACCGTTTTGCCGAACGGCTCAAGCAACCGGCTTACCTCGCCGTTGCGCGAGCCCGGCAGCAACAGCAAGGTCTTCACGCGGTCGTTCGACAGGTCTCGAGGCGCGGCTTGTGCTTCGGCGGCTTTCAAGACTCCAGCCTCGTGAGTCAAACGATGGCCGACATAGGTGCCGTTTGGCCCTTTGAGGCGTTTCAGCGCCTCGACTTCGAAGGGCAGGATGCACAGAATATGGTCCACGAACTGGGCCATTGTAACGGCTCTGCCGGGCCGCCATGCCCACACGCTGGGGCAGACATAGTGGATGATCGGCATATCGGGCGCTGCCGACCGCACCCTTTTGGCAACCCGCAACGAAAAGTCAGGGCTATCTATAGTGACAAGGCAATCCGGCGCTTCAGCCACGATCGCCTTTGCCGCCTGCCCTATGCGCATCATCAGGCGCGGCAATCCACGCAGCACGGCGCTGACGCCCATCAATGCAATCTCATTGGCGTCGAACAGCGATGAGAGCCCAAGAGCTTCCAGATGCCGGCCGCCCACGCCAACCAGGCGCACTTCCCGCCCGGTGGCCTTCGACAAGGCGCGCACCAGGTCCGCGCCAAGCAAGTCCCCGGATTCTTCGCCCGCGATAACGGCAATCTTCAACGGGCGTTCAGTTGCCATCTTGCGGCTCCCCTGCCCGCAGGCCGATCACGAAAATGCCAAGCGCATTCGCCCGCCTGACCATTTCCGGCCCGTCGAGCACAAGCGAGTGCCCTGCTTGTACCGCGATCCCGGCCAGGCCCGCGGCATGTGCACCATCCACAGTTTGCGGCCCGATCGAAGGGAGATCCGTGCGCATCTCTTGCCCCGGCTTGGCGCACTTGACCAGAACGCCCCTGGTCTTGCCCGCCAGCCGCCCGTGACCGCGCAGGCCTTTTACCCGGTCGAGCAGGCCATCGGTGCCCTCAATGCCTTCAAGCGCGATAGCACGCCCGCCTATCGCGACCGCGCCCTGGCCGATGTCGAGCGCGCCGATAGCCTCCGCGGCCTCATAGGCGGCCTTGATATCGCGCCAATCCGCCTTCTGGGGAGAGGTCTTGGTAAAACAACCCTCGGAAGCAATCAGCTCCGGCACGAGTTCGTGCGCGCCGACCACCTTGGTGCCTTGCCGCTCCAGGTATCGTAGCGCCACCCGCAATAGCGCATCGTCGCCGCGCGTAAGACCGAGCACGATATGAGGCAACATTGCCAAAAGGCCGGCATTCCACCGGATTGCCGACAGACGCGGCCTGCGCTTCACCTCGCCGGCCATCACCATGTGCGTGACGTTGTTGCGCTTTAGCCGCGGAACCAGACTGCCGATCTCTTCAAGACGCATTTGTTCGTGGGGATACTTGCCTAGCGGTCCGGTAGGGTCCGCTTCGCCTTCCAACACCACCACGAACGGCTGATGACCGTTCTCATCAAGATGAGCGGCGATACTGACGGGAAGGTTTCCACCGCCGGCAACGATGCCGACCCTGGAACCGGGGCCAAGCTGAAGTCCCGGCGGACTATCAGTCCTCGTCATCGGGTCCGTCGCCGGCCCCGCCCTTGAGCGGCGGCACCGCATAGTGCCGTTTGCCACGGCTAGTGATGAACTCGATGATCTTCATGGCAATCGGCGAAGCCGCGAACTCGGCCTTGGCCACTTCAATGTTTTCGCCCACTGCATGAGTGCGGTCGAAGATTGTGTTGTAGCACTTGCGCAGCAGGTGGATTTCAGAACGTGGCAGGCCTGCCCGCTTCAAACCGATGATGTTCAGCCCGCGCAGCTTGGCGCGGTTGCCGACGGCGATCGCATAAGGAATGACATCGCCCACGACAGCCGAGCAACCGCCGAGGAATGCGTTGTCGCCCACGCGCACGAACTGGTGCACTGCCGTCAATCCACCGATGTTGACGTTGTCGCCGATCTCGCAGTGTCCACCCAAGGTAGCGCCATTTGCGAAGGTGGCATTTTTTCCAACGACACAGTCGTGGGCGATATGGGCATAGGCAAGGAAGTTGCCATTCTCGCCAACCACCGTCGTGCCGAGGCTGGTGTCGGTGCCTGTGTGCATCGTCACGCCTTCGCGAATGGTGCAGTTCGCGCCAATGACAAGCGTTGTGCGACCGCCCTTGTGCTTGGCGTTCTGCGGCGCAGCACCGAGGATTGCCATCGGGAAAACCTTACTCGACGCACCGATCGTCGTTGCGCCTAGAACAGACACATGGCTGATCAGTTCGACGTTGTCGCCGAGCGTTGCATCGGCGTTGACGTAGCAGAACGGACCGACGCGGACCCCTGTTCCAAGGCGCGCACCCGGTTCGACAACCGCCGAAGGATGAATGACTGTCTGGTTTTCCATAGGCACCTGAATTCTAGCCGTTCTCGACCATCATGGCGGAGATTTCGGCTTCTGCGACCTTTGCGCCATCGACAAGGCCTTCGCAGGCAAATTTGAGAAGATTTCCCCGCTTCTTAATTTTCTTGACGTGAATACGCAACTGGTCGCCCGGAACAACGGGCTTGCGGAATTTCGCATTGTCGATGGTGAGGAAATACACCAAAGACGGCTTCGACGCGCCGACAAGGCGAATGCAGATCGCGCCGGCTGTCTGCGCCATCGCCTCCACGATCAGTACGCCCGGCATCACCGGCTGGTCCGGGAAATGGCCCTGGAAGTGCGGTTCGTTGATGGTGACATTCTTAACACCGACGGCTGAATCGTCGCTGTCTATTTCCACGATCCTGTCGATCATCAGAAACGGATACCGATGTGGCAACAGCTTCATCAGTTCGAGGATTTCGACGGTCTCAAGCGTGGAGCCGGCGGCGTCAGCCATTCTTCTCCCCCTTTGAATGTTTGGTAAAGGCCCGGATCGCCGACAACTCCCGGAAGAAGTCGCGCATTGGCTGCGCCGGCATCCCCGCCCAGCGCTCTCCCGCTGGAATGTCGTACATCAAGCCCGAAGATGCGGCCACCTGAACACGGTCGCCGACCGTTATGTGATCAGCGATGCCCACGCGCCCGCCCAGCATGACGAAGTCGCCCAGCGTAACCGAGCCGGATATGCCGCACTGGCCAGCGATGACGCAGCCTCGGCCGATCCGCACATTGTGGGCGATCTGAACCAGATTATCGATCTTGGTGCCTTCGCCTATGATGGTGTCGGCCATGGCGCCGCGATCGACCGTGGTGTTCGCCCCGACCTCGACATCGTCCTGGATCACGACGCGACCGATCTGGGGCATGCGCTCGGGGCCTTTCGCGCCGGGAACGAAGCCAAACCCATCCTGGCCAACCCTTGCGCCCCCGTGGACGATGACGCGGTTGCCGATCAGGGCATACTGGATGGTCACGCCGGGGCCGATATAGGAATCGCGTCCGATCCGGCACGATATTCCGATGACGGCATTGGGTGCGATAACCGTGCCGGAACCTACGGCGACATTCGGCCCGATGACCGCGCCCGCCTCGACAATCGCACCCGCTTCGATCGTTGCGCTTGGATCAACATGCGCCTGCGGCGACACACCTCGTTCGGACGTCATGGGTACTGGCGTCGATGCGGCTGGAAAAAGCAGGCGGCCGATCATGGCAAACGCTTGCTGCGCCCTCGGATTGACAAGAACTGCAATCCCGGTCGGCGCCTGTTCCGCCAGTTCTACAGGACAAAGCACCGCTGCCGCCCGCAGCGCCGGCATCAGTGCGGCGTTGCGCTTGCCCTCGACGAACACGAGCGCCTTGTCGCCACCATCGGTGGCCGAAGCTATCGTCTCGATAGGCGTATCGGCATAGGCAGGATTGCTCAGCGTCGAACCGGTGAGAGTCGCTACCTCACTCGCCGTGTAGCGACGTGACGGCACAAAAAACACCGGGTCGGTCATTCCAGATCACTATCCAGCTGGATCGGATCACTCCATTCCGGGCGCAATTGCCCGGAAGTGTCGTCACCCACTGTTTAGAAGCGGGTCGAGATGCCGAAGTTGAATTCCTGCACGTCGTCCGTTGCTTCCTTCACGACAGGCACAGCGTAGTCGATGCGCAGCGGACCGAACGGCGACGCCCACATCAAGCCAACACCGACGGATGCACGCCATTCCATATCGGCTCCAGCCACCACTAGGCCGGGCGCGCTAACTTTGCTTCCATAAAGCGTCGCGGCATCGGCAAATACTGCGCCACGAAGGCCAAAGCTTTCTGGAACCAGCGGCATCGGGAACTGCGCTTCGGCGGAAGCGTTGAAGTAGGTTGTGCCGCCGAGATGGTCGCCCGTAGCTGTATCGACAGGACCAATGCCATTGTAGTCAAAGCCGCGGATCATGCGGTCGTTGCTGCGGAAGTGGTCGAATACGCGAAGGCTACTATCGCCAAAGCCCTGGATATGGCCGGCTCCTGCCGAAACCAAGCCAACGATATCCATTTCTTCCGACAGAGTCTGATAGATGGAGGTGCGAGCTGTGAATTTCACGAACTCCGCATCGCCGCCCAAGCCCGCAACCTCGGTGCCGAAATTGGCGTAGATGCCAAAATGCGGGTTCTTCATGTCGTCGATAGTGTTGTAAACCAAATTACCGCTGACCGACGACTTTACCCATGTGCCAGCGGTGATTGCGTCCTGAATCGCAACAGACAATCCGCACGGCGCCGCGCAATCCTCATCGTAACTGTATTCTTCTTGCGAGAGGTTGTAGGCGAGCTGCGTCGAGATATTTTCGGTAATGGGCAGACCAAAACGCACCGTTCCCGCGGTCGTCTCACTGTCATACTGATTGTCGAAGTTGCGCGTCGACTTGGAGATATCGAATCCCGCAGCGATACGACGCCCGAGGAAATAAGGCTCCGTAAACGAGAACGAATAGTCGCGCGAGTGCTTGCCACCGCCAGCCGAGAAGCGAATGAACTGGCCGCGACCGAGGAAGTTGCGCTCGGTGACCGAACCCTGCACGGACGGGCCGGGCGATTCGCCGCCGGTCGAGTAGCCGGCGCCAATCGAGAATTCGCCGGTCGACTTCTCGACCACATCAACCACGAGGATGACCTGATCCGGTTCGGATCCCGGCGCCGTCGAAATCTCGACGCGCTCAAAGTAATCCAAGGCTTCCAGACGCTTCTTCGCGCGCTGAATCAGGACCTGATTGAAGGCGTCGCCTTCGCTGACGTCGAACTCGCGACGAATAACATAGTCGCGCGTGCGGGCATTGCCACGAATCTCGATGCGCTCGACATAGGCCTTGGTGCCCTGGTCGATCGTGTAGATCACCGAAATGGTGTGATTTTCGAAATTGCGGTCGCCGCGTGGCGTCACCTGGGCAAAGGCATAACCCTGGCCGGCAACGCGCTCGGTCAGCGCGATAATGGTGTTTTCGACATCACGGGCATTATAAGTGTCGCCCGTATGTGTCTCGACCAGCGACTCCAGCGACTTGCTGTCGACTTCCGGAATCGAGCTGTCCACGCTGACATCGCCGAACTTGTAGCGCGCGCCTTCCTCCACCGTGATGGTGACGGTGTACTGGTTGGTTGCGTCATCCAGTTCCCCGAAGGCGGAAACGACCTGGAAATCTGCATAGCCGTGATTGTAATAGAAGCGGCGCAGCAGTTCCTCGTCAGCCTTGAGTTTGTCTTCGCTGAACACGTCGTCGCGCATCACGAACGACAGGAAATTGGAGCGCTTGGTGTTGATGACGTCGGAAAGCCGACGACTGCTGTAGGCGCTGTTGCCGACAAAGTTGATGGCAGCGATCTTGGTGCGGCCGCCTTCATTGATGTTGAAAACGACGTTCACGCGGTTGTCACCAAGATCCATGATCTGGCTGGTCACCGTCGCGTCATCGCGGCCGATATTGCCATAAGCCGCCTTGATGGACTCGATGTCGGCATCAACCGCGGCCTGCGAATAGGAGCTGCGCGGCTTCAACTGCACGGCGTTGGCAAGGGCTGCATCCTTGAGCTTCTTGTTGCCCTGGAACAGCACCTGGTTGACGACCTGATACTCGGAAACCGTCACAACCAGCGCAGAGCCGGACTGTGTGATCTGAACATCGGAGAACAGGCCCATGCCGAACAAAGCCTTCACGGCCTCGTCGATGTCGGCGCTGGAAAACGCCTTACCGGGCTTGATCGAGATATTGTTGCGGATCGTGTCGGCATCGATGCGCGAATTTCCACGCACTTCAACTCGGCTGACAACAGCGGCCTCGGCAGCGGAAATGGAGGCCATTTCCACAACGATAGCACCGGGCACAACGAGCGCCGCAGACAAAGCTGCCGCGGACGCGGCGCTCAGAAACTTGGATACTGCCTTCATCGGGCTATATAACCTTTTCTCGTAGTCCCCACGGCGAGAAAACCGGACGTGCGGTAAATTCCCATACCGTATTAACCGGATTTTCCCTACACGCAAGGCTTCTGGTTAATTAGTGTTTACTTCGCCTTCCGGCGTTGCTTTCGCGTCACGCATATCCCCAGCCATGGTAAACGACGTCTCAATGCGGGCGACGAAGAGTTGGAATTTGTTCATGATTTCAGCACCCAAAGAGGTCGTTCCAAAATACGAAGGCCATGAAGGCAAGAACCAGCAGCATGCCCGTACGGTAGACCGCCTCCATCATCCGTTCCGAAACGGGACGCCTGATGACCGCTTCAATGGCATAAAACATCAGATGCCCGCCATCGAGCGGCGGAATCGGCAGCAGATTTAAAATACCAATGCCGACGGACAGCAACGCGACCAATTGAACCAACCAGTCAAAACCCAACCTGGCGGCTTGGGCGGACATGCCGGCAATCTTTACCGGGCCGCCCAACTGGCACTTGTCTTCGCGCCCGACCGCGAATCGCGTGAGAAATTGCCCGGTGCGCTCGACGATATGTCCGGTCTCCTCGACCGCCGCCCCGATTGCGCCTATCGGACTGTAGGTAATAAGCCTCGGCTGGCCCAGTTCCTGGTTGTTAACGACGCCGATGACCGCAACCTTGATCTTGTTGCCGAGCGCATCTTCCTGCTCCATCGGCTGGGGCGTTGCCACCAGGCTGACCTCGGCGCCGTTGCGCAACATGACAAATGTCAACGGGTCGCCTGCCCTGCCGGACACCAGGCGCTGCACGTCGGCAAAGGTATCGACCTTCTCGCCATTGACGCTGACGAAACGGTCGCCCGGTTGAATGCCTGCTACTGCAGCCGGGCTGTCCGGGTTCACCGATGCCACCATCGGTTCCGCGACGTAGCGCCCGTGTATCGAAAACAGCACGGCGAAAACCGCTATCGTCAAAAGGAAATTGAACGCCGGCCCGGCAAACACCGTGGCTGCACGTTTCCAGACCGGCTGGGTGTGGAAAGCAACCTTGCGCTGGGCTTCATTCAGAGCCGCGATCTCATCTGAACTGGGCTGGCTCGAGCTGGCGTTCATGTCGCCGACGAACTTGACATAACCACCAAGCGGAATGGCGCAAAGCTTCCAGCGGGTGCCGCGCCTGTCGTTGAAGCCAATGAGTTCCGGTCCGAATCCGATTGAAAAGGCATTCACCCCGATGCCGCAGGCGCGGCCGACAAGGTAGTGTCCCATTTCATGAACGAAAACGACAACGGTCAGCACGAAAAGGAACGGCACCAAAGTGCCGATCACAAAACCCTGCGTGCTGAACAGCGCATGTAAAAGCTCGTTCAAATTCCGTCCTCAACTCACCCGACAAGCCGGCGGCTGCCTGACTGTGGCTTGAAAACCGGCAAATCCGTGGCGGCTTTCGTTGGCCCCGAACTCGCTCAACCCGCAAACAATCCATGAGCCGGATTGTCGGCCGACGCTGCCAGACACCCGATCACGTACAGGGCAAATGCCGCCACAACAAGCCCGTCGACGCGATCCATCACACCTCCGTGCCCAGGAATGATCTGGCTGGAATCCTTGCGGCCATGCCGGCGCTTGACCCAGGATTCGAACAGGTCGCCGGCCTGAGAGACAATCGACAGCACCAACGCAACCACGGTCAGGAACGTCAGGTTTTCCGCTCCAGCCGCCACAGCCACAACAAGACCGGCGACGACACCGCCAATCGTGCCGCCAAGTGCGCCGCTTTGCGTCTTGCCGGGCGAAATGGAAGGCGCAAGTTTCGGCCCACCCACGGCGCGGCCTACGAAATAGGCTGCGATATCGGTTGTCCACACCACTGCAAACAGGAACAGGATTGCGAGCAGGCCCGGTTGATCGCCGTCGCGCAGGTAGGCAAGCGAGAAACCGGAAAGCGCAGCATAGGCTAAACCGGATGCATCCCATTGCCCCGCCCCGCGCTGCGCCGAAGAGGCAGCAGCGATGATCACAGCCAAGGCAATGCCGACCAGAAGCATCGGCGCCGGTATTCCAACAACCAGGGCCAAAAGCAAAATGACCATCAGTGCTTCGGGCAAAAGACCGATGCCTGTTGCCGGTAAACGGCGGGACATGCGGGTCCATTCATAAAATACCGCGCCAGCGATAACTGCCGAGAGCAGCCTGAACGGCAGCCCGCCGAGCCATGTCAACACCAGCACAACGGCGGCCATCACAATGGCGGACATGATCCGGAGTTGCAGGTTGCTCACGGCTTTACCGCTCATGAGGCCGCTTCGCGCGGCGCAAGGCCGCCGAAACGGCGCTCGCGTCCGGCAAAATCGCGCAGCGCATCGGCAAGGTGATCCTGGCTGAAATCAGGCCAGTAGCAAGGCAGGAAAACCAGTTCACTATAGGCAGCCTGCCAAAGCAGGAAGTTCGACAGGCGCAGTTCGCCGCTGGTGCGGATCACCAGTTCCGGGTCGGGAATGCCAGCCGTATCGAGGGACGCGGCGAAACTCTCCGTCGAGATGGAGTCAATACTGATTTCGCCGCGAACCGCCGCCAGCGCAAGTTTCTGGGCGGTCCGCACGATCTCATCGCGGCCGCCGTAGTTGAACGCGATCACCAGCGTGAGCGCATCATTGTTGGCGGTGAGCGTCTCTGCTTCCTCCAGCAGTCCACGAATATCGGTCTGCAGGCTGGCCTTGTCGCCGACCACCCGCACCCTCACGCCGTTCTGGTGAAGTTCGGCAAGGTCACGGCGAATGAACAGCTTGAGCAAACCCATAAGGTCGCTCACTTCCGATTTCGGCCGCGACCAGTTCTCTGACGAGAAGGCGTAGACAGTCAGGTAGGAAATCCCCAGTTGCGGAGCCGCGCGCACTGTTTTGCGCAAGGCCTCCACGCCGGCGCGGTGGCCGGCAACACGCGGCAGGCCCCGCGCCTTCGCCCAGCGTCCGTTACCGTCCATAATGATCGCGACATGCGCCGGGCTTGTCATGCTTCCGCTTTCAGATCAGCCGCTCAGGTCCTGACCGCAGGTTAAACCTGCATGATTTCCGTTTCCTTCTCGGAGAGCAGGCTGTCGATCATGCTGATGGTTTCGTCAGTCAGTTTCTGAACCTGGTCGGAACGCTTGCGATGATCGTCTTCGCCGATCTCGCCGTCTTTTTCTGCCTTCTTCAGCCCGTCCATGCCGTCACGGCGCACATGCCTTGCGGCGACGCGGGCGTTTTCGGCATAGGTGTGGGAGATCTTGACCAGTTCCTTGCGGCGCTGCTCGTTGAGTTCGGGCAGAGGAATTCTCAGGTTGGTGCCATCGACGATCGGGTTGAAGCCGAGATTGGCCTCGCGAATGGCGCGGTCGACGGAACTCACCATCGACTTGTCCCAGACGGACACCGAGATCATGCGCGGCTCCGGAACGGAAATGGTCGCGACCTGGTTGACCGGCATGGCCGTGCCGTAGGCCTGGACCTGGATGGCATCGAGAAGATTGCTGGATGCACGCCCGGTGCGCAGCGATGCGAGATCGTGCTTGAAGGCGGCAATTGCGCCATCCATGCGCCGCTTCAGGTCATCGAAATTGCCGTTCATTATCTTCTCCTAGGCCGGTTCGTTCAGGGCAGTACCGATACGCGCTGCCGTTCAGGCGCACATACGGTCGCGGCAGTGAACCCTGATCAGTTGTCCGCGACGATCGTGCAACGACCGCCGCCTTTCAGTATCTCGCCAAATCCACCCTTCTCATGAATGGAATAGACGATTATCGGAATGTTATTTTCGCGCGCAAGCGCAATCGCGGCGGTATCCATTATGGAAAGCCCGCGATTTATCACTTCCGCATGGCTGATGCGCTCGAAGCGGGTCGCCTTCGCGTCCTTCTTCGGGTCTGCCGAATAGACGCCATCGACCTGCGTGCCCTTGAACAGGGCATCCGCGCCAATTTCGGCAGCGCGCAAAGCGGCGGCCGAATCAGTGGTGAAGAATGGATTTCCGGTGCCGCCGGCAAAAATCACCACCTTGCCCTGGTTCATGTAGGCGGTGGCCTGGCGCTGGGAAAAGCTTTCGCAAAGCTCGGGCATGGCGATTGCCGAGAGCACGACCGCCTCGACGCCGATCTTGTTCAGCGACGTGCGCAAGGCCAGCGAGTTGATCACCGTGGCCAGCATGCCCATGTGGTCGCCGGTCACGCGATCGCCACCCTTGGAGGCAACGGCCACGCCGCGAAATATGTTGCCGCCGCCGATGACGACGCCGACCTCGACACCAAGCGCGCGGGCTTCCGCGATATCGGAAGCGATGCGGTCGACGACGGAAACGTCGATGCCGAAATGCTGCTCACCCATCAGCGCTTCGCCCGACGCTTTCAACAAGACACGTCGGTATAGGGGCTTAGCCGTCATCTGTTCCTCGGAATTGGCCAGACAGTCCCGACGCCGCAACCGGTCGCTCTGTCCACTGCCTTCAATTGATTGGCTGACCCGATACACGAAGGGCGTCGCGATGTCACGCGACGCCCTTCGTATGAATTGATGGAGCGGCTAAGTGCCGTCAGTTCTTCACAGCCGCGGCCACTTCCGCGGCAAAATCGGTCTCTTCCTTCTCGATGCCCTCGCCTAGCGCAAAGCGCAGGTAGGCGCTGACCTTGGCTGGCGCACCGATTTCCTTTTCGGCGTCCTTCAATGCCTGCTCCACCGTCACGTCGGGGTTCAGCACGAAAGCCTGCTTCAACAGCACCACTTCCTCGTAGAACTTGCGCAGGCGGCCTTCGACCATCTTTTCGATGATGTTTTCCGGCTTGCCGGACTGGCGGGCCTGGTCGGCAAAGATCGACTTCTCACGCTCTACCGCTGCCGGATCGAGTTCGTTGGTGTTCAGCGCCAGCGGGTTCGTCGCGGCAACGTGCATCGCGACCTGGCGGGCAAAGGCGCCTGCCTTGTGCGCATCGCCGGTGGTCTCGATCGCAACGAGCACGCCAAGCTTGCCGAGATTGTCGGCAACGGCATTGTGGACATAGGTCGCGACCGCGCCGTGCTCAACCTTGAGCTTGGCCGAGCGGCGGAAACCGAGGTTCTCGCCAATCGTGCCGACGGCATCCTTGACGGTGTCGGTAACCGACTTGTCCGAACCCGGATATTTGGCGGCCGCCACGGCTTCGGTCGCGCCGAAAGCAAGCGAGACCTTGGCGATGTTCGAGACGATTTCCTGGAAAGCGGCGTTGCGCGCAACGAAATCGGTCTCCGAATTCACCTCGACGATAGCCGCTTCGCGCAGGCCCTGCTCGACGCCGATCAGGCCTTCGGCTGCCGTGCGGCCCGCCTTCTTGTCGGCCTTGGAGATGCCCTTCTTGCGCAGCCAGTCGACTGCGGCTTCCATGTCGCCATTGGTTTCGGCCAGGGCTGCCTTGCAATCCATCATGCCTGCGCCAGTCAAGTCGCGGAGCTCTTTGACCTGTGCTGCTGAAATGCTCATTTTTTGCCTCTTTGTTCAAATGGCATACGCATCACCGGGGAACGGTGATGCGCCAATGCCAGACGCATAGCGCGTCAATATAGTGGGAATGCGAAGGCCAGAACCGGCCTTGGCAGATTACGCCTCGGAAGCGTCGCTGGCGGGCGTCTCGTTGAGAGCCGGCTCGACAGGAGCTTCAGCCGAAGCGCCGACGTCGACACCCAGCGCACCCTGCTGGCGGGCGATGCCGTCGAGGGCAGCCTTGGCGATCAGGTCGCAATAGAGCTGGATAGCGCGAGCCGCGTCGTCGTTGCCGGGGATCGGGAAGTCGATCTTGTCCGGATCGCAGTTCGAATCGATGATGGCAACGACCGGAATGCCGAGACGCTTGGCCTCGAGAATGGCGATCGCTTCCTTGTTGGTGTCGATGACGAACATCAGATCCGGGGTCGAGCCCATGTCCTTGATGCCGCCGAGCGCCTTGTTCAGCTTCTCGCGCTCGCGGTCGAGGTTCAGGCGTTCCTTCTTGGTCAGGCCCTGTGCCTCACCGGCCAGAAGCTCGTCCAGCTTGCGCAGGCGCTGGATCGAATTGGAGATCGTCTTCCAGTTGGTCAGCATGCCGCCGAGCCAGCGGGAGTTGACATAATACTGGGCCGAACGCTGGGCAGCATCGGCGACGATGTCGGAAGCCTGGCGCTTGGTGCCGACGAACAGGACGCGGCCGCCACGGGCAACGGTGTCGGAAACCTGCTTCAGGGCCTGATGCAGCAGCGGAACCGTCTGCGACAGGTCGATGATGTGGATGTTGTTGCGGGCGCCGTAGATGTAAGGCGCCATCTTCGGGTTCCAGCGGTGGGTCTGGTGGCCGAAGTGTGAACCAGCCTCAAGAAGCTGGCGCATGCTGAATTCTGGCAATGCCATTCTTTAGTTCCTTTCCGGTTGACCTCCACGGACACTTGACGGTTTCGGATTCGCCGGATCGAAAAGCTTGCGCATTTCGGAGCTTGTCTTGACCGCCACCGGAGGTTTCAGCCGGATTTCTCCCGGGCAGACACCAAAGTCCGTGTGTGGAATGTGCGCGCATATAGAGGCTTGCGCCGCGAAACGCAAGCAGCACGCCCACGCAAGATGGAAACGGCTACCGCGGCTTCTTGCCGTTCGGCACCTTCACCCGCCGGAATATGGCGACGATCTCCTCGCGGCTGCACTCGATCGCGCCCAGCCTCACGGCGCGGTCGCGCTCGAAGCCCGTGATATCGTAGTGCGGTGCCGACGTCTTCGGCGGTCCTTGATAAGACGAGCGCTTGAGTGCGAGTTGCCCGGCGAACCGGTGCAGTTCATCGGTGTCGTCCGCCAGCAGATGGCACCAGCGCCGGCCGGCCCAGTTCCAGATCGCCGCATCGACATAGACCGCCATCGGCAATCGGCAGGGTTACTGGTTGCAGGTTTTCTGCGGCGCGGGATCGAAAAGCGACAGGTTGACCAGCTTGCCGGTCATTGAGAAATCCCCGTAGTCCATCATCAGGTCGCGCGTCAGGCCGTTTTCGTGCAGCTTGAAGCTAATGCGGTACTGCGGCATCTCCTCGCCGCCGTCCTTTTCGGATTCGTCGAAATAGGCGATGTCGACCGGCCAATACTTGTCGCCGCCAAGCTTGGCGAGTGCCGGAAGCTCCGGGTCGTCCTTGCCTGCCACCTCGGGCTTGCCCACGACCACAGTTGTGGTCATTACCTTGTCGGCGTCTTCGGAGCCGTCGAAAAGGCTGGTTTCATAGAAGTTTTCGCCCTTCTCGGCCTTGTCGATCAATTCTACCAGATGCTGCGTGGGAAACTGCGTTGCCGAAAGTTCAACCGTATTGCGCTGGGGCTTGTCCAGTTCAACCTTCAGTCCGCCGGCTTCCTTATGCGCGGTGCCCTTGACCTCCTTGTCGAGATCCTGGTCGACGAAGGATTTGGTGACAAACGAGAAGGTCTTGCCTTCTGCATCCTCGAACGTCGTCGTCTGCTGGTCGGTCAGCCTTGTGCTGTCGTTGGCCGCGATCTGGGTCACGAAGCGGAACTTTACCGTGTAGCCGTCGCAGGGCGAGCCGTTGAACTCATAGACCATGCGGCCGGAAATCCCGGTGATGCCGGAGCGGTCGGAAGCCTTCTCGAGCGACAGATCGTAGACCGCGCGATGCGGTTGCAGCACCGGCACCGCTATTGCGGGCGCGGTGGACAAGATGATCGGCAGCAGCACGGCAGTGTATGCAAGGCGCGTTGCGCGCATATAGAAGCTCCGATCGTGGCCGCTGAGGCAGGCCGTATGTAAGAGTGGTCCAGCTTAAAAAAAGTCGTGGCGGAAGCGAGGCAAAAATAGCAATTTCAGCCCGTCCCTCACAGCGATATCAAGCAATAAGGAATTACCATGGGCGAAACAATCGAAAAGCGGCTTAGCGATATGGGCGTTACACTGCCTGCGGCAGCCGCACCTGCTGCCAACTATGTTCCATTCGTGAGGAGCGGCAATCTGTTGTTTCCGTCCGGGCAGTTGCCGATGAAGGATGGCAAGCTCGCGGTGACCGGCCTGCTCGGACGCGATCTCGATGTCGCCGCCGGGAAAGAGGCCGCAAGGCTTTGCGCGATCAACATCCTCGCCCAGGCAAAAGCTGCGCTCGGCGATCTGGAGAAGATTCGGCGGTTGGTGAAGATCAATATCTATGTGGCGTCTTCGCCCGACTTCACCGAACAGCATCTGGTCGGCAATGGCGCATCCGATTTCTTCGCCGAAGTCCTCGGTGAACGCGGCAAGCATGCGCGGGTGGCCGTCGGCATGGCCGCGCTGCCGCTCAACGCTGCAGTCGAAATCGAATCCATCCTCGAAGTCGATTGAGCATCCCGACTATGAGCAATCTCTCCTGGCTGACCGCGAGGCCGATCGCGCATCGCGGTTTTCATGACCTCAACGCAACGCGTTGGGAAAACACGCTGTCAGCATTCGCGGCGGCAGCTGATCGCGGCTACGCGATCGAGTGCGACGTGCACCTGTCAGCAGACGGCGTTCCGGTCGTCATCCACGATGGCGACCTGAAAAGGCTGACCGGGCAAGACGGTTTTGTTTGGCAGCGCACGTCAGCGGAGATTGCTGCGCTCAGGGTCGGCGGAACCCAGGACCATCCGCCGACGCTCAGGGAATTGCTCAAGCTGGTCGATGGCCGGGTGCCGCTGGTCATCGAGGTTAAAGGTACGCCCGGCCGCGACGAAGGTCTCGTCGCGGCTGTCGGCCGTCATTTGAAGAACTATGACGGCAAGGCCGCGATCATGTCGTTCGATCATTGGCTGATCCGCGACTTTTCAAAAGACGCGCCCGGCGTCCCCGGAGGACTCACCGCATACGGTACGCGCGACCACGAAATTGAAGCTCACTTCACCATGCTGGCGCACGACATCGCTTTCACGTCCTATGCCGCAGGAGACCTGCCGAACCGCTTCGTCAGCTTCGTGCGCAAGAAGCTCGGAATGCCCGTGATCACTTGGACGGTGCGTGATCAGCCGGCAGTGGATTTGACCTTCAAATATGCCGACCAGATGACTTTCGAGGGTTTCGAGCCGAGCAGCGCCGTGGCCTGAACCGGCCTTGCGCCAGGCCCCTTGCGCCAGTGCGGGCATGTCATAAGTAAATGGCCATGGATCAAGGCGACAACGAAGTGGAAACGGGCGCGGCAGACTATGCCGTGCGCGTCGCCACGAGCATTGGTGCGTTCACAGCCGAGGAGTGGAGTAGGCTTCACGGCACGACCAGAGAGTCGGAAAACGGCTATAACCCGTTCCTTTCATTCGCTTTCTTGAGTTCGCTTGAGGAGTCCGGCTGTGCTACGCCGCGCAATGGATGGCAAGGAAATCACCTGCGGCTCGAGACTACGGACGGCGCGCTTTTAGGTGCCGTTCCTTGCTATTTGAAATCGCACAGCCAGGGTGAATACGTCTTCGATCACGGTTGGGCCGACGCTTTCGAGCGCGCTGGCGGGCAATATTATCCGAAGTTGCAATGCTCAGTCCCGTTTACGCCCGTGACCGGCCCTCGCCTGCTGGTCGAAGCCAGGGAAAACAACGATGCCATCAAGGCGGGACTGGCAGCAGCCCTCAAGGCGGTAACCGAAAAATACGGCGTGTCGTCAGCTCATCTCACCTTCCTGCAACAGGACGACCTCGAGGTGCTGCGCGCTGCCGGCTTCCTCCACCGCACCGACCAGCAATTCCATTTCTTCAACGAAGGCTTTTCGTCCTACGACGACTTTCTCGGCACGCTTGCCTCGCGCAAGCGCAAGGCGCTGAAGAAGGAGCGGCGCGAGGCGCTTTCCTCTGACATTTCAATCGAGTGGCTGACCGGAAAAGACATCACCGAGCGGGCCTGGGATGACTTCTACGCATTCTACATGGATACGGGCGGCCGCAAATGGGGGCGTCCCTATCTCAACCGCACCTTCTTTTCCCTGGTTGGCGAGCGTATGGCCGACGACATCCTGCTCGTCATGGCCAAGCGCAATGGGCGCTACATTGCAGGCGCAATCAACTTCATCGGCTCGGACACGCTTTACGGACGCAACTGGGGCTGCATCGAAGACCACCCCTTCCTGCATTTCGAGGTCTGCTACCATCAGGCCATCGATTTTGCGATTGAGCGAAAGCTGAAAGTCGTCGAGGCCGGAGCGCAAGGCGAACACAAGCTGGCGCGGGGCTACCGGCCTGTAACGACGCATTCGGCCCACTACATCGCTCATCCGGGTCTCAGGCGCGCAATCGCCGACTATCTCGAGCGCGAGCGGCGCGAAGTGGCCATGACCAGCGACTACCTCGAAGACCACACGCCCTTTCGCAAGGGCGAATTGCCGCTCAATGAACGAGCGTCTTCGAAAACAGATTGATGACCATGACGCCTGCCATGATCAGGCCCATGCCGATCAACGCCGGCGCATCGAGCGCCTGGCGAAACCACAGCCAGCCGATGGCGGTGATCAGGATGATGCCCGCGCCGCACCATACGGCATAGACGACGCCGACCGGCATGGTGCGCAACGGCAGCGACAGGAAATAAAACGCAAACGCATAGCCGGCGACCGCGACAAGCGACGGCACCAGCCGGGTAAAGCCCTGCGTCTCCTTCAAGGCGGTTGTCGCGACAACCTCGAACATGATCGCAACCAGCAGGTAGATATAGTTCCAGAGTATCACGGCTGACCCCTTGATTCGCGCGCTTGCGCAAGACGATTATGCCTACCCAAAGACACGGTGAGAGACAAACAATGGCCTATGACAACAACAACATCTTCGCCAGGATCCTGCGCGGCGAACTGCCCTCACACCGCGTCTACGAAGACAACGACACCGTGGCTTTCATGGATGTGATGCCGCAGGCGACCGGCCATACGCTGGTGTTGCCGAAGGCTCCTTCGCGCAACCTTCTCGACGCCGATCCGGCCGTGTTTGCCTCGTTGTTTGCCACCGTCCAGAAAGTCGCAAGCGCTGCGAAAGAGGCTTTCGATGCCGATGGCGTGCTGGTCTCGCAGTTCAACGAGGCAGCTGCCGGCCAATCGGTCTACCACCTCCATGTACACATCATTCCCTGCTTCGAGGGTGTGCCGTTGAAGCCTCATACCGGTGAGATGGAAAAGCCGGAGGTTTTGGTGGCGAATGCCGAGAAGCTTCGCGCTGCGCTGCAGCGATAAGTTTGGCGCATATTGACGTCAGCGAGCGCCAGTTCGCTGACGCGACGACCGGGCTTCCCGCCACGCAAGCATTCGAGAAGCCCTGCGAATAGCCAAAGAAAAAGCCCCGTTTCCGGGGCTTTTTCGTTACCTGGCGCGGTTGTCAGCTTTTGCGCGGCAATTGCGGCACGAGGCTGCGCTTGCCGCCGTCCTTGGCCTTCGGTGTCGGCTTTTGTGCCGCTGCCTTCTTGGCAGCCGCCTTTTTCGCCGGCGCCTTGCGTGGCTTCGCCGTTTCTTCCGGTTCCTTCTTCGGCTTGATCTTGGCCTCGTCGGCAACCGATTCCAGCTTGAGGCCGGTTTCGCCGGTGTCCTTCTTCTCGACCGTCACCTTGACGATGCCGCCCTTCTTCAACTTGCCGAACAGAACCTCTTCGGCGAGCGGCTTCTTGATGTACTCCTGGATGACGCGGCCCAGCGGACGCGCGCCCATGCGCTCGTCGTAGCCCTTGTCGGCCAGCCAGGCGATGGCTTCCGGCGCGAGGTCGAAGGTGACGCCGCGCTCGGACAACTGCGCCTCGAGCTGCATGACGAACTTCTGCACCACCTGATGGATGACCGGCACCGGCAGCGAGCCGAACGGGATGATCGCATCGAGACGGTTGCGGAACTCCGGCGTGAACAGGCGGTTGATCGCCTCGACGTCGTCGCCTTCGCGCTTGGTCGAACCGAAGCCGATCGCCGCACGCTGGGCATCGGATGCACCGGCATTGGTGGTCATGATCAGGATCACGTTGCGGAAATCGATCTGCTTGCCGTTGTGATCCGTCAGCTTGCCGTGATCCATGACCTGCAACAGGATGTTGAACAGGTCCGGATGCGCCTTCTCCACCTCGTCGAGCAGCAGCACGCAATGCGGATGCTGGTCGACGCCGTCGGTCAAAAGGCCGCCCTGGTCGAAGCCGACATAGCCGGGAGGTGCGCCGATCAGCCGCGAGACGGTGTGGCGTTCCATGTATTCCGACATGTCGAAGCGGATCAGTTCGACACCGAGCGACGCCGCCAGCTGCCGCGCAACCTCGGTCTTGCCGACGCCCGTCGGGCCGGAGAACAGGTAGGAGCCGATCGGCTTTTCCGGTTCACGCAAGCCCGCTCGCGCCAGCTTGATCGCCGACGTCAGCGCCGTGATGGCCGTATCCTGGCCGTACACAACCCGCTTAAGCTCAGTCTCCAGACCGGCCAGAACCTTCTCGTCGTCGGCCGAAACCGTCTTCGGCGGAATGCGGGCCATCGTGGCGATGGTCGCCTCGATCTCCTTGATGCCGATGGTCTTCTTGCGCTTGCCTTCCGGCACCAGCATCTGCGAAGCGCCCGTCTCGTCGATCACGTCGATCGCCTTGTCCGGCAGCTTGCGGTCGTTGATGTAACGCGCCGAAAGCTCGACCGAAGCCTTGATCGCCTCGGCGGTGTACTTGACCTTGTGGAAGTCCTCGAAATAGGGCTTCAGGCCCTTCATGATCTCGATGGCATCCTCGACGGTCGGCTCGTTGACGTCGATCTTCTGGAAGCGGCGCACAAGCGCCCTGTCCTTTTCGAAGAACTGCCGGAACTCCTTGTAAGTCGTTGAACCAATGCAACGAATCGCACCAGACGACAGCGCCGGCTTGAGCAGGTTCGAGGCATCCATCGCGCCGCCGGAGGTCGCGCCGGCGCCAATCACCGTATGAATCTCGTCGATGAACAGCACCGCGCCCGGATACTCCTCGAGTTCCTTGACGACCTGCTTCAAGCGTTCTTCAAAATCGCCGCGGTAGCGGGTGCCTGCAAGCAGCGTGCCCATGTCGAGTGCGAAGATCGTGGCATCCGCCAGCACTTCCGGCACATCGCCTTCGACAATGCGCTTGGCCAGGCCCTCGGCAATCGCCGTCTTGCCGACGCCCGGATCGCCCACGTAAAGCGGGTTGTTCTTGGAGCGGCGGCACAGAACCTGGATGGTGCGGTTGATCTCGGAGGCGCGCCCGATCAGCGGATCGATCTTGCCGGCGCGGGCCTTGGTGTTGAGATTGACGCAATAGGCGGTCAGCGCGTCCTGCTGCTTCTTCTTGCCGCCATCTTCCTGCTGGTCGCCGTTCACGCCGGACTGCTCGTCCTCGGCGCCCCGCGGCGGCCGGCTTTCGGACGAACCGGGGCGCTTGGCGATGCCATGCGAGATGTAGTTGACCGCGTCGTAGCGCGTCATCTGCTGTTCCTGCAGGAAATAGGCGGCGTGGCTTTCGCGCTCGGCGAAGATCGCCACCAGGACGTTTGCGCCCGATACCTCCTCGCGCCCGGACGACTGGACGTGGATCACCGCGCGCTGGATAACGCGCTGGAAGCCTGCCGTCGGCTTCGAATCCTCATCGTAGCCGGTGACCAGATTGTCCAGTTCGGTATCGATATAAGTCAGCACAGTCTGCTTCAGGTCATCGAGATCGACGTTGCAGGCGCGCATAACGGCTGCCGCCTCGGCGTCGTCGATGAGCGCCAGAAGCAGGTGTTCAAGAGTTGCATATTCATGGTGGCGCTCGTTGGCGAGCGTCAGTGCCTGGTGAAGTGCCTTTTCCAAGCCTTGGGAGAAAGCCGGCATATTACCTCACTTCTTCTCCATCACGCATTGCAGCGGATGCTGATTCTGTCGGGCGAAATCCATGACCTGAGACACTTTGGTCTCGGCCACCTCGAAAGTATAGACCCCACACTCTCCCACTCCGTGATTGTGAACATGGAGCATGATGCGTGTGGCCGCTTCGCGGTCCTTCTGGAAAAACCGTTCCAGCACGTGAACGACGAATTCCATGGGGGTGTAATCGTCGTTCAGGATAAGGACGCGATAAAGGCTGGGCTTCTTCGTCTTGGTTTTGGTGCGCGTGATGACTGCCGTTCCGCGACCGGCCCCATTGCCGTCGCTGCCATTTTGCATTCGCGCTACCTTAGTCGTGGCAACCAGACTGCTAGTCACTTAACCCTGCCTCTCGTCCAGCCCCCATGCGAAACGACATGTAGGTGTTCCGCATCAGATTTTAAGCCCTTCTGCCTAGCTGACAATACGGCCATGCGGCCAATGTTGCCTGAAGTCGCAAAATCCCTAACAGCTTGACTCCACAAAGCATGAAAAACCCGGCTGCGCGGACGCAGCCGGGTTCCGTTGCCGGCAAAAAGCCGGCATCAACATTTTGTGCGAAGGATTACTTCGCCTTGGCGACGACCGATTCGAACGGCTTGTAGGCGTCCTTGGCCAGCTCGGCGTAAAGGTCGCTGATCTTGGTGACCTCTGCCACGAACGATTCGTAGGACTGCTTCGCGTAGTCGCTCTGGATTTCGATAACCTTCTCGAACGACTTTGCCGAAAGCAGCTTCTCGACTGCGGCGCTGCCTGCCTCGAAGCTCTTCTTCGTATAGTCCGTCGCCTCGACTGCGATTGCCTGCGCGCCCTTGGAGAGCGAGGCGAAGCTCTTGAGGCCGGAATCCGCGAATTCCTTGCCGTATTTGCTGAAATCTTCGTAGGTCTGTTCGGACATCGATCATGCTCCTGTCGACGATGGGAGAAATTGTGCGATGCCAAATATGTATTGTGCGACGCACAAAAAGTCAACGATCCCGACCGCCATCCGCACTGCCGCCTACCCGTAAAACTCGAATAAACATCGTTTCAATGCCGATAAAAATGGTGAACGCGCCGGTTACCATAAACGGATTGGTAACGGTGCCCCCGTAGTTTGGCAAAAAATGAGGCCGGACCTTTGCCGCCTCGACCGCAACAAAAATCCAAAGGAAAAAGCAGTGCGTCAGGCGTTGTCAGGCATCGTTTCCAAATCCGCATGGTCATTTCGAACCTTGGCGACGGTCACCATGGCCGTCTCCTTCGTGCTGGCGGCGGCCAGCGCTTCGCAGGCTGCGCGCGACGCGGCCATCGTCATCGATGCCAACACGGGCAAGACGCTCTACGCGTCGAACGCCAATGCCCGCCGCTATCCTGCCTCGCTGACGAAGATGATGACGCTTTATCTGACCTTCGAGGCGCTGGCGAAGGGCAAGATCACCAAGTCGACCCAGGTTCGGTTTTCGGCCAACGCCGCCGCCGAGCCGCCGACCAAGCTTGGCGTGCGCAAGGGCAGTTCCGTTTCCGTCGAGACCGCAATCCTGTCCATGGTGACCAAGTCCGCCAACGACTCCTCTACGGCACTGGCTGAATTGCTGGGCGGCAGCGAATCGAACTTCGCGCAGATGATGACTGCCAAGGCGCGTTCGCTCGGCATGAACGGCACCGTGTTCCGCAATGCGAACGGCCTGCCTAATCCGGGCCAGTTCACCACGGCGCGCGACATGGCCATGCTCGGCATCGCGCTCAGGGAGCATTATCCCCAGTATTACGGTTACTTCTCGCAGCGCTCGTTCATGTACGGGCGTCAGCGCATCAATGGCCACAACCGCCTGCTTGGCCGCATCAAGGGTGTTGACGGCATTAAGACCGGCTACACCCGCATGTCCGGCTTCAATCTCGTCTCGTCGGTCGCGGTCGACGGTCGCCGCATGGTTGCAGTGGTCATGGGCGGCAGCTCCGGCGCCAGCCGCGACAACCAGATGGCCAAGCTCATCACTGCCTATCTGCCCAAGGCTTCGCGGCGCGGCGGCGGTGACCTGATCGCCAAGGCGGACAACGATTCGCCGGTACAGGCTCTCGCCAAGGTCATGCTGCCGAAGCACGACGCACCGACACCGGATATCCGCCCGCAGGCGCAAGAAGTTGTCGTCGCAAGTGCCGCCCCTGCCCTGATAGAGGCGCCGACTCCCAAAAAGCCCGTCAAGGTCGTGGCAGCGGAGCCCGCCGCAATTCCATTTGAACAGGCCTATGCCGAGCCGGAACCAGCCCACGTTGACCCGGTGAACACCGCCTCTCTGCCTTCCGGCTGGGTCGTGCAGATCGCATCGTCGCCCAGCAAATCGGAAGCCGAAGCTGTCCTCGACAAGACATCCAGGCAGGCCCGTGCCGTTCTGGCCGACGCTTCGGGCTTTACCATGCCCTTCAGCAAGGGCGGCGTGACCTATTTCCGCGCGCGGTTCAGCGGCTTCGACAACCAGACAGCAGCCCAGAAGGCCTGCAAGGCCCTCAAGAAAAAGCGCATCGAGTGCTTCGCCATCGAGCAGTAGGCGACGCGTAGACCATCTCCCGGACTAGTTTCGGATCGAAGGAGAGTCAGTCGTGATTGGAGAGCAGGACGTTCTTGGCTTCGTTAAGCCTCGCCGCCAGGACAGACGTGCCGTCACCGACATCGGAGCCCAGGCCCTGCATCAAGCGGCGGTGCGCCTCAAGGATATCCGTCGCGGCGGCGCCCGCTTCAAGACCAAGGATCTTGTAGGCCTCCTGCTTAGTCATGGAGCCCGCACGTGGCGCAATACGCAACCGCTTACGACGGTTCGCTTGCGTGTCTTCGCGCCAGACGGGAAATCTGCCATCAAGATACGTCTCAAGTAGCTTCTGGCTTTCGCTGTCGGCAGCCAGTTCGTCATGGAGCCGCCTCAACTCGTCCAGATCCATCGAGCTGAGCGTTCTTCCTTCCTGACGGCCTGCAAGCACAAGCCCCTCGGCCTTGCCTGTCTTGTGCTCGGTTTCCATTTCAAGCGCCGCGGTCCGCACAAGCGCCCTGTTCGCAGGTTTTTCCCGGCGCTTTCTTGCCGCGAAGCTGTACCAGGCAATAGCCATGAAAAGGATCAGCCCACCCCAAAGCGGCTGCCTTGCGAAAAGCAGGGCCGTTCCCGCCAGGCCCGCAAACGCCGGTCCGCTCAGCTTGATGTTGCGGGCCAATGCCTGAGGATCGGCGCGAATGAACCCGCCGAGCGCGACCAGCAGAACCAAAACCACGGCAACAACTGCAGCCAGCAAAGCCATATCTTCCGACCATCCTGAATACCGCGCGCGATCACGCGCACTGGCGCGTTCGCTGCCAGAACGATGATACTATGCCTGTTTCGGGCGAAACTACAGAAGGCCGAGTTCAGCCAATTCCTGGCGCAGCTTTGGCGGCATTTCGGCAAAACCGCCCCTGCCCTTGCCAAGGTCGGCAGGTGCATCGGACTGCTTCAGATAGCGCCAGCCTTGGAAGGCCCTGCGTGGTTGCCAGTCGGTACGCACGATTTCGGGATCGAGCATCAACTGGCAGCGGCCAATGCCCTCGCCATCGGTAAATGGCCTGATCTCGGTGATCAGTTGCCGGCATTGCACATTTCCCTTGATGACCCAGTAGAGCGAACCGCCGTCGGTGATTTCCAAACCGCGCGTCGGCACCATGCGTGTGGTGTGCCAATGTTCTACCGGCTGATTGTTGCGGCGACGCTCTGCAAGGCAGGATTCGACCCATTCTTCGAGGTCTTCGACGCTATCGCAACCGACACATAATTTCAGGATGTTCAATGCCATGGCCGAAACCTAGACCCGGCGCGGTCGTCATTCAATGTTGTGGCGGTGTGCCAGGACCTCTATGCACAAGCAGAATCAGCACTCCACGACATTGACGGCAAGGCCGCCAAGGCTGGTTTCCTTGTAGCGCTCGCTCATGTCGAGACCCGTCTGGCGCATCGTTTCAATCGCCGCATCGAGGGGCACGAAATGTTTGCCATCGCCCTTGATCGCCAATGAAGCAGCCGTCACCGCCTTGACCGCACCCAGCGCGTTGCGCTCGATGCACGGCACCTGCACCAGTCCGCCAACTGGATCGCACGTCATGCCGAGATGATGCTCCAAGGCAATTTCAGCGGCATTTTCGACCTGCTCCGGCGTACCGCCCATGACGGCACAAAGCCCGGCAGCGGCCATCGCGGACGCAGAGCCCACCTCGCCCTGACAGCCGACCTCGGCACCGGAAATCGAAGCGTTGCTCTTGATGATGCCACCCACCGCTGCTGCCGTGAGCAGGAAGTCGCGGATGCTTTGCTGATCGGCCTCGGGATGAAAATGCATCCAGTAACGCAATACGGCAGGCAGCGTGCCGGCCGCGCCGTTGGTCGGCGCCGTGACAACACGGCCACCGGCGGCGTTCTCCTCGTTCACCGCCATCGCATAGATCGACAGCCAATCGTTGGCGAGCAACGGATTGGGCCGGTTCTGGCTCCATTGTTCCTGGAGCTTGTCATGCAATTGTCGAGCCCGGCGGCGCACTTTCAGGCCTCCAGGCATGATGCCGTCCTGCGACAGGCCACGGTCGATGCACCCGCTCATCGCGCCCCAGATGCCATCAAGGCCCTCATCCAGCTTTTCGCGGCCCATCTGGGTTTCTTCGTTGGCCCGCTTCATCTCGGCGATGCTCAGACCGCTCTTGGCCGCCATTGCCAGCATCTCGGCTGCATTCTTGAATGGATGCGGCACCTTCTTGGCTTCCGTGGTCGCCGAGCCGCGCGCCTTCATGAGCTGCAATTCCTCCTCCGACACGACGAAACCGCCGCCGATCGAGTAGTAGATGCGCTTGAGGAGCAGCCGTCCGCCGGCATCGTAGGCATAGAACGCCATCCCGTTGGCGTGTCCCGTCAACGGTGTCTTCTTGTCGAGGACGAGATCGGTTGCCGGGTCGAAGCGGTAGGCAGGATGTCCGGGCGGCGAAATGCGCTTCTTCGCAGTGATTTCCGCAATGATCCCTTCAACCCGGTCGGGATCGACGGTGGTCGGGACAAGGCCGGTCAATCCGAGAATCACCGCCCTGTCGCTGCCATGACCGAGGCCGGTGTAGGCCAGCGACCCATGCAGGCTTGCGCCCAGGCGGTCCACCTGCGCGCCGGTCGGGCGCGGCCAGTCGTCGGAGATGACTTCTGCCAAAAAGCGCGCAGCAGCCGTCATCGGCCCCATCGTATGGGAACTCGATGGTCCGATGCCAATCTTGAACAGATCGAAAACCGAAAGGAACAAGGTACCTATATCTCCCAAACCCAAAGCAGGCGCACGTCAGGCACGTACATATAGCCTCTCTAGCTGCTTTTTCTGCTCTTTTCGATTCGGTCACATCGTTCAAGTCGACCTTTGCTGCTCCCGACGCGACATCCAAGCGGCGGCGCTGGCAGGCAACCCCGCCAACCGCCGGATTACCGGAAAACGCAGGCCGGTTCCGAACGCAAAATCAACACCCACGCCCCTCCAGTGACAAAGCATTAACCAATCTTGTTCATGGTTCGACGGAGTTCTTCCTCAGTCTTCCGTTGCCGGGTGCCATCGATGAAAAGTGTGATCGCGTCTTTCGTTCTGCCTTTGGCAATGGCTGCAACGGCGAGCACGACCTTGACTACGCCGGCGTCCGCCGGGGGACGCGACAAGGACTTCTTCCAGTCCGTCGAAGGCAAGTGGGTCGGCCCGGGCGAAATCATCGCCGGCAAATACAAGGGCACGAAGTTCACCTGCAATTTCACCGGCTCGTCTCCCGCCGAGAAAGTCGGGATGACGCTTGACGGCGCCTGCCGCGTCGGCGTCTTCACCCAGCAGATGTCGGCCACTGTCGAGAACAAAGGCCGCAACGGCTACAAGGGCACCTTCATGGGCGGTTCCTCTGGAGCCGGCCTGGACATCATCTCCGGCAGCGTCGTCGATGCCCGCAAGGTCGTCTTCAACATCAACCGCAACCAGCTGAACGGCCTGATGCAGGCCCGCATCCCCGACGACAACTCGATGGTCGTCACCGTTTCGGTGCGCGTCGACAAGCAGATCGTTCCCGTCATCGGCATGAACCTCAAGCGCGTGGATGCCGTTTCAGTCGGCTCGATCGCCAAGAACTAGCAGGACATCGCGCGGCCTCAGGCCGCGCTCGCTCCGGATTCCTTGTCCAGAACCATATAGTCCAGCGGCAGCTCGGACGTATACTTGATCTGCTCCATCGCGAAAGTCGATGACACGTCGCGGATCTCGATCTTCGAGATCAGCCGCTTGTAGAAGGCGTCGTAGGCCGCGATGTCCGGCACGACGACCCGCAGCAGGTAGTCGACATCGCCGCTCATGCGATAGAATTCCACAACCTCGGGAAATTCCTGGATCACTTCCGAGAAGCGCCGCAGCCATTCATGGCTGTGCGAATTGGTGCGGATCGACACGAACACGTTGACGCGGACGTTGATCTTCTCGGGGTTGAGCAGCGCCACGCGCCGCTTGATGACGCCCTCTTCCTCCAGCTTCTGGATGCGCCGCCAGCAGGGCGTGGTCGAAAGACCAACCTTCTTGGCGACGTCTGCAACCGCCAGCGTCGCATCTTCTTGCAAAAGGCGGAGAATTTTTCGGTCGAGGCGGTCCATAGGATCTCCTGAGGAAAGATGATCTATAATCCTCTGGATCAGGCCGCCTCACAAGAAAAAAATTCCGCAAAAAGCGGCATATACGGGTGATAACTTGCTGCAATATCACCCGATCCGACTGCGGATTTCTGTTCTTAGAAAAGGCAGCAATTCCATTTCGAACCACGGATTGCGCTTCAGCCAGCCCGTATTGCGCCACGAGGGGTGCGGCAGCGGCAGCACCTTGGTTGCCGTCGGCGCCTGCCAGATGGCGCGCCAGTTCATAACCGTCTCGGTCAGCGATGGCTGGCGGATGGAGCCCATGTGCCATGACTGCGCATAGATGCCGATGGTCAGCACGAGGTCGATCTGCGGCATCAACGCCATCAGCTTTTCGCGCCAGGCCGGCGCGCATTCGCGGCGCGGCGGCAGGTCGCCGCCCTTGGCGTCCTGCCCCGGAAAGCAGAACCCCATCGGCACGATGGCAAATTTTTCCGCGTCGTAGAATTCGTCGCTGGTTACACCCAGCCAACTGCGCAGCCGGTCGCCCGAAGCGTCGGTGAACGGCACCCCGCTCAAATGCACCTTGGTGCCCGGCGCCTGGCTGGCGATCAGGATGCGCGCCGTGGACGACGGCACGACCACCGGGCGCGGTTCGTGCGGCAGCGGTCTTCCCACCGGCTGCTCGACACAGATGCGGCAGGCCCGGACCTCCGCCGTCAGGCGCGCAAGTTCAGGACCCATGACTGAGATGGCGCATTTCGGCTCGCGTCATGCGGCAGCGCTCGGCCGGCTGGACACAGCCTGGTACCAGCGCAGCACGTTGGCGCAGTCTTCCGGCACCTTGATGCGCGCCGGCTTCATGAAATCGACGGCGATCAAGCCGGTGATGTCCGCAATCGAATAGGCATCCCCCGCAACGAACTCGCGCTCTGCCAGTTCCGTGTCGAGAAAGCGCAGGAACTCGACAGCCTTCGGCTTGTTCGCTTCGCCCCATTGCGGGATCTGCGGCACTTCCCACTCCTTCATCGCCGGATGCACGTGGCGAAAAGCGTGCGCCACGCTTGCCATGAAATTCAGCTCCATGCGCCGCTGCCACATCTCCACCCGTGCCTTGCCGAGCGCGCCTTGCCCGAACAGGGCCGGCTCGGGATGCAGCTCCTCGAAATAGCGGCAGATGGCGACGGATTCGGTCAGGATCGTGCCGTCGTCGAGCTCAAGCACCGGCAGGCGCTGCAAGGGGTTGCGCGCTCGCACCGCTTCGCCGCGATGCTCCATGGCACCCATGTCCACCGGCACCAGCGGCACGCTGATGCCCTTTTCCGCCAGAAACACGCGCACGCGGCGCGGGTTGGGTGCCCGCCCGCCGTCGAAAAGTTTCATTCATCTCTCCCCGGGAATGCATGTCACCGCGGACTATATGCCGCTCGCACATGCTGTTAAATAAGCCTCATGGAGCACTTCCAGCAAGAGTGCGCAGCGGTTTTGCGTCCGGAAATGCGGCTGAAAAAATGAGCTGGAGCGGCTCTACTGCCAGAGCCGCTCCAGCCAATCCCAAATCGCAGCCAGTAGATCATGTTTCGGCTCGGCGCGTCCGTTGCGCGCAGCACGCCAAATCTGCGGCCAGTCAAATGTTCCGGCCCAGATACCTGTCTTGGCGGCGCGGGCGCGTGCTTCCTCGCCCTCGAAATCGCCATAGGCGACGGCCCATCCGGCAGCGACCTGTGCGCTGTTGAGATCGACCTCACCCGCCTTGCAGTCGGCCAGCAAGCGGCCGTAGCGGTCGTTGCGCCAGCCGCTGCACGTCACCGCCCGGCCGGCAATCAGTTGCACCAAGGCCTCGCGCGCGGCGCGTCCACACGGATACTCCGAGCCGTTCCTGCTGCAGGTCTGGCGATATTCCGGCGCGTCGATGCCGCGCAGGCGGATGCGCTGTTCGCCAAGTTCGATGGAATCGCCGTCTACGATCACCGCCCTGCCCCCGGCGGTGCGCGTGTCCATCTCGTTCAACCGTGCGGTGAGAACTATCAGGGCGCCAAGCAGCGCGACCGTCACAGCATAGTCGAGCAGGCGGCGCGGCAAACTGCGCTTTTGCTGCTGAAAATAGCGGCGCCGGGGCCTTTGCGACCACTGACCCCTCATATGGCAAACAAGTTCTTAAGCATTCGATCGTAGCGTTAGCAATTGGATAGGCTACCCGCATAAGCTGAAGTTTTAATGCCCTTGCAACGCTCAAATTCGGCGGACAAGTTCATTGTGGATCGGCGCAGACCACATCGCAACAGCGATGTGGCGCGTGCCGTCCGCAAGACGCGCGACCGTCTTGCGCAGCAATCCGGCAGTCCCGATTTCGACCGCGAGATGCTGAAGCTGCATGCCCACGCCATGATTGGCAGCGTAGCGGTCATTCCGCTCCTTGTCGCGGCAATCGCCGCGGCTGGGATGCTGGCCGGCATGGGCAGCCAGATGCTGGTCTGGGCCGGGCTTACCGTGCTTTTCCACGCCGGCCTCGCTCTGGTTGCCAGGCGCACGGACAAGACCGAAGCATCCGACATCAGACCCACTTTGACGCAACGCTCTTTCCTCGGCGCACACTTCATCAGCGGCCTCGGCTGGGCCTATTTCGCGTCGCTTAGTTGCGGCGCCTGCGGCATCGACCAGTTCCCGGTCATCAAGGCGGTTGTGCTGTTGTTGGCCATGGCGGCGACCGCAATCATGACCTCTTCGCTAAGCGGCGCGCTGGTCGCGACCTTCGCGGTCCCGCTGCTCGTCTACGCCTATGTCATCACCAAACCGATGATGCCGATCGAAATGGTCATGCTGGGCCTGCTTGCGGTGGCCCTGCCCTTCTTCTCCTACGTGGCACATCACCTCAACCGCTCGTCGGTCATGCTGATGTCGTTCCGCTCCGAAAAGGATTCGCTGATCGCCGAACTCGAGACGGCCAACGCGATGTCCGACGAGGCGCGCCGGCGCGCCGAGGAAGCGAACCTGGCGAAATCGCGGTTCCTTGCCTCGATGAGCCATGAGTTGCGCACGCCGCTCAACGCGATACTCGGGTTTTCCGAAGTGATGGCCAACGAAGTGCTGGGGCCGATGGGCAATCCGACCTATCGGGACTATGCAGGCGATGTCCACGAGTCGGGCCAGCACCTGCTCAACCTCATCAATGAAATCCTCGACCTGTCGCGCATCGAGGCCGGCCGCTACCAGCTCAACGAAGAGCCGGTGACACTTCTGGCACTGGCCGAAGACAGTTGCCACATGATGGAGCTGAGGGCTCGCAACAAGGACATCAAGATCATCCAGGAATTCGAGCCGACGCTGCCGCGCCTGTTTGCGGACGAGCGCGCCGTGCGGCAGATCCTGCTCAACCTTCTGTCCAACGCCATCAAGTTCACGCCATCGGAAGGCGAAGTGCGGGTGCGTGTCGGCTGGACCGCCGGCGGCGGCCAGTATGTTTCCGTCAAGGACAACGGACCGGGTATCCCAGCGGACGAGATTCCCGTCGTGCTGTCTGCCTTCGGACAGGGCTCGATCGCCATCAAGAGCGCCGAACAGGGAACGGGGCTTGGCCTGCCCATCGTTCAGGGCCTGATTGCCATGCATGGCGGCGATTTCCAGCTCCATTCCAAGCTGCGTGAAGGAACCGAGGCAATCGTCATCTTCCCGCCCACGCGCGTGATGGAAGAACTGCCCGCACTGCCAACCAAGGAAGTGGTCAACGCAAGGCGGCGGTGATCTGCCCGCCTATACACCGGAAGCTACCCCTCTCCGCTTCGTCACCTGAAGTTGGGCGCAATCTCTCCGCTTCGTCATCCCGGAATTCTCTTTCGAGCGAAGCGAGAAAGGAATATCCGGGATCCATTCCGTGACATCACGGCAGCGCGAAGGCGGCGGAAACCTGCCGTTTCTGGCGCAAACGCTGGCATCCCCCTCTCCCCGTTTCTCACGGGGAGAGGGTAAGGGTGAGGGGCAGCGCTGAGCTAGCCGAGCGTGGACCAAACCCGGGCCGTCCTTACCCCAACCCCTTGTTCTCAATAAAATTCCGAAAAATCTTTCACCTCCCTTATCCACCCCTCTCACCCTTCCCCCATAATCTCCCCATCGCCCTTGCGGGAGACCTGGTGCGCACCGGGTATCAGGGAAGGGCGTCGGTGCCGGATTGGTCGCATAACGGTGTGCGGCTGGGTGATGAGCCGCGAAAATGCTGCTCCCCCGGTGAGGCAAGACCACCGGACGGGCGGCCGCAAGGCCGCACTAACTTACTAAACGAGCGTCCGAACGGCCGCCCGTCCTCCCGACCTCTCATCAGAGGTCAGTTCTTTGAAAATGGCCAGACGCGAAAGCGGGCGTGGCGATGAATAGACATACCCATCTCTTCGTCATCCTAGGGCGGAGCAGGCCGAAGGCCGTTGCGGAGACCCTAGGATCCATGCCGTGACATCGCGGCAGCGCGTAACGGGCGCAAAAGAAGGCTCCCCATTCTGAGCTGCCCTACATCCTCAATCCTCACGGCATGGATCCCCGGGTCGCGCCTTTCGCTCCGCTCAGGCTTGCCCGAGGATGACGAAGCGGAAAACACCTCGTCATCCCGGAAGCGAGCCGAGCAAAGCGATGGCGAGGCTGTCCGGAATCCATTCCGTGACTTTGCCCAAGTATTCTGGTTGCCAGCGCGCTGGCGATGCAAACGTCCCTACAAATACCGGGCGTGGCGATGAAAAAGTGTACCTTGCTACTTCAAGGCCAACGCCATGCCGGAAGCCGTCTGTGCTGCTGCCTTCACCAATCCGGCTGCAAGGGCAGCCCCTACCCCCTCGCCGTGACTGACACCGAGATCCAGCAGAGGCTTCATGCCCAGCAGTTCGGCAGCACGCCGATGCGCCGGTTCCGCTGACAGGCTGGCAAGCAGGCAATGATCAAGTGATGCGGGATTGGCCTTGTAAAGCACGGCGGCGGCGGCGGTGGCGGCAAAACCGTCAATCAGCACTGGAATGCGCTGGGTGCGGGCAGCAAGGATCGCGCCGACAATTGCCGCAAATTCGCGCCCACCCACGCGCGCCAGCGCTTCCAGCGGGTCCTTCAGATGAGAGCCATGAAATGCCAAGGCGGCATCGACGGCTTCGGCCTTGCGCGCCATCATGGCCCCATCCGCGCCTGATCCGGGACCGACCCAATCTGCGCCCTTGCCACCGAAAAGCGCAGTGAACAAGGCAGCCGCAACAGTGGAGTTGCCGACGCCGAGATCGCCAAGGCACAACAAATCGGAGCCGCCCGCGATGGCCTCCATGCCGAATGCCATGGTGGCAACGCAGCCACGCTCGTCCAGCGCTGCTTCCGTTGTGATGTCGCCCGTCGGAATATGCAGGGCGAGGTCGAATGCCTTGAGGCCAAGATCGAAGGCGAGGCACACCTGGTTTATCGCGGCCCCACCAGCCGCGCACATTTCAACCGCCTTGGCGGTCGCACTGACCGGTCGCGGCGAGACGTTGTGGCGCGCGACGCCGTGGTTGCCGGCAAATATCGCGACCAGCGGGCGATTGACCGAAGTGCGGGCTCGGCCGGTCCAGGCTGCAAGCCAGGCCGCGATGTCCTCGATGCGGCCCAAAGAGCCTTCCGGCTTGTCCGCTTTGGCGAACACCTCCCGCACGGTCGCTTCGGCATTGCCGTCGGCGGCAGGCAGCGTGGCGAGAAGATTGCGGAAATCGTCGAAAGGCAATGCGCTGGTCATGGATCGTCCCTGGGTTTGCCAGCGGCATAAACCCCGTGAAATGCCGAGACAATGCAGAATGGCGCGAAAACGGCGACATGCGACGAAATAGGAAGGACTTGCATCGCCCGTTCCGTTGCACCATGTGGAGAATAGTTCTGGACACAATGATGACTGCAATTGAATCGCCCTGCATTCTGGTCTGCTCGATAGACATGAAGACCGGATATTGTTTCGGCTGCGGGCGCACGCGCGATGAAATATCGGGCTGGATCACCATGGCGCCGGAAACGCGGCGCGAAATCATGGGCGAATTGCCGGCGAGACTTGAAACGGTGGAACGCAAGCCGCGCCGTGAAACCCGTCGCTCGCGCATGGCGCGCGAACGCAGCGAGACATCCTGAGCGATATGAGCCGCGGCCTCTGGATCATCCTCGGCATCATTGGCGTGGCGCTCGCCATGCTCATTCTCAACCATTCTTCGGGCAGTACACTGGGCTTTGCCAATGACGACTTCGGCCAGTTGATCTGGCTCGGCGTATTGGGTGCGGTGATCGGTGCGGGATTGTTGCGCTCGGGCCGCCGTTTCGGCGAGATGTTTGGTACACTAGGCGTCTGGGCGGTGATCGTCCTCGGGCTGATCGCCGGCTATCAATACCGCTACGAACTGCAGGATTTCGCCAGCCGCGTCACCGCCGGCCTCGTTCCGGGCAGCCCGCTGATGCTCAGCGTCGAGGACGGCCGCGCCACCGTGACCTTGGACAAGGCGCGCAGCGGCCATTTCGAAACGCTGATGACAATCAACGGCAAGCAGATAAGCGCCGTGGTCGATACCGGTGCGACATCGACCGTTCTGACCACGGAAGACGCCCGCGCCGTCGGCTTCGATCCGGAAACGCTGCGCTATACCGTGCAGGTTTCTACCGCCAATGGAACGGCAAGCGCCTCGGCGGTGCGCGCCGACGAGATCGCGATCGGCAATATCGTTCGCCACGACATGCCGATGCTGGTCGCGGCACCCGGCGCGTTGCAGCAGAGCCTGCTCGGCATGAACTTCATCGGCTCGCTGTCGGGTTTCGATGTACGCGGCGACCGGATGACGCTCAGGGATTGACGGTCAGCTTGCGGGTGCCGGAAACGGCGTGTCGATCCTGCCCGACAGCCAATAGGCGACCAAGCCGATCCACTCACGGATTGCCAGGGTGGTATTCTGCAACGAATCCGCCGTGTTGTCGGTAAAGAAGCCCACGCCCTCCTTGCCCGATGTACGATAGTCGACCGGCCAGGGAATGACGGCGAAGCCGGCCTTTTCGAATAGTGCCACGGAACGCGGCATATGGAAGGCGGAGGTCACGAGCAGCCATCTCTCGCCGGGCTTCGGCGCTACCAGTTCCTTGCTGAAGAGCGCGTTCTCGTAGGTATCGCGGGACTTGCCCTCGAGGACCAGGCGCTCCAGGGCAACGCCGAGCGCCGTCAGCAAGCGCGAAGCGGTGGTGGCGTCTTCCTCACCGTCGAGCAATACGGAACCCAGCCCACCGGATATGACGATCTTCGCATCAGGATAGCGCCGCGCAAGTACCGCAGCTTCCACGAAACGGTCACCGGCCTTGTTCAGCTCATAGCCGCCGCGTGCCAGATTGATCGCGCCCTCGAACCCGCCGCCCAGCACGACGATGCCGTCGATTGCGGCAGGCGGCTGCGGACGCTGGAAGCGCTCCTCCAGCGGGTTCAGCATCAGCGCACCCGCCGACGTCCAAGCGGACATTGCGAGGATCAGGCAAGCCAAGGCGCTGCCCGCAACCGAAAGCCGCCTCCGACCGATGAAAGCAGCCACAAGTGCTGCCAGCAACAGGACGATGGCCAGGTTGAGCGGTTGCGCGATGGCCCAGAAGAATTTGGAGAGGTAGAAGAACATGCCTCGACCTCATCCAATCAAGAAACTTACCACCACTTCTGCGGCTGGAAGGTTCCCGCCGCTTGCTCGATGACATGCGCGGTCTGGAACAAGGTTTCTTCCTCGAACGGCCGGCCAATTAGCTGCAAGCCAAGCGGCAGTCCCTTGGGATCGAGACCCGCCGGTACGGAAATGCCCGGCAGGCCGGCCATGTTCACGGTGACAGTGAAGATGTCGTTCAGGTACATCTTGACCGGATCGGAAGCCATATCCTCATCCGCGATGCCAAAAGCCGCAGAAGGCGTCGCCGGTGTCAGGATGACATCGACGCCAGCGGCGAAGACATTCTCGAAATCGCGCTTGATGAGGGTGCGCACCTTCTGCGCCTGCAGGTAGTAGGCGTCGTAATAGCCGGCCGACAGCACATAGGTGCCGATCATGATGCGGCGCTTGACCTCGTTGCCGAAGCCTGCCGCGCGCGTCTTCTCGTACATGTCGACGATGTCCTTGCCCGGCACGCGCAGGCCGTAGCGGACGCCGTCATAGCGCGCGAGATTGGACGAAGCCTCGGCGGGCGCCACGATGTAGTAAGCGGGCAAGGCATACTTGGTGTGCGGCAGGGAGATATCGACGATCTCGGCACCGGCCTCCTTCAACCAGGCAATGCCCTTCTGCCACAGTGTCTCGATTTCCTCCGGCATGCCGTCGACGCGGTATTCCTTCGGAATGCCAACCTTCATGCCCTTGATCGAACGTCCGATCGCCGCTTCGTAGTCCGGCACAGGTCTATCGACCGAGGTGGTGTCCTTGGCATCGACTGATGCCATCGACTTCAGCAGGATTGCCGCGTCGCGCACGTCACGCGCAATCGGCCCGGCCTGATCGAGCGAGGAGGCGAAAGCCGCGATGCCCCAGCGCGAGCAACGGCCGTAGGTCGGCTTTATGCCGACCGTACCGGTGAACGCGGCTGGCTGGCGGATCGATCCGCCGGTGTCGGTGGCAGTAGCCCCGGCGCACAGGAAGGCGGAAACGGCGGCGGCAGAACCGCCTGAGGAGCCGCCAGGCACCAGCTGGGCATTGTCCAGCGCGCGCTCGGTCTTGATGCCGCCCGGCGCCGTGAAGCCACCATCGCCTTCATGAGTGGTCGGAACAACCGAAGTGTCGATGCGAGAGCGCCGCCAAGGATTGATGACGGGACCATAATAGGAAGTCTCGTTTGACGACCCCATGGCAAATTCGTCCATGTTGAGCTTGCCCAGCATGACAGCGCCGTCAGCCCATAAATTGGCGCTGACAGTCGATTCGTAACGCGGCTTGAAACCATCAAGAACATGGCTGCACGCCTGGGTATGGATGCCCTCGGTGGCAAAAAGATCCTTGATGCCAAGCGGTATGCCTTCCAGCGCACCACCCTCACCTTTGCCCAGACGCGCATCCGAGGCCCTGGCCATGTCACAAGCCTTGTCGTGCGTGACGGTGACATAGGCATTGAGAACCGGATTGGCCTGGTCAATTGCCGCGAGATAGGCGTCGGTGATTTCCGCCGCCTTGATTTCCTTGCCACGCAGCTTCGCTCGGGCCTCGGCTATCGTCAATCTGGTCAGATCGGTCATCAGGAAAGCTTCTTTTCGTAAAATCGGGAATGGCCGGAATCGGGGTAGTCGAGCACCGCACCGCATTTCTCGAAGCCGCCGCGCTCATAGACGCGGTAGGCGGGTTCAAAGCCTGGCGCCTCTCCGGTTTCGAGTACGAGGCGGCCAATGCCCTTCTCGCGCGCAAGCGCCTCGATGCGTTGCAGGAGAAGCGAACCAACGCGCTGGCCGCGCACTTCCGGAAGTGTGAACATGCGCTTCACTTCGCCAAGACCGGCTCCGTGGTCTTTCAGCGCACCCATACCGGTAGCGCGACGTGATTGGTCACGCGCGACGAACAGCGTCACCGATGGCTCTGCCATTTGCTCGACCGTCAACTGAAATTGATACTCGCGAGGCGTCAGTGGAATAAGATAGGCGTTCAACGCCGCGACAAGCGCGCGCACGTCGTCCTGCAAAGGCGTCTCGACGGCGATCTCGACTTCCAAGGCCTACTCCACGACCTTCGGCACAAGGAAGAAATTCTCTTCGGTTGCCGGTGCGTTGGCAACGATATCAGCGGCCTTGTTGCCATCTGTGACGGCGTCCTGACGCTTGCGCATCTCCATCGGCGTAACCGAGGTCATCGGCTCTACACCCGACACATCGACCTCGCCCAATTGCTCGACGAAGCCGAGGATAGTGTTGAGTTCGCCGGTCATGCGCGAAGCCTCTTCATCGCTCACCGCGATGCGGGCAAGGCGCGCCACGCGCTTTACTGTCTGAAGATCAACGGACATCGGAAGCCTGCTTCAAGCCTTGGAAAAACCTGCTTGGGCTATAGCCGCGCGGCGGGCACTGCGCAACCTTGCATGTCCCGCCCCCGCACCGACGATCAGCCGATCAATCAAATTTCGATCGCCTGCCCGATCTTAGGCAAGGCAATCTTGACCCCGGAGCCTTCCATGCCGGCGACAAACTTGTCCGCCGTCTGGTCGATCATGGGGAAGGTGCCGAAATGGCAAGGCACGGCTGTTTCGAACTTGAAGAAGCGGCGACAGGCCAAAGCTGCCACTGCTCCGCCCATTGTGAAGCGGTCGCCAACCGGCACGATTCCGATCTTCGGTTCGTGCAACTCGTTGATGAGCGCCATGTCGGAAAAGATGTCGGTATCGCCCATGTGATAGAGCGTCTCTTCATCGGGAAAATGCAGCACCAGTCCACCCGGATTGCCGAGATAAATGTTCGAGCCCCCCGTTCCTTGTGACGATGAGGAATGCAATGCCTGAACGAAGGTCGTGGTAAAGGCACCGCAATCAACGGTGCCACCGATGTTGCCGGGATTGATCTTGTCGCCGCTGACACCCTTGCCAACCATAAACATGCATATCTCAAAATTGGCCACCAGCATGGCACCTGACTTCTGCAAGACTTCCAATGCGCCGCTGATGTGATCGTCATGACCATGTGTGAGCAGCACATGGGTAATGCCATGAGCCGGGCCTTCCCATCCGTCCGACCATGAGGGATTGCCGACCAGATAGGGGTCAATCAGCATCCTCGCATCCTTGGTGTCAATGCGGAATGCAGAATGGCCATACCAGGTCAGTTTCATAACAAGCGTCCTCGATTTTCTTTATTCTGAAGGATAGAAGTCTGACCACCCATGTCAAAGCAAGGCTGGCACGTCTTGAACGTAATTGAAGTGGAAGACCTTCCTGCGCATCTTGCATCGGGAAAGACCGTGGCCGGTCTCGATCTTGGTGACAAGACGATTGGCGTCGCCATATCCGACCAGCGGTTTTCCTTCGCTCATCCGCGTCCGGTCATTATACGCAGGAAGTTTTCGCTCGATGCGGCAGCGCTTCTCCAGATGCTTCAAAAAGAGAGCGTTGGCGCAGTCGTGATCGGCTTGCCGATCAATATGGACGGCTCGGAAGGCCCACGCGCGCAAAAATCACGCGCCTTCGTGCGCAACATGGCGCAGCTGACCGAACTGCCGTTTGCATTCTGGGACGAACGACTATCGACCGTGGCTGCCGAGCGCACCCTGATCGAGATGGACTTTTCGCGGAACAAAAGATCCGGCAAGATCGATTCGGCTGCTGCTGCTTTTATCCTGCAAGGCGTTCTCGACAGGCTCCGTCAATTGGGCGTCGACCGCTGACGGATCAACTCCCGCCCGCTTCGCCTTAACCCATGCCCAAATTAGCTTGCGGCGACGAAATGCCCAGAAAGCCACCAGCAATAGCGTGTCGATGATGCAGGCCTTGGCGACCATTCCGGGAATGATGGCAGGGTCGATGCCCAGGATGTTGCCGTAAATCTGAAACAGCAAGTCGTGGAATTGCCTGCTCAACATGACGTAGCCGAAGTTCATGTCGTTGAACGAGACGAAAAACCATCCCCAGAACAGAACGAGCGGCGCAGCCCAAAGCGCAAATATATACCGCATCAGAACGCCCCCTCCGCCCGCATGCTTGCGCACGGAATAACAAGCAATGAATTGTGTTCGGTCCGCATGGCCTTGTCCGTTCAGGTATCGTTAACTGTGGGCCTTGCGGACGAGCACCGCAAATGAAACCATTCATTAAGGTTAACGGATATGCACAGGGCGTCGGCGAACGGTGCAGCGTTGGCTGAAGTCAGTTGGTCTGCGGATAAAGCGTATCGATGATGAGGCGCGAATCGTGGCGCGAATCGAGCATTCCATACGTCGTACGCCACTGTCCGGCGAGACGCGTCTCGACGAAGGCATCGGCGATTCGCCCTGCCCCCAACCTGCGCAACTCGGCCGCAGCGGCAGCCAAGGCCAACTGCTCGGTTAGCAACCTCGCCGATCCTTCATCGGTCGACGCCACTTGCATGGCCGCCTTCAAGACACCAATGGTGCCTCGTCCGCTGGCACCGAGATCCCGGTCAATTCCCGACAACACTTCGTCAAACAGTCCGGGCGCCCGGTCCAGTACCCGCAGCACGTCCAGCGCCATGACGTTGCCCGAGCCTTCCCAGATCGCATTGACCGGTGCCTCGCGATAATAGCGAGCCAAGGGAGCTTCTTCGACGTAGCCATTGCCGCCAAGGCATTCCATGGCCTCGTAAAGCAAGGCAGGAGCAAGCTTGCAGACCCAGTATTTGACCACTGGTGTCATCACCCGGGCAAAGGCTGCTTCGCCGCGATCTCCTGCAGCTTCGTCGAACGAGCGGGCCAATCGAAACGACAGTGCCGTGGCTGCGGCAACGTCCAGCGCCATGTCGGCAAGTACACGCTGCATCAATGACTGGTCGATCAGTTTTGCGCCGAATACCTGCCGATAGCGCGCGTGATGGATCGCTTCGGCAAGCCCGGCACGCATAAGCGCGGAAGAAGCGACCGCGCAATCGAGCCGGGTGAGCGTGACCATATCCATGATCGTCTTTACGCCGGCCCCGGGCTCTCCAACCATTTCGCCAATGGCACCGTCGAACTCCACCTCGGAAGACGCATTCGACCGGTTGCCGAGTTTGTCCTTCAAACGCTGGAAGCGGAAGCCGTTGCCGGTTCCGTCCCCCAATATGCGAGGGACCAGAAAGCAAGACAGGCCCTCAGCTGCCTGGGCCAATACCAGGAAAGCATCCGACATCGGGGCGGACATGAACCATTTGTGGCCACTCAAACGATAGAAGCCCGTTGACCCGGCGCGTTCGGCACGTGTGAGATTCGCACGTACATCGGTGCCGCCCTGCTTTTCCGTCATGCCCATGCCAAGCGTCAGCCCCGTCTTTTCCACCGGTGGCTTTTGACCCTGATCGTATTTTCGCGTCGTAACGCGCGGCGCCCATTCGCGGAACAGCTTGGTGTTGGCCATGAGCGCTGCAAGCGAGGCGCTTGTCATGGTGATCGGGCAGAGATGACCCGTTTCGAGCTGCGCGGTAAGGAAAAAACGTGCGGCGCGCACCTGATGCCGCCGCCCTATTTCGGCATCCCCATTTTCCCAGATAGAGGAGTGCAAGCCACTGGCCACCGAGCGACGCATCAACGCGTGATATGCCGGATGATATTCCACCTGGTCGATACGGCGGCCCTGCCGATCATGCGTACGCAGCTTCGGCAGGTCCGTGTTGGCAAGTCGCGCCAGTTCCTGCGCTTCATGGGTCAGGACAAAGCGGCCAAGACCATCGAGATCCTTGCGTACCGACTCGGAGAACTGCTCGGCCAATTGAATAAGTAAAGGGTCGCCCCGCCAGGCGTTGGTGCCGGTCAGCGGCGGCGGCTGGTTCGTCACGTCGTCGGTCACGCCCTGTCCTTGTAATCTGCCCGCCGCGGTCGAATCCGCAGCAACAGCGGCTTTATAGACGATTGTCGCATGGGAGCGCGACGAAAATACCGGGGAGAATTAGCTCTATCCAAAGGCAGCGCTTGCGGGGCCAGTGCGCGCCCCCTATAGCACCGGCCAGAGATGGTCCACCCGATGACAGACACCTCCCTGCCAATCTACCCGCACCGCCACTTGCTTGGCATAAGAGACCTTTCCCCAACTGACATAGAGACATTGCTTGAACGCGCCGACCGCGCGGTGGCGATTTCGCGCCAGTCGGAGAAGAAGACGTCGACGCTGCGAGGACGCACGCAGATCAACCTGTTCTATGAGGCATCGACCCGAACACAGTCCTCTTTCGAACTTGCGGGCAAACGTCTTGGCGCCGATGTCATGAATATGTCGGTGGCGAGCTCTTCGGTGAAGAAGGGTGAGACGCTGATCGACACGGCGATGACGTTGAACGCCATGCGCCCCGATATACTGATCATTCGCCATCAGTCCGCGGGAGCCGCAGCACTACTCGCCCAAAAAGTGGGCTGCTCGGTGGTGAACGCCGGCGACGGCACGCACGAACATCCGACGCAGGCCTTGCTAGACGCACTGACCATCCGCCGCGCCAAGGGTCCGCTGTCGAAACTGATAGTGGCGATCTGCGGCGACATCCTTCATTCGCGCGTGGCGCGCTCCAACATCATTTTGCTGAACGCACTCGGCGCGCAGGTGCGGGTGGTTGCTCCCTCCACGCTTTTGCCATCCGGCATCGAGCGCATGGGAGTTATCGTGGCCCGTTCGATGGCCGAAGGCCTGAAAGATGCAGACGTCGTTATGATGCTGCGCCTGCAGCGCGAGCGCATGGCGGGCAGCTTCGTACCATCGGTGCGCGAGTATTTCCGTTACTTCGGCCTCGACGCTGAAAAGCTGAAAGCGGCGAAGGAAGACGCCCTGGTGATGCACCCCGGGCCAATGAACCGGGGCGTGGAAATCGCCTCGGAAATCGCGGACGGACCGCAGAGCGTAATCCAGGAACAGGTCGAAATGGGTGTTGCCGTGCGCATGGCGGTGATGGAGGCGCTGCTCGATCCGCGCCGCAACCCCGAGGGGCGCGGTTGATGGCCACGACAGTTTTCAGCCACGCCCGTGTCATCGACCCGTCACGGGGTGTCGACGAGATTGGCTCGGTGGTCGTCGACGGCAAGAAAATCGCTGCGGCCGGCAAGGCTGCTTTGAACCAGGGCGCACCCGAAGGCGCAACGGTGATCGACTGTGCAGGCAGGGCTGTCATTCCGGGCTTGGTGGACAGCCGCGTCTTCATCGGCGAACCGGGTGGCGAACATCGCGAAACGATTGCGTCAGCCAGTGCGGCAGCGGCTGCGGGCGGAATCACCTCAATCGTGATGATGCCTGACACCGATCCAGTGATCGACAATGTCGCCTTGGTGGAATTCGTGCTGCGCACCGCCAAGGATACGGCAAGCGTCAACATTTTCCCCGCCGCCGCGATCACCAAGGGCCTCGATGGCCGGGAAATGACGGAGTTCGGCTTGCTGCGAGAGGCCGGCGCCGTCGCCTTCACCGACGGCCGGAATACCATCGCCAACTCGCTGGTAATGCGCAGAGCGCTGACTTATGCCCGCGATTTCGGGGCGGTTGTCGCGCACGAGACGCAGGATGCCGACCTTGCCTCGGCTGGCGTCATGAATGAAGGGCTGTATGCAAGCTGGCTTGGGTTGCCAGGCATCCCGCGCGAGGCGGAGACGATCCCGCTTGAACGCGATCTTGCCCTGGCTCGCCTAACACGCGGCAACTACCATGCCGCCAAGATCTCGACGGCCACGGCAGCCGATGCAGTCAAGCGGGCCAAGAGCGATGGTGCGAACGTGACGGCCGGCGTCGCCATCCACAACCTGTCGCTAAACGAGAATGATGTCGGTGAATATCGCACGTTCTTCCGGCTTGCGCCCCCACTCCGAGCCGAGGATGACCGGCTGGCAATGATCGAGGCGATCAAGGACGGCACGGTCGACCTGATCGTTTCCTCGCACGATCCACAGGACGTCGATACCAAACGCGTGCCTTTTGCTGATGCCGCTGCCGGCGCAGTGGGACTGGAGACAGTTCTGGCAGTGGCGCTCCGACTTCATCACAATGACGAAGTGCCGCTGATACGCTTGATAGAAACGCTATCCACGGCCCCTGCAAGGCTGTTTGGCCTGCCGGGTGGTTCGTTGAAATCCGGCGCGCCGGCCGACCTCGCGCTGGTTGACCTCGAAGAGCCATGGATCGTAAGCGAAAACGGTATTCGCTCGCGCTCCAAGAATACCTGTTTCGAAGGCGCGCGGCTGCAAGGCAAGGTCTTGCAAACGATGGTTGCGGGCCGCACAGTATTTTCGGCCTAGACCGGCGCTTCGAACCGGTCAGCCGAGGGGGAAACATGACCTACGCTGCAATCGCGGCCCTGATATTCGGCTATCTGCTCGGGTCGATTCCTTTCGGCCTGCTTTTGACCCGCGCCGCCGGCCTTGGCGACGTGCGCTCCATCGGCTCGGGTAACATCGGCGCAACCAACGTGCTGCGCACCGGCAACAAGAAACTCGCCGCCGCTACGCTTATTCTGGACATGCTGAAGGGAACCGCTGCCGTCCTGATTGCCAGATACTATGGAATGGAGCTTGGGCTTTTTGCCGGTTTCGGAGCGTTCCTTGGCCATCTGTTTCCGGCCTGGCTGGGTTTCAAAGGCGGCAAGGGTGTCGCAACCTATCTCGGCGTGCTGATAGGCCTGGTCTGGCAGGTGGCACTGATCTTCGCGGCGGTATGGTTGCTGGTGGCAATGCTGTTCCGCTATTCGTCGCTTGCCGCGTTGAGTGCGGCAGTCGTCGTTCCAATCGCGCTATGGTTTCTCGCGACACCAGCCATTGCCGGCTTGTTTGCGGTAATGAGTATCATCCTGATCTACAAGCATCGCACCAATATCTCGCGCCTGATGGCCGGAACGGAAGGTCGGATCGGGGCCAAGGGGTGACACAGGTGCAGTGCGGGCCAAGGTTGAGCGACCGGCAACGGATCGCCTGGCTCAGGCTGATCCGAACCTCGAATGTCGGGCCTGCGTCATTTCGGGATCTGGTCAACCGGTTCGGATCGGCGGAAACAGCCCTTGAAATGCTGCCAGAACTGATGGCGGCTACCGGCTCAAAAAGAACATTACACATTCCAGGCGTTTCGGATATCGAAGCCGAGATGGACACGGCAAACCGGCACGGCGCAAGGTTCGTGTGCATCGGTGAGCCGGACTATCCGCCGCTGCTCAAGGTGATCGATCACCCCCCCGCCGGTGTTGGCCATCATTGGCAAAGGAGAGGTTTTCCGTCTGCCGGCGATCGCCATTGTCGGCGCGCGCAATGCCTCGCTGGCCGGTATCAAGATGGCAAGAACGCTAGCCGGCGAAATTGGACGCGAGGGCTACAGCATCGTCTCGGGCCTTGCTCGCGGGATCGACACGGCTGCGCATCAGGGGAGCTTGGAGAGCGGTACAATCGGCGTTCTGGCCGGGGGATTGGATATGCCCTATCCACCGGAAAATGCTGGTCTTTGCAGCGAAATTGCCCGACGTGGTGGTGCCGTCGTGTCGGAGATGCCGTTCGGGTGGCAGCCGAGGGCCCAAGATTTCCCGCGACGCAACCGACTTGTCGCAGGAATGGCTCTCGGGCTGGTTGTCATCGAGGCCGCGAAACGTTCCGGTTCGCTGATCAGCGCAAGGCTGGCCGGCGAAATGGGGCGGCTGGTGTTTGCCGTTCCCGGATCGCCACTTGATCCGCGTGCTGGCGGCACCAACGGACTATTGAAGGACGGTGCGACCCTTGTGACAGACGCTTCGGACGTACTGAGCGCAGTAGCCCCACTTTCCGCTCGACCGGGAACGCCAAACCTTCTGCTTGAGGAACCGCCCGACCTGTCACACAGCCCGTCTCACGGCGATGATGAGCGTAGTCTCATCGTGGAAGCTCTGGGACCGACACCTATTGAAATCGATGAGATCATCGCACACACCCGCCTCCATCCCGCGCAGGTTTCGATGGTGCTTCTGGAGTTGGATCTAGCGGGGCGCCTTGAACGCCACAGCGGCGGCAGCGTTTCGCTGGTGTTTCGAGATGCATAGACCGAATGCGCCGTTCGCAAGCAAATTCCAGCAAGCCTGCGTATTGCTGAAACCTGACCTTCCAAGTTGTGGCTAGGCGGCAGGCTTACTTCGGTCAGGCGGACCGGCGTGATGCCACGATGCCGTACGCGGCGAAGGCTACGGCAGCTCCCACCAAGTAGCGAAGCCAAGCGTACCCATATTCAGCGCCGCCGCCGCTGGCCGCCACATAGGCTCCCGCAACGATGAAACTGGCAGCGAGCAAGCCGAGACCGAATCCCTCGCCCAAGGATAGATTTCCACAAAGCCACGCAATCCTGGGGTTGGTAACGCGGCGGCTGATAAATCGTAGTGCTTCGCCTACAATCGCGCCCGCTACGCCTACAACGACGGCAGCGCCGATAACCGAAGACAAAATTGCGAAAATCTGCTGGAACATTGCATCACCCGATACCGCCAGACTTTATTAGTGCCAGATATAGGCAGTCAGTCAAGCGAGGTCGTTGCGCGTCCCCGAAGCCTTAAATCTCATGCCGCCGAAAATGACGTTCCGAGAGTTTTCATCGGTAATACAAGTAATTGATCTACTTGGTTGAGATGGTGAGCCGGGAGGGGATCGAACCCTCGACCACATGATTAAAAGTCACGTGCTCTACCGCTGAGCTACCGGCCCATCCAAAGCGTCCAGACCTTGGCCGGGACGACCTGCCCTTCGGGTCATTCCAAAGGAAACTTGCTTCGCGCTGCCCAGGACAGAGCCGCAGCATTTCCAAGGCGCGATCAACCCCGGAATTGCGCGGAACATAGGGAGGGAGCTCCAACCGGTCAACCGGAAAAAATGCGGTGTTTTCGCTCTTATTCACATTTGTACCAAGCGGCATCGACGGTCTGCCATCTAAAATCAGGTCCAATTATTTCGGCGCGTTCTCAGAACAATCTCTGAGGTCAGTCATCTTTATATTATGACCATCAAATATAACTTCTAACGGGAACAATTTCCCCGATTTCACGTTGGTTTAGCGAAAGAATTTTGTTTTTCCGTTTTCAGGAGAAAATCATGAAACGCGTTGTTACAGGTTTGTTGGCGTCCGTCCTTTCGGCCTCGTTTCTTGCCGCAAGCCCGACCGCTGCCCGCGCGGCACCACTCTATGCACCGCACGCGCAATCTGCGGCGTCACCGTTGAAGGTACAGCCAGTCGACTATCGGCCATGGCAAAGACGCGGATTCTACCGGGATCGGGATAGCGCATATTACAATGGCCACCGCGGCTATCGCGAGTATCGGCGCGGTTACCGCCGTCACGGCGATTTCTGGTTCCCGCTTGCAGCCTTTGCCGCAGGTGCAATCATCGCCGGAGCCATCGCGAACGACGCGCCGCCTCCATATGCGGGCGGCAATACCCATGTGCGCTGGTGTTACGACCGCTATCGGAGTTACCGGGCCTACGACAACACGTTCCAACCTTACAACGGCCCGCGCCGGCAGTGCTATTCGCCCTATCGGTAACCTGTAGGGGCAGCACCTAAAGAAAGACCCGCAGGATCGATCCTGCGGGTCTTTTTATTGACGAGACGTCTTGGTCTAGCTGTGAGCGAGAACCGCCAGCAGCAGCAGCGCCACGATGTTGGTGATCTTGATCGCCGGGTTGACGGCGGGACCAGCGGTATCCTTGTAGGGATCGCCGACGGTGTCACCAGTGACCGAAGCCTTGTGCGCTTCAGAGCCCTTGAGGTGCTTGACGCCATCCTTGTCCGTGAAGCCGTCTTCGAACGACTTCTTGGCGTTGTCCCACGCGCCGCCGCCCGAGGTCATCGAGATGGCGACGAAGAGGCCGTTGACGATAACGCCCAGCAGCGAGGCACCAAGTGCGGCAAAGGCAGACGCCTTCGAGCCCGAAATAAGCAGCACGCCGAAATAAACCACCAGCGGAGCCAGAACCGGCAGCAGCGACGGAATGATCATTTCCTTGATCGCTGCCTTGGTCAGAAGGTCGACCGCGCGGGCGTAGTTCGGCTTGGATGTGCCCTGCATGATGCCCGGATCTTCGCGGAACTGCTTGCGCACTTCCTCGACGATGGAGCCGGCAGCGCGACCAACAGCGGTCATGGCGATGCCGCCGAACAGGTACGGGATCAGGCCGCCGAAGATCAGGCCGGCGACAACGTACGGATTCGAAAGATCGAACGATACGGTACCCATATCAGCGAAGTACGGGTACTGAGCACCATTCGCGGCAAAGAACTGCAGATCGTTGGAATATGCAGCGAACAGCACCAGCGCGCCGAGGCCGGCCGAACCGATGGCGTAGCCCTTTGTAACAGCCTTGGTCGTGTTGCCGACCGCATCGAGCGCATCCGTCGAATGACGCACTTCCTTGGGCAGGCCGGACATTTCGGCAATGCCACCGGCATTGTCAGTCACCGGACCGAAAGCATCGAGCGCCACGATCATGCCGGCCAGGCCGAGCATGGTGGTGACGGCTATCGCTGTACCGAACAGACCTGCGAGCTGGAAGGTGGCGATGATGCCGCCCACAATGACGATGGCCGGAAGCGCCGTCGATTCCAGTGAAACCGCGAGGCCCTGGATCACATTGGTGCCGTGGCCGGTCACCGAAGCCTGGGCAATCGAGTTGACCGGGCGCTTGTTGGTGCCTGTGTAGTACTCGGTAATCACCACGATCAATGCTGTCACCACAAGGCCGATCAGGCCGCAGACAAACAAGCTGGTACCCGTCAACGCGACGCCGTTGGCTGTACCAACGTCGCCCCAGCCGATGGTCAACTGGTTGGCAACGGCAAGACCGCCGACCGACAGAACGCCAGTGACGATGAGGCCCTTGTAGAGCGCGCCCATGATCGAGCCGTTGGAGCCGAGCTTTACGAAGAAGGTGCCGACGATCGAGGTAACGATGCAGACGCCGCAGATGACCAGCGGATAGAGCATCATTTCAGCAAGGTTCGGAGCCGCGCCAAAGAAGATGGCAGCCAGGACCATCGTCGCAACAACCGTCACGGCGTAGGTCTCGAATAGGTCCGCGGCCATGCCCGCGCAGTCGCCGACATTGTCGCCAACGTTGTCAGCGATGGTAGCCGGGTTGCGCGGATCATCTTCCGGGATACCTGCTTCGACCTTACCGACGAGATCGCCGCCGACGTCCGCACCCTTGGTGAAGATGCCGCCGCCGAGACGGGCAAAGATCGAGATGAGAGATGCGCCGAAGCCGAGCGCGACAAGAGCGTCGACAACCTCACGGCTGGCGGGCGCATGGCCGAGCGGGCCGGTCAGAACCCAATAATAGACCGACACGCCGAGCAGCGCGAGGCCGGCAACCAGCATGCCTGTAATGGCGCCCGACTTGAAAGCTATGTCCAGGCCTGCGGCGAGGCTGTTGGAAGCAGCCTGCGCGGTGCGCACATTGGCACGAACCGAGACATGCATACCGATGAAGCCGGCAGCGCCCGACAAGACCGCACCAACCAGGAAACCGAATGCAGCGGTTGTCGAAAGCAGCCACCAAGCCAGGATAAATACAACGACGCCAACGATGGCGATGGTGGTGTACTGGCGCGCCAGGTAGGCTTGGGCGCCTTCGCGGATGGCCGCGGAGATTTCCTGCATGCGTGCATTGCCCTGGTCGGAAGCTAGTACCGACTGTGTCGCCCAGATGGCGTATAGGACAGAGAGCAGACCGCAGGCGATGACGACGTAGAGCATAGTCATGCCGGATTTTCCTCGAGTGATGGCCCGAAAGAACCCCCCTCCGGGCCGATGGAGACGAAACCGGACCCGGTTGCGGAATCCGATCGTTCGCAGCGGCTTATGCGAAACAGGTGAACGAACGTCAAGATATTGTTCGGTTTTTGCCCCGTTTTCGCCCTAAAGGATAAGATATCGGCGGTGCATTTCGCACCGCCGACTGATTTTTATCGATTGAAAGTGGCGAGGTCTGCGGCGACGGCCGCAGACCCTTGGTCAGGCGAGTTGCCTGCGGATGCTGACCTGCAGCATGCCGAGCAAGACAAGGCAGAGAACCGCTATCGGCAAGACAATCCATGCGAGCATGTTCCAGCCCCAGGCATTGTAGACCGCGCCGGACATCAGCGAAGCAAAGGCCACGCTGGAGAACAGCACGAAATCGTGGAAGCCTTGCGCCTTGCCCTTTTCTGCGGGCCGGTAGCAATCGGCCACCATTGCCGTCGAGCCGATGAAACCGAAATTCCATCCCAACCCGAGCAGGATCAATGCGACCCAGAATTGCCAGAGCTGGATGCCGGACAACGCCACCAGACCGCAGCCGATCAGCAAAGCAAAGCCCGCCGCAACGATGGTGGGAGCCCCGAACCGATGGATCAGCCTGCCGGTAAAGAAGCTCGGCGCAAACATGGCCATGACGTGCCAGGAAATGCCAAGCGTCGCCTCGTCGGAGGTAAAGCCGCAGCCGACCATGGCGAGCGGTGCGCCGGTCATGACGAAGGTCATCAGTGCATAGGAGCCGACCGCACACAACAGGGAAACCGCAAAACGCGGCTGGGTGACGATCTCGCTCAATGAGCGGCCTGTATCCGCTGCTGCGCTTGCAGTCTTTGTGGTGGAGTCGGCGCGAAGAAAAGCAAGGATGACGCCGCCAATGCCAGCGAGAACGATGAGTGCGGCGAATGCGCCAGCAAACATGACCGGAGCCAAAAGATCCTTGGTGAAAATGACGACCTGTGGGCCGAGTACTGCTGTGAAAACGCCGCCAGCCAGAACGAAAGAAATGGCACGCGCCTTGAATTCGGGTGGCGCATTGTCGGCTGCGGCGAAGCGGAACTGCTGGACGAATGCCCCGCCTGTCCCGACCAGCAGCAAGCCGAAAGCAAACCCCCAGAAACTGGATTGGAACAAAGCAATCGTCGCTGCCAGTGCGCCCAACGCGGTGATGCCGGTGCCGGTCAAAAAGCCGTCACGCTGGCCGAGCCGGCGAATAATGGCCGCAGCCGGGAGAGCTCCCAGAGCCACACCGACATTGTATCCAGTCAGTGGGGCCGTCGCCAAAGATTTATCCGTACCAAGCATGTAGTGCCCGGCAAGCGCGCCGAGCGCGAAACAAATCGGCCCCGCCGACCCAATGATTGCCTGCGCCGCCGCAAGAATAATGGCTGTGCGCCGCGCTTCCCGCTCGGCCTCAGCGTGCCCGATTGTCATGAAATTTCCTTACCTTTGCCCCGTCCCTCGCCCCGCACCCGGCGCGACACGCGATCCAACACCGCGTTGACGAGCTTTGGCTCGTCCTCATCATAGAACGCTTTGGCAATATCAATATATTCCGAGACAATGACGGCGACAGGAACTTCTTCTCGCCGCATCAATTCGTAAGTGCCTGCGCGCAGGATCGCGCGCAGCGTAGAATCGAGGCGTGACAACGGCCAATCTTCAGTCAGTGCCTGCCGGATAATTGGGTCGAGCGTCTTCTGGTTTTCCACGACACCAGCCAATATGCCGCGAAACCACTGCGCATCCGCCTCGCGATAGAGCGCGCCGTCAACCTCCTTGCCGAGCCTGAAGGCTTCATACTCCGCAGTGATTTCCAACAATCCGCTACCAGCGACATCCATCTGGTAAAGCGCCTGCACTGCCGCAAGGCGAGCAGCGCCGCGCTTGTTGGCTTGTCGTACCGGCGGCTGGCCGCTGCCCGTTGGATCAGTCACGTCGTTCAGGCTCCAAGTTTCGTGCGAAGGGAGATCATGGTCAGAGCCGCGCGGGCTGCGAATCCACCCTTGTCGCCTTCGCTGCGTTTGGCGCGCGCCCACGCTTGCTCTTCGTTCTCCGTCGTCAGAATGCCGTTGCCGACACAAATCGCTTCCTGCACGGAAAGGTCCATCAGCGCGCGCGCCGATTCGTTGGCGACGATATCGAAATGATGCGTCTCGCCGCGGATCACGGTGCCCAGCGCCACATAGCCGTCATAGCCTTTGCCGCCCGATGCTTCCGCATCAAGCGCAAACGAGATCACGGCTGGAATTTCCAGCGCACCGGGAACGGTGACGACATCATACTTGGCACCGGCTTCCTCAAGCGCTGACTTCGCGCCATCCAGCAGTGCGTCCGCGAGCTCGTCATAGAAGCGCGCCTCGATAATCAGAAGCTTGAGTTTCTTGTCCTTGGCCATGTCTTTGCGTCTCCGGAGGAGCCGGTCAATTAGGCCGAAGCGCGATCGTCCGCAAGCCTTGGAGGCCTTCAATCAGGCAATCACGCCAAGTTGCTGTTACAGACCCTGTGCGGAGGCCTCCGCGAGCCGTGCCGCATAGCGCGCCATGGTGTCGACCTCCAGGTTCACACTGTCGCCAACCTTGCGCTCACCCCAAGTGGTGACCGTCAGCGAATGATGGATCAGAAGTACATCAAAACGTATGCCGTCCACCTTGTTGACGGTGAGCGAAGTGCCATCCAAGGCAATCGACCCTTTGGGCGCTATAAACTTGGCCAACGCGCGCGGCGCTTCCAAGGTAAATCGCACCGCATCGCCCTCGTCCTGTCGCGCCACGATCTCAGCCATGCCGTCCACGTGACCGGAAACGATGTGGCCGCCCAGTTCGTCGCCAATCTTCAGCGCACGCTCAAGATTGATGCGGCTACCGGATTCCCAAGCAGATGCAGTCGTCAGCCGCAGCGCCTCCTCCCATGCCTCGACCTCGAACCAACGCTCGTTTACCTGTTTTTCCGGCAAGGCGGTAACCGTGAGACAGACGCCGGAGCAGGCAATCGAGGCGCCGATGGCGATGGTTTCAGGATCGTAGATCGTTTCGATACGCAGACCGATGCCCTGCTTTAGAGGCTTGATCGCCGCAACCGTGCCTACATCCGTGACGATACCCGTAAACATCAGTAGCCTCTTACCCACTCGGCGTAGCTATCCTCGCCTAGACGCATCTCACGCATTTTGTGGAAACCCTGGGGTATATGGTCAGGATCGATCGGCGCCACAATCCCGTTCGGCCCGATCTCGCGAGGTCCGTAAAACAGCACGATACGGTCAGCCAGGCCGTCCGCCAGGAAAGCACTCGCAACCGCGGCGCCGCCTTCGACCAGGACACTGGCCATGCCCAGCGCAGCCAGATCCTCCATCAATTCCGGCAGCGCAATATGCCCGTCATGGAGTTCGGTGCCGATGAAACGCACACCACGGCGCTCGAGCGTCGCCTTGCGATGCGGATTAGCCGATGTGTCGGAAGCAATGTAGAGCGGCACGCGGTCCGCATCAGCCACCAGCTTCGAAGTTTCCGGCAAGCGTATTTCGCGATCAAGCACGATGCGGGCCGGTGAACGGTTCTCCAGGCCGGGCAGACGAACGGTCAGCGCCGGGTCGTCCTCCAATGCCGTGCCGATACCGATCAGGACAGCGTCGGCCTCCGCTCGCATAAGATGCACTTCACGCCGGGCCGCTTCGCCTGTGATGGTGATCTGGCCCTGCCCGGCAGCGCCGATCTTTCCATCAGACGAAATTGCAAGCTTTAGAATAACTTCCGGTCTCTTTCTCGATGATCGAATCAAATATCCGGCCATCTGATCGGAGGCCTGTGCCGAGAGCAGGCGTTCGACCACCTCTATGCCTGCTTCGCGTAGGATCGCATACCCTTTGCCAGAGACACGGCTATCCGGATCGCTGGCTGCACCTACCACGCGTACGATTCCGGCGTTTACCAAAGCATTTGCACATGGCGGCGTGCGGCCATGATGTGCGCAAGGCTCAAGCGTTACATAGGCCGTGGCTCCGCGCGACAGCTCCCCCGCCTGAGCCAGCGCTTCAGCTTCAGCATGGGGGCGTCCGCCGACTGCGGTAACGCCGGTGCCGACAATCATGGGGCCAGCACCATCGTCGCGTACGAGAATGGTGCCGACAGCCGGGTTGGTAGAGGTACGGCCGGCATTGCGCCGCGACAAGCGAAGTGCCGCCGCCATATAACGGCGATCAAGCCTCTCCTGCGCGGTCGTTGCCGACTCCTCCACCACTCAGCCGCCTTCCTCGTCACCCTTCAACTCCCCGAGCACTTCGTGAAAGTCCTTTGCCTCGCGGAAGTTGCGATAGACGGATGCGAAGCGGACATAGGCAACATCGTCGAGTGACTTGAGGGCTTCCATGACCAGTCTGCCCACCTCTGCGGAGGGGATCTCGGTTTCCCCCGAACTTTCAAGCTGGCGCACGATACCGGTAACGGCACGGTCGATACGTTCGGGATCAACGTTGCGCTTGCGAACGGCAATCTCTACCGAGCGCAACAGCTTGTCGCGATCGAAAGCCACCTTGCGGCCGGACTTCTTGACCACGACAAGGTCGCGCAACTGAACCCTTTCGAATGTCGTGAAGCGGCCGCCGCAGTCAGGACATACCCGCCGCCGGCGGATAGCCGAACCGTCTTCCGCGGGTCGGGAATCCTTCACTTGCGTATCTTCGGACTGGCAATAGGGACAGCGCATATGAGGCCTTTGCTACGCGATTCTGATTGCGCGAAAGGCTAGAGTGTTTTGCCACTTTGGCAAAGACGGCGCAGCCCTGCTCCCCACAGATAGCGAGGCTGCGCCCGATTTTCTATTCCCGCCAATTACCCGAGGTAGGGATATAGCGGGAAACGCTCGGTCATGGCGACGACCTTCTTCTGAACTGCAGCCTCGACTGCCGCATTGCCTTCGTCAGAGTTTGCGGCTTTCAGTCCGTCGAGTACCTCGGCAATGAGTTTGCCGATTTCACGGAATTCAGCCTGACCGAAGCCACGTGTCGTCCCGGCCGGCGTGCCGAGGCGAACGCCCGAAGTGACAAACGGCTTTTCGGGGTCGAAGGGGATGCCGTTCTTGTTGCACGTGATATTGGCGCGACCAAGAGCCGCTTCGGCGCGTTTGCCAGTGGCGTTCTTCGGACGCAGGTCCACCAGCATCAAATGGTTGTCCGTACCGCCCGAAACGATGTCGAGCCCAGTTTCCTTTAAGCTGGTTGCCAAAGCCTTGGCATTGTCGGCAACGTTCTGAGCATAAACCTTGAAGCTGGGCTTCAATGCTTCGCCAAGCGCCACTGCCTTGGCCGCAATGACATGCATCAGCGGACCACCCTGCAAGCCTGGAAACACAGCCGAATTCATCTTCTTGGCGATGTCCTCGTCATTGGTGAGGATCATTCCGCCGCGGGGGCCGCGCAGCGATTTATGGGTGGTAGTCGTCACCACATGCGCGTGCGGCAATGGCGAAGGATGCACGCCGCCCGCGACGAGGCCAGCGATATGCGCCATATCGACCATCAGATAAGCACCAATGGAATCAGCTATTTCGCGGAATCTCTTCCAGTCCCAGATACGCGAATAGGCGGTGCCGCCAGCCAAGATCAGTTTCGGTTTGTGCTCGTGAGCTTTCTTTTCGATTTCGTCCATGTCGAGCAGGTGGTCGTCGCTACGCACACCGTAGGAGACGACCTTGAACCATTTGCCACTCATGTTGACCGGCGAGCCGTGGGTAAGGTGCCCGCCCGAATTCAGGTCGAGGCCCATGAAGGTATCGCCGGGTTGTAGCAAGGCGAGAAAGACCGCCTGGTTCATCTGGCTGCCCGAGTTCGGCTGCACATTGGCAAAGTTGCAATTGAACAGCTTCTTGGCGCGCTCAATGGCGAGTTCCTCGGCAACGTCGACAAACTGGCATCCACCATAGTAGCGCTTGCCCGGATAACCCTCAGCGTATTTGTTGGTCATGATCGAGCCTTGCGCTTCCAGAACGGCGCGCGAGACGATGTTTTCCGAAGCGATCAGTTCGATTTCGTGGCGCTGGCGACCAAGTTCGTCGCGGATCGAGCCGAAGATCTCCGGATCGATTTCCGAGAGCGGCGTTTCGAAGAAGGAATTGAGTTGGCTGGAGGCGGCCGACTGTGTTGCCATGGCGTGAAACTTCCTTGCTGCAAAGGTCTGCGCGCCATTAACATACTTGCTTTGCGGTCGCCACGTGCGCGAGGCGAAATTCGCTGGTCCGATTGCGGCAATGCGTCGCCGCCAATGAAAAAGGCCGCCCTGAGGACGGCCTTTCCAAATCCATAGAAGCCAGGGCTAGAGCGAAGACGTGATCTGCAACTCGTCCACGCCATCCCAGCCGTAGACGTCGTCACGGAACTGAGCCACGCCATCCCCGGTCGACCATGCCGACACATAGAGGAAGTGAACGGGAACGGGATTGGTCACTGCAACCGGTTGGGACTCCCCTGTCTTGATGGCCGCCTCGAAATGCTGGCGATCCCAGCCGGGAGTGTCACGCAAAATCCAGGTCACCAGATCGCGCACGTTCTGGACGCGCACGCAGCCTGAAGAGTCGAAACGCAACAGCTTGCCGAACAGGCTCTGCTGCGGCGTATCGTGCATGTAAACGCCGTCCGGGCTCGGGAAATTGATCTTCACCGAAGCCATGGCATTGCCGGTGCCCGGGTCCTGACGGAAGCGATACTTTGCAGCTTCCTCCGTCGACCAATCGATAGTCATCGGGTCGACCTCGCTGCCATCCGGAGCGAAAAGCCGGATATTGCTGTTCTTGAGGTAGTCGGGATCCTTGCGCATCAACGGAATGATGTCCTTGCGCACGATGGAGACGGGCGCATTCCAATATGGGTTGACGATGATCTCGTTGATCTTGGAATTGACGATCGGGGTCTGGCGATCGATTTTACCGACGATTGCGGTGTGGCGCAGCACGACGCGGCCGTTTTCCACCGCCTCGATCTGAGCTGCCGGAATATTGACCAGAACGTAGCGGTCGCCAAGCGTCCCGACCTTTTCACGCAAACGACCAAGATTGGTTTCCAACTGCCCAAGACGAGTCTGGGCGGCAACATTCATCGCCAGATAGGAATATTTGCCGAGTACGCCATCTTCCGGCAAGCCGTGGCGCGCCTGGAAACGCTTGACGGCAGCATCCACGTAAGAATCGAAAGATTCCGAAAAACCCGCACTCTGAGGCAGGTCGCCCGATACCATCAGCCGCTTGCGCAGAGGAACCACGTCGGGATCAATGACACCAAGCTTCAGCTTCTTGGTTGCTGGCACCTGCTCCCAACCACCGCGTGAAACGATGTCTTGATATTGAGCGATTGCCTGTTCCGTGTAGGAAATCGTCTGCGGGCTGAAAATGGGCAGCGTCGAAGCAACCTTGCCGCGACCTGTGGCGCGCGCATCGAAGGTATCGTCCCAGTTGCCGCGACCGGCGGCCTTCAGGATATCGTCAACGACGTTTTGAGCGCTGGCCCCTCCCGCGATCACAGACGCTGCAAGCGCGGAAGCTCCGGACAAAAACAAACGGCGGCTGGTTTTCATGGGCTTTCCAGACATTCTTCCAGTCAAATTTCGGGCGATGCGAGGTTCAGGCGATACGGGCCGGCACTCTATGCTGGCCGAACTTAACAATTCGCCAACCATGCCGGCATCACATCGGCGTGAAAAACGCACCGCGCCGAAACAGGTTCCAGACGAGCAGAAGCATCTCTGCCCCTACCTTACGTGTCTTTCGCTTTCATTTGAATATGGCGGTAACGTGGCGCGGCGCCCAATCAACCCAGCCGCAATGGCACAAATAACAAGGCCAGTGCTTTTTGAGCACCGGCCCTGTTTGACTCGCAAACTCGCGCCTGCCGGCGCAGCGATCGCTCACATGCGATAGGCGATGGTGTCGTTCCAGAACCTGTCCAGGCGTTGCAGCGCGCGGTTCATCTGCTTGAATTCGTCGGTGTTTATGCCGCCCACCTGTTCGATGGAACCGACATGACGCTCGTAAAGGCCAGCCACGACTTCCGCGACTTCGGAACCCTTGTCCGTCAGACTGACGCGGACCGAGCGGCGATCGATGCGAGAGCGCTGGTGGTTGATGAAGCCGAGATCGACCAGCTTCTTCAGATTGTAGGAAACGTTGGAGCCGAGGTAGTAACCACGCGAGCGCAATTCGCCGGCCGTCAATTCCGCGTTGCCGATATTGAAAAGCAGCAGCGCCTGAATAGCGTTGATGTCGGAACGGCCGTTGCGGTCGAACTCATCCTTGATGACGTCAAGAAGACGGCGGTGCAACCGCTCAACGAGCTGGAGCGATTCCATGTAAAGCGAGCGGATCGCCTCGCGGCGGTCGTCGGATACGTTTGCGGACTTCGCCGCAGGACGCGGGTTGTTCATTGTCTTTGCCTCTCGTTTGTCGCCCGGTGATTTTTTGTTTTTCTCACCTTGGGACCGACACTATCGAATACTCATAAAATTCGACTTAAACGCCAAGGCTAACAAGAGCTTACCGGTAACAGGTCGCTAAGAGGCTTAATGAATGGTCACGTCCATTCCGAAAGTTAACCTAAACATTTACTAAACGGGCAACCGCCCAACCTACCGTGTTTGCTGCCGTCTTTGCATGTGCATCAGCAGCCTCAGCGCAATGTAGACAAGCGCAACGGCACAATGCGTGAATACAATCGGCCAGCGTTCGCCGAAGTATTGCGGGAAGCCAACGTACATCGCGGTTTCTGCGGCAGCACATAGAAACCAGATAACAGGCGCCCAGGGCGCAAGCATCCAAAGGCCGGCAGCGGCGAATGGAAAAAGCACAGCAAGCGCTGAGGCGGCAATCTGCCAATGGACGGGCATCAGGTCGAAACGGAACAATGTGCCAGGGTAAAACCCGATCAACCTTATCCAGTAGAGTACGCCAAACAGAAGACAGTAGGCCGCAACGACGCGCATGAACCATGTGAATATGGTTTCGGTGGCGGTCGGCTGAAGTGCTGGCCGTCTCGAAACACTGTCGCTCACAGGATCAATTCCCGCGTGCCCAGCGGGACGAAATAGGCTTCAACCGCTTCTTCGCTGACTGCCTCGAGGCTGGCCGGCTGCCATACCGGCGTCGAACCCTTGTCGACAATAGCCGCACGGATGCCTTCGTAGAAATCCCGGCCAGCCAGCATGCGGTTGAGGATGCGGAACTCCATGCGCATGCAATCGTCCATCGACAGTTGAGCCCCTGCCCTGATCTGCCGCCAGGCGACTTTCAGGCTTGTCGGCGAGCGCGACAGGATCGTTTTCAATGTCTTGGCTGCGAATTCATCGGATGCGGCTGCCTGTTTGAGGCTTGCCAGAATGTCATCCAGCGAGCCGGCGGAGAAATGCCGGTGGATGGACGCAAGCGTTGCTGCATCGGTTTCAGCGGCAGCGCGTATATGGAAACGGGCCAAGACCTGATCGGGTTCGCCGGTTTTGATCAGTGCGTTGAAGAACTCCGCCTGTTCCGCAGCCTTGATCGTGTGCGTAGCCAGTCCGCATGCCAGCGCGTCGCCGTATCTGATGCGGTTTCCCGTAAGGCCGAGATACATGCCGAAACTGTCCGCAAGACGTGGCAGGATATGGCTGCCCCCGACGTCAGGGAAGAAGCCGATCCCGACTTCCGGCATCGCGAAGACCGCGTTTTCAGTCAGGACACGATGCGAGCCGTGGAAGGACACGCCGAAGCCGCCGCCCATGACAATACCGTCAACAAGCGCGACATAAGGCTTGCTGAAACGGGCAATCAGGGCGTTCAGCCTGTATTCGTCGGCGAAAAATTCGACCGGAAGCTTTCCGGCCTTGCCGGCTTCGTAGACCTGAAGAATGTCCCCGCCTGCCGAGAAAGCCCTGCCCTCGCCCCGGATCACGACAAGCCGAACGCGATCATCGTCGTGCCATGCTTTCAGGGCTTCGGCGAGCGCACGGACCATCGTGTGCGTGACCGCGTTGAGCGCCTTGGGCCGGTTCAGCGTAACGACCCCCGCGCATCCTTCGATCTCAAAACGGATTTCATCGCCGCCGCCAAAATCCATACGCCGAGAATCCCCTGCCAACAAAACTTGGCTAAAAGTGCTAAGGGCGGTGCATGGATGCGTCAATGCCGACACAACGATGTCGCATTGGTCGAAGGCCTCGCCTCATGCTAAAAGCCGTTGCGGGCGCAATTCGGGAATAGATACGATCCCGTTCTCGTTTTGCGACATGTGAAGCAGACCCAAGCGTAGCAAATGTCGCTTGAGGGGAGTTTGGAAATGAACAGGTTCGCACCCACCAGAGCGGCAGGCGCGCTAAGCGTAGACGAGCTCACCAATTCCCGTCGGCTGAGGCGCATGCGCAAGGCGGCATGGTCGCGTCGCCTGGTGCAGGAAAACCACCTTACCGTGGACGACCTCATCTGGCCGATGTTCGTCGTGGAAGGTAAAAATGTGCGCCAACCCGTCGAGGCGATGCCCGGCGTCTTCCGCTATTCGGTCGATATCGCCGTCAAGGAAGCCGAACGCGCCGCGAAGCTCGGCATCCCGGCCATCGCCACTTTCCCCAAGGTGGACCTCAGCCTGCGTGACGATACGGGCTCGCACATCCTCGACCCCGACAATCTCATCAACTGCACCACTCGCGCCATCAAGGCAGCGGTACCGGAGATCGGCATCATCACCGATGCAGCGCTTGATCCGTTCACCAGCCACGGCCATGACGGCATCCTGCGCGACGGCATCATTGCCAATGACGAAAGCGTGGAGCAGATCACGGCGGCAGCAGTGCTGCAGGCAGCCGCCGGCTCGGACATCATTGCGCCGTCAGACATGATGGACGGCCGCATCGGCATGATCCGCGCGGCGCTGGATGCCAACGGGTTCCAGGACGTGGCGATCATGTCCTATGCGACGAAATTCGATTCCGCATTTTATGGCCCCTACCGCGACGCGATCGGCACCGCCGGCCTGCTCAAGGGCGACAAGAAGACCTACTATATCAACAATGCCAATTCCGCCGAGGCGCTGCGCGAGGCCGAGCAGGACATTCTAGAGGGCGCCGACATGATCATGGTGAAGCCCGGCCTGCCCTATCTCGACATCGTGCGCCTGCTCAAAGACCAGTTTTCGATGCCTACCTTCGCCTATCAAGTGTCGGGCGAGTATTCGATGATAAAGGCGGCCGCGGCTAATGGCTGGATCGACGGCGAGCGCGCAATGCTGGAAAGCCTGCTTGCGCTCAAGCGGGCGGGCTGCGACGGTATCCTCACCTATTTCGCGCCGACGGTCGCGGAGATGCTGAAGCGATAGCCGTGCTCCTGACAGGGTTGTGTTCGAACGAGCAGACCGGCATGTGATATGCCGGCACAATCGGCGTGCTTTTGAAAATCCGACGCATGGCCGATTTTACGAACCAGTCAGGAATATCCAATGGAATACCGCTACCTCGGCCGTTCAGGCCTGAAAATCTCGACGCTGACCATGGGCACGATGACCTTCGGTGGCGCCGGCAAGTTCGCCGCCGTGGGCAAAACCGATGTCGCGGATGCCCGCCGGCTGTTCGACCTGTGCCTCGATGCGGGCATCAACCTGATCGACACGGCCAATGTCTATTCCAACGGACTGTCCGAGGAAATCATTGGCGAGGTGCTGGGCGGCAAGCGCAAGAACGAGGTTCTGGTAGCTTCCAAGGCGCGCCTGAAGATCGGCTCCGGCCCGAATGACGAGGGCTTGTCGCGTCATCACCTGATCCGCGAATGCGAGCGCAGCCTGAAGCGGCTCAAGACCGACGTGATCGACATCTATCTGCTGCATGAATGGGATGGCCGCACGCCGCTTGAAGAAACCATGGCCGCGCTCGAAACGCTGGTGGAGCAAGGCAAGGTTCGCTACGTCGGCTGCTCCAATTTTTCCGGCTGGCACATCATGAAGGCGCTCGGCGTGGCCGAGCGGCACAACCACCCACGCTTCGTGACGCAGCAAATCCACTACACGCTGGAAGCCCGTGAAGCGGAATACGAGTTGCTGCCGATCTCTGTCGACCGGGGACTTGGCGTGATGGTATGGAGTCCACTTGCCGGCGGCCTTTTGTCGGGAAAGTACAGTCGTGAACAGGAAACTGCGCGGCAATTGTCGGGGTGGCACGAACCGCCGATCCGCGACGAGGGCCGGCTTTGGCGCATCGTCGATGCACTCAACGGCATTGCCAGGGAGCGCAACGTTTCTTCAGCGCAGATTGCGCTGGCTTGGCTGCTTCAGCGCCCGGCCATATCGACGCTGGTGATCGGCGGGAGAAACGAAGCGCAGTTCAAGGACAATATAGCTGCGGCCAGCCTTGTCCTGAGCGAGGAAGAGAAGAAGAAGCTGGATGCAGTCAGCCTTCCCCCGGTGATCTATCCGTACTGGCACCAGCAGGCCACCGCCCACAGAAGCTTTGGCGAGGCGGATCTGGTTCTGGACCGCACGAGCCCACGAAGCTGAGAACGGCTCCCCGTGACGACCGCTACCGGCGCCCCCGACGACGCGCACAGCATCCACTGGCGGCGAAATCTCGCCGTCTGCTTCCTTGGCTCATTCACCACCATCGTGGCGATGACGCTTTTGCTGCCGTTTCTTCCGCTCTACGTTCAAGAACTCGGCGCCGAGGGCCATGCAGCGATCGTCCAGTGGTCCGGCATCGCCTACGGCGCGACCTTTCTAGCCGCCGCACTGGTTGCGCCGCTTTGGGGCCGGCTCGGCGACCGCTACGGGCGCAAGCTGATGCTGGTGCGCGCCAGCCTCGGCATGGCCGTCTGCATGTCGTTGATGGGCATGGTACAAAGCGTCGAGCAACTGGTGCTGTTGCGGTTGCTGGTCGGCTTTGCCGGCGGTTACTCGTCTGGCTCGACGATCCTCGTCGCCATGCAGACCCCGAAGGAGCGCTCCGGCTGGGCGCTGGGCGTTCTCTCGGTGGGCATCATGGCGGGAAATCTGGTCGGCCCCTTGATCGGCGGCGGGCTTCCGCCCCTGATCGGCATCCGCGCCACGTTCCTGCTTTGCGGCGGCGTCATCTTCCTCGCCTTCCTCGCCACGAGCCTCTTGATCAAGGAGGAGCGGTACACGGCAAGCCGGTCAAAGGCGAAGGCGGAAGGCGCGTGGCAGGCCATTCCCGACAAGCGGCCGGTCATCGCGATGCTGTTCACCGGCATGCTGTTGATGTTCGCCAATATGTCGATCGAGCCGATCATCACGGTCTACGTTGCGCAACTGGTCGAAGACCAGACCCGGGTCACGCTTGTTGCGGGCGTGGTGATGTCGGCCGCGGCGCTGGGCAGCATCGTATCGGCTTCGCGACTTGGCCGGCTTGCAGACCGCGTCGGCCATTGGAACGTCGTCACCGTGGCGCTCGCGGTTGCCGCGCTTTTGCTTGTCCCGCAGGCTTTTGTCACCGAAAGCTGGCAACTTGTGGCGCTGCGCTTTCTCATGGGCCTTGCCCTTGGCGGCCTTTTGCCGTCGATCACCAGCGTCATTCGCCACAACGTGCCGGACCGCGTCGGTGGGAATGTGCTTGGCTATTCGATCTCCGCCCAATATGTCGGCCAGGTAGCGGGCCCGGTGCTTGGCGGGTTTGTGGGCGGCCATTTCGGCATGCCGGCGGTCTTCCTTGGAACGAGTGTGCTGATGGCGCTTGGCGCAGCATACAACTGGCTGGCTCAAGCCCGTCGCAATCAGTGACTTCGCGGAGATACCGAAATGAACCGCATACTTGTATTTGCAGCCGGGCTTTGTGGGGCAGCAGGGGTCGTGCTGTCAGCCATGGCATCGCATCGGGGCGGCGCATTCATCGGCACGGCCGCATCTTTCCTGCTCATGCATGCGCCGGTTTTCCTCGCGGTCGGCCTGTTTGAAACGAACCGCATTCTGCGCGCGGGAAGCTACGTGCTGCTGATCGGGTTGGTCTTTTTCAGTGGCGACCTGCTGGCGCGCGACTTCGTGGGCTCGCGGCTGTTTCCGTTCGCAGCGCCCGTTGGCGGCACGCTTCTCATTGCCGGGTGGCTTGCAATCGCCTTGTCAGCCCTGAAACGCCCAACGAAAGAAACACCAACCGACGAATCTTGAAATAGCGGCTGCCTTCCCCATCTGACGATGATCGGCTCAGTCGAACAAGCCGAGAAGAGAGGAAAGCCATGAACGCTCGCGTTCTCGACGGTGAGATCATTACAAATCAACTCGATGATGTGCGCGCCTATGATGGCGTGCGTACGCGGCGCATTCTGGCTTTTGCGATCGACTATCTCATCGTCGGACTGCTGACGATCCCGTTCGCCATACTGGTGCTTGTGCTTGGCCTGTTGACCTTCGGTATCGGCTGGGCACTGTTCGGCATTCTGGTGCCGGCAGTCGCTATCCTCTACATCTGGAATACGCTGGGCAGCGCCGATCAGGCGACCACCGGCATGAAGCTGATGAACATACGACTCGACCGGCTCGATGGCCGACGTATCGACGGGTTGACCGCCGTGGTTCATTCGGTGCTGTTTTGGGCAGGCAATGTCATCCTGACACCGCTGATCCTGCTGGTTACGCTGTTTTCCGACCGCAAGCGCACGCTGCACGACCTGCTGCTTGGAACAGTGGTTTCACGCACCGACCGCTGAGCGGGCTTGTGTAAAGCTTCACTGCCGCATAATTTGTTCTTGATGGGGATGGAGTTCCCCGAAACCGCCCGCAAAGGCTGATGACTCCTGCCGCAACGAAACCGCGGTAGGGGTGCGTTTTCAGGATCCCGCCGCAAGCGGGTTTTTTTATGCCCGCGCACATGGAGGGTATGATCAAATGTCTTTTTCCACCTGCCTTGCCGTCATGATCGGCGGTGCAATCGGCAGTCTCGCTCGTCACCTGATCTCGATTCTGGCTTTGCCAATTTCGGGAACGCTGCCGTGGGGAACCATTCTTATCAATGTAGGCGGGTCTTTTCTCATAGGCCTGTTTGGCACGCTGACCCTGGCCGATGGGCGCTACCCAGCTTCGGAAAACGTGCGCCTGTTTGTGATGATCGGTCTTTGCGGTGGCTTCACCACTTTTTCCTCGTTCAGCCTGCAGACGTTGGATCTCCTGCGCAGCGGCGCGATGGTGCGTGCATCGGCAAATGTTGTTGCGTCTGTGGTCCTTTGCGTCTGCGCCGTAGCCGTTGGGCACCTCATTGCAACGCATTTCAATCGCGATGTCCGCATTGCACAGATTGCCATCGAAGAAGAAGGTAGGCCTGTACCACCGCAAAACTCTTGAATTTTTTGTAGACCACGCCAAGGTAGAGTGAGTCGTGGAGTTACTTTTTGGCTAAATGACGCACCACCCGACCCAGTCGCCACAGTTCTTTCTGACAGCGCCATCGCCCTGCCCGTATCTCGATGGTCAGTTTGAGCGCAAGGTTTTCACCCACCTCGTCGGCGACAAGGCTCCGGAGATGAACGACCTGCTGACGCAAGGCGGCTTTCGACGCTCGCAAAACATTGCCTATCGTCCCGCATGCGAAACCTGTCGTGCCTGTGTCTCAGTACGCATTGTTACCCAGGAATTCGTACCGAGCCGCAACATGCGCCGCGTTATGCAAGAAAATGACGACCTCGTCGGCGTCATGCAGGCTGCGGAACCATCGACCGAGCAATATTCTTTGTTTCGCGCCTATCTGGATGCCCGCCACCGCCGTGGCGGCATGTCGGACATGACCGTGCTGGACTACGCCATGATGGTGGAAGATACCCACGTCGATACGAAGATCATCGAGTATCGCCGTCGCGGGCCGGATACGTTCATCACCGGCAAGGGTCAGGGCGAACTGATCGCGGTGGCATTGACAGACAAGATGGCTGATGGACTGTCGATGGTCTATTCCTACTTCAATCCCGAGTTGGACAGCCGTTCCCTCGGCACGTTCATGATCCTTGATCACATCACCCGCGCCAAGGCGATGGGGTTGCCCCATGTCTATCTCGGCTACTGGGTCAATGGCTCGCGCAAGATGAACTATAAGATGCGCTTCCAGCCACAGGAACACCTAGGCCCAAAAGGCTGGGAGCGTTACTCGGGTTCATGACGACGAGCATCAGGCTTGAGCAGAGCGGCCAGCCGATAGTCCTGCGGGACTGAGTTTCTTCCTTTAAATCTGGATGTCCCTTCATCCGCCAGACGGGGTCTTTGCCTTGCCAGAAACAAACCACCACACCAAGGGCCTTATTTTGACCGCCATAGGCGGCATGGCCTTGACGATAGATATTCCGCTGATCCGCCTCGCCGATGGTGAAGCATGGTCAATTCTGCTCATTCGCAGCGGCACGACCTTCCTGGCCGCCCTCGTGATATGGGCATTTTGGCGCTGGCTGACACCAAAGGCGCCGCAACTCATACCCGGACGGGACGGGCTGGTAGTCGCAACGCTTTACGGCATTGGATCCATCACCTTCATTACCGCGGTGTTTCACACTTCAACCGCAGATCTCGTCTTCATTCTCGCTTTCAACACGATGTTTGCGGCACTGTTGTCCTGGCTTTTCCTGCGCGAACGGCCTCGCCCCGTAACACTTGTTGCGATGGCCTTGATGGTATTCGGCGTGATGATCATCGTCAGCAGTTCGCTTGGAACCGGCAACCTGTTCGGCAACCTGATGGCACTGGCCTCGGCGTTCTGCATCGCTTGCGCCATCACGATTTCGCGCGCCAGCGGCAAGGACCTGGGCTTCACCGCACTGGTCGGCGTGATTTTTCCTTTCGCAGTGGCAGCCTACATGGTGTCCGGCATCGGCTTTCACATCACCGAACCCTGGTGGATCATCTTCAACGGCGCCGTTGTCATGCCGATCTCGTTCTTTTGCCTCGCCAACGGGCCAAAATACATTTCAGGTCCGGAAGTGGCGATGTTCTACCTGCTCGAGACCGTGCTTGCGCCTGTGTGGGTCTGGATGATCTTTATGGAAGTGCCGACACGCAACAGCCTGATCGGCGGAACGATCCTGATCGTCACGCTTGTTGCGCATTCAACGTGGCAGTTGATCGAGGGGCGCAAGCGGCGAACTGCTTCCGTGGTTCGTCACCCGGCTTGAGTCGTTCGCGACGAGCGGAATTCCGACGTCTGTTCTTCCTCGATTGTCAGCGTCGTTTCGCGCTGTTCGACAAGCACGGACGACACCGGCACAACGTCAGTTGCTTCCGTCTCGTGCAGCCATTCGCGCCAGATCGCCACCAGCAGCGCCATCAAAACCGGCCCAACGAAGAGACCGACAAAACCCATCGTCTTGACCCCGCCAACCAAACCAAAAAATGTCGGCAGGAACGGGAGCTTGATGGGTCCACCGACCAGTTTCGGCCGCAATGTCTTATCGACGATGAAAAGCTCCACGGTTCCCCATATGAACAATGCGACACCGGCAACGGGAGAGCCACTGGCAACCAGATACATCGACACAAGCGTGAACGAGAGCGGCGCACCACCCGGGATCAAGGCCATCAACCCAGTCAGGGCGCCAAGCGTAACCGGCGAAGGAACGCCAGCCAACCAATAGGCAATGCCGAGCACCACGCCCTCGCCTATTGCGATCAGCGTCATGCCCGTTACCGTCGAGCTGATCGTTGCCGGCACCACACGAGATATCCGTTCCCAACGGGTCGGTAGGATGCGCTCGCCGATCCGATCGATCTGGGCGGCAAAGGCCTCGCCATCCCGATAGGTGAAAAAGAGTGCAATCAGCATGAAAAGCAGCGCTAGCAGCAGGCTGAAGGCACTACCGCCAGCGGCGACCACACCGCGATAGATGCTGCCAATATTGGCGCCGCTGACCAACTGGATCAATTCGCCGATACCGCCGGGATGGTTGAGGGTGAGCGTCCACTGCTCATCGAGCCACACGCCGACTACCGGTAGCGCCATGATCCAGTGCGGCGTCGGCGCGCCGACCCTGTTGGCCTCGACAGCCCACACCACCCATTCATGGATTTCGTTGAAGGCATATGTGCTGGCGAAGGCGATGGGCACGATCAGGAACGTCAGGATCAGCAGGATCGCACAGGTGGCGGCTATCGTACGGTTCCCACCGACTGTCGTCAGCAGCCGCCTATAGAGCGGCCAACTGGCAAATGCGATGATGAGCGCCGCCAACACGGGCACCAGAAAGCCGTGGAAGAAATAGACACCCGCCGCAACGATCAGGATAAGAAGCCAGCGCGCCGCCGACAGAGGCTGAACCACCGCGGCCCGAACGGGTGCGGCACGGCCCATCAGACGCAATTCGCGCCTGTTCTTGTGACTTTCCTGTTCGTTCAAACGCTGTATCTCCAACCCCGCGCTGTCGACCGTCTGATGCACTATGCGCCGGCATTGTGCAGCAATCGTTACAGCAAGCCAACCTGACGAAAGTTTGCCCGATTGCGCAATTGGACTTCAGATGGCCTCAACCAAATTTGCCAGTGCGCGGGAACCCCTTTGGAACCATACGACCGGCAGACGCACGCGCGCCAATCCATTCCGTCAATTCGGCCGGTGACTTGGTGAAGGTTCGATCGGCTGAATCCTGCCAGGAGAGTCCCGTCTCAATGGCGAATGTCTTCAGGTCGAGCACGCCGCCATCCTTGTATTTCTGCAAGCGAACGCCCTTGCCGCGCGCCATTTCCGGGATCTCTGCAAGCGGGAAAACAAGCATCTTGCGGTTCTCGCCAACGATAGCGAGGTGATCGCCGACCAGCGGGATACAGCACTTGGCTTCGTCCGGGCTCTTCACGTTCATGACCTGCTTGCCTTTGCGGGTGTTGGCGACGACCTCGTCTTCCATAACCACAAAGCCATTGCCCTGATGCGAAGCCAGCAGGAGCTTGCGCTTTGATTCATGCACGAAGGCGGTGACGATGTCCTGATCGTTCTCCATATCGACGATGATGCGGATCGGCTCACCGTGCCCGCGCCCGCCTGGCAAGCGATCAGCGCCGATAGTGTAGAATTTTCCGCCCGTGGTGAAGACCAGTATCTTGTCCGTGGTTTGTGCATGGAAAGCCAGTTTGAGGCTGTCGCCTTCCTTGAATCCCAATTGGGAATGATCGGTCAGATGACCTTTCATTGCCCGCAACCAGCCCTTTTCGGAGACGACCACCGTGACCGGTTCCTTCTCGATCATCGCCTGTGCGATATCGGTAAGATCGTGGTCGGGCGCCTCGGCGAACTTCGTGCGGCGCGGCCCGAGTTCCTTGTTCTCTTCCGGACCGAAATCGCGGCGTATCTTCTGGATTTCCCAGGAAATCGTCTTCCACTGCTTGGCTTCAGATTCGAGCAGGGCCTCGATCTGCTTTTTCTCCGCGGACAGACCATCGAATTCCTTGCGGATCTCGAACTCCTCCAGCTTGCGAAGCGCCCTCAGCCGCATGTTGAGGATGGCTTCTGCCTGCGTGTCGGTCAGCGACCAGCGCGCCATCATCACCGGCTTGGGCTCATCCTCCTCGCGGATGATCCTGATCACCTCGTCGATGTTGAGATAAGCAACGAGATAGCCGGCGAGGATTTCCAGTCGCCGTTCGATTTCACCGAGGCGGTGGCGCGAGCGGCGGATGAGCACGTCGCGGCGATGGTCCAGCCATTCCTTGAGCACGTCTTTCAACGACAGGACGTTTGGCACCCTGCCGCGCGAAAGAACATTCATGTTGAGCGAGAAACGGCTTTCAAGCTCAGTGAGCTTGAACAGCGATTCCATCAGGATGCCCGGATCGACCGTGCGGCTCTTCGGAACAAGAACGATACGGATGTCTTCGGCGCTTTCGTCGCGGACATCATCGAGCAAGGGCAGCTTTCGCGCCATCAACAGCTCGGCGATCTTCTCGATCAGGCGCGACTTCTGGACACCATAGGGAATTTCGGTGACGGCGATCGCCCAGGTTCCCCTGCCCTGGTCCTCTTGTTGCCATTTCGCCCTGACGCGAAAGCTGCCGCGGCCTGTCTTGTAGGCTTCAAGGATGGCGGCGCGGCTGTCGATGACGATGCCACCGGTCGGGAAATCCGGTCCCTGGACAAAGTCCATCAGCTTTTCGTCGGTTGCGTCCGGATTGTCGATCAGGTGCAGTGCAGCGTCGCATAGTTCCGCAGCATTGTGCGGCGGGATCGACGTCGCCATGCCGACGGCGATGCCGGATGAACCGTTGGCGAGCAGGTTCGGAAAGGCGCCGGGCAGAACAACGGGCTCCTCGTCCTCCTCATTGTAGGTCGGACGGTAGTCAACCGCGTCTTCGGTGATGCCTGCGAGCAATTCGCTGGCCACGTCGGTCATGCGCGCTTCGGTGTAGCGCATGGCAGCGGCGTTATCGCCATCGATATTGCCGAAGTTGCCCTGCCCGTCGACCAGCGGGTAGCGCATGGAAAAATCCTGCGCCAGCCTGACCAGCGCGTCGTAGATCGACTGGTCGCCATGCGGATGGAACTTGCCCATGACCTCGCCGACGATGCGGGCGCATTTGGCAAAACCCTGATCCGGATTAAGGCGCAGGAGCCGCATGGCGTGCATGATGCGCCGATGGACCGGCTTCAGCCCGTCGCGCACGTCCGGCAAGGCGCGATGCATGATGGTCGACAGCGCATAGGCGAGATAGCGCTCTTCCAGCGCCTTCTTCAGATCAACCGGTTCGATATTGTCACCGCCGCCACTATCGGGCGGCAAAAGGCTCTTTCCCATGAGTTTGGACTAGCCGAGGCACTGATTCGCGGCAAGGGCAAGACGCAATCGGTGAAATCCACGCTCCGGTTTCCACAGACAGGCTCGGAGGGAAGTCAGGACCTGTTAAACAACAGGCAAGGTGTCGCGTGGCGGCAATTGCCTTTTCTCTTGAATTTCGACCAATGTGACGCGACTGCCTTGCTCCGGTCCAGTTCTTTCCGGACTGAAATGAGAGATGAAGAAATCCCACCAGCCTCAGGCATTTTTGGAGCCCGCGATGATCATCCACCGCACGATTTTTCAGAAACTGGCTTTCTCTACCTTCCTGTTCAGCATGACGCTGAGCCCCGCTCTAGCCCAGGATACGGCGGCGGTTGCCGAACGGCTTAAGGCTTTGTTTTCAAATCAAGGCATGGAGATGAGCTGGACCGGGATTTCGGGCGATGCGTCCAGCATGGTTCTTGAAGGCGTGACAGTGAAGCCGGCTGCCGAAAAGGAAGGGCTGGCCATTGGCAATATCACACTGGAAGGAATCAGCGAGGCCGATGGCGGCTATCTGGTCGAAACGGTTTCGACGGAAGCGTTCTCCAAAAGCGAGGATGGCGCTACCGTAGATGTAAGCCCATTCATCATTCACGACATGACGATTGCCGCCGAGGGCAGCACGGACCCGCTTGCTTCGATGATGATCTACAAGTCGGCCGAACTTGCCAGCCTTTCCGTCAAAGTGGCCGACAAGACCGCGTTTTCAATGGAAAACTTTTCGGTGAAAGTAACACCGCCTGCCGATGGCGAGGCGATGGCGTTCACCGGGTCGGCTGAAAAGTTTACCGGAGATCTCTCAGTGGTCGAGGACCCGAAATCCCGCGAAGTTATTGACGCTCTCGGCTACCAGACAATCTCAGGCAGCTTGGGACTTGCAGGCTCATGGCAGCCAACCGACGGCAAGATGAAGCTTTCGCAATATGACATCACAGTCGATGACGCCGGGACGTTCGGCATGACCTTCGACCTCAGCGGCTATACCGTCGATTTCATCAAGTCCCTGCAGGATATGCAGAAACAGATGGCTGCGCAGCCCGAGGGCGCTGACAAGTCCGCGCAAGGTATGGCGATGCTCGGCCTGATGCAGCAGTTGACCTTCAATGGAGCGTCGATCCGCTTCGAGGACGATTCGCTGACCAATCGGCTTCTGGAATATTTCGGCAAGCAGCAAGGCATGTCAGCCAAGGATGTCGCTAACCAGGCAAAGGTGATCGTGCCTTTCGGCCTTGCTCAACTCAACAACCCCGAATTGACTGCACAGGCTGCCACCGCTGTGAGCGAATATCTCGACGATCCCAAAAGCATTGCGATCTCGGCGCAGCCAGCCTCCCCGGTTCCTTTTGCGATGATCATGGCGGATGCGATGTCCAATCCGCTCAATCTCACCAAGACACTTGGCGTGGCCGTCAAGGCAAACGAGAACTAACTTCGAGCGCTTGAAATGTGCAGAGGCCGCGCGAGCAATTGCGCGGCCTCTTCTTTTTTGAGGCAAATGGCAAGCCGTTCAACCAAATCGAAGCGGCCGCTTGGGTACCGCACCCGAAGCGATCAGACCGAGCGGCATCAGCGGGTCAAGATGGATCGTACCGACTGTCTCGCCGTCCTCGAACACAAGTGTAGCGTTGTAGCGCCGGGCCAAGGCCCGCATTGCCGCGTTCTGGGGGTGGGTGGTAACCCGCAACTGGGTATAGCCTAGCCCCCTCGCCTGCATGATCAAACGCTCAAACAAGCGCGCTCCAATGCCTCGGCCCTGCAAGTGCCGCTCTACGCTAAAGGCGATTTCTGCGGTCGGCTCAGTCTCTTCTGCACGCTCATGTAGTTCAGCCGCGCCCAAAACCTCGTTCTGCTCGACGTAGCCGATGACAGTCGTGCCGGAGGCAAAGGAACGGTTGGCGTAGTTTTCGACAAACGTATTGTCGGTTACGCCGTTGAATCGGTCGCGCCGGCTTTCTGGATCGAGCCTCAGAAGATGAGCCCGAAAACGCGGGAGATCAGAGGGTCTAAGTTGACGGATCGTCCCCATCAAGGGAACGGCTCTTTGAAGATCCTGTTCCATGTCGCACTCCTCGTGGGTTCCTCCCCGAGTCGCTTTTCGACGAAACAAATATTGTGCATTGCAACATAAATATCAAGTGAGACGGGCTCGATATATGCCTCGCCAGAAATGAATGACTGACATGACGTTGCGGAACGCGCAAAGCTGGGATTCCGGGCTTGATGGCCAGAACTTCCGGGATAAGGTGACAAATTAATTCATCTATCCCGTTTTGGCTTGTCTAGAACTATTCCAAGGTATACCCCATATACCGGCAAGCAGTTTTGCGAGGAATGACCATGCGGCTCACGCGCCAGACCAACTACGCTATGCGCATCCTGATGTATTGCGGAACCAACAAGGACAAGTTGAGCCGTATCCCGGAAATCGCCGCAGCCTATTCGGTGTCGGAATTGTTCCTGTTCAAGATCCTTCAGCCCCTGGTCGAAAATGGGCTGGTGGAAACGGTGCGCGGCCGCAATGGCGGCGTGCGCCTTGGCCGCTCTGCTGAAAAGATCACTTTGTTTGATGTGGTTCGTGTCACCGAAGACAGTTTTTCGATGGCCGAATGCTTCGACAATGACGCCGCAGAGTGCCCGCTTATCGACAGTTGCGGCCTCAATTCGGCGCTGCGCGAGGCTCTTGGCGCGTTCTTCGCCGTGCTCGAGCGTCACACCATCGCGGACCTGATCGCGGCGCGCCCGAATATGCGTATGGCACTCGGCATCGATCACCTCGACCAGCGCGCGCCGGCGGCATAATTCTGCCGGTTGCTTCGCGTTCGAACCATGTCACGTGAAGCGCTTAGGCCCGCCTGGTCAGTTTGCTAGAGAGCGGACTGTGGCAACACGAAGGGAGCATTGCCGGCTGGCAAAGCTCCTACCCGCAACCGGCAACCAAATACCTGCTCGATCAACGTATCCTTGAGAACCTCACGCGGCGTTCCGGCCGCAGCTAGGTTGCCCCGGTGCATCACGTAGATGCGATCAGCAAACATCGCAGTCAGGTTGAGGTCATGAAGGATGGCCACGACACCACCGCCGCGCTGGGCGAAATCGCGAGCGATGTTCATGATGATCAACTGGTGTTTTATGTCGAGGCTGGATACCGGCTCGTCCAGAAACAGATACCGCGGTTGGCCGTCTATAACCGGCGCCCAAACCTGACAAAGCACGCGCGCAAGCTGCACGCGCTGCTGTTCGCCACCTGACAGTTCCTGATAGAAGCGGCCGGCAAAACCCTCCAGATCGACCTTCGCCAGAGCCCGTTCCGGCAGGCGCTCCGCCTCGCCGGGTGAGACACCGGAACGTCCGCCAACCAGGCCGAGCTTGACGATCTCGCGAACTGTGAACGGAAAGGACAAGCTTGTTGCCTGAGGCAAGACCGCTCTCAGACTAGCCGCTTCGGCCGGCGCCAAAGTGGACAGATCGCTGCCATTAACGGCAATACGGCCACTATAAGCATATTCTCCCGACAACGCCTTCAGGAAGGTCGTCTTGCCCGACCCGTTCGGACCGACCATCGTGGCGATTTCACCCGGCCGCGCCTCGAAGTCGATATCCGAGACAATGCACTTCCTGCCGATCGACACAGACACGCCACGAGCTTCAATCATTTCCTGCTCGCTCACAAATCAATGATGCCGCGCTTGCGCAGCAAGATCCAGAGGAAGAACGGCGCACCTGCCAATGCCGTCACAATGCCGATTGGCAGTTCGGCAGGCGCGACAATGGTGCGCGCCACGGAATCGGCCAACAGCAACAAAGCGGCCCCCAGCAGCGCGGATGCAGGCAAGAGATAGCGATTATCCGGTCCGATCAGCAGACGCAAAAGATGGGGCACGACGATACCGACGAAACCGATGCCGCCACTGACTGCAACCGCAGAGCCAACCGCTGCCGAGACGCTCAGAATGGCAATGTACTTCAACCGCTGAACAGATATGCCCAAATGGCTGGCCGTCGCTTCGCCAAGCGCCAACGCATTCAGGCCCCGTGCCAAAAATGGCACTGCAATCATTGCCGCGGTGATTACCGGCCCGACAGCACCTATCTTTTGCCACGTAGCGCCGGCCAGCGAACCGAGTTGCCAGAACGTCAGGTCGCGCAACTGGCGGTCGTCCGCCATGAAGATGAGAACGCCGGTCAAGGCCATCGCAAGAGCCGCAAGTGCGATGCCAGCAAGAAGCATCGTTGCTACCGAAGTTCGGCCCTGTCTTGTCGCAACCTGATAAAGCACCAGGGTCGTTACAAGCCCGCCGAAGAATGCCGCCAGGGGCAACGTAAATGTACCGAACACCGCCGTAAGGGGGGCAAGCATCGTGCCACCGAGCACGATAACTGCGACAGCGCCAAGGCTGGCACCCGCGGAAACGCCTATCAGGCCGGGATCGGCCAAGGGGTTGCGGAACAACCCCTGCATGACGGCGCCTGATACGGCCAGGGCCGCACCGACAAGCGCGCCAAGGACAACACGCGGCAAACGGATATCGTAGACAATGATGTTGTCACGAATGCTTAGTACATCAGTGCCTTCCGCTGCGCCAAACAACCAGTTGCGCACAACGCTGACCGCAGATGCATCAGAAGCGCCGGATGCGAGGCTGAGCAGCATGGTCAACACAAGCCCCAAGCCAAGCAGAACGATAACAAGGCGTGCGCGTGACGAACGGTCACCCGCAACCACGTACCTCAACGTGCCCGGCATACCGGTGGCAGTCTGATCGGCCATCTCTGGAGCCCGTTCAATCGGTGATCTTGTTGCCGTAGAGCGATACGGCGAGATCATGGATGGCATCCGCGGTGCGAGGACCAAAGCCAAGCAGATAGCCGCCCTCCATCCGCAGGATTGCGTGCGCCTCGCCTGCTGGGGTCGGTGCTATGGCGGGGTGCTTGAACAAGTCGTCATTTGCAACCGAGTGATCTCCACCCCTGTCCATCATCAAGATGATATCGGGACGTGACGTGACAACCGCTTCATCGGCCAATTGCTTGTAGCCGGAGAAGCCTTCGATCGCGTTCACGCCACCGGCCAGCCGGATGATACCGTCCGCAGCCGTCTCGGAACCCGACGCAAGTATCTTTCCACCCTGCATCGACAGGATAAACAGGATGCGTTTGCGCTCCTTGATCGAGGCGGTCTGCGCTTCGGCCCTCTTGAGCTTGGCGTCAACTTCGGAGGAGAGCGCCGCAGCTTTCTCCGACGCTCCCAGAGCGGCGCCCACGACGCGAATTTTCTCGAGGATGCCCTCGTGATCGAACGTTTCCGGCACTTCGATGTAGGGTACACTGGCCTTCTTCAGGACATCGATCGCTTCTTTTGGACCGCTTCCCTCCAGGGCCAGGATGCCGCTGGGGTTTACCGACAAGACACCTTCCGGCGAAAGCTGGCGCATGTAACCGACATCGGGAAGCTTCAATGCAGCTTCCGGAAACAGGCTGGTCGAATCGCGGGCGACAAGACGCCCTTCTTCACCCAACGCATAGACGATCTCGGTAATGGAGCCTCCAATCGAAGCGATCTTCGAAGGATCCTTGAACGCGCCTACGGATTCATCGGAGAAAGAAGGTGCGCTGAGGGCCAGCAATATCGCAAGGCCTGCAGTCGTCCTTGCGGCAAACCGCGAAAAAACTGACATACCGATACCCTCAAGCAGCCTTGGACGTGGAAACTTTCGGCAGATTTTCCGCCAGGAAACGCCAATCCATGCGCTCGGTTTCGCCTTCGTGGCGCTCCCCGAAGAACTGAAGGATGATACGACCTTGTGCGTCGTACGCCTCTACCGAGGTGACAAAGCCATCCTTGGTCGGCTTGCGTACGCCCCATACCTCATCGATGTGATCCAGGCGCAAATGCAGGTGAAACGTCTCGTCGAGGACGTTCAACCACGGCCCCATCGGCTTTATCGACTTGATCGGGCCAGAGTGAATCTGGATGCAGCCTCTATTGCCGACAAAGCACATGATCGGCGTAGCTTCGGCAGCGGCATGATGCATAAGGGCCGCCACGGCCTCATTGTCGATCTTCCATGCATAGTCCTGCCCCACCATACGCACTGCCTGGCGGCGGTTCAGCTTCAGTGCCTTTAGCATGCCGAAGAACTGGTGGACGTCGGTCAGCTTGCTCCAGCGATCGCGCAAATCCTCCGTGCCGGCTGCGTCAGGCGACTCCTCAATATCTGTCGCAGCCTGCGGAACCACATCGATGGATGGGCCCTGATCCGCCGAATGAAGGTCCGCAACCAGCTTCTGGAATGCATAGAGGTTCGACGCTGGACGCAGGTGAACCTTGTGGATCGCATCTCCTGCGCCGTCGAAGAACTGCAAGCTGTGGCGAACTTCGCCCTCGCTTCGCTTCTCCACGGCAAACCCGTGTACCCAGCTCTTGGGGAAAATCCGTAGATCGATGTCACGATTGAGAACGATGGCGTTGTGTTCGCCTACCGATATCTTGTCGTAGACGCCAATCTTTTCATGGACCGCACTTTCATTGCGCGTCAGCGCCATGACCTCGCCGACTGCGGTCAAGCCATTGAGGACGGCGCTGACGCGCGGTTCGATCCGCACCACGCCCTCACCGCAATGAGCAGCTACGAACTCGGCTTCAGAAATACCGAGCTGACTGGAGAGGTCGCGCTCACGCATTTTGGGGTTGTCGGATCGAGCCCTACGAATTTCGCTCGGGCTTGGTTTTACGCGCTGGTCCATTATTCACCTGTGCTCGCGACGCATTGCATCGTCTGGGTTTGCGACGCCTGTACTACTTGTTGAGGATGAGTTTGCCCTGCCGGGTGATCTTCAACCGGTAGAGCGCACCGTGATGCTCGATGCCGATTTCGTGTTCACCCTGGAACAGGCTGTTGCTTGAAAGCGTCCTGACGGAGAACGGAGCACGTTCGACCCGGACCGTCGTCGCCTGTTCGGGGCGGCGGAAGCGATGGCGGAAATCGTTGGGAGTATGAGCATTCATCGGTCTCGGTCCCTTTCGTTAGGTGGCCACGGGTATTTCAGAAATGACCAATTCATTTCTTGACTCGAATAATCATGTTTATTAGTCAGTGCAATACCGGACCAAATGAGTCAACATTTAACGTGCGGTAAGTGATTAAAAATGCCAGCAAGCGCACGCGAGCCAGCAACAGATGGTTTCAAACACCAGGAGTTGGGACATGGGGCTGGTGGCTCGGAATACGGCTGCTCTGATGTGCGGAGCGGCAATAGCGGTTCTTGTGGGGGTACAGGTCTCCCATGCGCAGCAAACAAACGAAGCTGAAAAGAAGGGGCGTGTTACCCTACTTCAGCGTTTGATCCTGGGCGCGGGCGCCGAGAAGATCGCCATCGACACGCCGCAATCGGTCAGCGTCGTCGATCAGGAAGACATAGACCAGAATATTCCGACAACTGTAAGCGATGTCATCAAGACAATTCCTGGCATAAATCTCTCCGGCAGCCAGCGTGTGCTTGGCCAAACCTTCAACATGCGCGGCGTCGGCGGCCCGGAATCGGGCGGTGAAGAGGGCCGCATCATCGTCAACATCGACGGCGTGAACAAATTCTACGAACAGTATCGCATGGGCGGGCTGTTCACCGACATGGAACTCTACAAGCGCGTCGAAGTCCTCCGCGGCCCGGCTTCCTCCACGCTCTACGGAGCGGGCGCGCTGGGAGGTGTGGTGAATTTCACCACCAAAGACGCGTCCGATTTCATCGCCGAAGGACAGACCAGGGCTGTGAGGCTCAAAGGCACCTATGACTCGAACCCTGACGGCCTGATGGGGTCCGCCATTCTTGCCCACCGCTTCAGTGACAATTTTGAAGTACTGGCGATGGGCAACTACCGCCATGCCGACAATTTCACCAGCGGCAACGGCACCGAAATTCTAGGTTCCGAAACGGGTTATCCAACCGGGCTGATCAAGGGAACGCTTCGTTTTGGCGACAACAACGAGCAAGTGGTTCGGCTCTCGCACCAGCATTTCGTATCCGATCAGAATCGTCAGTTCTATAGCCAGGTGGACACGGAAGCGGGATTTGGGCTTGTTGATCGAAAGGTGACGGATTCCAGTATTATCCTGTCCTATGAAAACCCCGCCTCCGACAATCCCTGGCTCGATCTCAAAGCTCAGTTCTCATACAGCGACACTATAAGCGATCAATACAATGCGGGGATTGGTTCACTGAACCGGTCGTTCAGCTACTCGACCTATCAATACAACATCCAGAACACATTTGAGCATGTCGGCGAGAATTTCACGAACTACCTGACTATCGGCTCGCAGACCGCAGATCAGACCCGCCTGACCGAACGCACATTTTCGGGAACCCACCCAAGGGGCCGTGACATCCAGACTGGTCTGTTTGCGCAGAACGAATTCGTCTGGGATGAGCGTCTCACCCTCATCGCCGGTGCGCGCGTCGACTGGCAGTGGCTCACATCCATTGGCCTTACGCCCGAGCGCACGCAGAATGATACGGCGTTCTCGCCGAAGCTGGCGGCACATTACAAGTTCAACGACAACTTCGCGGTGTTCGGTTCCTACGCCCATACCGAGCGCACGCCATCGATCGATGAAGTGTTCGACAGCGGAGCGCTTACCTCACGACTGAACAAGGAAAAATCCGACAACTACGAACTCGGCTTTTCCGTATCGGCCTACGATCTTGCCACAGCCGGAGACGCGCTCAGCTTCAAGACGACGGGCTTCTACAACGATGTCAGCGACATGATTGTCGACAACGGCACGGGCGTCAGCCCGCGTTACACGAACACCGGCCTCTCCGAGATCTATGGCACCGAACTCGAAGTGGCATATGACTCGGACTTCGTGTTTGCCAACGCCGGCTACTCGATGGTCCGTGGCACCAGCAAGATTACCGGACGGCCGCTGAACACGGTTGCTCCAGATGAACTTTCCCTGACTGTCGGCAGCCGCGTGCCGGACCGTGACGTATCCTTCGGTTGGACCGGAAGGTTCGTTGCCGCCCAGAACCGGGTCACCGGAACGCCCAATACGCGCGTTGCCACGCCGGGCTTTGCAACGCACGACATCTTCGTAACCTGGAAGCCGCAGGAAGGGATGTTCAAAAATCTCGAAGCAGATTTCCGCATCGAGAACATCTTCAACAAGCAATACAGGGAATTCCTGGAAGGCACGCCCGCACAGGGGCGCACTTTCAAGATCTCGCTCGCACGCAAGTTCGACTACTGAGGCAATGGAAATGAGACGCTATCAAATAGCTTTGTCCATGATGGCGTCCTTGCTTCTACCGTGCACAGTTCTTGCCCAAGAAGCTGCGCCCGGACCTGCCCTGTCGCTTGAACTCAACGGCGCGCAGCCTTCCGACAAGGGCTGCCGCCTCACCTTCGTGGTCAACAACAGCCTCGGGTCCGATCTTTCCAAGGCGGCCTACGAGATCGCGCTGTTCAACGAGACGGGCGTCGTCGACCGCCTGACCGTTCTTGATTTCAAGGAGCTTCCGGCTGGAAAGACAAAGGTGGTCCGTTTCGATCTTGCCGGCACGGACTGCGCCAAGGTTTCCCGGGCGCTGGTCAACAACTCCACCGAATGCGCGGGCTCCGGCATTGAACCGGCGACGTGCATGCAGCGGTTGAAGACCAGCACGAAGACGGGCATAGCCTTCGGCATATGATCTTGGGGTGTTGTGGCGTTGGGTCTGGAACCGGCATTTTCGCGTAGCACGACGGCGGTCTGGCCACTGGCCGGGCTTTCCGTCTTGCAACCCGAGCCAGACGATCCCGATTTCGCCATTCCGCGCGGCTCGCTCCAGATCGGCATGCGCGACAAATCCGAACAGGCGACGCTTTCAGGAACCAGCGCGGAGCTGGCGCCAGCTGCATTGGAGCCGCTTGATCCTGTCCGCGCCAAGCCGACTGCGCGCAGCCGCAAGTGGAAAGCTTCACTGATCGCATCGTGCGTGTTCCACGCAGCGGTTGCCTTTGCCTTCATCACCACCGGCTCCGACGAAATCCTCATCGAGGGCGGCGAGGAAGCCGGTCTGGTGCTGCTGGGCAACGCACCCGAAGACCAGAGCGCCGCCGGCGATACAGCGACGGAGGCCGACGTCACCAAGGTGACGATCATTCCCTTGCTCGATGCCAAGCCGGTCGAGACTGTCGAGGCCAAGCCGGTGGAGACCGCCGAGGCAGTGGAGCCGGTCGAAGAGGTCACGCCCGAGGTAGCTGTCCAGGAGACTGTCCAGCCGGTGGCTGAGGATGTCCCCGAAGCGGCAGCCGTTCCCGACAAGGTCGAACCGGTTCCCGACGAGCCGACGCAGGTTGCCGTGGCAAGCCCGATGCCCGAGGTGCTGACGTCGACAACCGTGACGCCCGAGAACACCGAAAATGTCGTTGCGCCGGTGGTTGAGGCCATAGAGCCTGAGACCCCCGAGGTCGTGGAGGCAGTGCCGGAGCCGAAGCCCGAGCGCGTGACCGCCGAGCCCGAGCCGGAACCCAAGCCGGTTGAAAAGCCAAAGCCTGCCGAGGCCAAGAAACCGGAGCCGGTGAAGAAGGCCGCGAAAAAGCCGCAAGAGAAAAAAGCTCCCGCCAAACCGCCAGCGAAGGAAAAGGCTGCGGCCGGCTCCGGCGGCAAGAACCAGGCCGACACCAAACGCGGCGTCGTGGACGGCGATGCGCAGGGTAAGACAGCGAGCGCTGCCAAAAAAGGTGCAAGTTCGAGCGCAGGTAACGCGGCGGTTTCCAATTACCCCGGCAAGGTCGCGGCCAAGCTGCGCCGCGCCGTTCGCTCCATCTCGCGTGCGGCGCGCTCCAAGGCGCGAAGCGACGTCCACGTGACATTCGTCGTCAACGCCGGCGGCGGTGTCGGCGGCGTCAGCGTCGTTCGCAGTTCCGGCTCACCGGAACTCGACCAGGCAGCAATTGCCATGGTGCGCCGCGCGGCACCCTTCCCGCCAATCCCGCCCGAGGCTGGACGATCCAGCTGGGCGTTTACCCTGCCACTCGGCGTTCGCTGAGGAGCCAAGTTTCCAACAGCCATCCGGCATTAATCAGAGAGGATAGCCACAATGTATGTTGCCATGAACCGCTTCAAGGTCATCAAGGGCATGGAAGAGGAGTTCGAAAACGTCTGGAAGAACCGAAACTCGACGCTGAACGAGATGAACGGTTTCGAACAGTTCCACCTGCTCCGCGGCGCTTTCAACGAAGCCGAGAACTACACGCTGTTCGCATCCCACACCGTGTGGCAGAGCGAAGCCGATTTCGTCGCCTGGACCAAATCGCAGAACTTCCGCGATTCGCACAAGAATGCCGGCACCAGCAAGCTGACTGTCTTCGGTCACCCGCAGTTCGAAGGCTTTGCTTCCGTAGAGGGCGCATGACCACAAAGGCACCTGCCGACCCGGCGCGAACAATTCCGATACTGCCTTCGCTCGATATCGGGGTCACGCAGGCGTTCTATCGGGACCAGCTCGGCTTCGATGTCGAACTTTACGAAGCCGAGCAATACCTGATCGTTCGCCGCAATGAGATGGAAATCCATTTCTGGAAGACCGACGACCGCAAGCTGCCTGAAGTTTCGGCTTGCTACATTCGCGGCGGCGAGGTGCCATTCCTACATGCCGAGTTCTCGGCGCGTGGCGTCGAGAAGCTCAGCGCATTTGCCGTGCGTCCCTGGAACATGAAGGAATTCTACGTCTGGGATCCGCACGGCAATCTGCTGAAGTTCGGATGCGCTCCCGAGGAAATCTGAGCGCTGCCGCGCTGTAACGGCATGAATCCCAAGGCCTCCGCAACGGCCTTCGGCCTGCTCCGCCCTGGGATGACGTAGAGATGGATATGTTTCATCATCGCCACGCCCGGCTAATGCCGTCTGGCCATTGTCAAAGAACTGACCTCATCTGAGAGGTCGGGAGGACGGGCGGCCGTTCGGTCGCTCGTTTAGGTAAGTAGTGCGGCCTTGCGGCCGCCCGTCCGGTGGCGGGGCTCATCACCCAGCCGCACACCGTCATGCGACCAATCCGGCACCGACACCCTTCCCTGATACCCGGTGCGCACCAGGTCTCCCGCAAGGGCGATGGCAGCGAGTATGCGGGAGGTGCCGAAGGTGGGGATAAGTGGGGCGCAAGATTTTGTGGGGAGGCGCGATTTGTCCACTACGCGATCAGAAGCCTCACAAGAACAACACCCCCCTCTGGCCTGCCGGCCATCTCCCCCTCAAGGGGGGAGATCACTCGATTGCCATGCTTTCATCCGGCCCTGAGGTCACAGAGGCGGCTGTAAGCTTGAAGCTGCCGATCTCCCCCCTTGAGGGGGAGATGGCCGGCAGGCCAGAGGGGGGTGCCTGACGAGGCACTCGATCGGCAACCGGTCCCCCCTTGAGGGGGAGATGGCCGGCAGGCCAGAGGGGGGTGCCTGACGAGGCACTCGATCGGCAACCGGATCGAGCCTTTTCCTCCAAAGGGAGAGTAAGCGCGCTGGTGCCCAGAGTAGTGCCGCGATGTCACGGAATGGATCCCGGATAGTCCTTCCTCGCTCCGCTCGAAAGAAAATTCCGGGATGACGACGCATAGGGATGCGCGCCCTGCCAGATGGCAGGGCTGGCAACAAGGGTGAGACGCTACGCTCTCAAGCCGCCGCGAGCAGGCTGGCGTTGCCGCCGGCGGCGGTGGTGTCAACGCAAACGGCGCGCTCATGCGCATAGGCAGCCGGGTAAAGGACCTCGCTGACCAACGGCACGATCGGCCCCTCGCGATGGGCGACAGCGGCACGGAGGGCCTTCATGTCGTCAGATGTGCCGGAGAACGCAACCACATCGATGTTCAACGCGGCAATATCTGCGGGGTCCAGCTGGCCATCGAGAGCAGCCAGCGGCATGCCCTTGCCGGTGAGCGGCGAAAGCGCTGACGGTGCGCCGGGAGCAACCGCAAGTACAGCGTTCCCCGCAGCGAGCGCCTGGATGACCTGCGCAAGCAAGGTCTCGGCATCCGGGCCAAGCGCCAAAACGCGCCCGCGCGGCACCAGCGATAGCGAATTGGCCTCGCCGGTCGGTCCCGGCAGATCGACCTGCCCGAAATCGAGCGACGCAGCGGCAGCGATTGCCGCAGCGCCCTTGCCGCGCAAATGTTTGCGCAGGATGCCGACGCGATCCGCCCGCGTTGACCATTCGCCAAGTGCCGGATCGGGCAGGTTGTCCTTCAACTCGGTGGCAGGGACAGCACGACCTTCGGCCTGGGCCGAACCGGCTTCCGGCCCCTTGCGGAAACGACGCAGATAGTGGGGCCCGCCGGCCTTCGGACCGGTGCCGGACAGCCCTTCCCCACCGAACGGCTGCGAACCGACGACTGCGCCGATCTGGTTGCGGTTGACGTAGATGTTGCCGGCATGGATGCCATCGACAAAGTGCTGGGCGCGGCCTTCGATGCGGGTGTGCAGGCCGAAAGTCAGGCCATAACCCTTGCGGTTGATGGCCGCGATAACGCTGTCGATCTTCTCCGCGTCGAAGGTGGCGACGTGCAGGACCGGACCGAAGACCTCGCGCTGCATATCCTCGATGCCCCTGACCGACAGGACATGCGGAGCGACGAAGCGGCCATCATGGGGCACATCGAGCTTGGCGATGAGCTTGCCCTTGTCTTCCATGTCCTTGCAGTAGGCGGCGATGGAGCCTTTCGCCTCGTCATCGATGACGGGGCCGACATCGGTTGAAAGCTGCCACGGATCGCCGACTGTCAGCGCCTTCATTGCACCGGTCAGCATCTCCATGACCTTCTTTTCCACGTCCTTCTGGACATAGAGCACGCGCAGCGCCGAGCAGCGCTGGCCGGCGCTCTGGAACGACGACGCGAGAATGTCGCGCACCGCCTGTTCCGGCAGCGCAGTGGAATCGACGATCATGGCGTTGAGGCCGCCGGTCTCGGCGATGAGCATGGCATCGGGCGCGGCAGTGGCCGCCAGTTGCTTTTCGATCAGCTTGGCGACTTCGGTGGAGCCGGTGAAGCAGACGCCGGCAATGCGCGGGTCTGCCGTGAGCGGCGCGCCGACGCTGGGGCCATCTCCCGGCAGAAGCTGGATCACATCTTCCGGCACGCCGGCTTCGCGCAGCAACTCGACGGCACGGAAAGCGATCAGCGGGGTCTGCTCGGCCGGCTTGGCGAGAACGGCATTGCCGGTGGCCAACGCAGCAGCGACCTGGCCGGTGAAGATGGCGAGCGGAAAGTTCCACGGCGAAATGCAGACGACGGCTCCGCGCGCCTGCGTGCCAAGCTCGGCATTGGCAGCTTCGGCGGCGTAGTAGCGCAGGAAATCGACCGCTTCACGCACTTCGGCAACGCCGTCGGCCAGCGTCTTGCCCGCCTCGCGCGTCGCCAGCGCGAAGAACTCGACAGAATTCTTTTCGTAGAGATCGGCCGCACGGCGCAAGATGGCCGCGCGCTCGGCAACGGAGCGCGACGCCCAGGCGGGCTGCGCCTCGACGGCGATCTTGACGGCTGCCGTTACCTGTTTCTGGCTCGATTCCGTCACCGTACCGACGGTGTCAGCGGGATTGGCGGGGTTGGTGACAGGCCGCGCCTTGCCCGGTGCGGGGGCACGGGTGAGCGGCTTGGCCTGCCAGCGGTTCGGACCCATGAAGGGCGCCCTGCCCTTTTCGATCTCGGCCAGCGTGACGACATCGGTGATGTCCCAGCCCTTCGAATTGGGGCGGTCCTTGCCGAAAATATCGAGCGGGCGGGCAATGTTGGGATTGGCGGCTGACCCCTGATGTTCGACCGCTTCGAGAGGGTCGCGGGCGATCTCCTCAGGCGGCACGTCCTCGTCGGTCAACTGATGGACGAAGGAGGAATTGGCGCCGTTTTCCAGCAAGCGGCGGACCAGATAGGCAAGCAGGTCGGAATGCGCGCCGACCGGGGCATAGATGCGGCAGCGCGTGCCCTCGGCCTTGCGCACGGCCTCGTGCAACTGCTCGCCCATGCCGTGCAGGCGCTGGAATTCGAAGCTGTCGCGATCCGCAGCCATCGACAGGATGGCTGCGACGGTATGCGCATTGTGGGTGGCGAACTGCGGGTAGATGCGGTCGGTCATCGACAAAAGCTTGCGGGCGCAGGCGATGTAGGACACATCCGTGTTCACCTTGCGGGTGAAGACCGGGTAGCCGGACAGGCCCATGGTCTGGGCGCGCTTGATTTCGGTATCCCAATACGCGCCCTTGACCAGACGCACCATGATGTTGCGGTTGTACTTCTTCGCCAGCGCATACAGCCAGTCGATGGCGAAGGCACAGCGCGGGCCGTAGGCCTGGACGACAACGCCGAAGCCATTCCAGTCGGCCAGCCGGTCGTCGGCAAGGACGCGCTCGATGACATCGAGGGAGAGATCGAGGCGGTCGGCTTCCTCGGCATCGATGTTGAGGCCCATGCGGGCGTTGCGGGCGGCGAGCGCAAGCGACAGCAGCCGATCCGCCATGACCGGCAGCATGGCTTCCTTCTGGGCGATTTCATAACGCGGGTGCAGCGCCGAGAGTTTTACCGAAATGCCGTGGTTCTTGCGGATGTCGGGGCCGTTGGTGCCCGAATTGAGCGAGGAAATGGCGTCGGCATAGGCGCGGTGATAGCGCAGCGCGTCGGCCTCGGTGCGGGCCGCCTCGCCCAGCATGTCGAAGGAATAGAGGTAGCCCTTGGTGGTCATGGGGCGGCCGCGCTTGATGGCTTCGGCGATGCTGCGGCCAAGCACGAACTGCTCGCCCATTTCGCGCATGGCGGCGGCGACGGCCTTGCGGATGACCGGCTCGCCAAGGCGGCGCACCATGGAGCGCAGCATGCCTTCGATGCCGCCTTCGTCTTCGTCGAGAACGCGGCCGGTGAGCATGAGCGCCCAGGTGGAGGCGTTGACGAAAATGGAGGACGAGCCGCCCGAATGCGCCGACCAGTCGTGCGGGGCGATCTTGTCGGCGATGAGGTCATCCATGGTCTCGGCATCGGGCACGCGCAGCAGCGCCTCGGCCAGACACATCAGCGCCACGCCCTCCTTGGTGGAGAGGCCGTATGCGGAGAGGAACACCTCCATCAACCGGGGATCGGACGAGCCGCGCACGGCGCGCACCAGATCGGCGGCGCGCTGCGAGACGGCCTTGCGCTCGGCAGCCGAGAGGTTCGCGGTTTCGACAAGCCGCTTCACGGCGGCGTCTTCGTCTGGAAGATAGTTGGCGCGGATCTGCTGGCGGATGGCGTCGAGGGTGGCCATGATGGTCCTGTCGGAACGAGTGCGATGCGAAGCGGACCGGCGCGGGCCGGACCGATGACAAAAGCTAGCACAAGGCCGCATTTTTGGCCGGTCCAAAGAAATCGACAAGGCAGGATGTTTGGACTATCCTAGCCGGCCATGACAGTTCAGACGCCTGTGAAATCCGCATCAGAAGACCATTTGGACCGCATCGACAGGAACATCCTGACGGCGCTGGCCGCCGACGGACGGCTTTCGATGGCGGAGCTGGCAAGCAAGGTGGGGCTATCCAAGACGCCGGTGCAGGCACGGGTGAAGCGGCTGGAGAAGGACGGCTACATTCGTGGCTATGCGGCGATCATCGACCGCGAGCGGATGGGCGAAGGCCATGTCGCCTTCGTGCAGGTGAAGCTGTCGGACACGCGCTCAGCGGCGCTGGATGCGTTCAACCGCGCGGTTCAGAGCGTGGCGGAGATTGAACAGTGCCACATGATGGCGTCGAGCTTCGACTACCTGCTCAAGGTGCGCACGCGCGACATCGCCGCCTATCGCCGCGTGCTGGGCGAGCGCATCTCGGCGCTGCCGCATGTGGCGCAGACCTCGACCTTTGTGGCGATGGAGACGGTCAAGGACCGGTAGGCCTATTCGCCGAGCGTCTTCAGGAAGGCGACGAGCGCGGCGCGTTCGCGTTCGGATAGCTGGACGGGATGCTGCTCAGTCGTGCTTTCGACACTGGCCGGGGCGTCGAGGTAGTTGGCCACGACCTGTTCAAGCGTGGCGAACTGGCCGGCATGCATGTAAGGCGGACGGGTAGCAGCGCCGCGCAGCGACGGCGTCTTGAAGGCGCGCACCAGTTCCTCGCCGGTCTTGCGGATGAAGCGCAACTCGCCGCAGGCATCGGGTCCGCCGTCGCGATATGGGCCAAGGCAGTTGAACGGGTCGGCCTCGACCTCGGCAACCGCATCGATGCGGCCACGGTCGGGCGGCAGGTTCGCGGCGGGCGGGACGCCGACATTGTGGAAGCTGCCGTCGGTGAACAGCGGACCGTTGTGGCAGGTGACGCAGTTCGCGCGGCCGATGAACAGCTTGAGGCCCTGCACTTCCTCGTCCGATAAAATGGCGTCGCCTTGCGGTTCGGTGCCGGAAGCGAGCGCTTCGGCAAAGCGGTCGAAGCGGGTCGGCGGCGGCATCAGAGAGCGCTCGAAAGCGGCGATGGCCTTGCCGATGTTGACGAAGATGCGGTTGACGCCATCGCGCTGGCTATCGGTCATGGATGCCCATGCCGCTTTTTCAACGTCGGCGCCGAGCGGGGTCGCGTTGGCGGGAACGGCGGAAAGATCGGGCAGCGGACCGAAGATGCGCTCGTAGCGTTCGCCGAAGCGCGCCTCGATGTAGTGGGCGTAGGCGGCGCGGTTGCCGGCATGTTCGAGCGGATTTTCCAGGGGGGTCAGCGCCTGCGACCACAGGCTGTCGCGCCGCCCGTCCCAGAAGAACCATGCGTTATAGGCAACGCCGGCGAGCGGCATGGTGCGCCGGTTGGTGCGGCCAACGCCGACGGCGAGCGGCAGATCATCCTGAAACTGTCGCTCGATCTTGTGGCAGGTGGAACAGGAAACCGTGCCGTCGCGACTAAGCTTCTGGTCGAAGAACAAGGTCGAGCCGAGAGCCGCAGCGCCGGGATCATCGGCAAAGCGATTGGTGGTGTCCGGTTCGAGCAGCGGCAAGGCCGAAAGCGCGAGCGAGGCGATTGTCGCCTTCTCGGCGTCGGAGAATTGCGGCTTGCCGCAAGCGGCCAGCGTCGCCATCAATGCGAAGGCAAGGCAAACCGCAGCGATGCGCGTCATGGTCCGCTCATAGCGCCAGGTTGAAGATCGCGGTGTCGGAGCCGGCCGCCGCCGATATCGACAGGCGCAATTGCCACCAGCCGCGCATGGTGAATTTCATGCCCTCGATGCGGTAGTGGCCATTGCCGAGGTAGTCGGTCACCTGCGGGCTGGTCGGCAGACCGTGATTGTGCTCCGGCATGCCGCCGGACACATCGATTGCGGCATACTCAACCGGCTGGCCGGCAGCCGTGGTGACGGTGACCAGCCACGTATGAAGCTCGCCTTGCCGCACGGCTCCTTTTTCCGGCTCGATTGAGACCATGAAAAGTCCGTTTGCCGTCTTGCGGGAGCGGGAAATATCCGAGGCGGCGTCGTGGCGGCCGAATCCGCTTACATAGACGGCAGCCAGAACGCCGAGCAGCACCGCAGCGAGTCCAAAAGCGGCCAGAAGATAACGCCCCAACGATGCCAAAACCGCTCCCTTTGCAATAGTAACGCCGGCAGATGCCGGCCTAATCCCGCCTTGGCCGGAAAAAAGCCGATCGCTGCACAAGCATGCGGGCATCAAGGCCAAAAAGCCACCAGAGAGGCATGCGTAAAATGAAAAACGGGCGCGGTTTGAAGCGCGCCCGTTCGTCAAAATCGATCGGCTGCGATCAGAGGCCGAGGCCGCCGATGCAGACGTATTTTGTGTCGAGATAATCATCCATGCCCTGATGGCCGCCCTCACGGCCAAGACCGGACTCCTTGACGCCGCCGAACGGCGCTTCCGGCGTGGTGATGATGCCTTCATTGACGCCAACCATGCCGTACTTCAGGCCTTCCATGACACGGAAGGCGCGGCCGAGGTCGCCAGTATAGAAGTAGCACGCAAGACCGAATTCGGTGTCGTTGGCCTGCTCGATAGCCTCTGCCTCGGTCTTGAACTTGAAGACAGGTGCGATCGGCCCGAAGATCTCGTCCTTCATGAACTTCATGTTGGACTTGGCGCCGGAAATGACCGTCGGCTCGAAGAAGGAACCGCCAAGCGCATGACGCTTGCCGCCGGAGACGATCTTGCCACCCTTGGCGACGGCGTCTTCGATGAACTCTTCAACCTTCTCGACCGCCTTGACGTCGATCAGCGGACCCTGCTGCACGCCATCATCGAGACCGGAGCCGACCTTGAGCTTCTTCGAGGCTTCGGCCAGCTTCTCGACGAACTTGTCGTGGATGCCTTCCTGAACGAAGAAGCGGTTGGTGCAGACGCAGGTCTGGCCGGAATTGCGATACTTGGCGGCAATGGCGCCCTGCACCGCACGATCAAGATCGGCGTCGTCAAAGACGAGGAACGGCGCGTTGCCACCCAGTTCCATCGAGACCTTCTTGACGGTCGTCGCGGACTTCTGGATCAGCATCTTGCCGATCTCGGTCGAGCCCGTGAAGGTGATCTTCTTGACCAGAGGATTGGTGCAAAGCTCGTCGCCGATCTCGCCAGCCGACCCGGTGACGATGTTGACGACGCCCTTGGGGAAGCCGACTTCCTCGCACAGCGCACCCCAGGCAAGACCGGAGTAAGGGGTCTGCGACGCCGGCTTGACCACAGCCGTGCAGCCGGCAGCAAGCGCCGGGCCGAGCTTGCGCGACAGCATCGAGGACGGGAAGTTCCACGGCGTGATGGCGGCGATGACGCCGATCGGCTCCTTGGTGACAAGGATACGGCGATCCGCCCACGGGGACGGCACGACATCGCCATAGGTGCGGCGCGCCTCTTCGGCGAACCATAGGACGTAGGCTGCCGATGAACCAACCTCACCCTTGGATTCGGTCAGCGACTTGCCCTGCTCCAAGGTGAGCAGTTCGGCCAGAACGTCCTGATTGTCCATGATGGCGTCGTGCAGCTTGCGCAGCAGCTTGGAACGCTCAAGGGCCGAAGTCTTGCGGAACGACTTGAAAGCTTCCTGCGCGGCTTCGATGGCGCGACGGGTTTCGGCACCACCGGCCTTCGGCACCGTGCCGATCTTGAGGCCGGTGGCCGGGTTGATGACGTCGATGGTCTTGCCGGAATCGGCCTGAACCCACTCGCCATTGATGAGATTGGCCTGCCGCATGAAATGGCTGGTCTTCTGGAGCATGATATTGCCTCCGTTTGGCGCTGCTGGCGCCGAAATGGTGATTTCGCGGTAGGACGCATTGTGATGGAGCACGCGTCCGATCAGCGCTCATACCCCAGGGCAAGCGCGCCGATCAATCTCTGGACCTAATATAAGCTATAGGCCAGCGCGAATCTAACCAAAGACGGAAGTCGCGATCATCAACCATATGCCGGTGGTGAAGGCGGCCAAAACCGTGGACAAGGTCATCTGGCTCGATGCCAGAGCCTGCCCTGTGCCGAACTGCGTGGCGATCAGATAGGAATTGACGCCAGCTGGCATCGAGGCTGCGACCACGGCTACCTTTGCGGTGAGCGGCGGCAAGCCGAATGCGAGTGCAAACAGGAGCACCACGGCGGGCATGAGCATGAGCTTGGCCACCGAGAGCGACAGGGCGGCGCGCAGATTGCCGGAAATTCCGAAGCCGCTCAGTTCCGCACCCATCGCAAACAGGGCTACGGGGCCGGCAATATTTGCCAGCACGTCCACGAGCCGTGTGCCGAGCCCCGGCAATTCCAGTCCCGTCATGCGCCACACGAGCCCAGCCAGAATGCCGATGATGAGCGGGTTGACGAAAACCTTGCGCAGAAAGGCGCGCAAGACCTTCACCACATCCATGGGCTGACCCTCGACGCGGCTGAAACTCTCAAAGAGGATGACCGACGCCATCATCATGACGGGCAGGTGAACGGAGACCAGCAGCGACAGGATATCCACGCCGTGCTGGCCGAATATGCCGGACATGAACGGAATGCCGAGCAGGACAAGGTTCGAGAAGGAAGAGGAAACGCCGCCCACTACCCCTGCCCGTGCGTCGCGCCCGAACAGGCGAGTGGTGACCAGATGGCCGACGGTCCAGGCTATTGCAATGGTGCTGAAATAGGCTCCCCACAGCGACCAGGGCGCCGCGCCGTGAAAGTCGACCTTGGCCATCGTGCGGAACAGCAGCACCGGCATGGCAATGCCGACCGCAAACTGGGCAAGAACTTCGCCGCTGCCCGCCTTCAGATAGCCGCTCAATGCCGCAACGTATCCCAGCGCAACGAGGTCGAAGACGAAAAGGACCGTTTCAGTGAGCGGAGACATGGACTTCCCGGAATAAAATCTGCAGTGCGAGAAAAATCACCAATCCCAAGGAATCACACCGGGCGCAACCACGGATGGCACCCGTCCCACGGACAATTGACGCCGGGAGAGCAGCGGCGCTGCTTGTCTTTCAGGCAGCTTTGCGGTCCCTATATGAGTTGAACCGGCAATGCTGCCGTAAACGGGACTGCTTGTGGTGCGATTTTTTATTGCCTTTCTGCTTTTCATGCTGCCTTTTTCCGCACACGCTACCGATGCTGGCTGGGCCGCCTTGCGCGACGGCGGCCATGTCGTGCTGCTGCGCCATGCGATGACCAGCGGCACCAGCGAACCGGCCAATTTCGATATCGAAAAATGCAACACGCAGCGCAATTTGTCGGAACGCGGCAAGCAGCAGGCGCGCAAGATCGGCGCCCTGTTCGGCGCGCGCGCAGCACCGATCGAACGCGTGCAATCGAGCCGGTACTGCCGTTGCCTCGACACCGCGCGCATCGCATTCGAAGCTGAGCCCGAAGCGTTTGCCGCACTCGACCCGATGACCGGAGACGAAGCCGCGAAGACCAAGCAGAAGGCCGCGATCATGGACGAGATCCGCGCTTATTCCGGTTCCGACCTGCTGGTCATGGTGACCCATCTGGAAAACATCATGGAACTCACCGGCGTATCGCCACGCGAAGGCGAAGCCGTGATCGTGGAGCCGCAGGGGGACGGATTAAGGGTGCTGGGGCGGGTCGTTTTCTAGGGGGTGTGGGGATTTGGATGATGGTGGCCTGCAAACGGCAGCCTTCTGCGCTTCCGATGCTCATGTAGCCTGATGTGCTGGGACGAGTCGTTTTCCAGAGCCTGTCCCTAGCTATCGAACGCTTTGAAACCTGAGCACGCCGAAAATTCCATCGCCCTCCTGCCCGTTGCCAACGGATGGGTGGTTGACCCCGTCCGTGACGGGTACCTCTTCAAAGTCGAACGGGCTGACAGCCTCGAGACAGGCCACGTTGACGCCGTACTGGCTGGGGTCCGAGCGCCGCTGGTGATGGGTATAGATGCCGCACCGGGAGCAGAAATAGTGCTTCGCCGTACCAGTGTTGAACTGGTAGAGCGTCAGCATCTCCTGCCCTTCCAGTATTTCGAGATCGTCAAGCCTCGCGCTAACGGCCACCGCGCCGCGCATGCGGCAAAGCGAACAGGTGCAGCGCCGGGCAGAGTGCAACCCTTCCGACAGTCGAACGTGGAAGCGCACTGCCCGGCAATGGCAGGCCCCGTCGAACTCGGTCGCATCCTTGTCGAGCATCGCGTTCTCCCGTTCTTAACCTTGCGTCACCATAACATGGCGATGCCAACTGCCAGCATTTGAGCCGGCCGTTGGCTATAGTAACGCCACATTCGGCCTTTTCCTGCCCGGAAAAACCGATTAGACAGCGCCCAACGCCTGAAAGCAGGTTTCGCAAGCAAACCGAAGGAACAGCCCTTGTCCACCACGTTCGAAAAAGTCGCCAAGATCATTGCCGACACCAGCGAGATCGACATCGACACGATCACCCCCGTGAGCCACACCATCGACGATCTGGGCATCGACAGCCTCGACTTCCTCGACATCGTTTTCGCCATCGACAAGGAATTCGGCATCAAGGTTCCGCTGGAAAAGTGGACCCAGGAAGTGAACGACGGCAAGGCTTCGACCGACGAGTATTTCGTCATGAAGAACCTGTGCGCCAAGATCGACGGACTGGTTGCCGCCAAGGGCGCCTGATCCATCGCCTCACAGGCGGCAACCCCTTGACGCCTCACGCCGCCTGATCCACCAAGAGCCACATGAACGCCCACGACGTCGTCATCACCGGCCTCGGCCTTGTCTCTTCCCTGGGAGAAGGCCCTGACGCCCACTGGCAAAAGCTGACAACGCCAGGTGTAAAGCCTGTGCTGGATGCGGAGCGGTTCGCGCCCTATACGGTGCACCCCCTGCCCGAGATCGACTGGAATTTGCAGATCGCCAAGCGTGGCGACCAGCGCCAGATGGAGACGTGGCAGCGGCTGGGCACCTATGCGGCGGGCCTTGCGCTGGACGATGCCGGCATCAAGGACAATGAAGAGCTTTGCACCACCATGGACATGGTGGTTGCGGCCGGCGGCGGCGAGCGCGACATGGCGGTCGATTCCGACATATTGGCGGCTTCGGAAAAGCGAAGCGACCGCGACGTGCTGCTGAACGAGAAGCTGACCACCGAACTGCGCCCGACGCTGTTCCTGGCGCAACTGTCGAATCTCCTCGCCGGCAATATCTCGATCGTCCACAAGGTGACGGGGTCTTCGCGCACGTTCATGGGCGAGGAAGGCGCCGGCGTCTCGGCAATCGAAACGGCGGCGGCGCGCATCCGCTCCGGCCAATCGACGCATATGCTGGTGGGCGGCGCGTTCCAGACTGAACATGCCGACATGCTTCTGGGCTATGAACTGGCCGGCTACCTGCATCGCGGCGACTGGAAGCCGGTTTGGCAGCGGCAGGGAGCGGAAGGCGGCGGCGTGGTGACGGGATCGGGCGGCGCGTTCCTCGTCCTGGAAAGCCGCGAACATGCCGAAAAGCGCGGCCACCGCATCTACGCCACGCTAGGCCCGGTGCTTTCGGGGCGTGCGCGGCGCGGACTCGGCGAATTGCAGGCCGGGATCGCTGCGCTGCTTTCCCAGGCGCAACTGCCCGGCGGCGAGGTGCTGACGATTTCCGGCGCTTCCGGCAGCCACAAGGCGACCGCCGCCGAGAAGGCTGCGCTCGACGCGGCGCCCGGGCTTGCGGCGCGCGGTTTCTCGACGCTGACCGGCCACATGAAGGAAGCGCAATTTCCATTCGCCGTGGCGCTGGCCGCACTCGCCATCCATCACAATGCCGCCTATCCGCCGTTCGCTGCCGAGGAGCCGGTTTTTGCCGGCGCGCCGACCACCGTACTGGCAACGGCGATCGGCTATCACCATTTCGAGGGCATGGCGCTGGTCGGCAAGGCCGGCTAGCCATGGGGACCGTTGGGGTCTGGAGCCTGATATGACGAAGTTCAAGGATCACCTGGGCAGGCCGGTCGTTGCCGTCACCGGCATCGGCGTCGTCACCTCGCTCGGCAAGGGCAAGGCCGAAAACTGGGCTGCTCTGACGGCCGGCAAATCCGGCATCCATCCAATCACGCGCTTTCCCGTCGATCATCTCAGCACCCGGATCTCGGGCATGGTCGATTTCCTGGAGTCGAGTACGAAGGGCGCGAGCGCGCTGACCTACGACCTTGCCGAAACGGCGGCGGAGGAAGCGGTGGCGGAAGCCGGCCTCGACGTGCAGGATTTCGGCGGACCGCTGTTCCTCGCCTCGCCGCCGATGGAACTGGACTGGCACGACCGCTTCGCGCTCTACAACAACGGCAAGGACAAGCCCGCGCCCGAGCGCCTGCTCGAAGTGGCGCGCGGACTGAACTCGCTCGACATGTTCGAAACCGCCCAGTTCGGCTGCATCGCCGACCGGCTGGCGGACCGCTTCGGCACCACCGGCCTGCCGATCACGCTTTCCACCGCATGCGCGTCCGGCGCGACCGCGATCCAGCTCGGTGTCGAGGCGATACGGCGCGGCGAATGCGAACGCGCGCTGTCCATCGGGGCGGACGGTTCGGCAACGGCCGAGGCGCTGATTCGGTTCTCGCTGCTTTCCGCGCTTTCGACCAGCAACGATGCGCCGGAAAAGGCATCGAAGCCGTTCTCGAAGGATCGCGACGGGTTCGTGCTGGCGGAAGGCTCGGCGGCGCTTGTGCTGGAATCGCTGGAAGCAGCGACGGCGCGCGGCGCGACCGTTCTGGGCATCCTGCGCGGTTGCGGCGAAAAGGCCGACGACTTCCACCGCACCCGCTCCAAGCCCGACGCCTCGCCGGCGATCGCGGCGGTGCGCGCGGCGCTGGCCGATGCCGGCTTGAGCGACAACGAGATCGACTACATCAACGCACACGGCACCTCGACGCCGGAAAACGACAAGATGGAGCACCTGTCGCTGTCGACGGTGTTCGGCGAGCGCATCAGCAGCATTCCGGTTTCGTCGAACAAGTCGATGATCGGCCACACGCTGTCCGCCGCTGGCGCGATCGAGGCCGCGTTCTCGCTGATGACGATGCGCGAGGGCGTCATTCCGCCGACCATCAACTACGACCATCCCGATCCGGCGATCGGCCTGGACGTGGTGCCCAACGTGAAGCGGGAATCCAGCGTACGCACCGTTCTGTCCAACTCGTTCGGCTTCGGTGGCCAGAACACCTGCCTTGTCATGGCGCGGGAACCCGTTTAAGCGCAGGCAACCTGTTGGCCGCCGGGCGGACGGCCCTTACAGATCGAAGGATTGCCTGATGCGCGCATTGCAACTCATCGCCGACCGCCGACTGGAGGCCGTCGAGGTCCCTGAGCCGCCTCAGCCCGCGCTCGGCGAAGTCACCCTCAGAATCAAGGCGGTGGCGCTCAACCATATCGATGTGTGGGGCTGGCGTGGCATGGCATTTGCCAAGCGCAAGCTGCCGCTGACCGTCGGCGCGGAAGCTTCCGGCGAAGTCGAGGCCATTGGTCCCGGCGTTTCCAATCTCGTGCCGGGCCAACTGGTGTCGATCTACGGCGCACGCACCTGCGGCCTGTGCCGCGCCTGCCGCGAAGGCCGGGACAATCTGTGCGAGCACGTTTCCGGCGTGCACGGCTTTCACCTCGACGGCTTTGCGCAGGAGAAGATCAACCTGCCGGCGCGCCTTCTGGTGCCGGCACCGCCCGGCGTCGATGCGATCGGCGCGGCGGTCACACCGGTGACCTTCGGCACGGTCGAGCACATGCTGTTCGACAACGCCAAGCTGGAGCCCGGCGAAACCATTCTCGTCCATGCAGGCGGATCGGGCATCGGCTCGGCGGCGATCCAGCTTGCCAAGAAGATGGGTTGCACGGTGATCACCACCGTCGGCTCCAACGACAAGATCGAAAAGGCCAAGGCGCTTGGGGCGGACCACGTCATCAACTACCGCGAGGACCGCTTCGAGGGCGTCGTGCGCAAGCTGACGAAGAAGAAGGGCGTGGACGTCGTGTTCGAGCATGTCGGCGCGGATACCTGGGCAGGCTCCATGCTGTCGCTGAAACGCGGTGGGCGGCTGGTCACCTGCGGTTCGACTTCCGGCGTCTCGACGCAGATGAATTTGATGCAGCTTTTCCAGCAGCAGCTGAAGCTGCTCGGCTCCTTCGGCTGCCGCATGGAGAACATGGCGAACGCCATGCAGAAGATGGCAGCCGGGCTGGTGCATCCCGTCATCGACACGCAGGTCGATTTCGACGGGATCGACGCGGCGCTGAAGCGCATGGAAGGCCGCGACGTGTTCGGCAAGATCATCCTGACCGTCGGCTGAGGTAAAGGTGGCCCCCGGCCCTCTCGTCAAACTGCGCCGCGACCTCAAGTTCGGTCTCGGCCTGCGCATTCGCAACGCAAGGCACTGGCTGACCGCGAGGCTGGCGATTGCGGTGATCGGGGCGCTGCGCATCCTGCCGCCGGACAGCGCCCTGAATTTCGCCGACAGCGCGGCGCGGCGCATTGGCCGTCTTGTCGGCCGCCACCGGGTCGCGCTCGACAATCTGCGGCAAGCCTATCCTGAAAAGAGCGAAGCCGAGGTCGAGAAAATCGCGCTCGAAATGTGGGGCAACATGGCGCGCCTGGGCGCCGAATATGTATTTCTCGACAAATTGTTCGACTTCGATCCGAAGGCTGCGACGGCGGGACGGGTCGAGGTTTCGGCCGCGAGCATGGAAAATTTCGAGACGATTGCCCGAGAAGACAGGCCGCACATCATCTTCACCGGCCATCTTGGCAACTTCGAACTGTTGCCGGTCGCCGCAGCGACTTTCGGCATGAAGATAACGGCGCTGTTTCGGCCGCCCAACAATCCGTACATGGCCGAATATATCCAGTCGATGCGACGCACGAACATGGGCGCGCTTCTGCCATCATCGACGGGCGCGTCCTTTGCGCTGGCGGCGATCCTCGAACGAGGCGGCAACATCGGCGTTCTGGTCGACCAGAAGTTCACCAGCGGGCTGGAGACGACATTCTTCGGCCGGATATGCCAGACCAACCCAATGCTCGGGATGCTGGCGCGCCACTATGAATGCGACGTCTACCCGGCACGCTGCGTGCGGCTGCCCAACAACCGTTTCCGGCTCGAGGTCGAGGACAAGCTCGACCTGCCGCGCAACGCTCAAGGCGCCATCGACGTGCAGGCGACCACGCAGTTGTTCACCGACGTGGTTGAACGGTGGGTGCGCGAGGACCCCGGGCAGTGGATGTGGTTTCACAAAAGATGGCAGTTGAGTGGCCGCCGCCGCACGTTGCGCGGGCGCAACTGAGCCATTTCGAGACGTCTTGCCCTATTTCACGGATTTCTGAAGTGAGACAGTTGAAAAACAGTTGCACTATAGTGAAATTTCGCGCCTACTACGCTGTATGACGTAGGGTAACTATGCTTGTGGAGGACAGGCAATGACGACCGGTATCGAAAAGCCGCAGCCGGCGATGCTTTGGACCCCCTGGGGTGGTCAAAGGATTTTGCAGCCGGGTGAGAAATTCGCGGCTTTGCGCATCATTGCCAAGAAACTGCGCACCGGGCGCAACACCAAGATATTGCGCAAGCTGCCGGCGAACTGAGCCTTCCCAATCCGATTTGGCGAAAAGCGACTTCCTGGGGATCAGGTGGCTGCTTTGGAGATGTTTTCCCAATCGCTGCGCAGTAACAGCGTCACATGTTCGGTCGTATGCCTGCCGTCTGCCATGCAACGGCTTGCGACTTCAGCTACCCGTCGATATCCCAGTTTGCGCTGCATCGCCCAGGATCTTTCGTTGCCGTCGAAGTAACCGTTCACCAATTTCGACAGGCCCAATTCGCAAAAAGCGAACCTAATCTTCGCCTCGAAAGCCTCGAAACCGTATCCTTGCCCCTGAAATGGATTAGCTATCCAAATTCCCCCACCGCCAGTTCGAGCATTCCAATCAATCTTGTTGAGGCTTACCCCTCCGATTACTTTCGGCCGAGGTTTGATTTCAATTGCAAATTCATAGGCAGGCGGCCGCATGCTTGCGTTCGAAATTTCCCGACATCTCTCGATCCAGCCTCTGGCGTGCGATGTCGAATAGGGATGAGGGACAAAGGCCAGCCACCTTGCGAGACTAAGGTCGTTCAAGCCTAGCGCCAGTTGCTCGACGTCCTCCTCACGCCAAGGCCGCAGAGTGAGGCGTGAAGTTTCGATGCTAACGCCCACGACTTTAAAGCCTCATTCGTCCCGAAATCATCAATCGAAGTCCTGACATCAGCCGTTGTAGTAGTTCATGACGGCATGGCGCGCTTCGGCAAAGAACAGCCAGCGCTCGGTCAGCATGCCAATGATGTGTGAAAGCAGGGCGACGCAGGCAAACATCGCCGCGATGGCGCTCGATACCTGCCCGACGATTGCCAAGACAAGCAGAGCCACCACAGGCACCGCCCCGCCTAGAACCACGGCGATACCCCACAGCTTCGCCGCATGCTTGCGCGCAATCTTGAAGCCCATTTCATGCGTGAGGTAGTTTTCCATGACGTGCGGCCGTTCGAACAGCCGCACCTTGCCAATCGCCCCGAGGCCGGTCGCTGTTTCGGGCGTCGATATCGGCACAAGCGTCAGCATGTTCCGTCGCCATGCGGTCTTGGCAATCCATGCCGCCATAAGTGCAACGGCGGCCAGAACGGCCAGAAGGGAGGCGTTTCCGCCTCCGGCAAAGGCAAACAGGCTTGCAACGACAAGGCCGCCCGCCGCCGCGAAAAGCAGGTAGCACGCAGGCGTCAAAGGGGTGTGCCATGCCTGCACCGACTTGAGCGACGTATAGATCATCGCCGTGCAGAAAACGGTGGCGAGACTGAGAACTGACCCTGCAAGGCCCGGCAGCGCCAAGTAACGGCTTTCGATCACGCACACCCAAGCCGACCACAACAGCGGCACGAAGGTAACGATCGACATCACCCCTTCCCGCGACAGCCAACTCGAGCGCCATTGCGACAGCGCCCGCCATGCGCGCTGCGGATTGCCTAGGTGAAGGGTGGAGGACATCAGCCCCGCGCCGATCATGGCGATGGCAAGGACATGGGCGATTTTCGTGGCGAGGGTGGCAGGGTCCAGCAGGCCAAGGCCAAGCACCACCGCCAGCCCGTAACCGAGGCCCGAAAGCGTGGTGAAAATGATGATAGAGGGTGCAGGATGCATCTATTTTCCGGCGCCAGCAAGAAAATAGCGGATGACGACACCCCCCTCTGGCCTGCCGGCCATCTCCCCCTCAAGGGGGGAGATCGGTGGTTTTGATATTACCGCCCATTCACCAGCGTTAAAGCCAAGGCAAGGCATAGATGAAGGCGTGATCTCTCCCCGTGAGGGGGAGATGGCCGGCAGGCCAGAGGGGGGTCTATAGCAAGCGATGAGAGCCACCGTCATATCCTGTCCAGCATGTCGTCGAGCCAGGCAAAGAAGCCGGTGGCGCCGGTCGTGTCTTCCTTTGGCAGCGGCGTGGATGAAGCTAGCGGCTTGCGGGCGCGTGGCGGCAAGTATTTGTTGACCGGCCGCGTGCCCTGCTCCGGCATGAGGTCCATGCCGCCGCGCTCCGCAACCATGATCGACACGGCGGAAGACGGATCGGCAAGATCACCGAAATGGCGGGCGTTGGCCGGACATGTCCGCACGCAAGCCGGCTGGCGATCGATCTCGGCAATTGTCTCGTTGTAGATGCGGTCGATGCAAAGCGTGCATTTCTTCATCACGCCAGCGGCCAGATCCATTTCGCGCGCGCCATAGGGGCAAGCCCATGCGCACAGGCCGCAGCCGATGCACATATCCTCGTCCACCAGAACGATACCGTCGTCGGCGCGCTTGTAGGACGCACCCGTAGGGCAGACGGTGACGCAAGGCGCGTCCTCGCAATGCAGGCAGGATTTCGGGAAATGAACGATGCGCGCTTCGCCCGCCTCTCCGACGATTTCACCGCCTTGCGGCACCACCTCGAAAGTATGGATTCGGTTCAGCCACGCGCCCGAAACATCGGCACCGTATGGGTCCTGGTCAGACAGGGCCGCACCATAACCGCCGGTGTTCCATTCCTTGCAGTTGACCACGCAGGCATGACAACCGACGCAAACGTCGAGATCGATGACGAGGCCAAGTTTCTTCGGTGTCGGGAGTGCGGGAAGGCTGGTCACTACGCCCACTCCTGCCCGTAGCGCAGTTCCGAGGGATGAGGCTCGGGGCCGGGCTGCGCAAGCGCCGGGAAATGCGGCTCGCTGCGTTCGGCAGGGTCAGCTTTTTCGATGCGCACGCGCAGATCGTACCAAGCGGCCTGGCCGGTAACGGGATCGGAATTCGACCAGCGCATCCCATCTTCCCTCGGTGGAAGAAGTTCATTGATCAAATGATTGAGAAGGAAACCTTTTCTTGCCTCCGGCGCGTCCCGACCGAGGCCCCATGCCCCTTCCCGCTTGCCAATGGCGTTCCATGTCCACAGTGTCGAGGAATTGACCGCCTCCATGCGCGCTACCTCGACCTTGATGCGGTTGTGATGGGAAATGACCCAAACCCAGTCGCCATCGGCGAGGTTGAGTTGGTCGCAGAGGGACCCCGGCACGTAGAGCGGGTTCCTGGTGTGGATCTGGCGCAGCCAGGCATTCATCGAGCCCCAGGAATGATACATGGCCGCCGGGCGCTGGGTGATCGCGTGCAGGGGAAATTCGGCCCGGTCGAGCAGCGCTTCGCCCAACGGGCGATACCAATGGGGCAGAGGGTCGAATGCCTCAAGGATGCGCTGGCGGTGGGTATGCGGCGCGTGCGGCTCGCGCACCCCTTCGGCAGACAGCCGGAACTTCTGCAGCGTTTCCTGATAAAGCTGGAAGATGACGGGCTTGGGCGCATCGAAGAAGCCCATGCGAACGCCAAATTCCTGATAGGCCTGATTGGCGTGCTTGAAGAACTGCGCTTCCATGGGAATGTGCGCGGAGAAGAACGAGCCGTTTTCGATGTAGCGCTTGATCTGGTCGCGGTTGACCGCGCCGCGCCCTGCCCGGTCGCCGTTCGAGCCACGGAAGCCCGCCAGCGGGCCGATGCCGGGGCGGCGCTCGTGGCGCACGATGTAGTCCGGGTAGTCAGCATATATCGGCTTGCCGCGATTGTCGACGAAGCCGGGCAGTTTCAGGCGCGCACCGAGATCGATGAGCACGCTCTGGAACGGGCGCACGTCGCGGTCGGGTTGAAGCACCGGCCAGCGGATGGCGTCCTGCACGGCATCGGGTTCGGAAATCGGGCGGTCGAGCAGCGAGATGCAGTCGTAGCGCTCGAGGTAAGTGGTGTCCGGCAGCACAAGGTCGGCATAGGCGACCATTTCCGAGGCGTAGGCGTCTGAATAGATGATCTTGGGAATGCGGTATTCGCCGGTTTTCTCGTCCTTGTCCTCCAGCATCCTGATGACGCCGGCGGTGTTCATGGACGAGTTCCAGGCCATGTTGGCCATGTAGAGGAACAGGACATCGACCGGATAGGGATCGCCGGCATGGGCGTTGGCGATGACCATGTGCATGGCGCCGTGGACGGCCAGCGGTGCATCCCAGGAAAACGCCTTGTCGATGCGCGTCGGATTGCCGTCAGGGTCGATCAGCAGATCCTCCGGGCCACGTGGGAAACCGAGATGCGGCCCGGACATCGGCTTGTTGGAGCCGAAATGCTCTGCGCGCCCGTGTGGGGTGGGATGCGCCTCGACCGGCTTCGGATACGGCGGCTCGAAGCGGAAGCCGCCGGGGCAATCGATGGCGCCGATCAGCACCTGAAGCATGTGGAGCGCGCGCGTCGTCTGGAAGCCGTTGGAATGGGCGGAAAGCCCGCGCATGGCGTGGAAGGAAACGGGACGACCGGTGTAGGCGTGATGGCGCTCGCCGTTTGTGTCCGGCCACGGCTGGTCGATGCTGATTGCCTCATCGAAGGCGACGCGGGCGATTTCCGAGGCAAGGCCGCGGATGGTGTCGGCGGAGACGCCGGTTTCGGCGGCGACGTTTTCCGGGGCGTATTGCTTGTCCAGGTACTTTTCGGCGAGCAACTGGAAAGACGGCACGGCAAAGCGGCCATCGTCAAGCTGCACGCGCCCGGAGAGCGCGGCGCGCGCGCCCTTGCTGCCGAAGGGCACGACACGCTCGGTGACCGTTTCATGGACGAGCGCCTTGCCCTCGCCGTCGCGGGCGAACAGTCCGTGGTCGGCGGTTCCGGGGGCGTCGATGACCAGCCAGGTGGCATTGGAGTAGCGGACCAGATAATCGACGTCGATCTTGCGGGCTTTCAGCAATTCATGGACGACCGACAGGATCAGCAGACCGTCGGTGCCCGGACGGATGCCGATCCAGTTGTCGGCCACGGCGGAATAGCCGGTGCGCACGGGATTGACCGAGACAAAGCGCGCGCCGCGCTTCTTCAGCTTGGCGATGCCCATCTTGATCGGGTTGGAATCGTGGTCTTCGGCCACGCCGAACATGACGAACAGTTTTGTCCTGTCCCAGTCAGGCGCGCCGAATTCCCAGAACGCGCCGCCGATGGTCATGATGCCGGCAGCGGCCATGTTGACCGAGCAGAAGCCGCCGTGGGCGGCGTAGTTCGGCGTGCCGTATTGCTGCGCCCAGAAACCGGTTAGCGATTGCGACTGGTCGCGCCCGGTGAAGAAGGCGAGCTTCTTGGGATCGGTGTTGCGCACTTCTTCCAGCCAACCGGTGGCGATGGCAAGCGCCTCGTCCCAGGAGATTTCCTGGAATTTTCCGGAACCGCGCGGGCCGACACGCTTCAATGGGGCGCGCAGGCGGGCCGGCGCATAGTGCTGCATGATGCCGGCGGAACCCTTGGCGCACAGCACGCCCTTGTTGACGGGATGATCGCGGTTGCCTTCGATGTAGCGGATCTTGCCGTCCTTAATGTGGACGTTGATGCCGCAACGGCAAGCGCACATATAGCATGTGGTCTTGCGCACTTCGTCGGCTACCGGCCTTGAAAGCGCAACACGCTCCCTGGGTGTCATAGGCAATGCTCCTCAAGGCGAGTCGTAGCGAGGAGCAACGGCAAGGGGAAGCCTACAGACCGCAAACTTTCATCATGACAGTTGCAATGCCCGGATTCACAACGGATTTCCGTTGGTTAAGACCGGAACCAGCGGTGCGACGGCTGCCATATCGGCGACCGCGAAGCCGGTGCGACGCGGAGCGCTGCCTCAGTTGGTGACGACGATTCGCGTGTTGCCCATGCCGACTTCGCGCACCAACGAATAAAAGGTAGCAGCGTTGGCCGTTTGCAGGCGCACGCAGCCATGCGAGGCCGGCCGGCCCAACTGCTTGACGGCACCGGTGCCGTGGACGGCGTAGCCACCGTGGTAGAAGACGGAATACGGCATCGGCGACATCTCGTATTTGCGCGAATACCACATCTTGTGCATGCGCTTGGGCCTCCACGTGCCACGCGGCGTGACGTAGCCGCGGCGGGCTGTCGAAACCTTCCACTTGTAGAGGACGCGTCCCTGCCTTGTGACAGTCATCGTCTGCTTCGAGATGCTGACGCGGGCCTCGACACTTCCAGCCCAGGATGAAACAGGCACTGCAAACATCATCGCCGCGCATACGGCTGCCATGAGTATGATCTTTTTCATCAGGTCATGCCCCCTTCCGGTCTCGTTGCCTGCAAACGGTCTTTTGCTCCTGTGATCTTCAAGCAGGGCAATGCTAGTCGCGAGTCGTTGCGAAATTGCTGACATGCCGATTGAAAATTTGAACAACTGCGCGCTGCAGTTGAGGATGCCGGCGCTTTGGCGTCTTGCAAACAGACCCCGATAGCTGCTCAATTCGGATTATGACCGATGCACTTTTCAAGGCCGTCGAGGCTCGCCGCGACGAAGTCACTGCGCTGACCGCCGAACTGATCCGATTCCCGACCGTCAATCCGCCCGGCGAGGCTTATACGCCATGCGCCGAATATGTCGGGGCTTACCTGCGGAAACTTGGATTCGAAACCGAGTTCATCCGTGGCGAGGGTGCACCGGGCGACACCGACCGCTATCCGCGTACCAACGTGGTAGCGCGCTTTGACGGGCGCGTACCGGGTCCATGCGTGCACTTCAACTCGCATATCGACGTAGTCGAGGCCGGCGAAGGCTGGAGCGTCGATCCATTCGCTGGACTTGTGAAGGACGGCAAGGTCTATGGACGCGGCGCCTGCGACATGAAGGGCGGTCTGGCCGCCTCGATCATCGCGGCGCAGGCGTTCATGCAGGTCTATCCGGACTTTCCAGGCGCAATCGAGATTTCAGGGACGGTGGACGAGGAATCCGGCGGATTCGGCGGCGTCGCGCATCTGGCCACGCTCGGCTACTTCTCCAAGCCCAAGGTAGACCACGTCATCATCCCCGAGCCGTTGAACAAGGACCGCATCTGCCTTGGCCATCGGGGGGTGTGGTGGGCCGAGATCGCGACCAAGGGCGCGATTGCGCACGGTTCGATGCCGTTCCTCGGCGACAATGCAGTGCGCCATATGGGAGCCGTGCTACAGGCATTCGAAGACGAGCTTTTTCCGGCGCTGGACCGTAAGACCACCAAAATGCCGGTGGTGCCGGAAGGGGCGCGGCGCTCGACCATGAACATCAATTCCATCCACGGCGGCCAGACGGAAGATTTCCGGCCCGGCCTGCCCTCGCCCAACGTGCCGGATTCCTGCCGGCTGACAATCGACCGTCGTTTTCTGCTGGAAGAAGACATCGGCACGGTGAAGAAGGAAGTGACGTCCATCCTCGAACGGCTGAAACGCGAGCGACCGAAGTTCGACTACGACATCCGCGACATCATGGAGGTGCAGCCGACCATGACCGAACGCGATGCGCCGGTGGTCAAGGCGGTGGCGCAAGGCATAATGGACGTGTTCGACAAGGAGCCGGACTACGTGATTTCGCCCGGCACCTACGACCAGAAACACGTCGCGCGCCTCGGCCATCTCTACGACTGCATTGCCTACGGGCCGGGTATCCTCGATCTTGCCCATCGCCCCGACGAGTGGGTCGGCATCGACGACATGGTGCAATCGGCCAAGGTGATGGCGGTCGGGCTGAACATCCTGCTGCGTGGCGGTGCGCAATGACGCGTGCCGCCTCGCCCTATCCATTTGCAAACCAATACGAATACGCGAAACGAGATTTACTCCGCCGCCGTTCCGCGCTTTGATCCGCCCACTTCGGGAACTTGGGAGTCGACCGATGAAGTCATTCAAATCATTCCTCGCCGCCAGCGCCCTGACACTGGCCTTCGGCACGGCTGCATTCGCCGCGCGCACCGACCTGGTGATCGGCATTCCGCTTGAGCCTCCGCATCTCGATCCGACTGCGGGCGCCGCCGCGGCAATCGACGAAGTGCTTTACGCCAACGTGTTCGAGGGACTGACGAGGATCGGCCCGAGTGGCGAAGTGCTGCCCGATCTTGCCGAGAGCTGGACGATTTCCGACGACGGCAAGGTCTATACGTTCAAGCTGCACACCGGCGTCAAATTCCATGACGGCAGCGATTTCAATGCCGACGACGTGAAATTCTCGCTCGACCGGGCGCGTGCGGACGATTCCGTCAATGCGCAAAAGGGCCTGTTCGCGGCCATCGACACGGTCGAGGCCGTTGACCCGGCTACCGTTAAGGTGACGCTGAAGAACCCGCAGGGCTCGTTCCTCTACAATATGGGCTGGGGCGATGCCGTGATCGTGGCCCCGGAATCGGCCGAGACCAACAAGGAAAAGCCGGTCGGCACCGGTCCGTTCAAGTTCGACAGCCGGGCCAAGGGCTCGTCTATCAAGCTCGTCAAGGCGGATGGGTATTGGGGCGACCCCGTTTCCCTGGACAAGGCTGAGTTCCGTATCGTGCCGGATGCTGCCGCAGCCGTGCCGGCGCTGCTTTCGGGTGATGTGCAGGCATTCCCCTTCTTCCAGCCAGATGGCGTTTCCCAGATCGAAGGCGATCCGCGCTTCAAGGTCGTGGTCGGCTCGACCGAAGGTGAAACGCTGCTTTCCATCAACAACAAGAAACCGCCTTTCGACCAGCTGAAAGTGAGGCAGGCGATCTCCTACGCGCTCGACCGCAAGGCCATCATCGACGGCGCGTCAGCCGGGCTTGGCACGCCGATCGGCTCCCACCAGTCACCGGCTTCGAAAGCCTATGTCGACCTGACGGGCATCTATCCGCACGACATTGCCAAGGCGAAGGAACTGCTGAAGGAAGCCGGCCTCGAAAACGGCTTCAAGGCAACGTTGAAGCTGCCGCCCCCGTCCTATGCCCGCCTGGGCGGCGAAATCATCGCTTCGCAATTGCGCGAGGTTGGCATCAACCTCGAGATCATCCCGGTGGAGTGGGCGCAGTGGCTGGACCAAGTGTTCAAGCAGAAGGACTACGATCTCACCATCGTCTCGCACACCGAACCGAACGATATCGATATCTATTCGCGCAAGGACTACTATTTCAACTATGACAATCCGGCCTTCGACAAGGTAATTGCGGACCTGAACCTCACTTCCGACGAAGCCAAGCGCAACGAACTTCTGGGCGAAGCGCAGAAGATTCTGGCCAATGACGCGGTCGTCGGCTTCCTGTTCGAACTGCCCAAGGTGGGCGTTTGGGACGCCAAGCTGGAAGGCATGTGGGAAAACGCACCCATTCAGGCCAATGACCTGACCAAGGTGAAGTGGGCAGAGTAGGATCAAGCGGACGGCAAGGTTGCATTCCTTCCCACCCCCCTCTGTCCTGCCGGACATCTCCCCCTCAAGGGGGGAGATCAGGCTGGCCTTCGGGCATTCGTCAATCACCGATCTTGCAGACAGAGAAAGCCACGTATCTGAAAATTTAGAGCAGTTGGAAAAACTGCTGATCTCCCCCCATGAGGGGGAGATGTCCGGCAGGACAAAGGGGGGTATTTCTCCTCTACCTGCGGTCCCCTTGTATCGCCTATGATCGCCTACCTCGCCAAGCGTCTTGGCATTGCCACTGTTACGCTGGTGCTGGCATCGCTGGTGGTGTTCGCGGTGCTGGAGATCGTGCCGGGCGACCCGGCCCGCCTGATGCTCGGCATGAATGCCAGCGAGGCGCAGGTCGAGCAACTGCGCGACCAGATGGGGCTGAATGCGCCGCTCATCGAACGTTACCTGCACTGGGTCAGCGGACTGCTGTCACTCGATTTCGGTCGCTCCTACACCTACTCGGTTCCGGTGATCGACCTCGTGCTGGAACGCGTCGTGGTGTCCCTGCCACTGGCGCTGATCGCGCTTGCGCTCTCGACCGCCATTGCCATTCCGGTCGGGCTTTATTCGGCGAGCCGGCGCGGCGCGGCGGGAGACGCGGTGGCGATGGGCGCTGCACAGCTTGGCGTGGCCGTGCCGAATTTCTGGTTCGCCCTTATGCTGGTCTACCTGTTTGCAGTGTGGCTGCGCTGGGTTCCTGCCGGCGGCTTTCCCGGCTGGAGCGCAGGTGTGTGGCCCGCGCTGAAATCGCTGCTGTTGCCGGCAATCGCGCTGGCGCTGCCACAAGCGGCGATCCTTGCCCGTGTGACCCGCTCGGCGCTGATCGAGGTGCTGAACGAAGACTATATCCGTACGGCGCGCGCCAAGGGCATGCCTTACCGGGCCGTTTTGTGGCGACACGCGCTGCGCAATGCGCTGATCCCGGTCGTCACAATAATGGGCCTGCAGTTCGCCTTCCTGCTCGCCGGCACCATCATCATCGAAAATGTGTTCTATTTGCCCGGTCTTGGGCGGCTGGTGTTCCAAGCAATCACCCAGCGTGACCTGATCGTGGTGGAAAGCGTGGTGATGCTGTTGGTCGCCACGGTCATTGCCGTCAATCTCCTTGTCGACTTCACTTATGCGATCGTCGATCCGCGCCTGCGGGGCCGGTCATGAGCGCGCGGGCACAAACACCGAACGACGGCATGGCAAGCTGGATCGGCAAAGCCTTTGCCAACCGCTCGTTCCTGACCGGCTTCCTCATCACGCTTCTGGTGGCGGTGGTGGCGCTCACATCGTTCCTTTGGACGCCCTACGACGTGACCAAGCTGATCATCGCAGACAAGACGCAGGCGCCGTCGCTCACGCACTGGTTCGGCACCGACCATTTCGGGCGCGACATCCTGTCGATGATCATGGTCGGCGCGCGCAACTCGATTGCTGTTGCGCCGGTGGCCGTCGGCATCGGCATGGGCATCGGCGTGCCGCTCGGCATGTTCGCGGCGGCACGCGGCGGCATGGTGGATGAAGCGCTCATGCGGCTGAACGATCTCGTTTTCGCGTTCCCTGCCCTGTTGTCGGCCATTATGATCACCGCCATCTTCGGCCCGGGCGCGGTAAATGCCATCATCGCCATCGGCATTTTCAACATTCCGGTATTCGCGCGCGTTGGGCGCGCCGGCGCGCTGTCGATCTGGCCGCGCGAATACATACTTGCCGCCCGTGCGGCGGGAAAAAGCAAGACGCAGATCACGGTCGAACACATATTGCCAAACATCGCCAACCAGCTCCTGGTGCAGGGCACGATCCAGTTCGCGCTCGGTATCCTGGCCGAGGCCGGCCTTTCCTATCTCGGGCTTGGCGCGCAGCCGCCGATGCCAAGCTGGGGGCGGATGCTGTTCGATGCGCAGACGCGCATGGTGGTGGCGCCGTGGATGGCGCTGTTTCCCGGCATGGCCATTGTCGTCACCGTGCTGGGGCTGAACCTCCTGGGCGACGGGATTGCCGATATTCTCGACCCGAAATCGAGGCGGCAGCGATGAGCCTGCTGGAGGTCGAAAACCTGTCGCTGTCGATCGATGAAACGCCGATCCTGAAAAGCGTCGAGCTTTCGGTCGCGCCGGGCGAAGTAATCGGACTGGTCGGCGAATCCGGTTCGGGCAAGTCGATGACGGCGCTGACCGTGATGCGGCTGTTGCCGCATCTTTCGCGCACATCCGGCCGGGTGACCTTCGACGGCATCGATATCCTCGCCGCCACCGAAGACCAGATGTGCGCGCTGCGCGGCGACGACATCGGCATGGTGTTCCAGGAGCCGATGACGGCGCTCAATCCGGTCAAGACCATCGGCGAACAGGTGGCGGAAGGCATTCGCTGGCATACGCGCGCCGGCCGCGCCGAGGCCGAGGAACGGGCGCGCAGGATACTGGATCGGGTCGGCCTGCCGGAAGCGAAATTTCCGCTGTCGCGCTACCCGCATGAACTCTCGGGCGGCCAGCGCCAGCGGGTCGTCATCGCCATTGCCTGCGCGCTGAAGCCGAAGCTTTTGATTGCGGATGAGCCGACGACCGCGCTGGACGTGGTGCTGCAGGCGCAGGTGCTCGACCTGCTGCGCGACCTCGTGGCGGAAAACCACATGGGCTTGCTGTTGATTTCGCACGATCTCGCCGTCGTGACCGAAATGGCCGACCGCATCACCATCCTGCGCCACGGCCAAGTGATGGAAGCCGGTGACACGGCAAGGGTTCTATCGGAACAGGTGCACCCCTATACGCGTCAGTTGACCCAAGCCTCGATGCATGTGCCTGAAAGGCGGCCTAACGCCGCTGCACACCATGCGTCCAGCACCGGCGCGGACAAGCAAGGCGCGCTGCTTCAGGTCGAAAAGCTGACCCGGCTTTATCCGGGTCGACGGTTGTCGCTTCTGCGGCGCGGTGAGCCGACACGAGCGGTGGACGACGTTTCGTTTTCGATGATGCCGGGCCAGTCTGTGGCGCTGGTTGGCCGTTCGGGGTGCGGCAAGTCCACGCTGGCGCGCATGGTGCTGGCGCTCGACAAGCCAAGTTCGGGCAGCATCCATTTCCGCGGCGAGGACCTGACGGGCAAGAGCGAGGCGGACCTCAAGCCGGCGCGACGCAACATGCAAGTGGTTTTCCAGGACCCGTACGGCTCGTTCGACCCGCGCCAGAAGGTCGAGCGACTGGTGGCCGAGCCGCTGCATGTGCTGGACAAGGTGCCGACACGCAGGGAACGGCGTGAAATGGTGGCGCATGCGCTGCATGAAGTCGGCCTTGCAGAGCCCGACATGGACAAGTATCCGCACGAATTTTCGGGCGGGCAGCGGCAAAGGCTGTCGATTGCGCGCGCGATCATAACGCGGCCAAAGCTGGTGGTGGCGGATGAGCCGGTTTCGGCGCTGGACGTGTCGATCCGGGCGCAAATCCTCGACCTGTTTGCCGAACTGAACGGCAAGCTTGGCGTGGCTTACCTGTTCATCACCCACGATCTGACGGTAGCGCGCGCCATCACCGACGAGGTGATGGTGATGCACGAAGGACGCATCGTGGAGCGCGGAAAGACCGGCGAAGTGCTGGACCATCCGCAGTCGGAGGCGGCTCAAGCGCTTGTAGCGGCTGCGCCCGACCTGCACCGTGCGATTGCGCGGCGCATGCAGGAGCAGGGTTGAGGCCGATGCCTCAACCTTCCGGCTTCACCGCATCGACCGGGCTGATGCCGAGGATGTCGAGCGTGCGACGCAGCAGCTTGACCTCGTTTTCAGCCAGATGCCGGTCGGCCTTGGCGATCTCCGCCATGTGGCGCGCGAGGAGCTTGCGCCTTTCCAGATCGAGATCCTGAAACAGGGCCATCGCCTGAGAGCCGGAAGTCTCGTAGCCGGAATCGTTCAGGTAATCGACAACCTTATCCATGCTTTCCTCTGGAATGCTGAAGGATTCCCGGCAGATACGGCGAAACGTTTCCATTTCGCTTTCGCTGATCGAACCGTCGGCAAGGATCATGCGAAACAGCATCAGCAGTTCGGCTGACAATACCGGATCGTCAGCGACCTTGCGCACGCCCGGATCGCCATCGAAGATCGAACGTATCTGGTCCAGCAATGCAAATGCCATCGGCGCTCCCTTCCTGAAGGTGGCTCAATAGTTAGCGCACAATCGGCGTTGCGCAATCCGCCCTGCTGTGATCGAACACATTATCTTTTCCCTCCCTTGGACTGCCCTTTCCCACATGCTCGAATTTGCTTCCGAAACCATCGCCATGCTGATGCTGGCTGCGTTCGTGGCCGGATTCATCGATTCGATTGCCGGCGGCGGCGGGCTGATCGCGATCCCGGCCTTGCTGTTGACCGGCATGTCGCCCGTCCACGCGCTCGGCACGAACAAATTGCAGGCGCTTTTCGGCTCAGGCTCCGCGACGCTTGCCTACGCCTCCAAAGGCCACGTCAACGTCCGCAAGCAACTGCCGTCGGCAATTGTCGCCGCAATCGGCAGTGCCATAGGCGCGCTGGCCGCAACGGTCGTGCCGGCCGATATTCTTGAAGCGGCGCTTCCGGTGGTGCTGATCGCGATTGCGCTGTTCTTCGCCTTCAAGCCGAGAATGAACGACATCGACCGCGCCCGGCGCATGACGCCGTTCCTGTTCGGACTGACCGTGGTGCCGATCCTTGGCTTCTACGACGGAATTTTCGGGCCGGGCACGGGGTCCTTCTACATGCTGGCCTTCGTGACGCTTGCGGGATACGGGGTGCTGAAGGCGACCGCGCACACCAAGATGCTCAATTTCGCGACCAATATCGGCGCAGTCATTGTCTTTGCGCTTGCAGGCGCAGTCTACCTGAAGATCGGACTCTTGATGGGCGTTGCGCAATTCATCGGTGCACGGCTTGGCGCGTCGCTTGCGATCAAGATCGGGGCCAGGCTGATCAAGCCGCTGCTCGTCATCATCTGCGTGGCTTTGGCGGTCAAGCTCTTGTCCGATCCTGCCAATCCGCTCCGCGCCGCGCTCGGCTGGTAGAAACCGCGCGCGCTTCCCGCATCACCGCGCCAGCGCGAAGATCGCATCGCAGTCGAGATGGGCTTCGAGTTCAGCGGCGATTTCGTCCAGCGCATTGTCGACCTGAGCGCGGTAATCGATCCCGGCGCCGCGGACACCCAGGCTTTCGAGGAACTTCGAGCGGAATGCGTCCGCGCCAAACAGGCCGTGCAGATAGGTGCCGAAGACTTTGCCGTCGGCCGAGGTCGCACCGTCGGCTTCGCCGTCTATGGTCACCGCCGGACGCTGGCCATCGGGCCCAGAGGTGCGGCCAAGGTGAATCTCATAGCCTTGCAGGGGAAGGTCGAAGACAACCGAACGCGCAGCGACGTTGCGCACCGTCTTTTCCGGCTCCATCACCGTTTCGACGTCGAGCAGGCCCAGCCCTTCGGTCTCGGTAACATTGCCCTCGATGCCGTCCGGATCGCGCACCACGCGACCGAGCATCTGGAAACCGCCGCAGATGCCGACGACATGGCCGCCGCGCCGGCGATGGGCCGCAAGATCGCGATCCCAGCCGTTCTCGCGGAAACGCAGCAGATCGCCGATGGTCGACTTCGAGCCGGGGATAACCACCAGCCCGGCGTCAACCGGCAGGCTTTGCCCCGGCGGCACGAAGACGACCTCGACTTGAGGCTCGGCCTTCAATGGATCGAGGTCGTCGAAATTGGCGATGCGCGAAAGCATCGGCACCGCGACCTTGAGCGCGCGCTTCTCGCCGGACGCCAGCCGTTCCAGCACAACCGAGTCTTCCGAAGGCAGGCGCGCGGCTGCCTTCAGCCACGGAACGACCCCGAAGCAGGGCCAGCCGGTAAAGCCTTCGATGGCCGCAATACCATCTTCGAACAGGGTCACGTCACCGCGGAACTTGTTGATGAGGTAGCCGACGATCATGCGCCGGTCTTCTTCCGGCAAGATGAGATGCGTGCCGGCGACCGAGGCGATGACCCCGCCCCTGTCGATGTCCCCGACCAGAATGACAGGCACATCGGCGCGAGTGGCAAAGCCCATATTGGCGATGTCGCGGTCGCGCAGGTTTATCTCGGCGGGCGAGCCGGCACCCTCGACAATGACCAGATCGGCGCCTTCGCCGACCTTGGTCCACGAGTCCATCACGGCGGCCATCAACTGGCCCTTGAGGGTCTGGTAGTCGCGGGCGCGGGCCTGGCCGAACACCTTGCCCTGCACGACGACCTGCGCGCCGACATCGGTCTGCGGCTTGAGCAGGACAGGGTTCATGTGAACGGTCGGCTCGGTTCCACAGGCGATCGCCTGCAGCCACTGGGCGCGGCCGATCTCGCCGCCTCCGGGTTCGCCCGGCAGATCGGCCACGGCGGCGTTGTTCGACATATTCTGAGGCTTGAACGGCCTGACTTTCAGGCCGCGTTTCCTGGCCGCGCGGCAAAGGCCGGCGACCAGCACCGTCTTGCCGACATCTGAGCCGGTGCCCTGAAGCATGATCGCCTTTGCCATGCTCAGCGTGCCCCGCCGCCGGTTATGGTCGAGCGCTGGGCGAGCGGTCCGCCGCGCCACAAATAGAAGGCCGCAAGAGGCTCGGATGCGGTACGCATGGCATGGCTGACGTTAGACGCGTGATGGATGAGTTCGCCGCCTGCACGCAACCGGAATGGCGCTTCGGCCATGCGCCACTCGGCGGTGCCAGTGAGCGGAATGTAGATTTCTTCTGCAATGTGATGGTGGTCGGGATAGACGATGCCAGGTCCAAGTATGAGAAAGCCGCCCGCCATACTGTCGTTTTCGAAATGACCGCGCGTGCCGAACAATTCCACCCAGCCATAATTGTCGAGAAAGTGCTGGCCGAAATCCGCTGCGGTATAGGTCTGACCCCAGCGTAGTGCAGGCGCCGCCGCAGATAGCTCGGCAATAAGACCCCGTTCGCGTGCATCAGCAATATCGGCCAGCCGTTCAAGACAGGCAACGCAGGGCAAAGTGTTCGGCGCGAGAGGTCGCGACGGCATTTGCCAATCGAAACCGGCGAGAAAATCGGCGGCGGGGCCAGAAGTGGCAACGTTTGAAAGATAGTTGCGCAATGCGCCCATCAGACTATCGATTTTTGTCGGCACGCGTTTTCTCGTACTTTAATTTTCGCACAGCCGCTCCGCTTAAGGTCGGGTTTGCGTGCTGGCATCATTGGTCTAGATTGCTCGCCACGCATAGCCAAAAACGACATTTGCCGGGAGGGCGCCATGGATAGCGTTGCTTCAACGACGGGCGGCCAGTTCGAACTCACCGAGGACCAGCGCGCCATCCAGGAAATGGCAGAGGCTTTCGCTAACGACCGCGTTGCGCCAAATGCACTGGACTGGGACAAGAACCGGCATTTTCCATCCGATGTGATCCGCGAAACCGGGCCGCTTGGCCTCGGCGGCATTTACGTACGGGACGATGTCGGCGGTTCGGCGCTTGGACGGCTCGACGCAGTGCTGATTTTCGAGGCGCTGGCAAAGGCCTGCCCGGCGTTTTCCTCGTTCATATCGATCCACAACATGGCGTCTTCGATGATCGACCGCTTCGGCAGCGAAGAGCAGCGCCAGCGCCTGCTGCCGAAACTGACCTCGATGGAATGGCTGGCAAGCTACTGCCTGACGGAGCCGGGTTCGGGCTCGGATGCGGCGGCGCTGAAGACGCGGGCCTCGCGTTCAGGCGGCAACGGCTCCGACTATGTTTTGAACGGCACCAAGCAATTCATTTCCGGCGCGGGGGACTCCGATGTGTATGTCGCTATGGTTCGTACCGGAGCCGATGGCCCCAAGGGTGTTTCGACCATCGTGGTGCCGAAAGACGCGCCCGGCCTTTCGTTCGGCGCGGTCGAGAACAAGATGGGCTGGCATATGCAATCCACCCGTCAGGTGATCTTCGAAGACTGCAAAGTGCCGGCGGAGAACCTGCTTTCACAGGAAGGCGACGGTTTCGGCATTGCAATGGCAGGGTTGGATGGCGGGCGGCTCAACATTGCGGCGTGTTCGCTGGGCGGCGCGCAGTCGGCGCTCGACAAGGCAATCACCTACACTGCCGAACGCAAGGCATTCGGCAAGGCGATCAACCAGTTCCAGGCGCTGCAATTCCGGCTGGCGGACATGGAAACGGAATTGCAAGCGGGCCGCATTTTCCTCTACTCCGCCGCTTCCAAGCTGGACGCCAAGGCGCATGACGCCTCGAAATGGTCGGCGATGGCCAAGCGATTCGTTACCGACACCGGATTTGCCGTCGCCAACGACGCGCTGCAACTGCTTGGCGGCTACGGCTATCTGCATGACTACGGCATCGAAAAACTGGTGCGCGACCTGCGCGTGCACCAGATCCTCGAGGGCACCAACGAGATCATGCGCGTCATCATCGCAAGACATCTGATCGGAAAGCAGTAGGGCCGCCCTACTCCATTCATTGCCCACACGGAGGACATCAATGACAACCATCGCCTTCATCGGCCTCGGTAACATGGGCAATCCCATGGCCGCCAACCTCGTCAAGGCGGGCCATACTGTGCTGGGTTTCGACCTGATGCCGGAAAACCTGACCGTGGCGCGCGAGCACGGCGTGACGGTGATGGCAAGCGCGGTTGCGGCGGTGAAGGACGCCGATGTGGTGATAACCATGCTGCCGGCCGGCAAGCATGTGCTTTCGGTGTATGAGGATATCGCGCCCAAGGCCAAGCAAGGCGCGCTGTTCATCGATTCCTCCACCATCGACGTGGACTCGGCGCGCAAGGCACATGCGATCGCAGCCAAGAGCGGCGTCGCCTCAGTCGATGCGCCGGTTTCCGGCGGCACGGGCGGGGCTGCGGCCGGAACGCTGACCTTCATGGCCGGCGGCAGCGACGAAGCTTTTGCAAAGGCCGAACCGATCCTGAAGCCGATGGCCGGCCGCATCGTACATTGCGGCGGCGATGGCGCAGGCCAGGCTGCGAAAATCTGCAACAACATGATCCTCGGCATCTCGATGATCGGCGTCGCCGAAGCCTTCGTGCTGGGCGAAAAGCTCGGTCTTTCCCATCAGGCATTGTTCGACGTGGCCTCGACCTCATCCGGCCAATGCTGGTCGCTGACCTCCTATTGCCCGGTGCCCGGCCCTGTACCCGCCTCGCCCGCCAACCGCGACTACAAGCCGGGCTTTGCCGCGGCGCTGATGCTGAAGGACCTCAAGCTTTCGCAGGAAGCGGCGCAAGGCGCGGGCGCGGTGACGCCGCTGGGCGCGGAAGCGGCGCAGCTTTACGCACTGTTCAACGCGCAAGGCGGCGCCGGCACCGACTTTTCCGGCATCATCAACTTCCTGCGCGGCAAGTGATGTAAAGCCGCGACAGCGGGCTCCTACGCGCTGAGCGTGCGGCGGACCGCCTCGCGCCAGCCCTTGAGCTTGCCGGTGCGCGTGGCTGCATCCATTTCCGGCTTGAAGCGCCGGTCGAGCGCCCATGACTTGGCGAATTCCGCCGCCTTCGGCCACACGCCCGCTTTCGAGCCGGCCAGCCATGCCGCGCCGAGCGCCGTTGTTTCCAGAATGGTCGGCCGATCTACAGGCGCATCGAGAATGTCGGCCAGCCGCTGCATGGTCCAGTCGGAGGCGACCATGCCGCCGTCCACGCGCAGGACCGTCTTGGCATTGCCGCCTTTCCAATCCTTGCGCATAGCATCCAGCAGGTCGCGGGTCTGGAACGCGACGGACTCCAGCGTGGCGCGGGCGAACTCGGCCGGACCGGAATTGCGCGTGAGGCCATAGATCGCGCCGCGTGCCTCGGCATCCCAGTGCGGCGCGCCAAGACCGACAAAGGCGGGCACGAGATAGACCGACTGGGTCGGGTCGGCTTCCGCAGCCATCCGGCCGGTCTCGCTGGCCTTGCCGATGATCTTCAAGCCATCGCGCAGCCATTGCACCGCGGCACCGGCGATGAAGATCGATCCTTCGAGCGCGTAAGTCGTCTTGCCGTTCAGCCGGTAAGCGATGGTGGTGAGCAGGCGGTTTTTCGAACGCACCATGTCGCTGCCAGTGTTGAGCAGGGCAAAGCAGCCGGTGCCGTAAGTGGATTTCATCATGCCTGGCTGGAAACAGGCCTGGCCAATGGTCGCGGCCTGCTGGTCGCCGGCGACACCGAGAATTCTAATGCCAGCCCCAAACAGCTTTTCGTCCGTTACGCCAAAATCATCGGCGCAGTCCTTGACCTGCGGCAGCATGGCGGCCGGGATGTTGAGGATGCGCAGAAGCTCGGCGTCCCATTCATTCTTCTCGATGTTGTAGACGAGCGTGCGCGACGCATTGGTGGCATCGGTTGCATGGACCTTGCCGCCGGTAAGACGCCAGATCAGGAAGCAATCGATGGTGCCGGCCAGCAACTCGCCCTTCTCGGCACGCTTGCGGGCACCCTTCACCTTGTCCAGCATCCAGGCGATCTTGGTGCCTGAGAAATAGGGGTCGAGCAGAAGGCCAGTCTTCTTGCTGAACTTCGGCTCGAGCCCCTGCTTCTTGAGCCGCGCGCATAGGGGTGCGGTGCGACGATCCTGCCACACGATGGCATTGTGGATCGGCTTGCCGGTCGCCTTGTCCCAGATGACCACGGTTTCGCGCTGGTTGGTGATACCGATGGCGGCGATGTCGGCGGCGCTGCAATCGGCCTTCTTCAGGGCGGCCTTCACCGTTGACACGACGCTGGCCCAAATCTCCTCCGGATCATGCTCGACCCAACCGGAGGCCGGGTAGTGCTGCGTGAACTCCTTCTGGCCGACACCGGCGACTTTCATGGCCGCATCGAACACGATAGCACGGCTGGATGTGGTGCCCTGGTCGATGGCAAGGATATGGCCGCTCATTCTTCCTCCGCGAAAACCGCTCTTTTCTCAGACGGCATGGTCGGCCAAGATGGCTTTCTGCCGATCAACCGGAATATCGACCAATCGGTAGTTGCCAAAGTCCGCCATGCCAAGCCGCCGCCATCCTCTATTGTGGTCAAGGCCGAGGATGAGCCTGTATTTGCTGCCGTCGATGCCCGTCAGATCGTAAAGACACTCGTAGTGGATTGTCGGTTGCCGCCGCTTCGAATGACTTTGGCAACTGATTTCGTCGACCTGCGCGACCGAATTCTGCGTCAATGTCTTTTGATTGTCGTCGTCGCCCCACGCGTCGAGCGACATGTTCACCGCAAAGGAAACGTGCAGCAAGCCGTCGAGATCGGAACGCGACGGCTTATCCCACCCGAACAGCCAGATGGCGCCGAGGAAGCCGACAGCAGCCACAAAGGCGACAATCGACCACGGGCCGCCACGGAAAACCTTTCGGATCGCCGCGCCCGGCATCCCGCCTCCCAAGGAACTGGTAAATCAAAAACGCACGAGAGCCGGCGGAAACCCGCCGGCTCTCTTGTTTCAGATGCCGCTTACTTCTGCCAGCTCTTCACCAGCTCGTCGTAATTGACGGTAATCGGCTTTTCCTTCTCGTTCTCGATCTTCAACTGCGGAGCGAGGTTGCCTTTCGAGACGGCATCCTTGTTCCAATATTCAAGATCGTGCTCCTCGGCCATTTTCGGGCCAATGTCGCCCTGCACGCCCGCCCTTTCGAGGCGTTCCATGACCTTCTCCTGCTCTGCGCAGAGCGAGTCCATGGCTTCCTGCGCGGTCTTGGCGCCGGAAGAAGCGTCACCGATTGCCTGCCACCAAAGCTGTGCCAGCTTCGGATAGTCAGGGATGTTCGTGCCCGTCGGCGACCACTGAATACGAGCCGGCGAACGATAGAACTCGACCAGACCGCCGAGCTTCGGTGCCCGCTCGGTGAAGCTCTTGTCGTCGATCGTCGACTGACGAATGAACGTCAGTCCCATGTGGCTCTTCTTCACGTCGACGGTTTTCGAGGTCACGAACTGTGCGTAGAGCCAGGCGGCCTTAGCGCGGTCTTCGGGGGTGGACTTCATCAGTGTCCACGAACCCACGTCCTGGTAGCCCAACTTCATGCCGTCCTTCCAGTAGACGCCATGCGGCGATGGGGCAAAGCGCCACTTCGGCGTGCCGTCGGCGTTGACCACCGGCAGGCCATCCTTGACGAAACTGGCGGTGAAGGCGGTGTAGGTGAACATCTGCTGAGCGATGTCGCCTTGCGCCGGCACGGGACCGGATTCGGAGAAGGTCATGCCCTGAGCTTCGGCCGGCGCGTAGGCCTTCAGCCAGTCGAGATATTTCTGGATTGAGTACACCGCAGCCGGGCCGTTGGTATCACCGCCGCGTGCGACGCATGAGCCGACGGGGCGCGAGTTTTCATCGACCTTGACACCCCATTCGTCGACCGGCAGGCCGTTCGGAATGCCCTTGTCGCCGTTGCCGGCCATCGAAAGCCAGGCATCGGTGAACCGCCAGCCAAGCGACGGATCCTTCTTGCCGTAGTCCATGTGGCCATAGACCTTTTTGCCGTCTATCTCGCGGCCGGTGAAGAATTCGGCGATGTCCTCATATGCCGACCAGTTGACCGGAACGCCAAGATCGTAGCCGTACTTGGCCTTGAAATCGGCCTTGTTCTTCTCGTCGTTGAACCAGTCGTAACGGAACCAGTAGAGGTTCGCGAACTGCTGGTCGGGAAGCTGGTAAAGCTTCTTGTCCGGTGCGGTGGTGAAGGATGTTCCGATAAAGTCGGCAAGGTCGAGGTTCGGATTGGTGACGTCCTTACCTTCGTTGGCCATCCAGTCGGTCAGGTTGCGTACCTGCTGGTAGCGCCAATGCGTACCGATCAGGTCCGAGTCGTTGACCCATCCGTCATACAGATTTTCGCCGGTTTGCATCTGGGTCTGGATTTTCTCGACGACGTCGCCTTCCTGGATCAGGTCGTGCGTCAGCTTGATGCCGGTGATGGCGCTGAAGGCCGGCGCCAGAACCTTCGATTCATAGCTATGCGTGTCGATGGTTTCGGAGACGACCTTGATTTCCATGCCGGCAAACGGCTTGGCGGCGTCGATGAACCACTGCATTTCAGCTTCCTGGCCCGCCCTATCAAGAGTAGAAACGTCTCCTATCTCCTTGTCCAAAAAGGCTTTTGCCTCGTCCATCCCAGCGAAGGCATTGCCTACGCCAAACAAGAGGACAAGGGTGGTCGTCGATGTTAAAAGCTGCCGTCGCATAAGTTTCCTCCTCAATAAGGTTGCAGTTGCGATCGGAGCGGTCGCCGGCACGCGGCCGCTCCAACAATTTCTCCCTCTATACGTAGCGAAACACCGCAATGGCGTAGACCACGGAGAGAGCGAGAGCCCACCACAGGCCAGGCCCAACAAGGCCAAGCCAAGCGAGATGGATAAAGGCGCTGCCTAGCAGCGAAACAAAAAGACGGTCGCCGCGCGTCGTTTCGAAACGCAATATTCCGACGCGGGGATGGCCACCGGGAGAAGCGTATTCCCAAACGGCCATCAGCGACAGCAATGCGAGGATGGTCAGGAAGAAGGCGGCCGTCGGGAACGTCCACGCCATCCACCCCCCTGCCGCAAGCGGTGCAAACCAGTCGCGCGCGCCATCCTTGAGCGGAACGGCGGACACCAGCAGGCCGGTGGCAATCAGAAAGACGACCACAACGACGGCAAGCGCAGTCTGCCAGCGATGCGTTCCAGCCATCATACCCTCCCCAGGGCAAAGCCCTTGGCAATGTAGTTGCGCACAAACCAGATCACGAGCGCGCCGGGGATCAGGGTGAGCACGCCGGCAGCAGCCAGCAAGCCCCAGTCCATGCCGGCAGCGGAAACAGTCCTGGTCATGACGGCGGCGATCGGCTTGGCGTCGGTCGTAGTCAAGGTGCGGGCGATCAGGAGTTCAACCCACGAGAACATGAAGCAGAAGAAGCAGGCGACGCCGATGCCGCTTGCGATGAGCGGCATGAAGATCTTCACGAAGAAGCGCGGGAACGAGTAGCCGTCGATATAGGCCGTTTCGTCGATCTCCTTCGGCACGCCCGACATGAAGCCTTCGAGAATCCAGACCGCCAGCGGCACGTTGAAAAGGCAATGCGCCAGCGCCACCGCGATGTGCGTATCAATGAGACCGAAGGCCGAATAGAGTTGGAAGAACGGAAGCGCGAACACCGCCGGCGGCGCCATGCGGTTGGTCAGCAGCCAGAAAAACAGGTGCTTGTCACCGAGGAAACGGTACCGCGAAAAGGCATAGGCCGCCGGCAACGCCACTGCGACCGAAATCACCATGTTCATAACGACATAGGTGATCGAATTGATGTAGCTCGAGTACCAGGACGCATCGGTGAAAATGACCACATAATTGTTCAGCGTCGGCCGATGAGGATACAGCGTCAGTGACGAAACGATCTCACTGTTGGTCTTGAAACTCATGTTGATGAGCCAGTAGATCGGCAGCATCAGGAACACGATGTAAACGGTCGGGACGACCCACCACCATTTCGACTCGATGCCGCGCTTGCGCATGAGCCGGGCGACTGCCTCCTGCGAAGCTTCGCTGCCGGCTTTGCTGCCGACAGCAGCCCCGCTCATGGCGCCCCGCTCCGTTCTCTCGTTTGCGCCCGTCATGTCAGCGCTCCGCGTCGTAGTTGGTCATCACGGTGTAGAACACCCACGACAACAGGAGGATGATGAGGAAGTAGACCAGCGACATCGCCGCAGCAGGCCCGAGGTCGAACTGGCCAAGCGCCATCTTGACGAGATCGATAGACAGGAAGGTTGTCGAATTGCCTGGCCCGCCGCCGGTGACGACGAAGGGCTCGGTGTAGATCATGAAGCTGTCCATGAAGCGCAGCAGCACGGCGATGAGCAAGACACGCTGCATCTTCGGCAACTGGATGTAGCGGAACACCGACCAGCGCGATGCGCCGTCGATCTTTGCGGCCTGATAGAAGGCGTCGGGGATCGACACCAAGCCAGCGTAGCAGAGCAGGACGACGAGGCTTGTCCAATGCCAGACATCCATGACGATAACCGTCACCCAGGCATCGAACGGGTCCTTGACGTAATTGTAGTCGATGCCGAGCGCATTGACGGTGTAGCCGAGCAGGCCGATGTCGTTGCGACCGAACACTTGCCAGATGGTGCCGACGACGTTCCATGGAATGAGCAAGGGCAGTGCCATCAGAACCAGACAGACCGGCACGCCCCAGCCCTTCTTGGGCATGTTGAGCGCGATAAAGATGCCGAGCGGCACTTCGATTGCCAGGATGATGAAGGAAAAGATCAGGTTGCGGCCCATCGCCTGCCAGAAGCGGTCTGAGGCAAGCAGTTCCTCGAACCACTCGGTGCCGGCCCAGAAGAACTGGTTGTTGCCGAAGGTATCCTGCACCGAATAATTGACGACGGTCATCAACGGGATGACTGCCGAGAATGCCACCAGCACCAGCACGGGCAGCACGAGGAACCAGGCCTTGTTGTTCCAGGTCTTGTCCATGTCAGGCCCCCATCTCGACACGCCAGGAGTCGGCATAGATGTTGATGCCCGCAGGCTCGAAACTCACCTTGGCGTCGGCAGGTATCTCGTCATCCTCACCGATAATGGCCGCGATATCGCGCCCCTCAAGCTTTGCACGGATGACCTTATGCCGGCCAACATCCTCGACCTTGGTGATGGATACAGGCATGCCTTTTGAGCCGATGCGGACATATTCAGGGCGCACGCCGAGTTCGATTGCGCCTTCCGCCGACTTCAAGGCGCCGGGCAACTGGATCGACTGCGAACCCAGCCTGGCGACCTTGCCTTCCACCTTCACGGGCATGACGTTCATGCCCGGCGATCCGATGAAATAGCCGACAAAGGTGTGGCGCGGGCGCTCGAACAATTCAGTCGGCGTGCCGATCTGCACGATCTCGCCGTCATACATGACCACGACGCGCTCTGCGAAAGTCAGCGCCTCGGTCTGGTCGTGGGTGACGTAGACCATGGTGTAGCCAAAGCGCCGGTGAAGTTGCTTCAACTGCGAGCGCAAGACCCACTTCATATGCGGGTCAATAACGGTGAGCGGTTCATCGAACAAAATGGCGTTGACGTCGGAACGAACAAGACCGCGGCCGAGCGAAATCTTCTGCTTCTGGTCCGCGGTAAGGCCCCTCGCCTTGCGCCCGGCCCAACTGACCAGATCGGTCATCTCCAACGTCTCGCGCACCTTGCGGTCGACGTCGGCTTCCGGAACGCCACGGTTTCGCAGCGGAAAGGCCAGATTATCGTACACCGTCATGGTGTCGTAGATGACCGGGAACTGGAAAACCTGGGCAATGTTGCGTTCCTGAGTGGACAGGTTGGTCACATCCTTGCCGTTGAACAGCAACTGGCCGTGCGAGGGCCGCAGCAGGCCGGATATGATGTTGAGCAGGGTGGTCTTGCCGCAACCGGAAGGGCCGAGCAGAGCGTAGGCGCCGCCGTCTTCAAAGGTGTGATGCACCTCCTTCAACGCAAAGTCGGAATCCTTGCGCGGATCGGCCAGGTAGGAATGGCGGATGTGGTTGACGTCGATGCGTGCCATCTCCAGCCCTCCTATGCTGCCATGCTCGGTGCGGAGACCGCACGGCCGTTGCCATCGAACACCATGATGTGGCGCGGGTCGATGAAGACCTCGACCTCGTCGTCTGTTTCGTAATGGCGAATGCCGTGGGTGAGCATGACCCAGCGAACATCGGCGAAATCGAGATGGATGAAGCTTTCCGAGCCGGTGATTTCGGTGATGGAAACCTTGGCGCGGACCGGAACCGAACCCGCATTCGAGCGATCAAGAGAAAGATGGTGGGGTTGAAAGCCGATCGTGTAATTGCCGTCGGCTATACCAACGAGGTCGGTTGGCACTGGGAGGTTAACCCCACCATCAAGGAGAAGGTGCTTGCCCTTCTTGGCGAGCACGATTGTGTTCAGCGGAGGATCGGCGAAGGTTTTCGCCGTGACCAGATCGACCGGCCTGCGGAAGACTTCGACGGTTGGACCGAATTGGGTCACCCTGCCCTGCGACAGCGTTGCCGTGTTGCCGCCAAGCAGGAGCGCTTCATGCGGCTCGGTGGTCGCATAGACGAAGATGGTTCCGGCTTCGGCGAAGATCTTCGGCAGTTCTTCCCGCAATTCCTCGCGCAGCTTGTAGTCCAGATTGGCAAGCGGCTCGTCGAGCAGAACGAGGCTGGCGTTCTTGACGATGGCGCGCGCCAGCGCAGTGCGCTGTTGCTGGCCGCCGGAAAGATTTAGCGGCGTGCGGTCGAGATAGGGCGTGAGCTTGAGCAGGTCGGCAGCCTTGCGGACCTCGCGGTCGATACTGGCCTTGTCGATGCCGGCAACGCGCAGAGGCGATGCGATGTTCTCGTATACAGTCATTGCCGGATAGTTGATGAACTGCTGGTAGACCATGGCAACGTTGCGCTTCTGGACGCGAACGCCGGTCACGTCCTTGCCGTCGAACCAGATGGAACCGGAAGTCGGGACATCGAGCCCGGCCATGAGGCGCATGAGGCTGGTCTTGCCCGACAGCGTGGGTCCGAGCAGGACGTTCAACGAGCCATGATTAAGCGTCAACGAGATGTCGGCAATGTGGGTGTCTGCCCCCACAACCTTCGAGACATTCCTCAGTTCCAGCATATGCCCTCTCGTGCCTCCCTTATTCCGCCGCCGCCGAATGTCTCCTGGTAAGGCCCTGTATGAATGTATCGAGCACGTCGACCTGCTCAGGGGTAAGATGCAGGCCACGCTTGGTTCTGCGCCACAGCACGTCTTCCGCCGTCATCGCCCACTCGTTGGCCACAAGGTAACGGACTTCAGCCTCGTAGAGGTCCGCACCGAAATAGCGGCCAAGATCGGCGATGGATTTGGCCTGACCGAGCAAGATGACTGCCCGCGTTCCATAAAGGCGCATCAGCCGCTTGGCGTGGTGTGGCGTCAGGAACGGGTAGGCATAGCTCAGCTTCGCGACTTCGGCGTCGAAGTTCGTCGCCGGAAAATCGCCGCCCGGCAGTGGTGCGGCCGCCGTCCATGGCTTGCCGCGCTTGCCGAGAAACCCTTCGATCTTTTCCAGCATCGCCTCGGAAAGCCGGCGATAGGTGGTGATCTTGCCGCCAAACGCATTGAGAAGCGGCGCACCCGCCTCGCCTTCCTCGGCCTTCAACACGTAGTCGCGGGTTGCCTCCTGTGCCTTGGACGCGCCGTCATCATAGAGCGGACGCACCGCCGAATAGGTCCAGACAATGTCTTCGCGCTTGACCGGCTCGGCGAAATACTCGCTCGCCGCGGCGCACAGATAGTCGATCTCGGCATCGCTTATCTTCACGTCGTGCGGATCGCCCGGATAATCCTGGTCGGTGGTGCCGATCAGCGTGAAATCTTCCTCATAGGGTATGGCGAAGATGATGCGACCATCCTTGTTCTGGAAGAAATAGGCGCGCGGATCATCGAATTTCCTCGGCACGACGATGTGGCTGCCCTGGACGAGGCGCACGTTGTGGACATCGTTGCGGCCGAACGCTTCGGTGAGGACGTGATCGACCCAAGGACCGGCCGCGTTGACCAGCAAGCGGGCGGTTACGTCCTCGCGGGCGCCGGTGTGAGTATCCTCGATCGTCACGGTCCAGGATTTTTCGTCGCGGCGCGCCGAGACGACCTTGGTCCGCACGCGGATATCGGCACCCTTGTCGGCGGCATCGCGAGCATTCAAGGCAACCAGCCGGGCATCGTTGACCCAGCCGTCCGAATATTCGAATGCCTTTGAAAACAAGCGCTTCAACGGCTTGCCTGACGGGTCGGTATGCATGTCGAGCGTTTTCGTGGCCGGCAAGAGCTTGCGGCCGCCAATGTGATCGTAGAGGAACAGGCCGAGCCTGAGCAGCCATGCCGGCCGCAATCCCTCGGCGTAGGGCAGAACGAAACGCATCGGCCAGATGATGTGTGGCGCATTGCGCCACAACACTTCGCGCTCCATCAGCGCCTCGCGAACCAGCCGGAACTCGTAGAACTCGAGGTAGCGTAGGCCGCCGTGGATGAGCTTGGTCGAACCGGACGAGGTTCCGCTGGCGAGGTCGTTCATTTCGGCAAGAAGAACGGAAAAGCCGCGCCCGACAGCGTCGCGGGCTATGCCGCATCCATTGATACCGCCGCCGATGATGACAATGTCATGGATCGCTGCTTCGCCCACGAAAATCTCCGAGATTTCGTCACCCGGTACAAATCATCATTTCGAAATCAAATCGATATTATTTCGAAACAATAACGAATGTCAAACGACGTCTCAGAGATAATTTTGAACGTCCACACTCAGGTGCGGCTCGTCGTCTCGATCAGTTGAACTTCCGTTTCCTCGCAGATGCGACGCACGGCGGCGATATCGCAGCGATCGGTGATGAAGGTGTTGACCTGCGACAGGTGGCCGATACGCACCGGGGCGGTGCGTTCGAACTTGGTGCTGTCGGAGACGAGGATGACGTGCCGGGCATTGGCGATGATGGCCTGGGCCACCTTGACCTCACGAAAATCGAAGTCGAGAAGCGCGCCGTCATGGTCGATGGCAGAGGCCCCGATCACCGCGTAATCGACCTTGAACTGCTTGATGAAATCGACTGCCGCTTCGCCGACGACACCGCCATCCGAGCCGCGGACCACGCCGCCCGCGATGACAACTTCTATTGAAGGATAGACACGCATCCTGTTGGCAACATTGATGTTATTGGTGATTACCATAAGGCCGGAATGATCGAGAAGCGCGTTGCTGACGGCCTCGGTGGTGGTACCTATGTTGATGAACAGCGAAGCGCTGTCCGGGATCAGGCGCGCGGCTGCCTTGCCGATCGCTTCCTTTTCATCGGCGGCAATCTTGCGCCGCGCCTCGTATTCCATGTTCTCGATGCCGGAAGGAAACAGCGCCCCGCCATGGATACGGCTCAACAGGCGTTGGTCGCACAGATCATTGAGGTCCTTGCGGATGGTCTGGGGCGTAACCGAGAAATGCGCGGCCAGATCATCGACCAGTACCCTGCCCTTGTCCTTGGCCATCTGGATGATTTCGGCATGGCGAGGCGGGAGATACATGGCTCGTCCTTTTTCGTTTTTTGGACCCATAGCCTAAAACGAAAGCAATGAACAGGCTTCGGCGACTCAAAAGAACCTCGCCAATTTCGATGACGACAAGGGAAACGCGCGGGAGGATCAGCCCAAATCGCAGGCGATTTCCTTGATGACCGCGAACGCCATCTCCACGTCCTGAGCCGTGGAATCGAACTGGCCAGCCTGGAAGCGGATGGCAAAATGACCATCCACTTTGGTTTGCGTCAGGTAGATGCGGCCGTCATTGTTGATTGCGTTGAGCAGGCGCAGATTGTGTTCATCCGCGTCTGCGCCCGCCGGTGCGCGATGGCGAAACGAAAACAGGGACAGCATCGGCTCGGTGACGAGTTCAAAATCTGGCTCGGCAGCCAATCGGCTGGCAAGTTTCTCGCTCCATGCAACATGGTTGCGGATCATCGTGCGCAGCGCCTGAAGCCCATGCGCGCGCAACAGGAACCACAATTTCAGCGCCCGGAAGCGACGGCCGAGCGGCACCGACCATTCGGAATAGTTGACGATGCCGTCGTGGCCGTGGGTTTTCAGATATTCCGGCTTGATGGCCAGCGTTCGCACATGACTTTCGGAGTCACGTATGAACTGGACCGAGCAATCGAACTGGGCGCCCAGCCATTTGTGCGGATTGAGCACGATGGAATCCGCGCCTTCCACGCCAGCCCAGAAATGCCGGTATTCCGGGCAGATCATGGCAGAGCCCGCCCAGGCGGCATCGACATGGAGGTAGAGGCCGTGGCGACCGGCGATATCGGCGACGGAGGCAATATCGTCTGTTGCGCCGACGCTGGTGCCGCCGACGCAAGCGATGATGCCCGCGGGAAGGAAGCCATTGGCCCGGTCATCTATGATGGCGGCCTCAAGCGCCGCGACATCCATCGCTCGCAACGGGCCCTTGACCGGGATGCGGACCAGATTTTCCTCACCTATGCCGGAAACCCAGATGGCGCGGTCGATCGATGTATGCACCTGATCGGAAGAATAGATGCGCACCGCCCGCTGGCCGGCGAGCCCCTTCCTGTTGCCTTCCCAGGCCAGCGCCCGTTCGCGCATGGTGAGTACGGCGGCGAGGGTGGCTGACGAGGCTGAATCCTGAATGACGCCGGAAAAGCCTTCGGGCAGGCCAAGCGCCTGGCGCATCCAGTCGATGATGCGCATTTCGAGTTCCGTCGCCGCTGGCGAGGTCTGCCAGAGCATGCATTGCGCAGCCATCGCGGATACAAGATATTCAGCGACCACCGAAGCCGGGGCGGCATTGGCAGGGAAATATGCGAAGAAACGCGGATGCTGCCAGTGGGTCATGCCCGGCATTATCGTCGCTTCGAAATCCGCGAAAATCTTCTCCATGGACTCGGCGTCTTCAGGCGGCGATGGCTCAATAGCACGAAAGATTTCACCGGGTTCCGTGCGCGGCCTCACAGGACGGTCACGCAAGGTTTCGCGATAGTCGGCGCCCCATTCGGCAGCGCGAATGGACCAATCACGAAACTCGTTGCCGTCCATTTGGCCCTTCTCCGGTTACTTGGGTTGCACGTCCGACGGCTACTCGGGAAAATCCGGCAATTGCTGGAAGGCGGCTTTCAGTGCATCCGACCAGCCATTCGAGATCGTACGGTAGTAGGGGTCGTCCTGGCCGATGCGCTTTTTGACGCCAACCTTGAAGCTGTCCTTCTCGTAAAAAAGCAGATCGAGCGGCAGTCCGACTGACAGATTGGATTTAAGTGTCGAATCGAACGACACCAGCATCAGTTTCACCGTTTCGGCAAAACTCATCGTGCGTTCATAGGCGCGCACGATAATTGGCTTGCCGTACTTGGTCTCGCCGATCTGGAAGAAGGGCGTGTCGTCGGTCGCCTCGATGAAATTGCCTTCCGGATAGATCATGAACAGACGCGGCAGCGAACCCCGTATCTGGCCGCCCAGAATGAAGGAGGCATTGAAGTAGGCATCCGCCCGTTCGCCTTCCGGCGCGGAACTGGCGATCACTTCCTTGACGGTATCGCCGACCAGACGCGCGGTCTGGTACATTGACGGCGTTTCGAGAACGGTAGCATGGCGATCCGCAACCGCCTTGCTGCGCTCATCGAGCAGGCTGACAACTGCTTGCGTGGTGGCCAGGTTGCCGGCAGTCATCAGGACGATGACGCGCTCTCCCGGCTGTTCCCAGACATGCATCTTGCGATAGGTGGAGATGGAATCCATACCGGCATTGGTGCGCGTGTCCGACATGAACACGAGCCCGCGGTCGATCTGCAATCCTACGCAATAGGTCATGGGTACTCTTCCGACATGATCTTGGCGCGGATTACTGCTCTACCGTGATCTGAACCGCAAGCCGTTCTTCGGCCTTTCCCAAACGGATTCCCGAGACTGGCATGGCATCCTGGTAGTCGCGACCGATGGCGATGCGTACATAGCGCTCGTCCGGCGAGATGCCATTGGAAGCGTCAAACCCGACCCAGCCGAGCTTTGGCACATGCACTTCCGCCCATGCGTGGCTGGCAGTCTGCTCGATGGCTGCATTCATCATCAGATAGCCGCTGATATAGCGAGCGGGGAAACCCATGGCACGTGCCGCCGCGGCGAAGATGTGACTGTGATCCTGGCAGACGCCCGCGCCGAGCGCCAAGGCGTCTTCCGCCGTCGTCCCGGTCGTCGTGCTGCCTATGGTGTATTTCACGCGGTCGCGAACCATCATCATGAGGCGATGGAGTTTCTCGATATCGGTACCGTCACCGGTCGAGGCAACCAGGTCCCTTATGCCCTGCCCTGCCTTGGTCAGGCGCGTCTCATGGCAAAACAGCCACAACGGCGCAAAGCCGTACTGTGTGCCGTAGACGCCGGCGGTGTCCCTGGTTTCCACCTCTCCGGCAACCTCGACGACAATGCGGTGAGGCTCTCCCTCGACGCTTATGAGGCGGGTGTCGTTGTCGAAATGATCCTTGAAGCGGACCTCTTCGCGCGCACCTTCGACGTTCAAATTCCACGAGTGCACATGCTGCGTCGGCCCGTTGACGGGCATCAGCCGCAGACGCTGCAAGGCGTAGTGTACCGGTGCGTCGTAGTTGTATTCGGTCCGGTGGGTGATCTTCAGCCGCATCCAGAGACCTCAATAGAACCGGTAATCCTGTGCGATCTCGTTTCCGAGCCGCGTGTTGTCGCGGATGAAATCGCTGAGGAACTCATGCAGGCCGGCGTCGAAAATATCCTTGATCGAGCCAACCTTGAGCAGGGACCGCGTTTTTGTGGAAGTTTCGTGGCAGGCGTGGCGCGCGCCGTAGTCGTCGGCAAGCAGGTTCAGGTGCTCGGATATGAAGCGGTAGCAGAAGGCCAGCGAACGCGGCATTCGCCCGTTCAGGATCAAATAGTCGGCGATATTGGAGGGTTTATAGGTCGCATCGTAGTTCCAACGGTAGGATCGGTGCGCGGAAACGGAGCGCAGGATGGATTCCCACTGGTAGTTGTCCAGCGTCGAGCCAACCCATGAAATCGACGGCAGGAGCACATAGTATTTGACGTCGAGAATGCGAGCCGTGTTGTCGGCGCGCTCGACGTAAGTGCCGAGTTGCGAGAAATCGAAAATCTCGTTGCGCAGCATGGTGCCGTAGAATGCACCCCGGATCAGCGCGGTTTCGCGCTTGATCGCGTCGAGCACCGCCGGCAGTTCGCGTTCGTCGATAGGCTTGGCCAGCATACGCTTCAACGCCATCCAGGCCTCGTTGATGCTTTCCCAGGTCTCGCGCGTCAGCGCGGTGCGCACCATGCGGGCGTTGGTGCGGGCGGTCTCGATAGACGACATCACGGATGACGGGTTGGAAATGTCGCGCAACAGGAAATCGGTGACATTGGCAGCCGTGTATTCACTGTATTTGTTGGCGAAGGCCACGTCAGAGACGGAACTGATGATGACGGAAGTCCATTCCTCGGACGCATCCTGCGTACGCGTGAGCGCCATGCGCAGTCCGGCATCGACAAGGCGTGCCATATTCTCGGCGCGCTCGATGTAGCGATTCATCCAGTAGAGGCCGTTGGCAGTACGCCCGAGCAGCATCAGATGGTCCTTTCGCCCGGCTCAATCATCCAGCACCCACGTATCCTTGGTGCCGCCGCCCTGCGATGAATTGACGACCAGCGAGCCTTCCTTGAGCGCGACCCGGGTCAAGCCGCCGGGAACGAGCTGGATGCGATCGGACACCAGCACATAGGGGCGCAGATCGACATGGCGGGGCGCGAGGCCCTTTTCCGTCATGATCGGTACGGTCGAAAGCGCAAGCGTAGGTTGGGCAATGTAGTTCGAGGGGTTCGACGCCAGCTTGGCGGAGAAGTCCGCGCATTCCTTTTTCGTGGCGGCCGGACCGACCAGCATGCCGTAGCCGCCGGAGCCGTGAACTTCCTTGATGACCAGCTCATGGATGTGCTCGAGCACATATTTCAGGCTGTCAGGCTCCGAGCAGCGCCATGTCGGGACATTGCCGAGGATTGCCTTGCGCCCGGTATAGAACTCGACGATTTCGGGCATGTAGGAGTAGATCGCCTTGTCGTCGGCGATACCGGTGCCGGGCGCGTTGGCAATGGTGATATTGCCGGCGCGATAGACATCCATGATGCCGGCGACGCCCAATGCCGAATCGGGATTGAAGGTCAGCGGGTCGAGGAAAGCATCATCGACGCGGCGATAAAGCACATCGATCTGCTTGTAGCCCTCTGTCGTGCGCATGGCGACGTGACCGTCGACGACACGCAAGTCCTGCCCCTCGACAAGTTGCACCCCCATCTGGTCGGCGAGGAAGGCATGTTCGAAATAGGCGGAATTAAAGCTTCCCGGCGTCAGCACCGCGATTGTCGGAGCGTCCTTCGTTCCTTCCGGCCTGACTGCGGCCAGCGACTGGCGCAGCAACTGGGCATAGTTCTCAACCGGGCGAACCTTGATCTGCTGGAACAGCTCCGGGAAGAGTTGCATCATCGTTTCGCGGTTCTCCAGCATGTAGGAGACGCCGGACGGCGTACGGGCATTGTCCTCCAGCACGTAAAATTCGTTCTCGCTGGTGCGGACAATGTCGATGCCGATAATATGGGTGTAGACACCCGCCGGAGGCCGCACACCGATCATTTCGGGCAGGAATGCTTCGTTGCGGGCGACGAGGTCTTTCGGCACCCGACCGGCGCGCAGGATTTCCTGCCGATGGTAAATGTCATCGAGGAAGGCATTCAACGCCTGGACGCGCTGTTCAATGCCTTGGGTAAGACGACGCCATTCCTGGCCGGAAATGATGCGCGGAACGATGTCGAACGGGATCAGGCGTTCTGAAGCTTCCTGCTCGCCATAGACGGCGAAGGTGATACCGGTCTTGCGAAAAACCCGCTCGGCATCTTCCATCTTCTGGGTAAGTCGGGCGGGGTCCTGCTCTTTGAGCCAACGATCATAAGCCCTGTAAGGCTTCCTGAGCCCGGATGTTTCCGGAAGCATCTCGTCGAATGCCGCCAAGCGCGTACTCCCCTGTAGCGCTATTTGAAATGGCGTCGCGGCAGAAAAGCAAGTGCAATCGCAGGTTTATCGCCTCAGAACCGGTCTGAACCGCACGATTGCCCGAATTTGAGGCGGCAAAACAGATTTTCAGGCAGGCGATGCCACCTCACAAGGCAGCAAGAGCGGTCAGAATGCCCGGAACGTGACGGTCGTGAAGGTGTCCTTGATACCGGGAATGATCTGTACCTTCTGGTTGACGAAGTGGCCGACGTCTTCCTCGTCATCGACATAGAATTTCGCCAGCAGGTCGTACTGCCCCGCGGTGGAATAGATTTCGGAGGCGATTTCGGCGTCGGCAAGCTCACTGGCAACCTCATAGGCTTTGCCGAGGTCGCACTTGATCTGCACAAAAAACGTCTTCATCGCTCGTTCCGTTCGAAACCGCAGTTTGGTTCCGGCCCTTGTCGCAGACTGTCCATCGCCTTTCAAGCTCCACAACTTTTCGTGCTGGGCTGAAACCTGCCGCTGTCCTCGTTCGTATTGTATGATGTTGCGACCGGACGGGCTGCGGGAGGGCCAGACATGCATCGCATTCTCATTGCGCTCACAGCGGTGTTTCTAGTGGTCGCCTCGCCGTGCTTTTCGGGAGAGGCACAGGTAAAAGCGGCGCAAGACGTAATCGACAGCCAACTCAAGGCCTTCATCGCCAACGACGGAGTGCGCGCCTACAGTTTCGCCGCGCCAAACATCAAGCAGCTGTTCCCCACAGCCGACGTTTTCATGGACATGGTGGGCAAGGGATATGCGCCGGTGCGGCAGCCGAAGGGCTATTCATTCGGCAAGGTGCAGGAAATGAGCCCGACGTCGATCGTGCAGCAAGTGCTCGTTACCGGCCCGGACGGCAAGGATTACGAGGCGGTGTATACGCTCGAACTACAGCCCGATGGCACCTACCGCATCACCGGATGCAGCCTGCGGGCGTCCAACTCGCTCAGCACTTAGTCAACAGAATCAAAGCGGCGGGATATCGCCCCGCGCCCATCCTTCGGAAATCTCGGCGGCACGTGCCTCGAAGGCCTGCACTTCGATGGCGTCGCGGATATCGCGCATGAGCTTCTGGTAGTAGGCGAGATTGTTCCAAGTAAGCAGCATGGCACCCAAGGCCTCTTGCGAGCGCACGAGATGGTGCAGATAGGCGCGCGAATAATCGCGGCAGGCAGGGCAATCGCTTTCTTCGTCCAGCGGACGATGGTCGTCGGCATGGCGGGCATTGCGCAGATTGACCTTGCCGCGCCGCGTGTAGGCAAGGCCGTGCCGCCCTGCCCTTGTCGGCATGACGCAATCGAACATGTCGATGCCGCGCGCCACCGACTTCAGGATATCGTCCGGCGTGCCGACGCCCATCAGGTAGCGCGGCTTGTCCGACGGCAGGATCGGACAGGTGACGTCCAGCATCTCCAGCATCATCGCCTGCGGCTCGCCGACGGCAAGGCCGCCGACAGCGTAGCCCTTGAGGTTCATCGCCTTTAGGGCCTCGGCGGACCTGGCCCGCAAGCGTGCGTTGTCACCACCCTGCACAATTCCGAACATCGCCTTGCCGGGCTGGTCGCCGAATGCGGCCTTGCAGCGCTCGGCCCAGCGCAGCGAAAGCTCCATCGCACGTTCGATTTCCTTTAGCTCGGCGGGCAACGCGGTGCATTCGTCAAGCTGCATCTGGATGTCGGAATTCAGCAGACCCTGGATTTCGATCGAGCGTTCCGGCGTCATCTCGTAAGCCGCGCCATCGATATGGGAGCGGAAGGTGACACCGTGCTCGGTCAGCTTTCTCAGCTTGGAGAGGGACATGACCTGGAAGCCGCCGCTGTCGGTGAGGATCGGGCGTGGCCAGCGGGCAAATTCATGCAGGCCGCCCAAGCGCGCCACCCGCTCCGCGCCCGGTCGCAGCATGAGATGATAGGTGTTGCCGAGGATGATGTCGGCACCGACGCCACGCACCTGATCCATATACATGGCCTTGACGGTGCCAGCCGTGCCGACCGGCATGAATGCGGGAGTGCGAACCGCCCCGAGCGGCATCGAGACTTCACCGCGGCGGGCCTTGCCGTCGGTTGCGATGAGCGTGAAGGAAAACTCTTCGGTCATTTCTGCTCCCTGAACAGGAGACTGGAGTCACCATAAGAATAGAAGCGATAGCCGTTTTCAATGGCGTGGTTGTAGGCGCCGCGCATCGTTTCCAGCCCGCTGAACGCCGACACAAGCATGAACAGGGTCGAGCGCGGCAGGTGGAAGTTGGTCATCAAGACATCGACCGCCTTGAAGCGGTAGCCGGGCGTGATGAAAATATCCGTCGGGCCGGACCATGCCTCTATCGTGCCGTCTTCCCGAGCGGCACTTTCGAGCAGCCTGAGCGACGTGGTGCCGACCGCCACGATGCGCCCGCCGCCGGCCCTTGCAGCGTTCAACGCGGACGCGGTGGCGGAAGACACGACGCCGATTTCGGCATGCATCTTGTGGTCGGCGGTGTCGTCGGCCTTGACCGGCAGGAATGTGCCTGCGCCGACATGGAGGGTCACAAAGCGGCGCTGGATGCCCTTGGCATCCAAAGCGGCGAAAAGCTCCGGCGTGAAATGGAGGCCTGCCGTCGGGGCAGCCACGGCTCCTTCTTCACGGGCGTAGATGGTCTGATAGTCGCGGCGGTCGCGCTCGTCATCGTCGCGTTTCGAGGCGATGTAGGGCGGCAGAGGAATATGCCCGACCGCATGCAGCGCCTCATCGAGGAACGCGCCTGAAACATCGAAGCCGAGCAGCACTTCGCCGCCGTCGCGCTTTTCGATGACGGTGGCGTCGAGTTGGCCGAGAAAGCAGGAATTGCCGTCATGGCCGAAATGGATGCGATCGCCGGCAGCGACACGCTTGCCGGGGCGCACAAAGGCCGCCCACTGATCGGGAGCCGTGCGCATATGCAGGGTGGCGTCTACCTGCGCCACGGCATCACCGCGCCGGCGGATGCCCTTCAATTGAGCGGGAATGACCTTGGTGTCGTTGAAGACCAGCACGTCGCCGGGGTTCAGCAGATCCGGCAAATCCTGAACCGAAAGATCGCGAAACCCACTGCTCGGCTGAACTGCCAGCAGGCGGGCATGATCGCGCGGCTCCGCCGGCCTGAGGGCAATGCGTTCCTCGGGCAAATCGAAATCGAACAGGTCAACGCGCATTTTCAGTAGATCCGGATCAACACCGCTCCGGCAAGCAGCAGCACGGCGCCGGCCACGCGGCCGAATGAAATTTCACGCACTGCAAGGCCGAGGAAACCAATGCGATCAACCACTATGCCGGCAAGCAACTGGCCTGCAACCACGAAGCCCATCGTCGCTGCCGCGCCAAGCCGTGGCGTAAGGATGATGACTGCGGTGATGAAGGCTGCGCCAAGGCAGCCGCCGACGAAGAACATCCAGAGCGGCGGCACGCGCCACCCGATCGAAATACCTTGCGCCTGCGACAAGGCAGCCGACACGAAGGCAAGCGCGACCGCGCCAGCCAGAAAGGAAGAGGCCGCGGCTGCCACCGGCAGGCCGAGGCCTTTGCTAAGGGCTGCATTGATGGGAGCCTGGATGGCAAGGAAAGCCCCTGCCACCACGCCTAACGCCCCCCAAAGCAGGCTCCAGATCATTTGGCCGTCAAGCCGCCACGTCAGCGGCGACCTTGAGCGACACGATCTTGTCGGGGTCCTGAACCGGCTCGCCGCGCTTGATCTGGTCGACGTTTTCCATGCCTTCGATGACCTGGCCCCAGACCGTGTACTGGCGATTCAGGAAGGAAGCGTCTTCGAAGCAGATGAAAAACTGCGAATTGGCCGAGTTCGGATTCTGGGCGCGAGCCATCGAGCAGGTGCCGCGGCCGTGATTGGCGTTGGAGAATTCCGCCTTCAGGTCGGGCTTGTCGGAACCGCCCATGCCGGCGCGGCCGGGGTTGAAGTCCTTGCCGCCGGACTTGCCGAACTTGACGTCGCCGGTCTGTGCCATGAAGCCATCGATGACGCGATGGAAGACGACGCCGTCGTAAGCGCCCTCGCGGGCCAGTTCCTTGATGCGGCCGACATGGCCGGGGGCCAGATCGGGGAAAAGTTCGATGACGACCTTACCCTTGGTCGTCTCCATGATGAGCGCGTTCTCGCGGTCCTTGATTTCAGCCATGTGCAATAATCCCTGTTGAATCCGGTTACTTGTTGTCGGAGGCGATACGCACCTTGATCATGCGGTCGGGGTCGGTCACCGACCCGTTTTGCGCATCGTCGCCCTTCTTGATGTTGTCTACGAGTTCCATGCCGCTCTCGACCTGGCCAACGACGGTGTACTGGCCATTGAGCGAGTCAGCCGGCGCGAACATGATGAAGAACTGCGAGTTGGCGGAGTTCGGGTCCTGGGCGCGCGCCATGCCGACGATGCCGCGCACATAGGGTTCGTTGGAGAATTCGGCCGGCAGGTCGGGAAGCTGCGAACCGCCGGTGCCGGCTGCGCCGGCATTGTAGCCGTCCTTCATGTCGCCATACTGGACATCGCCGGTCTGGGCCATGAAGCCATTGATGACACGATGGAAAGCGACATTGTCGTAAGCGCCTTCGCGGACCAGCTTCTTGATCTGCTCGACATGCTTCGGCGCAAGGTCGGGCCTCAGCGCAATGGTGACGTCGCCATCCTTCAGGGTGATGATCATCGTGTTTTCAGGGTCGGCAGCCGAAGCCGGCAGCGAGAAGGCAGCAAGGCTGGTAAACAGGGCAGCCAGCGCCAGGAATTTCCTGCGATACATGGGTGGGTCTCCGAAAGGCTATTTCGCGAATTTTGCGACCAGCGGGGCAACCACCGCCGCCGGGACGAAAGGGCGAATATCTCCGCCCATTGAAGCGATCTGGCGCACGAGTGTGGCGGTAATGGTTCTGACCGAAGGGCTGGCAGGCAGGAAAACCGTCTGCAGATCGGGCGCCATGGTCTCGTTCATGCCGGCCATCTGCATTTCATAGTCGAGGTCGGTCCCGTCACGCAGGCCGCGGATCATGATCGAAGCGCCCTCGCGCCTTGCCGCATCGACCACCAGCCCATCGAAGGAAACGACCTTGATGCGGGCGCCATCCTTGCCCAACTCGTCCCTGGCCACCTTTTCGATCAGCGCCACGCGCTCCTCGAAGGAGAACAGCGGCTTCTTGCCGGGGTGGATGCCGATGGCAGCGTATACCCTGTCCGCAACGGCCAACGAGGCCTTGAGTACGTCCAGATGGCCGTTGGTCAAGGGGTCGAAGGAGCCGGCATAGAGGGCGATGCGTTCAGTCATGGCAAGTGCTTCTAAAGATACGCCCGCCCAAAGGCAAACCCGTTCGCACGTATTCCGGCGCTTTCAGCCTCGATGAACGGCGGATGAATGGGCTGCTCAGCGCCTATTCAAGCCACCTTCACCACAGTGTGAGTGAGAAAGGCTGAAACCAAAGCGCACTTCATGCGTTCCAATATCAGGAGATACGCTGATGATGATCTACATGCTTGCCACTGCAATGACCGTAGCCATGCTGATCGCAACCGCTTTCGGCCTGCATCAGGAAGCTGAACGCGCCCGCGCCAGGAGCGCGAAGCGCGTTGACGGCTTCACCTCGCGCCCTCGCCCTCCCCGGCACTTCTAATCAAATCAAGGCTTCGTCGAGCCAAGCCTAGAGATTCTAACCGAGATCGGTTTCGTCGCTGGGCGGCGCTGTTTCGGTGTCGCCGTTGGTGTCGTCATCGTCGTCGGAATTCGGCTCCGAAATCCGTTCGACAGAAACGACCTTCTCACCTTCGGCGGTGTTGAAAATCGTCACGCCCTTGGTTGCGCGGCTGGCAAAGCGGATGCCCGCCACCGGAACGCGGATAACGGTGCCGCCATCGGAAACCAGCATGATCTGGTCATCGTTGCCGACCGGGAACGTGGCCACCAACGGACCGATTTCATCGACCTTGGATACGTCCGTGGCGCGAATGCCCTTGCCGCCGCGATTGGTGAGCCTGAAATCGTAGGACGAGGAGCGCTTGCCGTAGCCGAGTTCGGTCACAGTCAAGACGAACTGCTCATGCGCCTTGAGGAACTCATAGCGTTCGTCGGTAAGCTGCGCCTCCTCGCCAACCTCTTCGTTGGTGAGCGCAATCTCTTCTTCCTCGCCATTGCCTGACAGCGCTCGACGTTCGGCAGCGGAACGCTTGAGATAGGCGGCCCGTTCAGAGGCATCGGCATCCACATGCTCGATGATGCTCATGGAAATCGCCCGGTCGCTATCGGCCATGGCGATGCCACGCACGCCGACCGAATTGCGGCTTTGGAACACGCGCACGTCATCGACGCGGAAGCGGATGCATTGGCCGGAATTTGCCGTCAAAAGCACATCGTCATTGTCGGTGCAGGTCTCGACGCCAAGGATCTCGTCGCCTTCCTCCTCCAGCTTCATGGCGATCTTGCCGTTGCGGTTGACCTGGACGAAGTCCGACAGCTTGTTGCGCCGAACGGTGCCGCGCGTCGTCGCGAACAGGACGTCGAGATCGCCCCAGCTCGTCTCGTCCTCGGGCAGCGGCATGATCGTAGTGATGCGCTCGCCCTGCTCCAACGGCAGCATGTTGATGAGCGCCTTGCCACGCGATTGCGGGCTGCCGACAGGCAGGCGCCAGACCTTTTCCTTGTAGACTATGCCGCGCGAGGAAAAAAACAGCACCGGCGTGTGGGTGTTGGCCACGAACAGCCGGGTGACGAAATCCTCGTCCTTCGTCGACATGCCGGAGCGGCCCTTGCCGCCGCGGCGCTGTGCCCGGTAGAGCGACAGCGGCACGCGCTTGATGTAGCCGGAATGGCTGACGGTAACGACCATGTCCTCGCGCTGGATGAGGTCTTCGTCATCCATGTCCGCACCGCCATCGGCAAGCTCGGTGCGCCGCGGCGTGCCGAATTCGTCACGCACGGCAGCCAGTTCGTCCTTGACGATCTGCTGGATGCGGGCGCGCGACGACAGGATGTCGAGATAATCCTTGATCTCGTCGCCGATGGTGTTCAACTCATCAGCGATCTCGTCGCGCCCAAGCGCCGTCAAGCGCTGCAGCCGCAGTTCGAGGATGGCGCGCGCCTGTTCCTCCGAGAGATTGTAGGTGCCGTCGTCGTTGATGCGGTGGCGCGGGTCATCAATCAGGCGGATCAACGCCTCGACGTCGGCCGCCGGCCAGCGCCGCTCCATCAACTGTTCGCGAGCCGTCTGGGGATCGGGCGCAACACGGATCAGCTTGATGACTTCATCGATATTGGCAACAGCGATGGCGAGACCAACGAGGACGTGAGCGCGGTCGCGCGCCTTGCGCAGTAGGAATTTCGTCCGGCGGCTGATGACTTCCTCGCGGAAGGACACGAAGGCCTTCAGCATGTCGATCAGCGTCAGCACTTCCGGCTTGCCGCCGTTCAGTGCAACCACGTTCGCGCCGAACGAGGTTTGCAGCGGCGTATAGCGATACAGCTGGTTGAGGATCACCTCGGCGTTGGCGTCGCGCTTGAGCTCGATGACGACGCGATAGCCCTGGCGGTCGCTCTCGTCGCGGATGTCCGAAATGCCTTCGACGCGCTTGTCGCGCACCAGTTCGGCCATCTTCTCGATCATCGACGCCTTGTTCACCTGGAAGGGGACTTCCGTGATGACGATGGCTTCGCGATCGCCGCGCATGTCCTCGATATGGACCTTGCCGCGCATGACAATGGAGCCGCGCCCGGTGGAATAGGCGCTATAGATGCCCGACCTGCCAAGAACGATGCCGCCCGTCGGGAAATCCGGTCCCGGAATGATGTCCATCAGGTCCGTCAGGTCGATGGCCGGATTGTCGATGATGGCGATTGCGCCGTTGCAGACTTCGATCAGGTTGTGCGGCGGAATGTTAGTGGCCATGCCGACGGCGATGCCGCCCGAGCCGTTGACCAGAAGGTTCGGAAAACGCGCCGGGAGGACGCGGGGTTCTTGCCCCGACGCATCGTAGGTGTCCTGGAAATCGACCGTTTCCTTGTCGATGTCCTCCAGAAGTTCATGCGCAACCTTGGTGAGGCGCGCCTCGGTGTAGCGCATCGCCGCCGGCGGATCGCCGTCGATAGAGCCGAAATTGCCCTGCCCGTCGATCAACGGCACGCGCATCGACCAGTCCTGGGCCATGCGCACCAAGGCGTCATAGATCGAGGCATCGCCGTGCGGATGGTATTTACCCATCACGTCGGCGACCGGGCGGGCCGATTTCACATATTTGCGGTTCCAGTGATAGCCGCTCTCATGCGCCGCATAGAGGATGCGCCGGTGCACGGGCTTCAAGCCGTCACGAACGTCGGGCAGCGCACGGCTCACGATCACGCTCATCGCGTAGTCGAGATAGGAGCGCTGCATCTCCTCGATAATGGATATCGGCTCGATGCCGGAAGGGCCGCCGTCGGCGTCGCGCGGTGTGTTCTGGTCGGTCAAATCGGATCACGCAGTCTTGGGAATCACTCTATTCTTATATAGGAACGCTGCTGGATTCTCCAACAGCCAGCGATCTTTTCCAACGCTGAATTTCTCCAATATTTCAATTGGATATGCCGTATTCTCCTAAATGCTGATGAAATATTCGCCGCGTCTTGTGAAACGATCCGTGATCTTCGCCGGCATCGATGCGAACCGCCCGCTGGCGTCCGGCGTCAGACCACGCTAATTTAGGTTTCAGGGGGAGCAGCAGATGCCGAGTTTCGATAGTCTTTTCAACGCCTTCGTTACCATCCTCGTGACCATCGATCCCCCGGGCCTCGCGCCGCTGTTTCTCGCCGTCACCCACGGTATGAACCGGCAGCAGCGCCAACAGGTGTCGGTCCGCGCCAGCATCATCGGCTTTGCCGTAATGGCGCTTTTCGCCGTTGCCGGGGCGTCCATCCTGTCCGTGTTCGGCATCACCTTGCCGGCATTCCGGGTAGCCGGCGGCTTTCTGCTGTTCTTCATCGCCTTCGAGATGGTTTTCGAGCGCCGGCAGGACCGCAAGGAGAAGATCTCCGACGTGGCGATCACCCGCGACCACATCCAGAACATCGCCGCCTTCCCTCTTGCGATCCCGCTGATTGCCGGACCGGGCGCGATTTCGGCGACCGTGCTGCTGTCGGGCTCGTTTCAGGGTTTTGCGGCGCAGGCAGCTCTGGTCGGCATCATTTTCATCTGCCTGGCGATCACCTATCTCGTGTTCGTGCTCTCCGAACGGATCGACCGTATCCTCGGCCATACCGGCCGCTCGATCCTGACCCGCCTGCTCGGCGTAATCCTGGCGGCGCTCGCCGTGCAGTTCGTCGCCGATGGCGTCAAAGCGCTGATGGCGGGCTGAAGTAATACCTTAGTATTATGACTTAAGACTCATATTCCAAAGCCCAATTGAGGATTCCGTGCCGTCGGATACCGTCTGGCTACCTGCGATGCTTCGGGAGGAAGTCGCCGGCGCACAACCTTATGGGAGGATTTTGATGTCCAAGTTTATCATGACGCGTCGTGGCCTGTTGCGGGCTGGCGCGGCGTCGGGCGTAGCGCTCGCCGCACCTATGCACTTTATCCGCGGCGCCTACGCCGAGGACATTTCGTGCAATATGCCCAAGGGCGACACCGTTACTTTTGGCTGGAGCGTGCCGCTTACCGGCCCCTACGCAGATGAAGGCGCGGACGAACTGAAGGCGTTCCAACTTGCCGTGAAGCACCTCAACGGCGAAGGCGACGGCGGCATGATCCCGACCATGAAGCCTACCGCGCTGAAGGGTAACGGCATCCTTGGCAAGAAGGTCGCGCAGGTCCACGGCGACTCGCAGACGAAGACCGACGCCGCCCGCGATAACTCCAAGCGCATGATCGAACGCGACGGCGCGATCATGATTTCCGGTGGATCGTCCTCGGCTGAGGCGATTGCCGTGCAGAGCCTTTGCCAGGACATGGGCGTCATCCATATGTCCGGCCTGACCCACTCCAACGACACGACCGGCAAGGACAAGAAGCGTTACGGCTTCCGCCACTTCTTCAACGCCTACCAGTCGGGTGTGGCGCTCGGCCCGGTCATCGGCGAAGCCTACGGCAAGGACCGCAAGGCCTATCACCTGACCGCCGACTACACATGGGGCTGGACACAGGAAGAATCGATGAAGGCCGCCACCGAGGCGATGGGCTGGCAGACGGTCGCGGCCGTTCGCACGCCGCTCGGCTCGGCCGACTTCTCGCAGTACATCACGCCGGTGCTGAATTCTGGCGCCGACGTCCTGATCCTGAACCACTACGGCAAGGACATGGTGAACTCGCTGACGCAGGCGGTCCAGTTCGGCCTGCGCGACAAGGAAGTGAACGGCAAGAAGTTCGAAATCGTGGTGCCGCTGTTCTCCGAATTGATGGCGCAGGGCGCCGGCGATGCGGTCAAGGGCATCTACGGCACCAGCAACTGGGACTGGAAGCTGGACGACGATGCGACCAAGGCCTTCACCAAATCGTTCGGCCAGGAATACGGCGCACCGCCCTCACAGGCCGCGCACACCTGCTACGTCCAGGCCCTGCTCTACGCCGATGCCTGCGAACGCGCCGGAACCTTCTTCGCTCCTGCCGTTATCAAGGCGCTCGAAGGCTTCGAGTTCGATGGCCTGGGCAACGGCTCGACGCTCTACCGTGCGGAGGACCATCAGTGCATGAAGTCGTGCCTGGTCGTCCAGGGCAAGGAAAACCCGAAGGACAAGTACGATCTGATGGAGATCGTCAAGGTCATTCCTCGCGAGGCGACCACCTACGATCCGGCGATCTTCGGCGGCGAACTCGGCCCGTCCGACGCCAAGCAGTGCTAACCGCATAACGCCTCAATACACCCGGCCGCTTCACGGCGGTCGGGTTCCCTATCGGGCACATTAACCTCGTTCACAGGCTGGTGGGCATGGACGCTATATTGCTGCAAATTCTGAACGGCCTCGACAAGGGCGGCGCTTATGCGCTGATCGCGCTTGGCCTAACCTTGGTCTTCGGCACCCTGGGCGTGGTCAACTTCGCCCACGGCGCGCTGTTCATGCTGGGCGCGTTCTGCGCTGTCACCTTCAACAAGCTGCTCAATCTCGAAAGCGTGGTGATCGATCCCACCCAGAAAACCGCATGGGGCACGCCGCTTGAGGTGCGCACGCCCTATATCGAGGCGTGGCTCGGCGACTTCGGCAAATATCTGCACGACTATTCCGTTCCCGCCTCTATCCTGCTTGCCATACCCGTGATGCTGATCATCGGCATCGTCATGGAGCGCGGCCTGATCCGCTACTTCTACAAGCGGCCACACGCCGACCAGATCCTGGTGACCTTCGGCCTCGCCATCGTCATCCAGGAAATCATCAAGCATTTCTTCGGCGCCAACCCGATCCCGCAGCCTGCGCCAATGGCGTTCGGCGGCACGGCCTATGTCGGTGAATTCCTCGGCATGGGGCAGACGCTCGCCTATCCCTGGTGGCGCATCATCTACTTCCTGTTCTCGCTCGGCATCATCGGCGCGGTCTTTGCCTTCCTGCAGTTCACCACCTACGGCATGGTGGTTCGGGCCGGCATGCGCGACCGTGAGACGGTCGGACTGCTCGGCATCGACATCGAGCGGCGCTTCACCGTCGTGTTCGGCCTGGCCGCCGTCGTCGCAGGCGTTGCGGGCGTGATGTACACGCCGATCCTGCCTCCCGACTACCATATGGGCATGGAATTCCTGGTGCTGTCCTTCGTCGTCGTGGTTGTCGGCGGCATGGGTTCGCTTGGCGGCGCCGTCGCCGCGGGATTCCTGCTCGGCATCCTGCAATCCTTCGCTTCGATGAACGAGGTGAAGGCAATTATTCCCGGTATCGATCAGATCATCATCTACCTTGTCGCGGTCGTCATCCTGCTGACGCTGCCACGAGGCCTGATGGGTCGCAAAGGCGTGATGGAGGACTGATCCATGTTCAAAGGCCTCTCCCGCAACGATCTCATCCTGCTCGTCGGCTTTACGGCGTTCGTTCTGCTGATGCCGATCATCCTCAAGCCCGTTGGTGCCGCCTATCCGGCGCTGATGCAGAAGTTCTGCATCTTCGGCATCTTCGCCATCGGCTTCAACATCCTGTTCGGCCTGACGGGCTACCTCTCGTTCGGCCATGCCGCCTTCCTCGGCGTCGGTTCCTATGCGGCTGTGTGGTCGTTCAAGCTGTTCACCATGAACATCATCCCGGCGATCTTCCTGTCGCTGTTCTTCGCTGCGATCTTCGCGGTGGTTATCGGCTATGTCAGCCTGAGGCGGTCCGGCATCTACTTCTCGATCCTCACGCTTGCCTTCGCGCAGATGTGCTACAACCTCGCCTATTCGGTGCTGACGCCGCTGACCAATGGCGAGACCGGTTTGCAGTTGACGTTGAGAGATCCGCGCTGGATCGACGCCATGTTCCATGAGCCGGGTGCAGGCCTGCCTCGGGCTACTCTATTCGGCCTTGACACAAGCGGCGGCGGACTGGGCGGCTTCTATCTTTGCGCGGTGATCCTGATCATCTGCTTCTATATCTCGATGCGCATCTTCCGCTCGCCCTTCGGCATGATGCTGCGCGCCATCAAGTCCAACCAGAACCGCATGCGTTATACCGGCTTCAACACCCGGCCCTACCTGCTTGCCGCCTTCGTCATCTCCGGCATGTATGCCGGGCTGGCCGGCAGCCTGATGGCCGCAACCGACCCACTTGCCGGCGCAGAGCGCATGCAATGGACGGCGTCGGGCGAAGTCGTGCTGATGACGATCCTGGGCGGCGTAGGCACGCTGGTCGGCCCGGTCGTGGGCGCTGCCGTGATCAAGTACTTCGAAAACATCTTCTCTTCATTCGGCCCGGACACGCTTCACGGCGTCTTCAGCTTCCTGCCCGATACGATCGAGGATGCGCTTGTTTCATTCCTCTCCCTGTTTGTCGGCGAAGGCTGGAACCTGACGCTTGGCGTCATCTTCGTGCTGCTCGTCATCTTCATGCCGGGTGGCATCATCGAGGGCCTGCGCCGCCTGTGGGTCATCTTCACCCGGAAGCGCGACGGGGGCGATGCCATCCCCGCCGCGACCCACCCCCAACCGGCGGAGTAACCCGATGAGCGAGAAGAATATCGTCCTGCACGTCGCCGATGTTCATAAACGGTTCGGCGGGCTGCATGCACTCGCAGACGTCGACCTGCAGGTCGAAGAAGGCACCGTGCACGCCATCATCGGACCGAACGGCGCTGGCAAGTCCACCTTGCTCAACGTGTGCGTGGGCCGCATCAAGCCAGACCAGGGACAAGTCGTTTTTGCCGGTGAAGCGCTCAACAATCACCAGCCGCACGAGATCAACCAGCTCGGCGTCAGCCGCGTGTTCCAGACGCCGGAGATTTTCGCCGACCTCTCCCTGCTCGAAAACGTCATGATCCCCGCTTTCGCCAAGCGGGACGGCGCTTTCCGCTTCAACGCCTCGGCCCCTGTCAGCACGCAGAAGGACATTCGCGAAAAGGCAGAGGCCGCACTTGAAGATGTGGGGCTTTTGAACAGGCGCAATGTCGAGGCCGGCAGCCTGTCGCGCGGCGACAAGCGACGTCTCGAGCTGGCGATGTGCCTGGTCCAGAATCCGCGCCTGCTTTTGCTCGACGAGCCGACGGCCGGCATGTCGCGGCACGACACCAACAGCACGATCGATCTGCTGAAGCGCATCAAGAGCCGCGGCATGACCAAGGTGATCATCGAGCACGACATGCACGTGGTGTTTTCGCTTGCGGACAAGATAAGCGTGCTTGCGCAAGGGCGCATCATAGCAGACGGTACGCCCGAAGCCGTGCGTGCAAACCCCAAGGTCAAGGAAGCCTATCTTGGGGAGGAACAGACATGAACATGGCCGCGCATCACGACAAAGACTTCACGGGGGGAGCGACAACAGTGTCGGACAACGAAGTCGAGCCGTTTTTCAGCGTCAAGGACATCCACGCCTATTACGGCGAATCCTATATCGTCCAGGGCGTGTCCTTCGATATCCGCAAGGGTGAAATCCTGTCGCTGCTTGGCCGCAACGGCGCTGGCAAGACATCCACCTTGCGCACCCTGGCACGCGTGGCGTCGCCTCAACTGGCCTCGGGCGAAATCTGGCTCGAAGGCAAGCCAATCCACAAGCTGAAGGCCCATCAGGCGGCGAAGGCCGGCGTGCAACTCGTTCCCGAGGACCGGCGCATCATCGGCGGCCTTTCCGTGGAGGAAAACCTGATCCTCGCGCAGGTGACGGAGCCCAAAGGCTGGGAGCTGCAGCGCATCTACGAGCATTTTCCGCGACTGGCGGAGCGGCGCAAGCAAGAGGCGACGACGCTATCCGGCGGCGAGCAGCAGATGCTTGCCGTTGCTCGCGCGCTTGCCCGCGACATCAAGATCCTTTTCCTCGACGAGCCCTATGAAGGCCTTGCACCCGTTATCGTGCAGGAGATCGAGAAGATCGTTCAGCAGATTCGCGACATCGGCATCACAACGATCATCGTGGAGCAGAACGCGGTCGCAGCGCTGAGGCTTTCCGACCGTGCCGTCATCATGGACACCGGCACTGTCGTGTTCAGCGGCACAGCCAAGGAAGTCCTGGAAAACAGCCAGCTTCGCCACGAATATCTGGCGATCTAGTTCCGCAAGGAAAATCGCTGTAGCGAAGACGCCACATCGGCGTCTTCGCTGTTTTCAGGAATGCCAACGGAACAGCAGGGCAACGGGCTCATACTTGGCCCAATTCTGTTGGCTAAATCCCCTCACCCTTGATCGACCGCAACAAATCGGCGGCAGCCACGAAGTCGCGCTTCCGTTGCGCGCGACGGGCAGCGGCTTCAGCGTCCTGCCCCCAATGTTCGATCTGCCAATCTTCATCGACGTGAGCGGCGAGCCAGACGCCATCAACGTCCAGTTCTGAAGCGTCCAGCGCGAGAGCAAGCAAAGCCGAACCGGTCAGTGACGTCATGACATGCAGGCAAGCCAGTCGGAAGGGATCGGCATCCTTGGCAAGATGCGCACCCAGTATGGCGATCGATTCATGTGGCTGTTCGACATGGACCACGCCTTCGGCGAGATTGAAACGCGCGCTCAGTGAGGACTGGACCCAATCCAGCACCGGGTCCCAATGGCTGTTCTGGCGTTCCACCAAGCCTTGTGGCGCATCGGCGCGATAGCAGAGCATATCCGAGGCGGCGAAGCGCAGGATGTCCTCCAGCACCACCTGCGGATCGGACGCCACGCCATCAATGGCCGTGTTGACCAGCCGCAAGACCGGCATCGTCACCGGATCGATGACGTCCTTCTGCGCCTCGAATTCCGCGGCGACAAGCCGTGCAGCCCCTTCGCTCGGCAGGGCCAGCAAAGCTTTTCCCGGCGTACGCACCGATTTTCCGTCGAGATGGACGGCAAAGCCTGCCGCGTCCTTCGAAACGGAGGCGTGCTTGTAGAAGCGCTTGGGCAAAGGGGTCTTCATCTGGATTTGCGCACGGCGCGTTGGATCCGGATCAGACAGATGGTTGCCGGCTTCGAGATCATTCAGGATGTCACGCATCACAACTCCTTGCCGGGTGCGAGGTTTGCGTCGCGGTGCTCAAGCGTCGTCCTCGGCACTTTGCATGTCAAAGCCAATCAGGTTCCAGCTCTGGCGCATATGGGGTGGCATCGGTGCGGTGACATCGATCTTGCCGCCGTCCGGATGCGGGATGACGATGCGCCGTGCATGAAGATGCAAGCGGTTCTGGATACCGCCGGGGAATTCCCAATTGGTGTCGGCCTCGAAATACTTCGGATCGCCGATGATCGGGCAGCCTATGTGGGCCGCATGGACACGCAACTGGTGGGTGCGACCGGTATAGGGCTCCATTTCCAGCCAGGTCAGCGCCTGCGCGGCCTGTTCAACGATGCGATAGTAGGACACCGCGTGGTCCGCGCCCTTCTCGCCATGCTTGGCAACACGCATGCGGTCGCCATCCGGCGTCGGCTCCTTGATCAGCCAGGTCGAGATCTTGTCCTCGCGCTTGGGCGGCACGCCCTTCACCAAGGCCCAGTACGTCTTCTTCGTCTCGCGGGCGCGAAACGATTCCGACAGCTTCATCGCGGCGAGACGGGTGCGCGCGACGACCAGCACCCCGGAGGTGTCGCGGTCGAGGCGGTGGACAAGGCGCGGCTTCTCGCCCTTCTTGTTGCGCAAGGCTTCAAGCATGTCGTCGACATTGCGCGTGACGCCGGAACCGCCCTGTACGGCCAGCCCCGCCGGCTTGTTGAAGACGTAGACCTTGGCGTCTTCATGCAGGAGCATCTTGGCCAGAACGTCGCCGTCATCCTGGTTGCGGATGGAGTGGCCGGTGAGTTGGGTATCGCCCTTCTTGTCGACTTCGAGCGGTGGAACCCGGATTACCTGACCCGGCTCGACCCTCGTGTCAGTCTTGGCGCGGCCGCCATTGATGCGGACCTGGCCGGAGCGCAGCAGCTTTTGCAGATGACCGAAACCCAGTCCCGGGAAATGGGTCTTGAACCAGCGGTCGAGCCGCATGCCGGCCTCATCGGGCCCAACCGTTATCTGTTCTACGCCTGCCATATGCCTGTCCGCCTGGTCGCTGTGCATTTCAGGATGCACAAATGGCGATCCACTTTCTGGTTCGAGCATCGGGAACATCCGAAAACCGGATTTCACGTTCGGACCGATGCTTCATGTGCTGGGGGCAATAGCACCAAGTGCCGGCATTTGCGAGCCGACTTGCAGCCGCAGCTAGGCGCCGCGCTCCTTGCGCAGCTTGGCCCAGTATTCCAGCCGCTTCCTCACTTCCCTTTCGAAGCCGCGCTCGGGCGGATCGTAGAAGGTCTGGCGACTCATCTTTTCAGGGAAATAATCCTGCCCTGAAAAGGCATCCGGCTCATCGTGGTCGTAGCGATAGCCTGCGCCGTAGCTCTCTTCCTTCATCAGTTTGGTCGGCGCATTGAGGATGTGCTTGGGCGGCAGAAGCGAGCCGTGTTCCTTGGCAGCGCGAGTGGCTGCCTTGAAGGCAGTGTAGACAGCGTTCGACTTGGGAGCGGTCGCCAGATAGACGCAGGCTTGCGCAAAGGCCAGCTCACCCTCTGGCGAACCCAGATAGTCGTAGGCATCCTTCGCCGCATTTGCGATGACGAGCGCTTGCGGATCGGCCAGACCAATGTCTTCGACCGCCATGCGGACAAGCCGCCGCCCGAGGTAAAGCGGGTCTTCGCCAGCATCGAACATGCGGCAAAGATAATAGAGAGCCGCATCGGGATCTGAGCCGCGCACCGATTTGTGCAAAGCTGAAATCAGATTGTAATGCCCGTCCTGCCCCTTGTCGTAGATCGGCGCGCGGCGCTGGACGATGCGCGTGAGGCCCTCGGTATCGAAGACTTCTCCCGGCTTGGCGGCACGCCACACCTCTTCCGAAAGCGTGAGCGAGGCGCGGCCATCGCCATCCGCCATGCGCACGAGGGCACCCCTCGCCTCTTCATCGAGCGGCAGAGCCTTTCCCTCGGTTTCCTCGGCGCGCAGCAAGAGCTTGGCGATGCTGTCCTCGTCCAGCGAGTGAAACACGAGAACGCGGGAGCGCGACAGAAGCGCGGCGTTGAGTTCGAACGAGGGATTTTCCGTTGTCGCGCCGACCAGAATGACGGTGCCGTCTTCCATCACAGGCAGAAAGGAATCCTGCTGGGCCCGGTTGAAGCGATGGATCTCGTCTACGAAGAGCAAGGTCTGGCGGCCATTGGCGCGGCGCAGCCGGGCTGCTTCGAACACCTTCTTCAAATCGGCTACGCCGGAAAAGATGGCGGATATCTGCTCAAAACCGAGGCTGGTTTCACCGGCCAGCAATCGTGCGACGGTAGTCTTGCCCGTGCCGGGCGGTCCCCAGAAGATCATCGAACCGAGCGATCCGGACGCAATCATTCGCGTCAATGCACCATCCGGCCCGGTCAGATGCTCCTGGCCAACGACTTCGCTTAGATTGCGCGGGCGCAGCCGATCGGCAAGCGGCCGGCCAAGCGGCGCTTTTTCCGGTTCATCAGGACTGAACAGATCGGCCATCGTCTACACCGTCATGCGTGCCGGACTACCCGACAGCCTACATTCCGCACTCGGTTCAGTAACGCAACACCTGGCGAAGCAACTGGCCATCGCGTTCAACCGTGAAGCGCCACCAGCGTGTGCTTTGCTGCGCCGCATCCGCCAGCTTCTTCGCATTGTCGATGGTCTGGCCGTTGACCTCGCGCACGATGTCGCCGGGCTGGAAGCCGAAATCGGCTGCAGGCGAATTGCGATCGACGTCGATCACGGTCACGCCCTTTACGTCTGCGGCCATGCCGAGGCGCTGGGCAAGGCGTGGCGAGAGCTCCGCCACCTTGGCACCGGCGAAGGGGCTGCGTCCACGCAGCAGGATTTCAGCGGAAGCCGAGCCTTGCGGCGCGCGGACCAGAGCAATGTCCAAGGTCTTTTCCTCACCCTTGGTCAGCACGCCCAATTCGGCGTTCGAGCCAATCGGCTGGGTCGCCAACCGGTAGCCCAACGCATCGACATTCTCGATGGTGGCGCCATTGAAGGCCAGCACCACATCACCCGGCTTCAGCCCGGCCTTTTCCGACGGACCACTCGGCTCCACCGCCGACACCAGCGCACCGTGAGGCGATTCCATGCCGAGCGATTCCGCGATCTGCGGCGTCACCGGCTCGAAAGTTGCGCCAATATAAGGCCGCTCGAAGAAATCCTGGCCAGACTTCGCGGCCTCGACGAAGGCGCGCACCATGTTGGACGGGATGGCGAAGCCGATGCCGATGGAGCCGCCGCTACGGCTGTAAATGGCGGTGTTGATGCCCACCAGCTGGCCACCCATGTTGATCAGGCCGCCGCCGGAATTGCCCGGATTGATGGCCGCGTCGGTCTGGATGAAGAAGCCGGAATCCGAAATGCCGATATGGCTTCGCGCGAGCGCGGAGACGATGCCGCTGGTCGTGGTCTGGCCGACACCGAAAGGATTGCCGATGGCCAGAACCAGGTCACCAACCTGAAGCGCATCAGAATCGCCAATGGCAATGACCGGGAACGGCTTGTCGGAATCGATCTTCAGCACCGCGAGGTCGAGCGTCTCGTCCTTCAGCAAAACCTTGCTGTTGAACTCACGGCCGTCCGACATCGCGACCTTGACCTCATCCGCGTCCTTGATGACGTGGAAATTGGTCACGATGATGCCAGTCGGATCGACAAGGACGCCGGAGCCAAGAGAAGACTGGGCGCGCGGCATGGAGCGGCCAAAGAACTCCTCAAAGAACGGATCGCCATCGAAAGGCGATCTCACCTTGGCAGTCTGGGACGCATAGACGTTGACCACGGCCGGCGCGGTTTGTTTCACCAGAGGCGCGAAGGAAAGCTGCATCTCTTCGCGGCCGAATGGCACGCGCTGATCGGGACCAGCGGTCGCCTTGTCACCCTCGACACCATGCAGGAGATCGGTCAGGACATCCGACAGGCCGGGCTCGTCGCCTTTCTTCTCCTGCGCCACCGCCTGATAGCCAAGCGGCGCGGCCAGAAACAGCATCAGCGAACCGACAATGGCAACAGTCAACTGCTTGGCGCGCATTCGCGAATCCTCCGGGCACAATCGCGCGCCATTGTCGCGACGATTGTGCAAAATGAAAGGCTGCCGAACCGATTTTCGGTTATTGTTTTGCTGTTACGGCCTTGGGCCGGCCTCGATACGGGCGGCAAGCTCGGAAAAGCCGTTTCGGCGGGCATGATCCAGCGGCGAAACCCCTTCCCTGTCAGGAATATTGCCGGCGCCGGCGTCCACCAGAAGCCCGACGATTTCCTGATAGACCGGGCCGCCGTCTCCAAGGATCACCGCTTCGATCAATGCAGTCCAGCCAAGATTGTTGACATGATCGATGTCGATGTCGGTTCCAAGCAGGATGCGCACGGCATCGGGATGGCCGTGATGGGATGCCGGGATCAGCGCCGTGCCGCCATAGCGGTTGGTGTCCTTGAGGTTTGCCTTGCCGGTCGCCAGGATTGCCTCCAGGATTTCGGTTCGCCCCTCTGCGCCGGCGTAGAGGAATGGCGTGTCCTTGATCGCATCCTTGGCATTGACGTCGGCGCCGGCAGCAATCAGCGCTTTCGCGATCTCGACTGCGTTGGCATGGGTGGCGAGAAGCAGCGCGGTGCGTCCCTGAGGGTCCCGGGCCTCAAGTTCCGCACCTGCCGAAATAATTTCGCGGATTCTTGGCAAATCCTTCCCGGTAACAGCTTCAATGAGCATCGCCTTGTCCTCTTGCACGGTGGCCGCCGAGACACCCGGCAAGACCGCCGTGGCAACAACAGCAAGCACCATAAGCACTGAGCGCATGACCATCCACATTCACCACTTTCGTTATCAGTCCATTGCGAGCGATGTAGTGACATGCGGCCAATAAAAAAGGGGCCTGACGGCCCCTTTTAACTGTTTCAAGAAAATCCGAAGCTCATGCAGCTTCGGTCTCGTTGGCGCCTTCTGCCTCAAGGCGATCGCGATCGCCAGCGCCCTTGGCGGACGTGTCGCGGTCAACGAACTCGATGACAGCCATTGCGGCGTTGTCGCCCTTGCGGAAGCCCGCCTTCATGATGCGCAGGTAGCCGCCGTTGCGGGTGGCATAACGCGGCGCAAGCGTTTCGAACAGGCGCTTGACGACGCCTTCGTTGCCGATCTGGGCAATAACCTGACGGCGAGCGTGCAGGTCGCCGCGCTTGCCGAGCGTAACCAGCTTCTCGACGATCGGACGCAGGTCCTTCGCCTTCGGCAGCGTGGTGACGATCTGCTCATGCTCGATCAGAGACACGGCGAGGTTGGCGAACATCGACTTGCGATGGCTGATGCTGCGGGCGAAGCGGCGGCCTTTAAAACCGTGGCGCATGGCTCTTTTCCTTCTTTAGCTGTTCAAGAGGCCACGGCCTCTGATGGTTTTCCGCATGACCGTCGGACCGGGCAGCTCACGCCGCCGGCCCTCGGAATTCATGCTCAATACTGGTCTTCGTAACGTTTCGCGAGGTCTTCGATATTTTCCGGCGGCCAGTCCGGCACTTCCATGCCGAGGTGCAAGCCCATAGCCGCCAGCACTTCCTTGATTTCGTTCAGCGACTTGCGGCCGAAGTTCGGGGTGCGCAGCATCTCGGCTTCGGTCTTCTGGATCAGGTCGCCTATGTAGACGATGTTGTCGTTCTTCAGGCAGTTGGCCGAACGCACGGAAAGCTCCAGTTCGTCGACCTTCTTGAGCAGGGCCGGGTTGAAGGCAAGCTCGGTGACCGCTTCGGTCGCCACTTCCTTCTGCGGCTCGTCGAAGTTGACGAACAGCGCAAGCTGGTCCTGCAGGATGCGAGCGGCGAAAGCCACAGCGTCCTCGCCGGAGACGGAACCGTCAGTCTCGATGGTCATGGTCAGCTTGTCGTAGTCGAGCACCTGGCCCTCGCGGGTGTTCTCGACCTTGTAGGAGACCTTCTTGACCGGCGAGTAGAGGCTGTCGACGGGGATGAGCCCGATCGGAGCGTCCTCGGCGCGGTTGCGCTCTGCCGGTACGTAGCCCTTGCCGGTGTCGACGGTGAATTCCATGCGGATTTCAGCGCCCTCGTCCAGCGTGCAGATGACGTGGTCGGGGTTGAGGATCTCAACGTCGCCAACGGTCTGGATGTCGCCAGCCAGCACAGCGCCTGGACCCTGCTTGCGCACAACCATGCGCTTGGGACCATCGCCTTCCATCTTGATGGCGATTTCCTTGATATTGAGGACGATGTCGGTCACGTCTTCGCGGACACCGCCAATCGAGGAGAACTCATGCAGCACGCCGTCGATCTGGACGGCCGTTACGGCAGCGCCACGCAGCGACGACAGAAGCACGCGACGCAGCGCGTTGCCGAGGGTGAGGCCAAAGCCACGCTCGAGCGGCTCGGCGACCAGAGTGGTCAAAGTCTTTTTCTTCGACGAGAACTCGACCTTGTTCGGCTTGATCAGTTCCTGCCAGTTTTTCTGGATCATGTTGCCTTCCTTCCGCTTCCCCACCACTATCCAATCGTGGTGGGCGATCTGGAAAATCGCAAAAGCGCCAGATGGCGCTTAAGCAACGAATTTTTGTGGGTCAGACGCGGCGCTTCTTGCGCGGGCGGCAGCCATTGTGCGGGATCGGCGTTACGTCGCGGATCGAGGTGATGGTGAAGCCAGCGGCCTGCAGAGCGCGCAGAGCCGATTCACGGCCGGAGCCCGGACCGCAAACTTCGACTTCCAGCATGCGCATGCCGTGCTCCTGCGCCTTCTTGGCAACGTCTTCCGCAGCCATCTGCGCAGCGAACGGGGTCGACTTGCGCGAACCCTTGAAGCCCTGGGCACCCGCCGACGACCAGGCAATAGCGTTGCCCTGCGCGTCGGATATGGTGATCATGGTGTTGTTGAATGTCGAATTGACGTGGGCAACGCCCGACGAGATATTCTTGCGTTCGCGACGGCGAACACGAGCGGCTTCCTTGGCCATGGTATTCCTTTCAGTTGATCTCTACACCGCCGTAATTCCAGCGGCTCCACCTTAACTAAGGGATCAAGGGAATAGGGCAGTAAGGGAGTATGTTCGGTAGCGGCTGACAAACAGCGCTCTCACATATTCCCCTACTGCCTTACTCCCCTATTCCCCTAAATTACTTCTTCTTGCCGGCAATCGCCTTGGCAGGACCCTTGCGAGTACGCGCATTGGTATGCGTACGCTGGCCACGAACCGGCAGGCTGCGGCGATGGCGCAGGCCGCGGTAGCAGCCGAGGTCCATCAGACGCTTGATGTTCATCGAAACTTCACGGCGCAGATCGCCTTCGACCTGATAGTCACGGTCGATGGTTTCGCGGATTGCCAGAACCTCGGCGTCGGTGAGCTGGTTGACGCGGCGCTCGGCAGGAATGCCGACCTTGTCGACGATCTCCTGGGCAAACTTCTTGCCAATGCCGTGAATGTACTGAAGCGCAATAACCACGCGCTTGTTGGTCGGAATATTGACGCCGGCTATACGAGCCATCTGTTCTCTTCTCCATGTGGACCGGCTGAGCCGCTAGGCTGACCGGCGCTGTTTAAATGACCCGCGTCCGGTGGAGGCCGGCCCTTGCGGGTGTTCCTTCTACAAAGCAAGCGACTTGTCCGTACGGACAAGCTAAGCTCATGCCTGATAGGGAGACGGGCCGCCATACTCCAGCCTGTCCGCCCCGTCAAGGGCAAGCAGTAAGATTTGTTAACGAGCCTTGCCCAGCAACGCGTCGATCTGCCCGCTGACCGCATCGATACTGGCCATGCCATCGACGCCTTTCAGCATCTTCTTGGCGTGATAGTAGCCGATCAACGGCGCGGTCTTCTTGTAATATTCGCGCAGGCGTTCCTCGAAGACCTCGGGATTGTCGTCCTTGCGTACCGGCTGCCCGGCGGCCTTGGCTTCTTCCGCCCGCTTGACGATGCGGCCGACCAGCGCCTTGTCGTCAACCACCAGTTCGATGACCGCATCCAGTGCAATACCGCGTTCCGCAAGCATGGCCTCGACCGAGTCGGCCTGGGCAAGCGTGCGCGGATAGCCGTCCAGGATAAAACCCTTCGCGCAGTCCGGTTGGTCGATACGCTCCGCAACGATGGCGTTGACGATCGCATCGGAGACCAGTTCACCAGCGTCCATGACGGCCTTGGCCTTCAGGCCGACAGGCGTCTTGGCTGCTACAGCGGCGCGCAACATGTCACCAGTGGAAAGCTGGGGTATGCCGTACTTTTCTACCAGTCGCTGTGCTTGCGTCCCCTTGCCCGCTCCCGGCGGTCCAAGCAGTATCAGCCTCATTTTCCTCTCTTGCCCCCGCGCAGCTTAGACTTCTTGATCAGCCCTTCATATTGATGCGCGATCAAGTGGCCCTGGATCTGCGCGATCGTATCAAGCGTTACACTGACAACGATCAGAAGCGAAGTGCCACCAAGGTAGAACGGCACGCCAGTGGCGGCAATGAGGTATTCAGGCAGGAGGCAGACTGCGACGAGGTAGATCGCGCCCACAACCGTTATGCGAGTCAGTACGTAGTCGATGTACTCAGCCGTGCGTTCGCCAGGACGATAGCCCGGAATGAAGCCGGAATGCTTCTTGAGCTGATCGGCCGTGTCCTTCGGATTGAACACGATAGCCGTGTAGAAGAAGGTGAAGAACGCGATCATGGCGCCGTAAAAGAGCATGTAAAGCGGCTGACCATGCCCGAGGGCGGACAACACCGATGCTGCCCACGACGGCAGGTTTTGCGTGTTGGAAAATCCGGCAAGCGTGGCAGGCAGAAGCAGCAAGGACGAAGCGAAGATCGGCGGGATGACGCCCGAGGTGTTGAGCTTCAACGGCAGGTGCGACGTGTCGCCCTGGAACATGCGGTTGCCGACCTGACGCTTAGGATACTGGATCAGAAGCCGGCGCTGAGCGCGCTCGACAAAAACGATCAACGCGATAACCACCACCGCCAGGATCATGATAGCCAGCACCAGACCAGTAGACAGCGCGCCGGTGCGGCTGAGTTCCAATGTGCCGCTGATTGCAGCAGGCATGCCCGCAACGATACCTGCGAAGATGATCAGCGAGATGCCGTTGCCGATGCCGCGCGCGGTGATCTGCTCGCCGAGCCACATCAGGAACATGGTTCCACCGGTCAGCGTGATGACCGACGATATCTGGAAGAACAGTCCGGGGTTCGTAACGATATTGTTGCCGCTGGATAGGCCCACAGAGATGCCGTAGGACTGGACGATCGCCAGAAGCACCGTTCCATAGCGGGTGTATTGATTGATGATCTTGCGGCCCTGCTCGCCTTCCTTCTTGAGCGCTTCAAGAGACGGAATGACGGACGTCATCAACTGCATGATGATCGATGCGGAGATGTAGGGCATGATGCCCAGCGCAAAGATGGCCATGCGCTCGACCGCGCCGCCGGCAAACATGTTGAACATGCCAAGCACGCCGCCGCTCTGCTGCTGGAAGGCCTGCGCAAAAGCTTCGGGGTTGATTCCGGGCAGCGGGATGTAGGTGCCGAGCCGATAGACGAACAGCGCACCCAGCGTAAACCAGATGCGCTTCTTCAAGTCCTCGGCCTTGGCAAAGGCCGCAAAATTCAGATTGGAAGCAAGTTGTTCAGCAGCCGAAGCCATGCATGTTTCTCCGCTAGATGACGCGGGAGGCCCGCTTCGGGCGGCGCGTGTCACCGAAGCCCCGAAATAGGCTTGGCGCAACCAAGATGCAAGCGGCCGCGTTACCGCGACCGCTCTTAATCGGGGTGTTATTCAGCAGCAGCCTGGGCTGGCAGCTTAACCGAACCGCCGGCCTTCTCGATCTTCTCGATCGCGGCCTTGGAGGCTCCGGCAACGTCGAAGGCAAGCTTGGCCTTCAGGTCACCGTCGGAAAGGACGCGCACGCCGTCCTTGACGCGGCGAATGACGCCGGCCTTGACGAGCGCCTCGGCGGTCACAGCTTCCTTGGCGTCGAGCTTCTTGGCATCGATGGCTGCCTGGATGCGGGCCAGCGAAACAACAGCAAAGCTCTTGGCGAAGATGTTGTTGAAGCCGCGCTTCGGCAGGCGACGATAGAGCGGCATCTGGCCGCCCTCGAAGCCATTGATGGCCACGCCCGAACGGGACTTCTGGCCCTTGACGCCACGGCCGCCGGTCTTGCCGGAGCCGGAGCCGATGCCGCGACCGAGACGCTTCTTCGAATGGGTCGCGCCTTCGTTGTCACGCAGATCGTTGAGTTTCATTTCCGTTCTCCTGCGCTCTGGCTCAGGCCTCGTCCACGACGCGGACGAGGTGCGAGACGGCGGCTATCATGCCGCGCACCGAAGGAGTGTCTTCCAGCGTGCGCTTCCTGTGCATCTTGTTGAGGCCGAGGCCGACCAGCGTCGCGCGCTGCTCTTTCGGACGGCGGATCGGCGAACCGATCTGCTCAACGGTGATGGTCTTTGCTGCTTTCTTGGCCATGGTCAAAATCCCCTGGTCAACGCGACTATTCTTCAGCCGCTACGGCATTGCCGCGGCGGGCCTGAAGGGTCGAATACTTGATGCCGCGAGCAGCAGCCACATCCTTCGGATGCATCTGGCTCTTCAGCGCATCAAAGGTGGCGCGAACCATGTTGTACGGGTTCGACGAACCCATCGACTTGGCGACGACGTCGTGCATGCCGAGCGTCTCGAAGACGGCGCGCATCGGACCACCGGCGATGATGCCGGTACCCTGCTTGGCAGCGCGCAGAAGCACGCGGCCAGCACCCCAACGGCCTTCGACGTCGTGATGAAGCGTGCGGCCCGAACGCAGCGGCACGAAGATCATGTCGCGCTTGGCGGATTCGGTCGCCTTGCGGATGGCTTCCGGCACTTCACGGGCCTTGCCGTGGCCGAAGCCAACGCGGCCCTTCTGGTCGCCGACGACGACGAGTGCTGCAAAGCCGAAACGCCGGCCGCCCTTGACGACCTTGGCGACGCGGTTGATGTGTACGAGCTTGTCGACGATGCCGTCGTCGCGCTCTTCGCGGTCACGGCCACGCTCGCGGCCGCCTTCCCTACGTTCCTGTGCCATATCCTAGTTCCTTGTTTTTTTCCGGAAGCACGGGTTGGTGAATGCCGGCGCCACGTTTCGGGTCGCCGGCGGCGAAAAATCAGAAGTCGAGGCCACCCTCGCGCGCAGCCTCGGCCAGAGCCTTGACGCGGCCGTGGTAGATGTAGGCGCCACGATCGAAAACGACCTGCTTGACGCCGGCCTTCGTGGCGCGCTCGGCAATCAGCTTGCCAACAGCCGCAGCCGCGGCTGCGTCAGCGCCGGTCTTCTTGGAGTCGCGGAAATCCTTCTCCAGCGTCGAAGCCGCCGCGATGGTGTGACCCTTGGCGTCGTCAATCAGCTGAACATAGATATTCTTGGAGGTACGGTGCACCGAAAGGCGCGGCCTGCCGTTGGAAACCGCCTTCAACTGACGACGGATACGCGCAGAACGGCGCTGGGTAGCTTCCTTGAGAGCCATGGCTTTTAGTTCCTGCCTTGTAAAACGGGGGTTGCCGTATGCGGTAGACGAATGCTCCCGCGGCAACGCCCCGTGGCGTTGTAGTTGCGAACTTACTTCTTCTTGCCTTCCTTGCGGAGGATCTTCTCGCCGGCATAGCGCACGCCCTTGCCCTTGTAGGGCTCAGGACCGCGATACTCACGGATTTCCGCCGCAACCTGACCGACCTGCTGCTTGTCGATGCCCGTCACGCTGATTTCGGTGGGCTTCGGAACAGCAATCGTGATGCCTTGCGGCGTCTCGTAGACGACATCGTGGCTAAAGCCAAGTGCAAGCTGCAGGTTCTTGCCCTGCATCGCAGCACGATAGCCAACGCCGGTGATCTCGAGCTTCTTTTCGAAGCCATCCTTCACGCCGGTCAGGATGTTGACGATCTGCGTGCGGGACATGCCCCATTTCGAGCGAGCCGCCTTCGAGGTGTCACGCGGCTGGACAGCGATCTCGCCGTTCTCCAGCTTGACCAGAACCTCGTCGTTGACGACGAACTTCAGCTCACCTTTCGGACCCTTGGCCGTAACGGTCTGACCGTCAACCGACGCGGTCACGCCCTGCGGCACGGATACGGGTTTCTTTCCAATACGAGACATTTGTTGTCCTCGTCACTCTTCGTGTTTCAAGTCTTGCTTAAGCATGATCTTGTCCGAAAACCGATGTCACTTTTCGGGATCATGCCTGCGATCAGAAAATCTGGCAGAGAATTTCGCCACCGACATTCTGTTCGCGGGCATCGTGGTCTGCCATAACGCCCTTCGGCGTCGACAAGATGGCAATGCCGAGACCGTTGGCAACCTGCGGGATCGACTTGGCCGACACGTAAACGCGGCGACCAGGCTTCGAAACGCGGGAAATCTCGCGTACGACCGGAGAACCGTCGAAATACTTCAGCTCGATGTTGATCTCGGACTTGCCGTTATCGAAATCGGTCTGGCTGTAGTCGCGGATGTAGCCTTCGGCCTTCAGAACATCCAGGACGCGGGCGCGCAGACGCGAGGCCGGGGTCGACACGGTCGACTTCTTGCGGCCATAGGCGTTGCGGATGCGGGTCAGCATATCGCCGAGAGGATCGCTCAATGACATGTGATGTCCTCCTTACCAGCTCGACTTGACCAGGCCGGGAATCTGGCCGTTGTTGCCGAGATCGCGCAGGGCGATACGGGAAACCTTGAGTTTACGATAGAATGCCCGCGGACGACCGGTGATTTCGCAACGGTTGCGGATGCGGATGCGTGCCGAATTGCGCGGCAATGCGGCCAGCTTGAGCTGGGCACGGAAACGCTCCTCCATCGGCTTGGACTGGTCCATGATGATGGCCTTGAGCGCCTTACGCTTGGCAGCGTACTGGTCCACAAGCTTGCGGCGCCGGTTGTTCTTTTCAACTGAGCTGGTCTTTGCCATTTCAGATTTTTCCTTTGCTCGCTGCCGTTACTGGCGGAAGGGGAAGTTGAAAGCCTTGAGCAGCGCCCTGGCTTCGTCGTCCGTCTTCGCAGTCGTACAAACGATGATGTCCATGCCCCAGACCTGATCAACCTTGTCGTAGTTGATCTCCGGGAACACGATGTGCTCCTTGATGCCCATGGCGTAGTTGCCACGACCGTCAAAGCTCTTCGGGTTCAGCCCACGGAAGTCGCGGACGCGCGGCAATGCGATATTCACCAGCCGGTCAAGGAACTCATACATGCGTTCCTGGCGCAAAGTGACCTTGGTGCCGATCGGCATGTTCTCACGCACCTTGAAGCCGGCGATCGACTTGCGGGCACGCGTGATAACAGGCTTCTGACCAGCGATAAGCGCCAGATGCTCGGCCGCGACGGAAGGCTTCTTGGAATCAGCCGTCGCTTCGCCAACACCCATGTTCAGCACGATCTTGTCGAGACGCGGAACCTGCATCTCGTTGTCGTACTTGAACTGCTCCTGCAGCGCCTTGCGAATGGTCTCGTTATAGACCTTTTTCAGGCGCGGCGTGTTCTGAGCCGTAGCTTGCTGAGCCTTAGCCATTGATCGTTTCTCCCGAGCGCTTCGCAAAGCGCACCTTCTTGCCGTCCTTCTCGAACTTGAAGCCGACACGGGTCGGCTTGCCGTCCTTGGGGTCGGCCAGCGCAATGTTTGACAGGTGGAGCGGCGCTTCCTTGGTGATGATGCCGCCTTCCTGGGACTGGCTCTGCTTCTGGTGGCGGCGAATGAGGTTCACGCCACGCACGACAGCGGTGTCTTCCTTCGGCTGAACCGAGAGGACTTCGCCGGAGCGACCCTTGTCCTTGCCGGCCAGAACGACAACCTTGTCGCCTTTACGGATCTTTTGCATTGTTGCGGCTCCTTACAGCACTTCAGGCGCAAGCGAGATGATCTTCATGTGGTTCTTGGCGCGAAGCTCGCGCGGAACCGGCCCGAAGATACGCGTGCCGACTGGCTCTTTCTTGTTATCGACGAGAACGGCCGCGTTCTTGTCGAAACGGATCACGCTGCCGTCCGGGCGGCGGATGTCCTTGGCCGTGCGAACCACGACCGCCTTCATCACATCACCCTTCTTCACGCGGCCGCGCGGAATGGCTTCCTTGATCGACACCACGATGATGTCGCCGACGGAGGCGTACTTCCGCTTCGAGCCGCCCAGCACCTTGATGCACATGACACGACGAGCGCCGGAGTTATCCGCGACGTCGAGGTTTGTTTGCATCTGAATCATGACTGGCCGCCTTTTTCTTCTCTGTTGGGAAAGGAGTCACCTCTCCCCGGTCTGTCCAAAGTTCTTGCTACGCCAATCGCTCAGGCCTGGTCCGAAGACACGACGACCCAACGCTTGTCCTTCGAAATCGGAGCCGATTCCTGGATGAACACGGTGTCGCCAACCTTGTGGGCGTTGTTTTCGTCGTGCGCCTTGTACTTCTTCGACATACGCACGGTCTTCTTCATCACGGGATGCGTGAAGCGCCGTTCGACCTTCACGACAACCGTCTTCTCGTTCTTGTCGCTAACGACGGTGCCCTGCAGAATGCGCTTTGGCATGGTTTTCGTCCTTATGCCTTCTTGGCCGCAGCTTTTTCAGCGGCGATGGTCTTGATACGTGCAATGTCCTTGCGGACCTGCTTGACGCGCGCGGTCTTCTCAAGCTGGCCGGTAGCCTTCTGGAAGCGCAGGTTGAACTGCTCCTTCTTCAGGCTGGCGAGCTCGTCAGAGAGCTGGTCCTGCGTCTTCGAGCGAATTACTTCGGCTTTCATCTCAGCTCTTCCTTATTCTGCGATGCGCTGCACGAAGCGCGTGCGGACCGAAAGCTTGGCTGCGCCGAGACGCAGAGCCTCGCGCGCGGTCTCTTCCGACACGCCATCGATCTCGAACATGATGCGGCCCGGCTTGACGCGTGCTGCCCAATAGTCAACCGCGCCCTTGCCCTTGCCCATGCGGACTTCGGTAGGCTTCGAGGTGACCGGCAGATCCGGGAAAATCCGGATCCAGACGCGACCGGCGCGCTTCATTTCACGCGTGATCGCGCGGCGGGCCGCCTCGATCTCACGTGCGGTGACGCGGTTGGGTTCCAGCGCCTTCAGCCCGAAGCCGCCGAAATCCAGGTTGGTGCCGCCCTTGGCAGCGCCGTGGATACGGCCCTTGAACTGCTTGCGGAACTTAGTGCGCTTTGGCTGCAGCATCTTACTTGCTCCAAATTCTCAATTATCTCAGGCGTTCTCGCGACGGCGAGCGCCGCTACGTTCGCCAGGATGCGCTTCGCCTTCGGTGGCGCGGCGCTCGGATGCCATCGGATCGTGCTCAAGGATTTCGCCCTTGAACACCCAAACCTTGACGCCGCAGATGCCATAGGCGGTCTGGGCTTCGGCCGTGCCGTAGTCGACGTCGGCGCGCAGGGTATGCAGAGGCACGCGGCCTTCGCGATACCATTCCATGCGCGCAATTTCAGCGCCGCCAAGACGACCGCCGCAGTTGATGCGGATGCCTTCGGCGCCAAGACGCATGGCCGACTGCACGGCGCGCTTCATGGCGCGGCGGAACGCGATACGGCGCTCAAGCTGCTGGGCGATCGACTGGGCGACCAGCGTTGCATCGATTTCCGGCTTGCGCACTTCAACGATGTTGAGGTGCGTTTCCGAATTCGTCATCTCGGTCAGCTTCTTGCGCAGCTTCTCGATGTCGGCGCCCTTCTTGCCGATGATGAGGCCCGGACGCGCGGCATGGATGGTGACGCGGCACTTCTTGTGCGGACGCTCGATCACGACCTTGGAGATGGCAGCCTGCTTCAGCTCCTTCTCAAGATACTCGCGGATCTTGATGTCTTCATGCAGCAACTTGCCGTACTCGCCGGTGTTTGCGTACCAGCGGGAATCCCAGGTGCGGTTGATGCCGAGACGGAGACCGATAGGATTGATTTTCTGGCCCATTAAGCGGCCTCCCCTTTTTCCTCGACTTCACGAACAACGATCGTGAGGTGCGAAAACGGCTTCTCGATACGGCTGGCGCGACCACGGCCACGAGCGTGGAAACGCTTCATGACGATCGACTTGCCGACATAGGCTTCGGCCACGATCAGCGCATCAACATCCAGATCATGGTTGTTTTCCGCATTGGCGATCGCCGATTCCAGCGTCTTCTTGACGGTCTCGGAAATACGCTTGCGCGAAAATTCAAGATCGTTCAGCGCGGTGGCAACCTTCTTGCCGCGGATAAGCGCGGCAACCAGATTGAGCTTCTGCGGGCTGACACGGATCGTGCGCAGAACGGCACGCGCCTCGTTGTCAGCAAGCCTGCGCGGAGCTTTGGCCTTGCCCATCTGTTACTTCCTCTTTGCCTTCTTGTCCGCGCCATGGCCGTAATAGGTACGGGTCGGAGCGAACTCACCGAACTTGTGACCAACCATGTCCTCGTTCACGGAAACGGGGACGTGCTTCTGGCCGTTGTAAACACCGAAGGTGAGGCCGACGAACTGCGGCAGGATGGTGGAGCGGCGGCTCCACATCTTGATCACCTCACTGCGACCACCTTCACGGACCTTGTCTGCCTTCTTCAGAAGGTAGCCGTCGATGAAGGGGCCTTTCCAAATAGAACGAGTCACTTGGCGTTACCTCTTCTTAGCTCTTGCGCTCGTGACGCGAACGCACGATGAACTTGTCGGTCGCCTTATTGGACCGCGTCTTCTTGCCCTTGGTCGGCTTGCCCCACGGGGTAACCGGATGACGGCCACCGGAGGTGCGGCCTTCACCACCGCCGTGCGGGTGGTCGACCGGGTTCATGGTAACGCCGCGATTGTGCGGGCGCTTGCCACGCCAAACGCTGCGGCCAGCCTTGCCGTCGTTGATGTTGCCGTGATCCGGGTTGGACACCGCACCGACCGTGGCAAAGCACGAGCCGTGGACAATGCGCTGCTCGCCTGAGTTAAGTCGCAGGATCGCCATGCCCTGGTCGCGACCGACGAGCTGAGCGTAGGCGCCAGCCGAACGAGCGACCTGACCGCCCTTGCCCGGCTTCAACTCGATGTTATGGACGATGGTGCCGACCGGCATTGCCGACAGCGGCATCGCATTGCCCGGCTTAACGTCGACCGATTCACCAGCCACGATCTTGTCGCCGGCAGCCAGACGCTGCGGAGCGATGATGTAGTTGAGTTCACCGTCCTCGTACTTGATCAGCGCGATAAAGGCGGTGCGGTTCGGATCGTATTCCAGACGCTCTACCGTGCCGACGACATCGAGCTTGCGACGCTTGAAGTCGATGATGCGGTACGTGCGCTTGTGGCCACCGCCGATGAAACGAGCGGTAATGCGTCCGTAGTTGTTGCGACCGCCGGACCTGGTCAAGCCTTCGGTCAGACCCTTGACCGGCTTGCCCTTGTGCAGGCCCGAGCGGTCGACGATGACCAGCTGGCGGGTGCTTGGCGTAATCGGGTTATAATGTTTCAAAGCCATGTTCTTGTCCTCGCCGCCTTACTCAGAGGCCCGTCGCGACGTCGATCGAATGGCCGTCGACCAAAGTCACGACTGCCTTCTTGACATCGCCCTGGCGGCCGATTGTGCCGCGGAAGCGCTTGACCTTGCCCTTGCGGACAAGCGTGTTGACGGCCAGCACCTTGACGCCGAACAGCGCCTCTATGGCGGCCTTGATCTCAGGCTTCGACGCCTTCTTGGCGACGTTGAAGACCACCTGGTTCTGCTCGGAAGCCATGGTCGACTTTTCAGTGATCGCGGGCGAGACGATCACGTCGTAGTGACGAAGGTCGGTCATTTAAAGCGCTCCTCGAGAGCCTCGACCGCCGCCTTGGAAAGGACCAGCGTGCCGCGGCGCAGAATGTCATAGACGTTGATGCCCTGGATCGGCAGCACGTCGATGTTGGGAATGTTGGTCGCCGCCAGCTTGAAGTTGGCGTCGAGTTCGGCACCGCCGATCACCAGCGCATTGGTGAGACCGAGCGAGGCAAGGTTAGCTGCAAGAGCCTTGGTCTTGGCGTCGGCCAGCTTCAGTTCGTCGATGATGATGATCGACGATGCCTTGGCCTTGGCCGACAGCGCATGCTTCAGGCCGAGAGCGCGGATCTTCTTCGGCAGATCGTGCTCATGGCTGCGGGCAACAGGACCGTGTGCCTTGCCGCCGCCGCGGAACTGCGGAGCACGAGCCGAATGGTGACGGGCGCGGCCGGTACCCTTCTGCTTGTACATCTTGGCGCCGGTGCGCGCGATATCGGCGCGGCCCTTGGCCTGATGCGTGCCCTGCTGCTTCTTGGCAAGCTGCCAGCGCACGACGCGCTGCAGGATGTCCTCGCGCGGATCAAGGCCGAAAATCTCCTCGGAGAGCTTGACCTTGCCGGCGTCTTTACCGCCGAGCGTTGTGATCTTGATGTCCATTATTCCGCTCCCTCATTGGCCGGAGCATCGTTCTTCTCGGCAGCCTTGCCGGCGGCGCGGATCGCAGCAGGCTTCGGTGCGTTAGCCGGCAGCGCCACCTTGGCGGCGTCGCGAACCAGGATCCATGCACCCTTGGTGCCCGGAACGGCGCCGCGGATCAGGATAAGGCCGCGATCGGCATCGGTCGAAACGACCTCGACATTCTGCGTGGTGACGCGAACATCACCCAGATGGCCAGCCATCTTCTTGCCCTTGAACACCTTGCCCGGGTCCTGGCGCTGGCCAGTCGAACCGTGGGTACGGTGCGACACCGAGTTACCGTGGGTCGCGCGGCCACCACCCATGTGGTGGCGCTTGATAACGCCCTGGAAGCCCTTACCGGTGGTGGTGCCGGTCACGTCGACCTTCTGGCCAGGCACGAAATGCTCGACCGTCAACTCGGCGCCGACATCGATGAGATTGTCGGCAGAGACGCGGAATTCAGCGACCTTGGCCTTGGGCTCGACGGAGGCGGCAGCGAAGTGGCCGCGCATCGCCTTCGACGTGTTCTTGACCTTGGCAAGACCAACGCCGAGCTGAACAGCGGTGTAGCCGTTCTTTTCCTGCGTGCGCTGCGCAACGACCTGGCAGTTCTCCATGCGAAGAACGGTGACGGGGACATGCTCGCCTGCATCGTTATAGATGCGGGTCATTCCCACCTTCTGTGCAATTACACCTGAACGCATCGGTTCGTTTTCCTTCAGAGGAGCTCCGGGGTTTCCCCCTGCGAGTTCTTGTTTAAGCTCTTAGAGCTTGATTTCGACATCCACGCCGGCGGCCAGGTCGAGCTTCATCAACGCGTCAACCGTCTGGGGAGTCGGATCAACAATGTCGAGAAGACGCTTGTGGGTGCGCATCTCGAACTGCTCGCGGCTCTTCTTGTCGACGTGGGGCGAGCGGTTGACCGTGAACTTTTCGATCCGGGTCGGCAGCGGAATTGGGCCACGGACGTTGGCGCCGGTGCGCTTGGCCGTCGACACGATTTCCCGCGTCGAAGCATCGAGCACGCGGTGATCGAACGCTTTCAGGCGGATGCGGATATTCTGACCGTTCATCTCGTCATTCCTTGTTCTGGCGCGGCGCGGGCGATACCCCGCCCGCGACAGATCTGTTGTTCTTCTTACTCGACGATGGAGGCGACGATGCCGGCGCCGACGGTGCGGCCGCCTTCGCGGATGGCGAAGCGCAGCTTCTCTTCCATGGCGATCGGCACGATCAGTTCAACATCAACCGTCACGTTGTCCTTGCTGCACAAAAGCGCCCGATACCGCGTTGGAACGCTTTCAGGCGAACGCTTTCAGGCGGATGCGGATATTCTGACCGTTCATCTCGTCATTCCTTGTTCTGGCGCGGCGCGGGCGATCCCCCGCCCGCGACAGATCTGTTGTTCTTCTTACTCGACGATGGAGGCGACGATGCCGGCGCCGACGGTGCGGCCGCCTTCGCGGATGGCGAAGCGCAGCTTCTCTTCCATGGCGATCGGCACGATCAGTTCAACATCAACCGTCACGTTGTCGCCAGGCATCACCATCTCGGTGCCAGCCGGAAGCGTCACGATGCCGGTCACGTCCGTCGTGCGGAAGTAGAACTGCGGACGGTAGTTGGTGAAGAACGGCGTGTGACGGCCACCCTCCTCCTTCGTCAGGATGTAGGCCTCGGCCTTGAACTTCTTGTGCGGCTTGACGGTGCCGGGCTTGGCCAGAACCTGGCCGCGCTCGACGCCTTCACGGTCAACGCCACGCAGAAGCGCGCCGATGTTGTCGCCGGCCTGGCCCTGGTCGAGCAGCTTGCGGAACATCTCGACGCCCGTGCAGGTCGTCTTCGACGTCGGGCGGATGCCGACAATCTCAAGCTCCTCGCCAACCTTGACGATACCGCGCTCAACGCGGCCCGTAACAACCGTGCCGCGGCCCGAGATCGAGAACACGTCCTCGATCGGCATCAGGAACGGTTTGTCGATCGGACGCTCAGGCGTCGGGATGTAGGCGTCAACAGCCGCCATCAGCTCGCGGATCGCGTCCTCGCCGATCTTCTTGTCGCCATCCTGAAGCGCAGCAACAGCCGAACCCTTGATCATCGGAATGTCGTCGCCGGGGAACTCGTACTTCGACAGAAGCTCGCGAACCTCAAGCTCGACAAGCTCCAGAAGCTCGGCGTCGTCGACAAGGTCAACCTTGTTCAGGAACACAACCAGAGCCGGAACGCCAACCTGGCGCGCCAGAAGGATGTGCTCGCGCGTCTGCGGCATCGGGCCGTCAGCCGCCGAAACAACCAGGATCGCGCCGTCCATCTGCGCGGCACCCGTGATCATGTTCTTCACATAGTCGGCGTGGCCGGGGCAGTCGACGTGCGCATAGTGGCGCGCAGGCGTCTCATACTCAACGTGCGCCGTCGAAATCGTGATGCCGCGCGCCTTCTCTTCCGGCGCAGCGTCAATCTGGTCATACGCCTTGAACTCGCCAAAATACTTCGTGATCGCGGCCGTCAACGACGTCTTGCCATGGTCAACGTGACCAATCGTGCCAATGTTCACATGAGGCTTCGTGCGCTCGAATTTACCTTTTGCCATAGTCTCTTTCCTTGGGCGCGAGGAC
>NZ_LMFV01000057.1 GCF_001427285.1 Mesorhizobium sp. Root552
CCCCAAAGGGACCAGCCTAGCCACTGGACGGTTTTTACGCCGCCCGCACCAGCATTACGCCGGCGCTCCTGTGGCCTACTTTGTCACCGCCGCGCACACACGATGGAACTGGACCTTGCCAAAAAACGCCGCGTCAGACGACCGCCGGCGACAGCGAGAGATCCTTCATCGTCACCAGGCCGCAGCCTGTTCCACCAGACGAGGGGGTGAAATGATCGATCTGCCGAGAAGCACCGTCTATCGCGCCCCGATCAAAACGACCAAACTTTTGGACGCGGAACTCGTCACCCTCATCGAGGATATCCAGGACGAACTGCTCTGCTACGTCTATCGCCAGGTGACCCACGAGCTTGGCCGCCGCGGGCACCTAGTCAATCATAAGCGCGTAGCCCGTGTGATAGGGGCGGCAAACTTGGGAACCAAACCGCGCAAGCGCTATGTGCGTACGACCTACAGCAGCCACGATTCCCCGATCTATCCGAACCTCTACCGCAATATGATCCTGGATCGGCCCAACATGGTCTGGGTCGCCGATTTCACATACACCCGAATTGCTACCGGCTTCTGCTACCTCGCCGTCATTCTCGATGCCTGCAGCCGCAAGGTCGTCGGCTACGCCTCGTCCCGACGGCTCGACACGCCGTTGGCACTTGCAGCCTTGCGCTCCGCTCTGACAAGCAGGAGGCCGCCGCCGAGTTGCATTCATCACACCGACCGTGGGTGCCAATACGCGTCCGAAACATAACGAAGAGCGCTCGATGCGGCGGGACTGCGCGGCTCCATGAGCGCGATCGGCAACCCCTACCACGATGCGCAGGCCGGGAGCTTCATGAAGACCTTGAAGGTCGAGGACGTCTATGTGGCTGGCTACGACAGCTTGTAAGACCGTCGTCTAATAGCGAGATTTGCAAGCGCCTTTGAAGTGCGGGAAGTCCTTTGCCGGGAGCATGGTCGTCTACGCGGTCGACATCGGTCGCCGCATCATGGTGCTTCGCGGGTCGGCCCTTCCAATGTATGTCTCGCACTGGCCTGCCCCATTAGGGAGGTCCACCGGATAAGTTAGAGTTCCGGCGGTTATGGTCGCCGAGATTGGCTGACCGGGGCGGAGCGTAGATCATTGTAGGTAGCGGCGCGGGGCAAGATGCTTTCCGGAGCTGGCGGGAGATAGCCGAGCGAGCTGTGCGGCCTGACAGTGTTGTAGTGCCGACGCCAGTTCTCGATCACGATCTGTGCCTCCTTCAGCGTGTAGAAGATTTCACCGTTGAGCAGTTCATCGCGCAGCTTGCCATTGAAGCTCTCGCAGTATCCGTTTTCCCAGGGCGAGCCGGGTTCGATGTAGAGTGTCTTCACACCGATGCGGCCAAGCCATTCGCGAACGGCCGTGGCGGTAAATTCGCTGCCATTGTCGGACCGGATATGCTCTGGCGGACCATGCCTGGTGAACAGTTGGGCTAGTATCGCCAGGACATCGTCGCTTTTGATCTGGCGCT
>NZ_LMFV01000058.1 GCF_001427285.1 Mesorhizobium sp. Root552
CTACAATGATCTACGCTCCGCCCCGGTCAGCCAATCTCGGCGACCATAACCGCCGGAACTCTAACTTATCCGGTGGACCTCCCTAATGGGGCAGGCCACTCGTATTCGGCGTTATGAAGCTTATCAATTTCGCACATGGCGGATTGATGACGCTTGGCGGATACGCTGCCGTTATTGCCACAGCGCTTGGGTTGAATCCCTGGATAGGCATTCCTCTGGCGGCGGTCTTTGGGGCGATTGTTGGTCTCGGCATGGAGCGTGTTGTTGTACGGTCGTTATACAATCGGCCGCTCGATGCTATCCTAGCCACCTGGGGCCTGAGCATCATCATTGGCCAGATCATAACTCTGGTCTTCGATCGTGGTGTTCATTTCGCTGAACCTCCAGTTCGAGGGGTGGTCAGTCTCATCGGTGAGTCATATTCGATCTACAGGCTGGTGCTTACCGTTCTCGCACTACTGCTGGGACTTGGTTTGACCTTGATACTCAAGGGTACATCACTAGGTCTCTCCACGCGCGCCGTCATCATGAACGAAGATCTTGCGCGCGGACTTGGAATAAATAGCGGGCTCGTTCGCACGGTGACATTCACCCTTGGCTCTGGGCTGGCCGCCGTTGCCGGCGCTTTGATAACACCTCTTTCGAGTGTCTATCCGGATATGGGCACAGCCTGGCTAATCAGCGCATTTATGCTCGTGCTGGTATCGGGCTCCTCTCTTTATAGCTTGGCTATTGCAAGTGTTGTGTTGGGCGGAGCACAAGTGATTGTCAGTGGTTATTTCGGAGCGGTCCTAGGCGGCATGACAATTGCGGCTCTTGCCGCGGTAATTCTCCGTATTCGACCGCAGGGGTTTTCTTATGAGTGATGTGAACTTGAAGGAATGGGGCAAAGCGCATCACCTTCGGCCACGGGCAAGCCCGCTAACGAGGATGGTCGTTGTAGCAACTATAGCTCTGATCGGTGTTGGCGTCACGCCCTTCTTTATAGATGCGTATTCAGTCAACGTTCTCGTAAGATCGATGATATACGCGTCTATCGCTCTTTCCGTCGATATTCTCTGGGGTTACCTTGGAGTTTTGACTTTCGGGCAGTCGGCATTTTTTGCGGCAGGAGCTTATGTCACCGCCCTGATATTTACCTATCAGGGATTTTCCGCCGAATTGGCTTTTGCTGCTCTTGTAGTCGGTATCGCGGTCGCCGTGGCGATGGCAGGATTGGTTGCGTTTCTTGCCTTTTGGCATGGCGC
>NZ_LMFV01000059.1 GCF_001427285.1 Mesorhizobium sp. Root552
CCAAAACCCGGCCTGTCCCCGCATCCATCCCCTCCCGGCAAATCACCGGGGCAGTGAATCATCCCGAGCCGTCAATGGCGAGGTTTTTCGAGGCGTCCACCTGGGTCTGCCCTACGTGGACTCTGGTCAGACCACAAGCATCTCCGCATATCGCCAAAATGATTGGTTTTCGCGAGATGTAACCCATTTTGTTCACCACTCGTACGAACTTTGCCGTCTATCGGCGTTTGTTCTGACAATATCCGTTCGCGAAGATTGATGTCGATAAGTCCGGAAAACCAGATTGCAATTATAACCAGCACCCGCACTTCAATTTCAAGCAACTCCCAAGAAATGAAAGGTTTTCACGCTCGAGGATGTCGAAGAGATACGATCTCAGGCAATCATGGAAGATTTAACGCAAATCCTAGAGCGGTCCGAGTTCTCGCTGAACCAACGGAACCGCTCTAGAGAAGCATCTTGGTCACAGATGTATGAACAACTAAAAAGTTCGGTCGTCCAAAAGACGCTTAGATATACAAATTACAGATCAGGGCATTGATTGCCCGGGTCCACATTTGGTTCTGATTTGATAATATTAGTATCACCCTGAGCATTCACCTGTGCAAGATACATTGTCAAAGGCGCGTGACGCTGCTTCGACATTTGTACAGGGCCTCTCGGGCCATTGTAGGTTACTTCACTCAGGGCCTTTACCACAGCATCGGTATCTGTTGTGCCGGCCTTTGCGACAGCTAGCGCATAGAGATGAACGGCATCATATTGCGGAACTGAGAGTTCGCTCGCGGTTTTCGTCTCGGCTCCAAACTTGTCCTTTAATGCTTTTAGGAACTTCATATTACTCTCAGAATCGATACTGGTGTAGTATGTGCCGCCGAGATAGATGCCTTCCGCGTCGGCACCTAGGCTTTTTGCAGTGCCTTCATCGAGCGCATAATTCCCGTACAATGCGGTCACACCAGCTGATCGCAGTTGCTTCGTAAACGTGACATTCGGCGCGCCGGCTGCTGTCGACGTTATAATGGCGTCT
>NZ_LMFV01000060.1 GCF_001427285.1 Mesorhizobium sp. Root552
TTGCCGTAGCCCTGCTTCTCCCACTGGTGCAGCTGGTCGCGGATCGACTTGTCGGCAATCGCCTCCGAACCGCGGTAGATGCGCTTGACGATGGTGTCGATCTTGTCGAACAGGCCAAGGTCGTCGCCRTARAGCGGCGCGAACTGCGAGGCCCCGCCCTCGGCGATCTCGACCACCTTCTTCGCAAGCTCCTCGATGCCGGCCGAGCCATGCGCCCAGTGCTTGCACAGGATCGCTTCCGCACCCTGCTCCTTGACATAGGCCTTCAGCGCNCCTCGGCGATCTCGACCACCTTCTTCGCAAGCTCCTCGATGCCGGCCGAGCCATGCGCCCAGTGCTTGCACAGGATCGCTTCCGCACCCTGCTCCTTGACATAGGCCTTCAGCGCTTCGATCTCGGCTTCGGTGTCGGAATAGAAGTGGTTGATCGCCACCACCACCGGAACCCCGAACTGGTGCACGTTCTCGATGTGGCGGCCAAGGTTGGGGCAGCCCTTCTTCACCGCCTCGACATTTTCGGGCCCGAGATCCTCCTTCTTCACCCCGCCATTCATCTTCATGGCGCGCACGGTGGCCACGATGACGGCGGCGGCAGGCTTCAGGCCAGCCTTGCGGCACTTGATGTCGAAGAATTTTTCCGCNGGCGCGCAGCATGAGCCTGTGAGAGACGATCTCGGCCTCACGCGGCGACATTCTCAGGCCCGAGRTCCTCCTTCTTCACCCCGCCATTCATCTTCATGGCGCGCACGGTGGCCACGATGACGGCGGCGGCAGGCTTCAGGCCAGCCTTGCGGCACTTGATGTCGAAGAATTTTTCCGCACCGAGATCAGCGCCGAAACCGGCCTCCGTCACGACATATTCGCCGAGCTTCAAGGCGGTGGTGGTGGCCATCACCGAGTTGCAGCCGTGGGCGATGTTGGCGAACGGGCCGCCATGCACGAAGGCCGGGTTGTTCTCCAAGGTCTGCACCTGGCTGCATGATGTTGAGGTCGATATCGGGAACGATGTTGAATGCCTGCAAAACCTGATCGAGCATCGACCGGTTCGATGAGGACGAGCTGGCGGCGGAGGCGATGTCGCGGCGACCGTTCCCGCATTGCCGTAGCCGAGCTGGAGGNGCCGAGCTTCAAGGCGGTGGTGGTGGCCATCACCGAGTTGCAGCCGTGGGCGATGTTGGCGAACGGGCCGCCATGCACGAAGGCCGGGTTGTTCTCSARSGTCTGCACSAGGTTCGGCTGGATGGCGTCCTTCAGAAGAACCGCCATGGCGCGATGGGCCTTCAGTTCACGCGCAAACACCGGGCTCTTGTCGCGCTTGTAGGCAACGATGATGTCGCCAAGGCGCTTTTCGAGGTCCTTCAGGTCCTTGGCAAGGCACAGGATCGCCATGACTTCCGAGGCAACGGTGATGTCGAAGCCGGCCTCGCGCGGATAGCCGTTGGCGACSCCGCCCAGCGASMMSACGATCTCGCGCAGCGCCCGGTCGTTCATGTCCATGACGNCGTGGAAGTCGCCGGTGAAGTGCAGGTTCATGTCGTCCATCGGCACGACCTGGGCATAGCCGCCGCCGGCAGCGCCGCCCTTCATGCCGAAGTTCGGACCAAGCGAGGCCTCGCGGATGCAGATCACCGCCTTCTTGCCGATGCGGTTCAGGCCGTCGCCCAGGCCAACCGTCGTCGTCGTCTTGCCTTCGCCCGCAGGCGTCGGGTTGATCGCCGTCACAAGGATCAGCTTGCCGTCCTTGTTGTCCTGGATCTTTGCCGTAAATTCCGCAGATATCTTTGCCTTGTCATGACCGTATGGGATGATGTGGGCACGAGGTATGCCAATCTTGGAGCCTATTTCCTGGATCGGCTTCTTCTTCGCCGCACGTGCTATCAAAATGTCCGACATCGGCTTCATCGCGACAGTCATCTCTAATCTCCCATTGTTTGTCTTGTTGATCGGCGGCGATCGGTCGTCAGGCTTCTATGCTCAGGCCTTGTCCTGTTGTCAGGCTGCTTCTGGCAGGGGCAGCGGGTCTGTCAGCGCATTGCCGACGTTGAAGCCGATGCTTGTGAAGAACTCGGCTGCGGGCATCTTGGCGCCGCCTTCGGGCTTGACCTTGAGAAGCTCGATCNCTGTCAGCGCATTGCCGACGTTGAAGCCGATGCTTGTGAAGAACTCGGCTGCGGGCATCTTGGCGCCGCCTTCGGGCTTGACCTTGAGAAGCTCGATCCGGCCGCCCTGCACGATGATCGAGACGCTTCTCCGCGATGGCGCTGATCTCGCCCGGCTTGCCGCGCCTCAGCGGCCGGTGTTGATCCACACCACCTTGGGTTCGGTGAAGTTCTCGATGGCCATGTCGCCATGCTCGCGGCCGAAGCCGGAATCGCGCGCCCCGCCCCAGGGCAGGCGGATGTCGGTCGGGCCATAGGTGTTGATCCACACCGTTCCCGCCTTCAGCTGCCGGGCGAAGCGGTGGACGCGGGCGATGTCGGCGCTCCACACGCCGGCGGC
>NZ_LMFV01000061.1:0-26730 GCF_001427285.1 Mesorhizobium sp. Root552
GGGGGGAGATTACCAAGATTGCCATGCTTTCATCCGGCACTGAAATGACAGAGGAGGCTGTAGCTTGAAGCTGCCGATCTCCCCCCTTGAGGGGGAGATGGCCGGCAGGCCAGAGGGGGGTGCCTAGCGATGCACCTGATCGGCACCCGGATTGCGCCTCTCTCCGTTAGGGGAGCATGGATGAGCGGTGCGCGCCCTGTTTCCTTGGTCCAGTCGATAAGCCAAAGTGGCGGAAGTGAAGGGCGGCGGTTCCTGCTGTTGTTCATATACGCCGTTCGACCCGACGCCAGTGAGGAGAGTTGCATGCGAATTCTGGTTTTCCAGCATCTGGCAGTCGAGCATCCCGGCTCGTTCGGGGATTTCTGGCGCAGGGACGGCCATGAATTAAAGACCGTCGAGCTTGACGAAGGCGAATCCATCCCGGATCTCGACGGTTTCGACCTGCTCGCCGTCATGGGCGGGCCGATGGACACATGGCAGGAAGATATCCATTCCTGGCTGACCGCCGAAAAGGCCGCGATCCGGCGCTGGGTCAAGGACATGGGGCGGCCTTATCTCGGCATTTGCCTGGGGCACCAGCTTCTTGCAGACGCGCTCGGCGGCAAAGTCTCGTTGATGGCGCGCCCTGAAGTCGGGCTGGCCAAGGTCGAGCTCACCAAGGCTGGCCGCGAAGACCGGCTTTTCCACGGTGTCGATGGTGTGTTTGAAACCCTGCAATGGCACGGCGCCGAGGTGTCCGTGCTGCCGGAGCATGGCGAAATCCTCGCCACCAATGCGGCCTGCCCGGTTCAGGCCATGAAATGGGGCCGGCATGCCTATGGCTTCCAGTATCACATGGAAATCACCGACCGCACCGTGGCCGACTGGAAGGTCATTCCGGAATACTGCGCCAGCCTCGAAACGGCACTAGGGGCGGAACGGGCGGAACGGCTGGCTGGCGAGGTTGCGCCGCATCTTTCCGCTTTCCAGCGCGCGGCGGAGCAAATCAACGACAATTTCATTGCCGTGGTGGGGAGACAGACAGTCTAAAGGTCTTGTTTCCAGAAAAACTCGCCTGACAAGGCGGCCAGCCAGCGGCTGGTCCTAAAGCGCGTTGCGATCTTTCAGATTCGCTTAATACGCTTTAGCTTCTTGATTTTATGCATGTCTTTATCCCGAAACCGGTTCCCATTTTCGGGAGACATGCACTAACCGATCATGACGTTGCGGACGCCGACATCGGCGTCGCGGGTCTTGGTGTCGCGCATCTCCAGCATTTCCGCCTTGGAAAGCTCCGCTTCAGCTTCGGAGAGTAATGATTCGGCAGCGCTTCGCTGTTTGGCGAGGTCGGACTGGGAATCCCGGAGATTGTCGCGGCGCAGACGGGCCGCCTTGGCGAAGGTCGGATAGGCGAAATGGTTGATATCGGTGATCCCGGCCTTCTTTTCCTCGGCGGAGATCTGCAATTCCAGTTCGCTGGCCATGCGCTCGAATTCAGCGATCATCATGTCGAGTTGCATCAACTGCCGCCGCTTCTCATTAACCTGAAACTGCTTCAGGCGAACGAGGTTCTCACGTGACTTCATGACTCGATACTCCCGCAATAACTCATACGCACATACAGTTTCCTCGCCCTCGCGAGGCTCCGTCGGTACCCGTATCCCCCGGACTTCCCGTACCTATGGGAAACAAAGTCCTAAAGTTTTTTTCGCCCGGTAACCATTCGTTTACGGGCATTGTTAATCATACGGGTCAGGACTTAAGGCCGGGTAAAAATTCCAGAGGTGGGGTGGCTTCCGGAGAATGAGTCGATTGAGTCGGTTACGTCAGTTTTTTGATGCGGCAGATGAAGAACTTAATCCTGTGATTCATCTTTGGATTCAATAGAGTGTGGAAATAGGTTAAAAAATCTGGTACGTGTTTCGGACACGAAATTAGGATTTGTTAACCATTCGATGGCAGTTTTCGGTTCAGGCAATCGCTGCTCCGGGCCAGGACGGGTCGCAAAGCGGGTTCGGCGGCAGAAAAGGGGAATGAGATGCGCGTTCTGCTGATAGAAGATGACAGTGCAACAGCACAGAGCATCGAACTCATGCTGAAGTCCGAAAGCTTCAACGTCTATACCACCGATCTTGGTGAGGAAGGCGTCGATCTCGGAAAGCTCTACGACTACGACATTATTCTTCTCGACCTCAATCTTCCCGATATGTCGGGCTACGAGGTCTTGAGAACACTTCGCCTCTCGAAGGTGAAGACGCCAATTCTTATTCTTTCCGGCATGGCCGGCATTGAAGACAAGGTGCGCGGCCTCGGCTTCGGCGCCGACGACTACATGACCAAGCCGTTCCACAAGGACGAGCTGGTTGCCCGCATCCACGCCATCGTGCGCCGCTCGAAGGGGCATGCCCAGTCGGTCATCACCACCGGCGACCTGGTGGTCAATCTCGACGCCAAGACGGTGGAAGTTGCCGGCCAGCGGGTGCACCTCACCGGCAAGGAATACCAGATGCTGGAACTGCTCTCGCTGCGCAAGGGCACCACGCTCACCAAGGAAATGTTCCTGAACCACCTTTATGGCGGCATGGACGAGCCGGAACTGAAGATCATCGACGTCTTCATCTGCAAGCTGCGCAAGAAGCTCGACGCTTCCTCCGGCGGCCAGAACTATATCGAGACGGTGTGGGGACGCGGCTATGTGCTGCGCGAGCCGGAAGATATCCGCGAAAGCGCCTGATCGGATCAAAAACCAGACAAAAAGCCCGGCCAAAGAGCCGGGCTTTTTTGATTCTGCCTTGGCAAACGTGTGGTCAGGCGGCGATCTGAAGGGTGCGGAAGCGTTCGATCAACTGGGAACGGTTGAACGGCTTCAAGAGGTAGCCTTGGGCGCCTGCCCGCTTGGCGCGCATGATCGCGCCGATATCGACTTCGACCAGCGAAATCAGCATCTGGGGAGCCACCGGGGTGATGATGCCACGGATCTGGCGGATGAGGTCGGCTGCCTGCATGTCCGGCAGTGTTCCATCTATGACGATGATGTCTGGCATGTCGGCAGCGCACATTTCCAGCGCTTCGGCTCCGGTGCCGCAGTCAACCACGATCATGTCGGAGCTGCTCAGGATGCGCTTGGCGACCTTGCGGATGACACTTGAGCCGTCGACGAACATACAGTGTTTCATTTTCATGTCCTTTCGGCCCAGTGCTCGGCGTGGAGCCTCGGGCAACCGGAAACAATTGTAGGACGAGCCGGTAAAAAAGCTGAAAATGGCTTAGGTAAAAATATCCTCAAGATCGGGCGCACGCGGAAGCCGGCCAGCCGGCTTCACGCGTGGCGATCGGGATGAATGATCGAGGCTCGGCCGGATGCCCTGGCGGCCGGTCACCCGGTCAGGCCGCGGTGAGGGTGATTTCCTCGGACGTGGCGTGGATGGAGATCGTCATGCCGGCCTCGCGCGCCAGAAGCAGCGTGTAGTAAGGCTGCACGGCATGGGCGTCGATGGCTTCCTCGGGCTTGTGGCCGGAATGCAGTTCGAGGAACTTGGGCGGCACGCGCAGCATCGGGCCGCTGGAAGACAGCGTAAAGCGCGGCTCGGTCTCGAGGTTTTCCAGTGTCACGGTGATGCGGCCGCCGCGCGGAATGGCGGCATTGGCGACGAGAATGAGGTTGAGCAGCAGCTTGACCTTGTTCTTGGGCAAGAGCGCGCGCGGGCCGGTCCATATGAGTTCCGGCTTTTCGTTCTTGAGAAAGGCGGTTGCGACGGATTCGGCGTCGCCAGTGTCGATCAGCATGCCGGCCGAACCTGCCGCGCCAAAGGCGATGCGCGCGAACTGGAGGCGGGCGGAGGCGTTGCGCGCGCTCTGCCGGATCAGGTTCATGGCGTCTTCGTCGGCGCCGCCTTCGTCCAGCAATTCGAGGCCGTTGTTGATGGCTCCGACGGGGGAAATGATGTCATGACAGACGCGGCTGCAAAGGAGGGCCGCAAGGTCGGGGGCGGAAAGAGTGAATATGTCAGTCATGAACGCGGTCCTTGCAAAAATCGGATGCTGTCAAAATGGATTTCGCCCAACGCGCCACGCAAACCGAATCACTTTTTCCTCCACGGCAATGAATATCGCGCGAGCCATCGCGCGCCAATTCAAAACCGTACTTGTCTTCGGGTACGTTCCTGCAGGACGCCGATAAAAGTGTCCCCAAAGCGGCGCCGGCCCTCGAAAGGCCATCTTCTTCATGTGAAAGCTTAATGGTTGAAAAAGGATTACGGCATAGGTTGCCGTGATGACACCAAGGCGGCCGCTCAAGAGCCGTGGGGTTCGAGGCGCAGGCAAAGTGCTCCGTGACGGAGATTGGCTGCATGTTTTCCCGATTCTGCGACCGGGGTCTTTACCGGGTCATCGCTATGACGATCGTCTTGGCGAGCGCATTTGCCCTTTCGATTTCGGCTTCCCGAGCTCAGGAGTACACCGCTCAGGAGATCATCGATTCGGGCCACAAGTTCTTTGGCGCGACCTCCGGCGGTCTGGCCAGCGTTGTCGAGAAGATCTTCTCGTCCTATGGGCTGCCCAACGGCTATGTGCTGGGCGAGGAAGGGTCCGGCGCGTTCATCGGCGGCCTGACCTATGGCGAGGGCACGCTCTACACCAAGAACGCCGGCGACCATAAGGTGTTCTGGCAAGGGCCCTCGCTTGGCTGGGATTTTGGCGGCGAGGGATCGCGCGTCATGGTGCTGGTCTACAACCTTGACGACGTGAACAACCTCTACAACCGCTTCGGCGGCGTGGCGGGTTCGGCCTATGTCGTCGCCGGCGTCGGCTTCAACGTGCTCAAGAACAACCAGATGCTGCTGGTGCCGATCCGCACCGGCGTGGGCGCAAGGCTCGGCATTAACATGGGTTATCTGAAGCTGACCAACAAGGCGACGTGGAACCCGTTCTAGGCAAACATACGCCTTAAAACGCCTGCACCGGAGCGATCGGCTCTTGCCGTCGCTCCGGATTTGCGTCATGCGATGGCTCGCCCCACAGGTTGCGCAACCGTAACGGGTAAATGGACGTGGTTCAGTCGATCCTGTTTTTCATACTCGGTTTTCTGTGCGCTGGATTCCTGGCGTTGCTGGTGGCGCCGTCCATCTGGCGTCGCGCGGTCGTGCTGACGCGCAGGCGCATTGAAGGCTCGCTCCCGCTCACGCAGGCCGAGATCTCGGCGGAAAAGGACCAGTTGCGGGCCGGCTTTGCCATGGAGGCGCGGCGGCTGGAAATGACGATTGCAGGCCTGCAGCAGAAGGCGGCGGGGCAGGCGGTCGATATCGGCCGCCTTGGCGAGCAACTGACTTTGGCGCAGTCCGAGGGCGTACAGAAGAGCGAGGCGATCACGGCGCTGGAAGGCCGGATATCGGCGCTGGACGCCGATATCGGCCAGCGCGACGAGAAGATCGGGCAACTGGTGGCAAACCTGGCCGAGGCCGAGAAGCTGATCGACCGGCGGGCCGAAGACATGGAAAAGCTCGGCCAGCTCTATGACGAGGCGAGCTTCCTTTCCAGCAATCGCCAGATCGAGCTGGTGGCGCGCGAATCCGAAATCGAGAAACTGGCGAGCGACATGCTGGCGCTGCGCAACCAGCGCAAGGAGATGGAAGCGCGCAGCCAGGCGATCGTTGCCGAAAGCAGGACGACAAGCGAGGCGTTGAGGGTCGAGCAGAAACGGGTCGCCGACCTCGACAAGCGGATCGAGCGGCTGTTGAGCGTCGTTGCCGACCGGGAAGACAAGCTGGAACGCCGGGAAAAGGAACTCGCCAGGTTGCGCGAAAAGCTCAAGGGGGGCGGCTCCGTCGCCAGCCGCGCGCCGGAGGCAGCGAAACGTCCGTCGCCGGTGCTGCGGGCTGATGCCAGCGCGCCGGTCAAAAGCGCGGCAGCCTCCGGCGAGATCGACATCGCGGTGGCCAAGGTCAATGCCGATCGCGAGCGGCTGGAAGAGCGGCTGGCACGGTTCGGCGGCCAGAACCGCAAATCGACGGGTGGCCCGAATGCAGAAATGCCCCGTAACGGGCTCGTCAACGGCAACCGCCAGGAAAGCGCGCAGCTTCGCGAGCAGATGGCCGACCTGGCGGCGGAAGTGGTGCACCTGACCAGGATGCGCGACGGTCCGTCGTCACCGATTGCCAAGGCATTGGCGAGGGACGAAAGCCAGCCCGCCGCAGGCGAGGGCAGGGGGCGTGCCGCAAGCCTTGCCGACCGTGTGCGCGCCTTGCAGAAAACCACGCCCGCAGGCTGATCTCAAATTCGGTATCGGCATCGCCAACCGGCTGCTCCTTTGAGCAACCGGCTAGAAACTCCCATCCGAAAAATGGTGCAAGGCAATTGCCGAAGCGGCGGCGACGTTGAGCGAGTCGAAATCCCGGCTCATGGCGATACGGGCAGTGGACATGCGGGACAACAGAGCCTCCGGCAGCCCTTCGCCTTCGCTGCCGAGATAAAGCGCCAGACGCCTTGTCCGCTTGACGGTGCGGATATCCGTCTTGCCGTCTGGCGAGAGCGCCAGTTGCGCAAAGCGTTCACCGTCGAGCAGCTGCGCCAGCTCGGCCGTATCGGCAAAGGTTGCGAAAGGCACCTTCAGCGCTGCTCCGACCGAAACGCGGATGGCCTTGCGGTAGAGCGGATCGCAACTGGTCTGGTCAAGCAACACCGCTGCCGCGCCGAAGGCTGCGGCGTTGCGGAAGATCGAACCGACATTGTCATGGTTGGCGATGCCGACGAGCACGACGACAAGGGCTTCGTCTTGTAGCGCCTTGACCAAGGTGTCTGCGCTCTCCGGCTCTCCTTTGCGGCCGATGGCCAGAATGCCGCGATGCATGTGGAAACCGGCGATACGGTCCATCGTTTCGCCCGATGCGACATAGATCGGGACACCTGCCGGGGCCTTTGCCAGAACAGGCTCCAATCCGGCAATCCGGTTTTCCAGCACCAGTATGGATTCGGTTTCGAAGCGCCGTGCACTCAACAGCACGTCCAGCACAACCTTGCCTTCGGCAACGAAACGGCCCTGCCTGCCGACAAGGTCGCGCTCGCGTATATCGATATAGGCTGCGACCCGCGCATCCTGCGGGTCGTCTATACGGACAAGTTCCATCTTATTCCCGGCTGCATCTATCCGTGTCGGATAAAGGCCCGCCGGGGGCGATGGTCAAGTGCCGGTCTTGCGCAGGCGAACCGGGGACACGTCCTTTACTTCGCTGCCGAAAATCTGGTCAACCAGAAGCAGCAATTGACGGACAGCATCGGACCGGCACGAATAATAAATCGTCTGGCGGTCGCGCCTGGTCTGGACCAGATCGAATGCGCGCAGCTTGGCGAGATGCTGGGACAGGGCAGACTGGCTGAGGTCGACTTTGTCGGCAATGGTGCCGACCGACAGTTCAGCGTCGATCAGATGGCTCATGATAGCCAAGCGCTTTTCATTCCCCATCAAGGTGAGGAACGCAGCAGCATCAGCGCTCGCGAGTGACTTTGACGTTTCCATAGGCCCCCGTTCCGCTACAGAAACCCGCAACGCCATGGGGGCAAATGGCGTGGGGGTAGTGGCACTCAAATCCAGGCGCCGGTTGCGCGGCGCAATAGCTAATCTTCCTAGAAGTTAAGGTATTCCGGCCAAATCTCAAGGACTATCTACAGTTGAGCCAAAAAGGCGCAGGCTGTGGCCGCAGACTACTGGTCCAGACCCGTTCCGACCCTAGGTCGCGGACTCATAAATCTGGTCGAAATGGTGTGAGGCCATCTGTCCGGCCACTTTGTCGAAAGAGTTTGAAAACGAATGACATTTCCTGCGCTCTTTCTTCGCGTATCCGAACAGATGGCCTCACACCATTTCGACCAGATTTATGAGGTCACGACCTAGTTTTGGCCGGCTTCTGCCGCGCGTCCTGTCTTGGCCATTTCAACCAGTGCGATGCGCAGGTCCTGCGCAGTCTTCAACGGTTGCGGAAAAAACACCCGCCTCGTGTCGTCGCCTGACACTAGATCCATCCCGTCGGCATCGAACCCCGACAGTGTCCAGTTGTCGCCGGACGCCTTGGCAAAATGTCGGGCGTAGATCGCAATCGCGTCGAGATGATCTTCGTTCATGTGGTCGAGTGCCGACTGTTCGCTTGCCGCCAGTTCATCGTTGACCGCTTCCTCGACGATGATGTCGCCTCGCGTGAGCAAAAATGCCTTGCCGAAGCCGCCATTCAGGCTGGCGCGTTCGATTTCCAGACGGAAGAAGGCGAAATCGCCAAGGTCGGCATAGAGTTTTCCCTTCGGATTGCGGTTCAGGTAGCGCCGCTTGGCGCGGTCGCCGTCCACTGTGCCGCGTTCCAGCCGTTCCGCGCGGCACACCAGCGTCAAGCGTGGGTGAGCCAATGCATCGCCCTTGCCCGGTTCGCCCACCAGCAACGAACAGCGTGGATCGGCTGCGATTGCCTGAGTGTGCGCCGCAAGGCCGGAAATCAGGATAAGCGGGGTTCCGTCGAGGTCGGTCGCGACACCCACGCGGCTGGCCAATGGCGCGCCGGTTTTGGGCTCCAGCACGGCAATCGCGCCAAAACGGGCGCTTCTCACCAAGGTTTTGGCCAGCCGGATCGCCTCGGCGTCCGTTGGACGGATGACCTCCATCTTCCGTTCTTCCAAGGTGGCAGCTCCCATAAGATGACTAGTGTTGTCCAGTTATTGGCCAACAATACCGGATTTGACAAGAGCTTCGGCATCGCTTTCGGAAATGCCGAAGCGAGCCAGTATCGCCGAAGGGTCCAATGCGATCCCATCTGGCGGCGCGGCCACGGCAGTGGGCGAAGCGGAAAAACGCGGAGACGGGGCAGGGCGCTCGAATTCGCCCACCTTGACGAAGCCTTGTCGCGCAATGGTGTGGGGATGCTGGCGTGCTTCCGTAAACGAAAGCACGGGACTTACGCAGGCATCGGTGCCGGCAAAGATTTCTGCCCACTGCTCGCGGGTTTTCTGCCGGAATTTTGCGGCGATCGCCTCGCGCATCTGCGGCCACTGGCTTTTGTCGTACTGAGCGCCCATGAAACGTGCGTCCAGGGGAAGCAGCCGTGCAAACTCGGCGAAAAACTGCGGTTCGAGGCAGCCCACCGCCATGTGCCGGGAATCGGCGGTTTCGTAGGTGTCGTAAAACGGCGTTCCGGAATCGAGCAGGTTCTGGCCCCGCTTGTCGCTCCACAGGCCGGCCGCCATGAACGAGTGGATGGGGGAGGCGAGCATCGAAGCGCCTTCCACCATGGCCGCGTCGATAACCTGCCCCTTTCCGGTTCTGGTGCGCTGGAAAAGGGCCGCCAGCACGCCGGCAACCAGCATCATGGTGCCGCCGGCATAGTCCCCTACCAGATTGAGCGGCGGCACCGGCTTTCCCTCACCGGGGCCGATCGCATGCAGGATGCCGGACAAGGCAAGATAGGTGATGTCGTGGCCGGCACGGCCGGCGAGCGGCCCGTCCTGGCCGAACCCGGTCATGCGTCCGTAGACAAGCGCTGGATTGCGCGACAGGACAGTGTCCGGCCCGAGGCCAAGCCGTTCCATGACGCCGGGGCGGAAACCTTCGACAAGAACGTCGGCTTTTCCGGCAAGGCGCAACACGAGTTCGACGCCTTGCGGGTGCTTGAGGTCGAGCTTGAGGATCGAGCGGCCGTGGCGGTCGAGATTGCAGTCATCGGGCAACCGCAGGAACGGCCGGTCCGAACTCTGCCGCTCGATGCGCAGGACATCGGCACCCATTTCGGAGAGCATGAGACCCGCCAGCGGCACAGGCCCCAAGCCCGCCATTTCGACCACCGTCACGCCGGCCAGCGGGCCGGGCTTTGGTGCGGGCGAAAGACTGCCGTTCATTGCAGTGGTCTATTTGGGCGCCATGCGGATGGCGCCGTCGAGGCGGATCGTCTCGCCGTTCAGCATCTGGTTCTCGATGATGTGGACCGCGAGCGCGCCATATTCTGAAGGTTCGCCGAGGCGCGGCGGGAAAGGCACGGCTGCGCCCAGTGAATCCTGCACATCCTGCGGCATGCCTGCCATCATCGGCGTCTTGAAGATGCCGGGCGCGATGGTGCAGACGCGGATGCCGGAACGGGCGAGGTCGCGCGCCACCGGCAGCGTCATGCCGACAACGCCGCCCTTGGACGATGAATAGGCCGCCTGTCCGATCTGGCCGTCATAGGCGGCGACGGAGGCCGTGTTGACGATGACGCCGCGCTCGCCGCCTTGCAAGGGCTCGAGCTTGCCGGCCTGGTCGGCGAAAAGGCGGATCATGTTGAAGGTGCCGATCAGGTTGATCTCGATCACCCTGCGGTACTGGTCGAGCGGGTGGGGGCCGTCCTTGCCGACGGTCTTCACGCCGATGGCGATGCCGGCGCAGTTGACGAGGATGCGGGCCGGGCCGAGCTTTGCGGTGGCCTCGGCAATCGCGGCAACGCCGCTCTCGGCGCTGCTGACGTCACACTTGACGGCAACGCCGCCGATGTCTGCCGCAACCTTTTCGGCGCGCTCGATGCCAACGTCGAAGATGGCCACGCGTGCGCCCTTGGCGGCCAAGGCGCGAGCGGTGGCCTCGCCAAGCCCCGAACCGCCTCCCGTCACGATTGCAATCTGGCCGTTCGGGTTCATGGCAGTCTCCGCCTTTGCTGGAATTTCCAATTAGATCGTCGTGCATCCTGGCGGATGCATCATGGCGATCTATCTTTTTGTTTACGCATCGGATTTTCCGAAAACCGCATCACACTTTCCGGTCCGATGCTTTATACGAAGCCCGGCCAAGCTGCGCAACCGCGCCGAAAGTCGTCAGGCCGGAATGGCGATCTGGTCGGCATGGCAAACCTCGCCGGTGAGTTTCGCCACCGAGCCGGCGACGATTTCATGCGCCAGCAGGCGGTCGAGGTCCACGGGCCGCGGCATCGAGATCTGTCCGCGCGGTATGCGCTTGAAGCCGAGCGGGCCGTAATAGGGTTCGTCGCCGACGAGGATCACAGCCGGCGATCTGGCCTTGGCGGCGGCATCCAGCGCCATCGCGACAAGCTTGCGCCCGATGCCGAGGTTCTTGTGGGTGGGGCGCACGGCAAGGGGCCCGAGCATCAGGGCGCGGCCTTTGCCGGCGGCGATGCGGGTCATGCGCACCGATGCGATGACCTTGCCGCCATCGATCGCCACGAAGGAAAGCGCACGTTCGTGCGGCCCGCCTTCGCGGATCTTGTAGGCGGCGCGCGAAAAGCGTCCGGGCCCGAAGGCTTCTTCATTGATGAGGTCGATTTCGGGGTCATGCGCCGGGGTTTCCGGCAGGTATGTGACGTCGGCAAGGCTCATGGTCTTTGCGTTCCGGTACGCGAGGAAGGATTTGCTGCATGCGGCAGCATTCGCCAGTCAGCGCTTCAGGCGCGGGCGTCCTTTCGTCGTCGGTCGAACCGGATGGTTGCAAAGAAATCCAACATCGGCGCTCCGCTAGCATCAAAATCCCGCCTTCGCAATCGGCATCGAGGGATTCCGATGATGGTGGCCTGCAAATGGCAGGTTTCTGCGCTTCCAGTGCTCACGTACTTTAAGTACGCTCCGCTCCGGTTCTCGAAACCCGCCATTCTCGGCTCACCCTGACCGGAATCCGGCTCCCCTGCGGCCATTTTGCGTTGCGCGAGGCGTTGACGGATTGTTCAGGAGATCGGGGTCCCCGAAGCGCGTTTTCCGTCCTACATGAGCGGCAACGACGGAAAGGACGCATCATGGGACTACTGGTTGACGGCAAATGGCAGGACCGCTGGTACGACACCAAGGCGAGCGGCGGCAGGTTCGAGCGCTCGCAGGCGCAGTGGCGCGACTTCGTGACGGCGGCCGGCAAGCCGGCTGAAGGGCGCACGCGCGGTTTCAAGGCCGAGCCCGGCCGCTATCATCTCTATGTGTCGCTGGCCTGTCCGTGGGCGCACCGCACGCTGATCTTCCGGGCGCTGAAGAAGCTTGAAAACATCATCTCGGTGTCGGTCGTGCATCCCTATATGGGACCGGACGGCTGGACGTTCCGCGCCGAGGACGGCGCTACCGGCGATACGCTCTATGGGCTCGATTTCCTGCACCAGATCTACACCAAGGCCGATCCGAGTTATTCGGGCCGGGTGACCGTGCCGGTGCTGTGGGACAAGAAGGAAGAGACGATCGTCTCCAACGAGTCCTCCGAGATCATCCGCATGCTGAATTCCGCCTTCGACGAATGGGGCGATGCCGGCGTGGATCTTTACCCGCATGCACTGCGCGCCGAAATCGACGATATCAACGCGCTGGTCTATCCGGCGATCAACAACGGCGTCTACCGCGCCGGTTTCGCCACCACGCAGGAGGCCTATGAAGAGGCGTTCAACGACTTGTTCGCCGCACTCGATGGGTTGGAGGAGCGGCTGGGGCGGCAGCGCTATCTGGTCGGCAACCGCATCACCGAAGCCGACTGGCGGCTGTTCACCACGCTGGTGCGCTTCGATCCGGTCTATGTCGGCCATTTCAAGTGCAATCTGAGGCGGATCGCCGACTATCCAAACCTCTCCAACTACTTGCGCGAGCTCTACCAGGTGCCGGGCGTGGCCGGGACGGTCAATCTCGACCACATCAAGGCGCACTACTACGGCAGCCACAAGACCATCAATCCGACGGGGATCATTCCGGTCGGGCCGGAAGTGGACCATCTGGCGCCGCACAACCGGGCGAAGCTGGTGGCGGCCTGACCTACCAGTAGGGCGAGGGCGCGGTTTCCCCGAACGCCTCGGCAAGCCTGCGCAGGGTCGCGGGAGTGGTGGCTTGCGGCAAGCTGTCCAGCCTGAAGAAGCCGGCCTCGGCGATCTCGTGGTCCGGCGACTTCGGTGCGGACTGGGCAAAATGTTCGATGAGGTAGAGGCCGACATGGTCGCGGCGGCTGGCCTGCCGGTTGAAATGCATCGATTTCAGCACCGGGGCGGCCGTGATCGCGATGTTGCCCTCTTCGGCCAGTTCGCGCCGCAGCGCCTCTTCCATGGTCTCGCCCTGCTCGACGCCGCCGCCCGGCAACTGCCAGCCGGGAACATAGGTGTGGCGGATCAGGAATACGGTTTGGTCGGCCCTGTCATAAACCAATCCGCGCACGCCCAGCGTCATCGGACGCCTGATGAGGAAGAACAGGTGGAACAGGCGCGCCCTGACGCCCGGCCAGCCGGTCTGGCGAAACGCTCTCTCCTGATCGATGTCATTCATGGGAATTTCTGCCTGTCGTGCTGGCAAAGGTGGAAAGCGGCGCGCGCCTCCCGTAAGAGTTAAGCCATGTTCAGGCTTGCGCACATGTCGGACGTCCATCTGGGACCGTTGCCCGATGTATCCTATCGCGACCTCGCCTCCAAGCGGGTGGTGGGCTACATCAACTGGCAGCGCAACCGGCGCCGGCATATGCACGATGCGGTCATCGATACAATCGTTGCCGATCTGAAGGCGCAGGCGCCGGACCACATCGCCGTTACCGGCGACCTCGTCAACCTTGCGCTGGACGGCGAGATCGAGATGGCGCGGCTGTGGCTGGAGATGCTTGGCGCGCCGCAGGACGTCTCGGTCGTGCCGGGCAATCACGACGCCTATGTGCCGGGAGCTTTCGGCAAGGTCTGCCGCTTGTGGGCGCCGTGGATGAACGGCGACGGCATCAACCATCCGATCGACCGCGACACCTTTCCCTACCTGCGCGTGCGTGGCAACATCGCACTCATCGGCGTTTCGACGGCGCGGGCGACGGCGCCCTTCATGGCCAACGGCTTTTTTCGCGAGGGTCAGGCGAAAAGACTGGCGAAGCTGCTCACGGAAACAGGCCGGCTGGGCCTGTTTCGGGTCGTCATGATCCATCATCCGCCCGTGCGCAATGCGGTTTCCCAGCACAAGCGGCTGTTCGGTATCCGCCGCTTCCAGAAGATCGTAGCGCGCAATGGCGCGGAGCTTGTGCTGCACGGCCATTCGCATGAGCCGTCGCTCTACTCGATTGCCAGCGGCACTGGCCGCATTCCGGTGGTGGGTGTTGCGGCGGCGGGCCAGTCGCCGGGCGGCTCGCACCCGGCAGCGCAGTACAATCTCATCGATATCGGCGGCGAGGCGGGCAAATGGCAGGTCAGCCTGACCCGGCGCGGACTGACCGGGTCGGCGATCCCGCCGACCGATCTTGAAACGATAGACCTGACAACGGTTCCCGATACCCGAAAGCGCCTGGTCAGAACGTGATCTTCATCGCCAGAAGGCGGTCCCAGAACAGGACAATCGCAAAAATCAGGCCGACCAGCGCGCCGCCTGCGGTGACGGCGAGAGTGGTCAACAGCGCTGAAAGGAGCTTGCTGCGGGGGGCTGCTTCCAGCGCATGTTCCATCTTCGAGCCGGCCCGCTCGGCAAATCCGGGGGCAATGTCGACCTCGCTGCCATCCATCATGCGCTGGTGTTCGACGATGCGTTCGGCGACGTAGCGGGTGACCTGCGCGGCCACGGTTTTAAGGTCGGTGGACTCGGCAAGCACCACGCGACCGAGGCGGGTATCCCTGACGAAACGGAACGTGCGGCGATCACGCCCCATGGCGACGTGGCTGACGGCGTCGATCCAGAGCCTCGGCTGTAGTCCCGACGAGATGGCGAAATCGAAATTGTCCATGTCCGAGGGCACGTCGGCAAATACGGGGGCAAGCTCAGCCGCCATCAGTTCGAGCCGCATGCGGTGGGCTTCGCGCATATCGACGACGACGTCGTCGCGGTCGGCAAAGCCGTTCTTGACGTCTCGTATCGCGTTGGACAACGCGCTCGATGCCTCGCTTGGCGGCACGTTTTCGCTGGCATCCTTCATCGTGCAGGGGTCTCACGGTTGGTTAAGCCAAGGTTAACATAGCCTTTGGCGAAAAACAGCCGGATGACGAGGCGATGCTAGCGAACCGATCCGCCGGCGAGTTGGGCGCGAATGAGCGCGGCGACTTCCCCCGGCGCTTCGCCGATCAGCATGTGGCCGGCACCGGGCAATATCCGGACCTTGAAAGATGCCGGCAGGCCTTCCGCCTGGTGAACCGGAAGCACCGGATCGGCATCGCCCCACAAGACGGAAACCGGCATTGCCAACGTGGCAAGCATCTCGCGCGGGATTTCGCCCTGCCGTTCGCCTTTGGTGATCAGCGCGGCGATCCCGCCCAGCTTTTCGGTCTGGTCGCCTTGTCCGCGCATTTCCCTGTAGGCATCAAGGGAACTGCCTGAAACGGTTGCTTTCGGCCCCGACATCGCGGCCAGGCAATCGCGGATTTCGCTTTCCTCGACCGCCGCGCCGTAGCGGCGAAGCAGCGGCCCGTTGATTTCAGGGCCGAAACCGCCCGGCGCGAGCAATGTCAGCGATGCGATGCGTTCGGGCGCCATCAAGCCGATCAGCACGGCGATGGCGCCGCCCATCGAGTGCCCGACCACATGCGCCTTGTCTATCCCCCGTTCGGCGAGATCGGCGAGTATGGCCCGCGCCGCCAGCTTTGGCGGTCCGGCGTCAGGAAAGGCTAACGAGCCGCCATGGCCCGGCAAGTCGTAGGCGAGGGTGCGCGAAGCCCTGGAAAACTCCGCAACGACATCATTCCAGACAGCGTGACTGGCTCCAAAGCCATGCAGGAGAACCAGCGTGGATGGGCCGCTGCCCCGGTCGGATGAATAAAGGGTACTGCTCATGCGCGGCTCAGGTCGAATTTCCCAGTCCGGCAGCCCGCAATGCCTCGACAAGACGGTCGGTCAGATCGGCCGGGTATTTGCGCTGCTCGAAGGTCTTGCGTGGATCGGCTGCGAATTTCGGGAAATCCGTCAAAAGCTCGTTGAGACGCTCCTTCTTGGCGCGCAAGTCGCCTGTCTGATCGGCGGCAATGAGCCTTGCGGCCAGATAGTGGGATTTCTTTGCCGTCGGGTTGAGCGCTGCCGTCGCGCGCGCGGCTTCCTTTATGTCGCCAAGCATGAACTCACCCAGGAACAATCCGAAATCCCACCAGGGCGGATGCGCGCTGGTGGAATCGACTGCCCGGGCCATTATGGGGGTGCCTTCCTCGTAGTGGCCGGCAAAGATCAGGCCGTATCCATAGGCGGCGGCCATGGTCAGGTCATAGGTATTGAGTTCGTAGGCCTTGCGCGTCCAGCGGATCGACTCCTCCGAATTGCCGAGACGAGAGTTCATGTAGCCATAGGCGCGGTGTGCGTAAGGGCTTGTTGCAGCCATCTGCACGGCCTTGTGCGCCATTGCCATCGCCTTGTCGCGCGAAGCTTCCAGCGGATAGGCGTAACGATCGGTCACCGCTTCAAGATGCAGCGCTGAAAGCTCCGAGTAGATGAGCGCGGACTTCGCATTCAGCGCCAAGAGCTGCTCGAAGCAGCGATAGGCATTTTCGTGCGCCTGTGCATTGGGGTCCTGGTAGTAGTCGTCGTTCAAAAGCAGGCAGCGTGTCAGGCCGACCTGCGTGCCTTCCTGCTCGATATAGGCATAGATGGTGCCCGAGGCGGTCGTCGTCGTCGTCAGCAGGCCGGCAATCTGATCCTCGATTTCCTGCGGCTCGGTCTCCGAGCGGGAAAGCGTGCGGGAGAGCAAAACACGCCCGCTTCCGAGGTTCTGCAATTCGATGGTGACGCTGCCTGCGGTCGAGCCCGGAATGAGCTTGAAGATGAAGTTCAGAGCCTTGAACTGCGGATTTGGATCCCCTTCGATGTCGCGGCCGATGAAATCCACCGTGTCGAAGCCAGAGAGCCCCCGGCGCAAGGTAGCCGCGACAGCGGCAATTTCCGGCGTTTCGTCCTTGGCCGAGAGATAGATCGTCGGCAGCGTGTCCGGCTGGGTCAGGTCGATGCTGCTTGTCGTTGCCGGAGCTTCGGGCGCAGTCGTGGTGGCTTCTGCCGTCGCGGACAGGATGTTGGACTGGCGCAGCAGCATGAAACTCAACACCACAACCACCACGCCGATTGCGAGCCACATGAATGCGAGCTGGCGGCCAAGCGAGGGCAAAGGCAGCGCGCCGGTGGCAACGGTAGCCGGCTTGGCTTCCACCTGCTGCTGTTCGGGCTGCATTTCGGCAGCCAAGATTTTGTATGTGGGAACGTAGCTGCCGCGCGGAATGGCGATACGCAGCGGCTCGGACGCTCCTTCGGTGGCGAAATACTGCTGCAACAGGTCGCGCAGCCGTCCCGCCTGCACGCGCACCACCGCATCGGTGGACGGATCGAAATCGGCATCCTTGCCAAAAACGTCGACGGCGATGGAAAAGCCCTTTAGCCGGTCGGCTTCGCCCGCCAGGTCGCGCTCGACAAGATACTGAAGCAGGTCCCGCGCTCGTTCCGATCTGCTGAAGGTTTCGCTGACGAGCAGCCGCTTCAGCGTTTCGCGCACTGCGGGGGCGGCAGGCGGGTTATGCTGCAAGTGTCGGACCTTTCAAGTCGGCACAAGTTAGACGTCAATCATATATGGCTTATGCCACTAAACAAGCAGTCCTGCTTTGGTAGCAAGCCGGTTCGCCGAAATAATTCGGCGAACCGGGTTTCGACTTGTCAGCGGGCTTTTTTGCCGACGATACGGTTGGCCGCGGATACGATCGCCTCAAGGGAAGCCGCGGAAATGTTGGTGTTGATGCCGGCACCGAAAATCTTGCCGCCCGGATACTCCATTTCCATGTAGCAGATGGCCGCGGCATTGGAACCCCGCTGCATGGAATGCTCGGAGTAGTCGGCCACCGACATCTCAACGCCGATGTGCCGCGAAAGCGCATCGACAAAGCCGTCGATCGGACCGGTGCCGCTGCCGGAAATCTTCACTTCCTTGCCCTTGTCGAGGATCGTCGCCTCGATAAGCCGCCTGCCTTTCACTTCCGTGTCCGGATAGGTGTGGTGGTCGATGAATTTCAGCCGTGCGCGGGGCTGGTCGACATAAGCTTCGAGGAAGCGCTCGTAGATGCGCTTTACCGGAACTTCCTTGCCTTCGGCATCGGTGATGGCCTGGATGTCCTGGCTGAACTCGATTTGCAGGTTGCGCGGCAGGTTGAGGCCGTAGTCGGCTTGCAGGACATAGGCGATGCCGCCCTTGCCGGACTGCGAGTTGATGCGGATGATTGCCTCATAACTACGGCCGACATCCTGCGGGTCGATTGGCAGGTAAGGAACCTCCCAAAACTCCTTGTTGGCCGTCTTGAGCGCCTTCATGCCCTTGTTGATGGCGTCCTGGTGCGAGCCGGAGAAAGCCGTGTAGACCAGTTCGCCGACGTAAGGGTGGCGTTCCGGTATCTTGAGCTGGTTCGAATATTCGTAGACGGCCTTCATGCGCGGGATATCCGAGCAATCCAGTTCGGGATCGACGCCTTGCGTGTACATATTGAGCGCCAGCGTCACGATATCGACGTTGCCGGTGCGCTCGCCATTGCCGAACAGGGTACCCTCGACGCGGTCGGCACCCGCCATCAGGCCGAGCTCCGTCGTGGCGATGCCGGTGCCGCGGTCATTGTGCGGATGCAGCGAGATGAGGAGGTTTTCGCGGTTGTCGAGATGGCGGATCATCCATTCGATGCGGTCGGCGTAGACGTTGGGCGTCGACATCTCCACCGTGGACGGCAAGTTGACGATGAGCTTGTTGTCGGGCGTCGGCTTCACGATCTCTGTAACGGCGTTGCAGATTTCCAGCGCCACTTCGAGTTCGGTGCCAGTGAAGCTTTCCGGCGAATACTGGAAGCGATAGCCGCCACCGGCTTTCGCGGCCATGTCGGTGATCATCTTGGCGGCGTCGGTTGCGATCCTCTTGATGCCCGCCACGTCCTTGTCGAACACCACGCGGCGCTGCAATTCGCTGGTGGAGTTGTAGAAATGGACGATGGGCTGCGTTGCGCCCTGCAAGGCCTCGAAGGTGCGGGTGATGAGTTCGGGCCGGCATTGCACCAGCACCTGCAGCGACACGTCAGGCGGGACGTTGCCTTCCTCGATGCACCAGCGGGCGAAGTCGAAATCGGTCTGCGAAGCCGAGGGGAAGCCGACCTCGATTTCCTTGAAGCCCATGTCGAGCAGGAGCTGGAACATGCGCGCCTTGCGGTCATGCCCCATCGGGTCGATCAGCGCCTGGTTGCCGTCGCGCAGATCGACGGAGCACCAGATCGGCGCTTTCTCGATTGTCCTGGATGGCCATGTGCGGTCGGGGAGACCGACGGTTGGATAGGGTTGGTATTTGCGTGGGGCATCCGGCATGCCCTTTTGGGGCTGCGCTTGGACTTGTTCTCGTGCGTTCATCGTCTTTGTCTCCCGCCGCTTGCCGGACCTGCATTTCATGCAGTTACAACGGACAGGCGGCGCCTCTAACAGAATTCGGTTGCTGTCAATAGTTTGCCAAGGAGCAGGGTGCCAAGCGGCGGTTATCGACCGCCGGGCGCTCCTTCAGCGAGCCCGGCGATCGCCGATAAGGCCGAGAAGCAGCAGGGTAGAGGTGAGCGCGCGCAACGTCTCGCCGGAAAAACCGGTCGGACGCGATGCAGTCGATGCGGTGCGCATATTCATGATGCCGTCTCTTACAGGAGCACCGGCGGCGAGGCAAGTGCCGCGCGTCGCAGGTTACTTGACGGTTCGTGCCACCAGCCGCGCGAGGCTCGGGCCGAGCAGCAGCACGATCATGAAACGCATCATCTGCAAGGCCATGACGAAGGAGATGTCGACGTTGTCGGTGGCGGCCGCGATGATGGCAATGGAGTCCATGCCGCCGGGGCTGGTGGCGAGATAGGCGGTCAGCGGGTCGATGCCGAGAAGCCGGCTTATCAGCCAGCCGAGGCTGCCGCAAAATGCGATCAGGATGAGGATGGCGCATGTTACCTGCGGCAAGGCTTTTGCGGCGCTGCGCAGGATCGGCCTGGTGAAGTTGAGGCCGATGGTCCAGCCGATCAGCGCGTAGCTCAATCCGAGCAGCCATTCCGGCAGCTGGTAGTCGAGGCCGAAGCCAAGATGGAGCGCAAGGCCGAGGATCATGGTGCCGAGGAAGTAGGGGGAGGGCAGCCGGCAGAGCTTGCCCACCGTCGCGCCTATTGCCGCAACCGCCACGGTTGCAGTCATTCCCAGCGGCTCGATGGGCGGGAACCAGACGACAGCCGGGGCCTCGACGCCGGATGTGTCGACCCACAGCTTGGCCACGAAGGCGGCGGCAATGGACACCATCATGACCCGCAAATACTGCATGAAGGCGACCAGCCGCTGGTCCGCGCCGAATGCGCCGGCCATCAGCACCATCGGAGTGGCGGCACCTGGCGCCGACCCCCACACGGCGGTCGTTCCGGGCAGGATGCGCCAATAGCTGATCAGCCAGCCGAGGAGGCTCGATGCAGTGATGGTCGAGACGACGATTGCGAGGAAGAGCGGCCATTCCGCGTAGACGGTGCTGAAAATTCCGGGCTCGATGGAATTGGCGATCAGGCAGCCGATCACGGCCTGAGATGCGGCGAAAGCCTTGGTGGGCACGCGCACCGTGGTGCCGTTGGTGCCTGCCACGATGCCCGCAAGCATCGGGCCGATCAAAAGCGCAGCCGGCAGCGCCGCGATTTCCAGCGCCGCGACGAAGACGGCCGAGACGCCAAGGATGACCGTCCATTGCAGCAGGCGCGGGGCATTTGCCAGTCGTTCTTGCTTCTGCGGCGCGGGGCTTTGGTCCATACCCGCTCTTAGACCGCCTGAAGAAAAAACGCGAATGTACGGCTCTTCAATTTGCCATGATCGGTTGTGCCAGACGGCATGCCAAGCTTGCCAGACAAGGGCGGGTGGTCAGGGCAGGCCGACGCCGCCAGCCGGATCGGTCTCGATCTGGAATTCGAAGCCGGCGATGAGCGGCCTTGCCTCGGCAATTGCGGCCTGCACTTCCGGCAATTGCAGCGAAGCCTTGTGGCTCGCCTGGTCGTTCCATATCTCGGTCACCCAGATCGCGGAGGTATCGGCCGGGTCGCGGGCGATGATGTAGTTGAGGCAGCCCGGCATGGAACGGGTGGCTTGAAGAAGAATATGCAGCAACTGGTCGCGTTTGCCGGGTGTGGCGCGCATCTTCCCGATCAGGCCGTACATCCGTTTCTCCCGCTGATAGTGGTGCGAATGGCATGCGATGTTCTGAACTACGGCGCTGTAACCTTAGCGGATCATGCGCGTTCAGAAAATCGCCAACCTTGCCGATTGGCTTGCAATGCTTAACAGGCGAATGGATGCGCGGCGTCGCGATCAGGCGAAGGGGACTGCGACCGTCCCTTTCGGAAGCTTGGCCTCGTCGTCCGGCTCGACATGGATCGTGACGCGCACCGAAGGAACCTCGGCCTTCAGCGCGTCCTCGATGCGGTCGCAGATTACATGGCTTTCGCCAACGGACATGTCGGCATCCACCACCATGTGGAACTCGATGAAGGTGGCGCGGCCGGCGATGCGGGTCTTCAAGTCGTGCACCTCGAGCGCACCCTTGGAGTTGGTCGAGATGATGTCGCGGATGTGCATGTGCTCTTCCGTATCGACGCCGCGATCCATCAGGCCGTTCAGGGATTCGCCGGTCACTTTCCAGCCCTGGTATAGGATGTTGAGGGCGACGATGACCGCCAGCAGCGGATCGAGCACATGCCAGCCGGTGACGACGGCTCCGATCAGGCCGGCAATGACGCCGACCGAGGTGATCACGTCCGTCATGATGTGATGGCCGTCCGCTTCCAGCGCAGGCGACTTGGCGCTGCGGCCGGTGCGGATCAGGATAAGCGCCCAGATGGCGTTCACCACCGCCGCGCCGCCATTGATGGCGAGACCTTCCCAAGCTTGCTCGATCGGCTTCGGATTCTGGATCGTAGACCATACCTGGGCAATGATCAAAAGTGCCGCCACGACGATCAGCACGCCTTCCAGCACAGCCGAGAAATACTCGGCCTTGTGATGCCCGAAGGGGTGATCCTGGTCGGCTGGCTTGTGGCTGACGCGGATGGCCCAGAAGGCGGCCATTGCGGTGATAACGTTGACGATCGATTCCAGCGCGTCCGAATAGAGCGCCACCGAGCCGGTCATGTGCCAGGCGATGAATTTCAGCCCCATCACCGCAAGCGCGACGATAATCGACCAGAAGGCCAGGGTGGCGATCTTCTGCTTGGAGGTCATGGCAGTCTTTTCTCCCCGAAGACGGGCAGGCGCGACGGTATCGGCGCTGTTCATGCAGCCTTTTCCTTGGCCTTGCGCGGCAGGTGGGCGACGACGTTCTCGATCATGCGCATGCCGGCGTCATGGCCAAGCGACATGATCGATTCCGGATGGAACTGGACGGCGGCCACCGGCTCCTTACGGTGCTCGAACGCCATGATGGTGCCGTCTTCGCTTTCGGCGGTGACCTCGAATTCCTGCGGCAGGCGGCCCGGATCGGCAAAGATCGAATGGTAGCGCCCGACCGTCACTTCTTTCGGCAGGCCCGAGAAGATGACGCCAGGCTTCGAGACCCGAATGCGCGACGGCTTGCCATGCATCGGAACGGCAAGCTGGCGTAGTTCGCCGCCATAGGCTTCGGCAAGCGCCTGCAGGCCAAGGCAGACGCCGAAGATCGGCAGTTCCCGCTTCCTGGCCTTCTTGATCGTTGAGGCGCAATCGAAATCCTTCGGCGTGCCGGGGCCGGGCGACAAAACGACAAGATCGGGCTTCAGCCGGTCGAACACCTCTTCGGCGACCGGCGAACGGACTGTCGAGACATTGGCGCCGGTCTGGCGGAAATAATTGGCGAGCGTGTGGACGAACGAGTCCTCGTGATCGACCAGAAGAATGTTGACGCCTTCGCCGACGCGGGCGGTTGCGCGTTCGGTGGCGGCGGCGTTGCCGGCCTTGGCGTCACGGATGGCGGAGAGCATGGCGGATGCTTTCAGTTCGGTTTCGGCTTCTTCGTCTTCAGGGACGGAATCGAAAAGCAAGGTAGCGCCCGCGCGCACCTCGGCAATGCCGTCCTTTATGCGGATGGTGCGCAGCGTCAAGCCCGTATTGAGGTCGCCGTTGAAATGCACCATGCCGATGGCCCCGCCATACCAGGCGCGGGGCGATTTCTCGTTCTGCTCGATGAAGCGCATGGCCCACAGTTTCGGCGCGCCGGTCACCGTCACGGCCCAGGCATGCGACAGGAAGGCGTCGAAGGCATCCATGCCTTCGCGCAGGCGTCCCTCGATGTGGTCCACGGTGTGGATCAGGCGCGAATACATCTCGATCTGGCGGCGGCCGATGACGCGGACCGAGCCCGGTTCGCACACCCGGCTCTTGTCGTTGCGGTCGACGTCCGAGCACATGGTGAGCTCGGACTCGTCCTTCTTGGAATTGAGCAGCTTCAGGATCTGTTCGTGGTCGGCAATGGCGTCGTCACCACGCTTGATGGTGCCGGAAATCGGACAGGTCTCGACCCGGCGTCCGTTGACGCGCACGAACATCTCGGGCGACGCGCCGATGAGATATTCGCCTTCGCCGAGATTGATGAAGAAGGAATAGGGCGAGGGGTTGGTGGTCTTGAGGCGGCGCGCGATATCCGACGGCACGGTCTCGCAGCGCTCGTAGAACATCTGGCCGGGCACGACCTCGAACAGGTCGCCGCGCTTGAAGCTCGCCATGGCGTTTCGCACCAGCCCGGCATATTCGCCCGGCTCGTGGTCGCCGCGCGGCGGAATGCGGTCGGATTGCCTGAATTCTTCCTCGCGCGTCTCGCGCGGCAGGCCCTCGGTCGAAAAGCCCTGTCCGGCGTAGTCGTAGCGGTCGGTCCAGGCCTTGGCCGAATAGTGATCGACGACGAGGATCTCGTCGGGGAGGTAGAGGACGAGATCGCGCTGGCTTTCCTTTCGCTCAAGCTTGTGCTCGACCGGATCGAACTGGAAGGCGAGGTCGTAGCCGAATGCGCCGTAGAGGCCGAGATTGGAATCCTCCGCGCTCTTGAACAGCGCCGTGATCGCCCGCAGCACGGTGAAGACGGACGGCACGCGGCTGCGCTCTTCTTCGGTAAAGACGCGGCCGGGTTCAGCGACCGTCAATGCCAGCCGCTGCTTCGTCGTCTGTGTCAGCGTGACGTCCTTTTCGTCCAGCAGTGCACGGGCGATGATCGGGAGAAGCACTTCGCCACGCTGGTTGAGCGCTTCGATGCGCATGGCGCGTCCGCGGGCTGAAATGGCGACCGGCGGGTCGATGATGGCAGTGTCCCAGCGCGTATAGCGGCCGGGATACTCATAGTTGGAGGAAAACACCGCGCCGCGGCGTGAATTCAGCCCGTCGATATAGGCCTCGATCGCGCCGGCATAAGGCCGGTCGTGCCGCTGGCGGGTAATGGCAATGCCGCCCGCGGTGACGAAGCGCTCAGCGCCGTTGCCCAGAATTTCCACCGTCATTGCCGTCTCCCGTTCGCTTTTTCCTGGCAACGGACCCGGAGGCTTAAAACGAAAATGGCCGCCCGGACATCCGTTGCGGCCACCATCCATTTTCACGCGCACGTGCTTAGAAGGCCGCTGTCAGCAGGCCCACCACCACGCAGAGTTCGAAGAGCGCATGTTCATGCCATTCCCATAGCGGCGAAAGCCGGACCGGGCAAGCGGATTCGCATGGGTTTACGACCTACACTTCCAGCGCGCCGCTGCGTGCGTCATCGCTGCGCAAGCTGCCGACCAACTTGAGCAGGTCGTCGCCGCTGCGGGTGATGCGGTGGGAGCGCCGCGTCAGGATATAGCCGGCCTGCGGCGCGGTGACTTCGGTTCTGCCACCGACCTCGCCCGGCGCGTGGACGATGGTGGCCAGAAGGTCACCCTTCTTGACATGGTCACCCGGCTTCACGTGGTAGAGGATGGCCCCCGCTTTCGGTGCGGGCATCATGTCGATGTTTTCGAGCGGCGCGACGATGCCCTTGAACGGGCCAGCCTTCGCTATCGACGGATCGGCAATGACGCCGCGCCCGACAAGCAGGCGGTAAAGGCCGTCCGCGTCCGACTTGGCCAGATCGCCATAGACATCGGAAACGCCGCGATATTCCACCGTGGTCACGACCTGCCTTTGCAGGCGCGCCTTGTCGCCACCGAGATATGGATGGACGGATGCCTCCTCGAAGGCCGCGCCGCTTGCGCCTTCCCACAGAAGCACTGCGGCCACGTCCATTGCCGCTGCGCAATCTTCCATCGCCGGCCACAACTGTTTCGGCACGTAGAGATAGGGCACAGCCTCGTCGTCGCAGTGCAGGTCAAGCACGATTTCATGACCGACCGAGAGCTTGAGCAGGCGCACCTTGAGCCGCTGGTCGATGGTGGCGAGGCTGGCTTCGTCAGGCAACAGCGACGCATCGGGTCGGTCGATCAATGGGAAGTCACGGTTGAAATTGGTGCGGGTGGCGAGATGGAATCGGCCCTGCTGTTCGGTGAATTGATATTGGGCGCGGCCGACGGGATTGGCCCACGGCACGACGGTGATCGCGCCGCGAATGCGACCCTCGCTTTCGGCCTTGGCAAGCAGGGGCATCAGCGCGTCGATGGCAACGGTGCCGGGCAGTTCGCCGGCATGGAGGGCAGCCTGTAGATAGGCGTTGGGCGCAGTGCCGTCGCTGCCCTTGAAGCGGAAGACCGGGAATTCGTACGCCACGCCTTCGGTATCGCCGGCAATGCGTTCGATCGATTTTTCCATGGTCTTTCCTTTCCTATCGTCGTGCTTGTCCGGTCATGGACCGGGACCGGGCCGGTGTCGAGGGGCAGGGCGGACCGGTTTGAATGCCAAATATCCATCCCAAGCCAAAAGAGGCGCCTTGTGGGCGCCTCCTGGTGCTGGTTGCGGAGTGTTGCTCCGGTTGGTTGTGAGGCTCAGCTCAGGCCCTGGATATCGCCATTGTCGTCGAGATGGATGTTCTCGGACGACGGCTTGGAGGGCNCTCTTCCTCGCTGGTGTCAGCCGGAAGCGCATGTTCGATCGAGTTGAAGCCGCATTCCTTGGCCTTCTTGCCCTTCGACGCGACATAGACCTGGCTGGCAGGGTCATGGCCGACGATGACCACCGCAATGCCGGGCACGACGCCCGTCTCGGCAATCAGTCTGTCGGCCTCGGCCTTCACCTTGGCAACGACATCCGCCGCTACAACCTTGCCGTCTATTACAGAAGCCATGGGCAAATTTCCTCGCTTTCCTGTTGTCAGCTCAGGCCTTCGATGTCGCCATTGTCGTCGAGATGGATGTTCTCGGACGACGGCTTGGAGGGCAGGCCCGGCATGGTCATGAYCTCGCCGCAGATGGCGACGACGAAGCCGGCCCCGGCCGAAAGGCGAACCTCGCGCACCGGAACGGTGTGGCCGGTCGGCGCACCGCGCAGGTTCGGGTCGGTCGAGAACGAATACTGCGTCTTGGCCATGCACACCGGAAGATTGCCGTAGCCCTGCTTCTCCCACTGGTGCAGCTGGTCGCGGATCGCCATTGTCGTCGAGATGGATGTTCTCGGACGACGGCTTGGAGGGCAGGCCCGGCATGGTCATGATCTCGCCGCAGATGGCGACGACGAAGCCGGCGCCGGCGGCAAGGCGCACCTCGCGCACCGGAACGGTGTGGCCGGTCGGCGCACCGCGCAGGTTCGGATCGGTCGAGAACGAATACTGCGTCTTGGCCATGCACACCGGAAGATTGCCGTAGCCCTGCTTCTCCCACTGGTGCAGCTGGTCGCGGATCGACTTGTCGGCAATCGCCTCCGAACCGCGGTAGATGCGCTTGACGATGGTGTCGATCTTGTCGAACAGGCCAAGGTCGTCGCCGT
>NZ_LMFV01000061.1:26758-222077 GCF_001427285.1 Mesorhizobium sp. Root552
CCCTCGGCGATCTCGACCACCTTCTTCGCAAGCTCCTCGATGCCGGCCGAGCCATGCGCCCAGTGCTTGCACAGGATCGCTTCCGCACCCTGCTCCTTGACATAGGCCTTCAGCGCYTCGATCTCGGCWTCGGTGTCGGAATAGAAGTGGTTGATCGCAACCACCACCGGAACGCCGAACTGGTGCACGTTCTCGATGTGGCGGCCAAGGTTGGGGCAACCCTTCTTCACCGCATCGACATTCTCGGGCCCGAGGTCCTCCTTCTTCACCCCGCCATTCATCTTCATGGCGCGGACAGTGGCCACGATGACGGCGGCGGCAGGCTTCAAGCCAGCCTTGCGGCACTTGATGTCGAAGAACTTCTCGGCGCCGAGATCAGCGCCGAAGCCGGCCTCGGTCACGACATAGTCGCCGAGCTTCAAGGCGGTGGTGGTGGCCATCACCGAGTTGCAGCCATGCGCGATGTTGGCGAACGGGCCGCCATGCACGAAGGCCGGGTTGTTCTCGAGCGTCTGCACCAGGTTCGGCTGGATGGCGTCCTTCARMAGAACCGCCATGGCGCGRTGSGCCTTCAGTTCACGCGCAAACACCGGGCTCTTGTCGCGGCGGTAGGCAACGATGATGTCGCCAAGCCGCTTTTCCAGGTCCTTCAGGTCCTTGGCAAGGCACAGGATCGCCATCACTTCCGAAGCGACGGTGATGTCGAAGCCGGCCTCGCGCGGATAGCCGTTGGCGACGCCGCCCAGCGACACCACGATCTCGCGCAGCGCCCGGTCGTTCATGTCCATGACNACGGTGATGTCGAAGCCGGCCTCGCGCGGATAGCCGTTGGCGACGCCGCCCAGCGACACCACGATCTCGCGCAGCGCCCGGTCGTTCATGTCCATGACGCGGCGCCACACCACGCGGCGGGTGTCGATGCCGAGCTCGTTGCCCCAGTAGATGTGGTTGTCGAGCAAAGCCGACAGAAGGTTGTGCGCACTCGTGATGGCGTGGAAGTCGCCGGTGAAGTGCAGGTTCATGTCGTCCATCGGCACGACCTGGGCATAGCCGCCACCGGCAGCGCCACCCTTCATGCCGAAGTTCGGACCAAGCGAGGCTTCGCGAATGCAGATCACCGCCTTCTTGCCGATGCGGTTCAAGCCGTCGCCCAGGCCAACCGTCGTCGTCGTCTTGCCTTCGCCCGCAGGCGTCGGGTTGATCGCCGTAACCAGGATCAGCTTGCCGTCCTTGTTCTTCTGCACCGACTTGATGAAGTCGGCCGAGACCTTGGCCTTGTCATGCCCNCGTCGTCGTCTTGCCTTCGCCCGCAGGCGTCGGGTTGATCGCCGTAACCAGGATCAGCTTGCCGTCCTTGTTCTTCTGCACCGACTTGATGAAGTCGGCCGAGACCTTGGCCTTGTCATGCCCGTACGGCAGCAAATGCTCGCTCGGGATGCCGATCTTCGCGCCAATCTCCTGGATCGGCTTCTTCTTCGCTGCGCGCGCTATCGAGATGTCGCTCTTTACTTCCGCCATGGCTCAATTCCCGTTTTAGATGTCGTCGGCTGAGGGTGTTGTCGAGGGGTCGCGCATAGAAGCGCGACCGCACTTTCGCCGCCATCCCAAAACAGGCGCGGGATGCGCGGAAAACGACAGCATGTCGCAACGGCATAAGTGCCGGATCAGCGATCCAGCACCGACCTCAACTCCACGATATTGGACCGCACCTGCAACAGGTTGAAGCCCATCGTGGCAAGATGCGAGGGGAAGAAGGCGCTCGACTCGTTGCCGTTGGAGATGATCCACGGCTGCACGTCGAGCGAGTTGCGCAACTGCTGCTCCATGCGCGTCCAAAGTGCCGTCAGGTTACGTTCGGCGATGATGGCCGCGAAGTCGGAGCGCGCCGCCACCAGCACGCCGTAATAGGCATAAAGCTGGCCATAGGCGAACCAGAAGCGGTCGTCGGCGCGCAGGTCGAACCAGCCGGCGTCCGACGCCTCGATGCGGGCGCGCAGGATATCGGAGGTGGAGCCGATGTCGCTGGCGATGCGGTCGAGGAACTGCATCAGATTGTCGGCGCGGGCGTCGAAGGTCGCCTGGCATTTTTCAAGGCTGGAATTGAAGCCGCGCAGCTTGCCGATTGCCTCGCGGTAGACGCTGGGCGTCGGGCGGGTCGGGCCGCGCCAGCCGACATACCAGGCATCCTCGTTCCAGGCGAGCGCGGTGCGGGCGTCCTGCAGGTTCTGGTCGATCTGCGAAGTGCCCCGCACGCGGCCCAGCGTATCGACCAGTTCGGTGGTGGTGCGGCGCATGACCTGGTTGATGCCGAGCTGGAAGGCTGCCTTGTTGTCGAAGAAGGGCGTACGCCGCCATTCGATGCCGAACAGGCCGATCTTCGAGATGACCATCGACGAAATCCAGGCGTTCTGGTTGACGTTGAAGTCGATCAGGTCGGCGGAGACGGCTGCGATGGCCGAAGGCTTGCAGCTTTGCGGCGCCTGCGCGGTCGTGGTGGCTGCGCTGCTGGCCTGCGAGGTGGTGGCGGAACTGTTGGCCACGTTGGGCACCACCGGGTCGCCGGCTAGCGTCTTGCTTGTCTCGGCCGCCAAGGCGTTGGGGTAGTCGGGATTGAAGTTCGTCCACCACTGGGTGACGTAGAAGAAATAGGCGTAGAGGCCGATGATGACGATCAGCGCTGCGCCCACGATCGCCTTAAGCGTCCAGCCGCGCTGATTGTACCAGCGGCCCGCCCACATGAATGGCCACAGGATGATGCCGATGACGAAGCCGATGCCCCGGCCGACGAGCTGGAACACCTTGGTGACGAAGTTCACGATCGGATCAAGCATGACGTTTCACCTCGCATCGGTTCAATCGGTCAGACCGTAGAGGCGCGTGCGAAACGCCACCTTGTCCTTCAAGTATGTGGTTTTGAGAATGTCCACAACATGCTCGCGCCAGGGTTGGCTGAAACCCTCGTAGTCCTTGTAGAAGCCCTGCTTGTTGAAGACATAGCGCGAGACGAAATCCGATGGAACGAAGTCCGAGATCAGCCGGTTGGTCAGCCATGCATCGGGGTGGTCGGGCTTGGCGCGCACCACCAGAAAGCGCTGCTGGGGAAAGACATCTTCCAGCCTCAACTGCCCGACCTGCCTGATCTCGCGCTTGGCCGCGTTGAGGAAGGGGAAGTTGCCGTCGCGGTTGATCATGTCGGCGTTGCTGTGCATCCAGGTCTGCAGCCAGACCTTGTCCGTATCGGAGAGATTGCGCTTTGGCTCAGCCTCGCGGATCAGGCTGCGCACCACCATTTCGGCGCGGTGTTCCAGATAGCCGGAGGATTCGATCCACGAGGCGCGCGGCAGTTCGATGCGCCCCGTGCCCGCCAGGAAGCGGAACACCTTGTCGGCATCGTGGATCGACAGGTAGCTGACCTGCCAGGGCCGCGAGCGGCGGAAGCCGGGCGCCGCCGGATCGCCGATGACGGTGGTCGCGTCGGGATCGACGAACACGTAGAGCCCGCCGAAATGGCTGGTCCAATAAGCGTTGTGGCGGAAAATCACCTGGTCCGGCACAAGGGTGTTTTCGCGGATGTCGCCGCACACCTTGGCCAGTTCCACCATCTGTTCGAGCATCTTGTCGTCGCGCCAGGCATCCGGCTCCTGCTTCAAGCGGTCGACCAGCTTGCCAAGCTCAGCCGCCTTGCCTAGCACGTCCTCCGCCGATAGCACGCGGAACTCGACCTGGTTGATCGACAACAGGTCCTCGATGTCCTCGACCTTGGAGACCGAATCCTCGATCTCGCCGTAGATCACGTCCTTGATGGTCAGCGCATCGATGGCGCGCTGGTTCTTCGACATGAACTCGAACATCAGTTGTGAGGTGTTGGAGAAGGCCGTGTGCACCACCGGCAGGTCGCGCTGGCCGGGAGTGAGGATGATGAAGCGGCGGTTGATGCCGTTCGGATCGAGATAGTCGTAGTCCTCGCACTCTTCCGCAATTTGCGGGGAAAAGCCGGTGCGGTCGATCTCGAAGCTTTTCAGCTTCGTCGCCTTCAACCCGAACGCCTTCAACGCCTTGTTGTAGCGCTCGATCAGATGCGGCTCCTCGACCGGCAGCAGGCGGCCGTAGATCAGCGCATTGTCGCGCAGAAGGGGGAACTTGGAGGACATCAGGTCGAGGCCTTCCGGAATCCGGGGCAGGTGGCACTACGCATTCCACAGCCCCTTTTTCTTCAACTCCTCCATCTCGCGCACGGCGCGTTCGCGCAGGCGGGCGTCGCGCAAAAGCTTCTCGACGGCGGAGTCGTCGGACTTGTCCGAGTAACGGAATTCGGAGTCGGCGTAGCGGTTGATTTCCTGCACCACCATGTCCATCGAGAACGGACCGCGCAGTTCCTCGATCATCGCCTTCTTCTCATCGTAGGTCTTGCGCATGAAGGCGTCGGGCGTGGCGAACCAGTCGTCCGGCAGCTCGATGTCCATGGCGCGCATCTTGATGGCGTCGGTGACGTTCTTGATGGCGCGGCCGGTAAAGCGCGGCTCGGCCTGCTTGATGCGGTGCAAGTAGTCGCCGACATCGGCCAGCGTCTTCGGCTCGCCATTCTCCTTCATGAAGCGCTCATAGACCTTCATCAGGCCGTCTTCCTGCGGCTTGTCGTGGCCTTCATAGGCATCGGCTACCGCGCGCTGGATTTCCTGCGCTGCATAAAGGTCATGCTCGCCAAGCGGGATTTTGTGATTCTTTCCAGCAAGAAGCACGAAAATATCAATGTAGTCGTTGCGCGTCTGCGGCCCGTCCACCAGCCAGCGCGCGCCGGCGCGCTGGCGCAGCGCATCGTCGACGTTCTCGGGATAGTTGGAGAACATGCCGAACGAGCAATTGCCGCGCACGACAGTCGAGGCGCCGGCAAAGGCGTCCATCAAAACGCCGGTGATTTCCTGCTGGCCGGCCGAGGCACGGTCATCTGAACGGCGCGCCGCCACCTGGTCGATGTCGTCGATGGTGCCGAACGCGATGGCGCGCGGGTTCAAGACATTGTTGATGAACTGGCGGCAGTTCTGGCCCGACTTGCCCTGGTAGGACGAGATCTGGTCGACGCCGAAATTCTCGTAGACGAAGGGATAGCCCGCGACCTGGCAATAACCGTTGACGAGGCCGGCGATCATCTGGATCAGCGTTGTCTTGCCGGTGCCGGGCGCGCCGTCGCCGATGAAGGTGAACAGGAAACCGCCGAGTTCAACGAACGGGTTCATCTGGCGGTCGAAGTCATAGGCCATCAGCATCTTGGCCAGCTTCATCGACTGGTATTTGGCGATGTGGTTGCCGACGACCTCTTCCGGCTTCTTGAAGGTCATGACCAAAGGCTTGGAGCGCTTGCCTGGGGCAACATCGAAGCCATCGAGCGTGAAGTCGTCGGCGTCGATGCGGATATGCGTATTTTCGAACGGGCCGAGCGTGCCGTCGAAGCGGCCCTTGCGCTGCAGCAGCCCGTCGATGGCGACGCGGGCGAACGCCTTGGCGCGCGTGGTGAGGTCGGCATCGTCCTTCGAGCCGGCAATGGCGCTGTCCAGGCCCGCGATGATGGACTTCACCGCGTCCTGCGGCGTGTCGAACAGGAAGTCCGGTTCGGCGACGTCGTTCGGCGCTTCGCCGTCGCCGTCGATCAACTGGGCGAGGTAGGCTGCGAAACTGAAGGCGGCGACATAGGCGGAAGCAGAAAGCAGCTTCTTGAAGCTGTTGGCCTGGTCGCCCTGCAATGGCGCGCGGGTGTTTTCCGCCCGCAGGCTTTCGAGGTCCGAGTTCTGTGCGAACACATCCGAGACGGCCAGCGCAATCGCGATGCCGCGGCGGGCACGGTAGAGCAGCGTGTGCTGCGGGATGGTAAGCAACTGGTCGTCCGGATGGACCGCGCCGACCGTCTTGGTGAACTCGACTTCGCGGGTGCGGCGCACCGAGCCGGTCGAGACGGTGGAAACGAAGCGGCGGTTGGTGCCGGCCAGTGCCGTACCGGAGGAGCTAGACGGGTCTTCCAGCACCACGATGCGGGTGATGAAGCTCTGCGCGGTTGCGCGATGCTTTTCGATATCGGCTTCCGGGATGGTGGTCAGGCCGGTGTCCATGTCATGCGCTCCGCTGCTGCTTGGACTTGTCGCGCTGCCCCTCACCCCTACCCTCTCCCCGTGAAAAACGGGGAGATGGAGGCTTCGACGTCGGCGACTCCCTCTCCCTGCTTGCGGGGAGAGGGTAGGGGTGAGGGGCCGCCCACGCGCACTCACACATCCGAAATCACCTGTCCGTTGGACAGAATGTGGACCTTGTAGCCGGAAAACACCTTCTGCACTTCGCCGGCGGCGTAGAGCGCCTGATAGGCTTCGTGCGGCACCAGCGCGTGGTTCTCGTAGCTCGATACGCCCTGCCGTGTCGCTTCAAGGTCGTCGGTGTTGATGAAGAATTCCTGCGTGGTCTTTTCGCTGGAGAACAGCCCCTTGCGGCCCGGCTTCTCGCCCTTGGAGTAAACTTCCTGGATGGTCCATGTGAGCAGCCAGGCGTTTTCCGGCTTGCGCACCTTGGCCAGAACCTCGCTGACGGTCGAATTGTTCTCGGTGATGCCGGCCGTATAGAACGGCCCCAGCACCACGCGGCGCAACTGCTTGGGGTGCAGTGTCTCGAAGTCGCGGTCGAGATTGACGGCAATGGTCATCGGCGCCAGCGAATAGGCAGAGTTCTTTTCGGTGAAATCATCGAACTTGTGCGCCAGTTCGGGATTGAGCAGGCCTTCCACCGGCAGCGGGATATCCACCTTCTCGTTCAGCTTGCCGTCCTTGATCACAAGCTGGCGCACCATGGCCTCGGTCGAATCCTCCACCGTGACCATATAGACCACCGGCAGGTTGGCGGCGCCGTCGAACGCGGCCCAGTGGACGAGATAATAGGGCAGGCCGGACTTCGGGTTGACCGAGACCTTGACCGTTTCGGAGAGCGAGAAGGGGCCGAACGTCTCCTCGCTCTTCACGTCCTCCAGATAAAGCCGCTCGGCCATCGACTTCTGCAGCGCCTTGGGAAACTCCTTGCGGCGCAGGATGAAGTCGGCCATTTCGGCGCGCAGTTCGTCGGGTGCCGGAATGTTGGCCAACCGCTGGTCTGCCTGGCGGCGGTCGTTTTCCAGTTCGAGCAGGTTCTGGAACACCGGATAGCCGCTTTCGGCGCGCGAGATGCGAAACGTTTCCTGGAACCCGAGGCGGTTGCGCCAGCAGGAAAAGGACTTCTCCAGCCGCGTTAAGTATTCGGCGACGATCCGGGCGACGATACCGTGCCGGTAGAGCGGCGAGCGGTCGTCGCGCATGAACACTTCGAGCCCGCCAAGCGCTGCGGCGATCGAGGAGAAGTAGCGCTCGGCGGCGTCGGTTTCGGCGCTCATGAGGCGACCTTGCTAAAATCCCTTGGCACCCCCCTCTGGCCTGACGGCCATCTCCCCCTCAAGGGGGGAGATTGGCGATATCCGTCGTTTCCGCCAATTTTGGAACGAAGAATGCTGAGGCGCGAGCCGCTGATCTCCCCCCTTGAGGGGGAGATGGCCGGCAGGCCAGAGGGGGGTGTAATAGGCTGCACGGAGACGACCGTACTCAAATCTTACGACTGCACGTAGTTCGAGGCGTTGTGCTTCTTCAGCACGTCGTCGAAGCGGCGGGCGAAGGCGTCGTCGGCCAGCTTCTTGCGGCGCTGGATGTCGGCGGATGCCACCATGTTCTTCTCGTGCAGTTCGAGAAGGTCGCCGATGTGCTTTTGCGAGGCCGCACCGATGCCGGCCATCGTTTCCTCGGCGGTGGTGTCGACCTTCGAGCCAAGCGTGTTGATCTTGTGGGCGACGTCCTGCTGGGCAGCTGTCTTCAACGAATCTTCCAGCGCCTTGTAGAGGACGATGCGCTGTTCGGTGTCGATGGTGAGCTTGTTGATCAGCGTCGCCTGCGCGGCGATCTGGTTGTTGAGCGAATCGACGAAGGTCTGGAACATCGAGGTGTAGCGTTCCAGCGTCTGGCTCTCGGCGAGGAGTTCCTGCTCCTTGGCCTGCTTCTCGTTGTATTCCGTCGCCAGCTTGGAGCGCTCGCCTTCGAGCTTGGTGCGCTCGGTCTGGCTGGTCGAGGCCGCAATCCTGTTTTCGATGTCGAGCAGCAGCGGGTTCAGTTCCTCGATGCGCTTTTGCGTGGCGGTGAGGGTCTCGATGGTCGACTTGCGCCGTTCGATCACCTGGCCAAGGCTGGTCTCGGAGGTCTTGTAGCGGGTGTCGAGCACCTGCTTTTGCGCCTTCAGGATGCCGACGATGGTGTCGGACTTGGTGAGCAGTTCCTGCAGATTTCCGGCCAGCGACATGTTGCGCACGCGGTCGGAACGCATGCGCTGCTGGCGCTGCTTGGAGAAGATGCCGATGAATTTTTCCCAGCCGGTGTAGTTCTTCATGCTCTCGAACTCGGCGCCAAACACGTTGGTGGCGTCTTCGAGGCCGATGATGAGGTCGGCGATGTTGCCTTCCATCACCTTCTGCTGGTTGAGCACGTCCTGGATGCGGGCATTCTCGATGTCGAAGTTCGCATCGCCGATCTTCTTGTCGGCTTCGGCCAAGGTCTCAAGCACCGTGCCGGATTGCTCGATCTTCGAGCGCATGTCCTCGACGACCTGCTTGGTCTTGGCAATTTCAGCGTCGAAATTCTGCAACGTCGCCATCGGGGCCTCCAGATTCGGCGTGGTTCGCGTTTCGCGAGCAGCGGCGAATATAGGTGGCGCTCAACTGTATGGGAAGGCGCGAAGGCCTGCGCTGAATGCAAAAACACCACGAGGCGGTAAATGAATTCGCCTCGTGGTGTTTCCGGAGTTGTAAGGCTGCCTACGATGCCGCCGATTCTGGACGGCCGGCCGGCTTGCGCTCGGGCCTTGGCTTCTTGGCAGGGCCGGCGATGAGGCCTTCGCGGATGGCCAGCTTGCGTGCGGCCTTGCGGGTGCGGCGGACAGCTTCGGCCTTTTCGCGGCCGCGGCGTTCGGACGGCTTTTCGTAAGCGCGCCGCGCCTTCATTTCGCGGAACACGCCTTCGCGCTGCAATTTCTTTTTCAGGACCCGGAGGGCCTGCTCGACATTGTTGTCACGAACGAGAACCTGCAATGATTTGCCTTCTTCCTTCTGGTGTTTGCGTGGAAAATGATCCGGGCTCAACGAGAGAGCGCCGCGAACATAGCGAGAGAATCTTATATAGGCGCGTAGCTGGCAAATTGCACGCCGCACCGGAATATAATTTCCAACCAATAGGTTAGGTGAAAATTCTCGGAAAATGAATCCGGTCAGCCGGCAAAGCCGATGAAGTCGTCGGGCGCGATGCGGCCCATTTCTTCCTCCCAATGGCGGCGGCACAGCGAGACATAGATGTCCTTGCCGATGGCAACCTGCTCGCCCTGCTTGGCGACCTTGCCGTCGGGCCCAAGGCGCACCACCATCGTCGCCTTGCGGCCGCAGCGGCAGATGGTGCGCACTTCGCGCAGGTCGTCGGCCAAGGCCAGAAGCGCGCGCGAACCGGAAAACAGGTTGCCCTGGAAATCGGTGCGCAGGCCGTAGCACATCACCGGTATTTTCAGCCGGTCGGCCACCCTTGCCAGTTGCCAGACCTGCTCTTCGTCGAGGAACTGCGCTTCATCGACGAAGACGCAGTGGACAGTGGTGTGCTCGTGGTGGGCGGCGATGCGGGCGAACAGGTCGTCGCCTTCGCGAAACATCTCGGCCTCGGCCTCAAGCCCGATGCGCGATGAAATCTGCCCTGTATCGCCCTTGCGGTAGTGGCCGGCGACGAACAGCATGGTGGTCATGCCATTCTCGCGGTAGTTGTACGCTGCCTGCAAGAGCATCGTCGTCTTGCCCGCGTTCATCGTTGCGTAGTTGAAATAGAGCTTGGCCATCGGCACTCTTTAAGCCCAAGCGGCCAGCGAAGGGAGTGGCACGGCGCTGGCTTCCACCGGAAAACGCTGCGATGTCGCTCCAAGGCTATTCCGCGCCGCCGCTTGCCATGTGTTAGTGCTTGAAACCAAACGAAAATGGTGTTTGGCTCAACAAGAAATTCAAAATTGCGCGCCTCAAGCGTCGCAAACAGCCACAATGGGAGAAAATTTATGCCGGCTTTGAAATCATTCGCCGTTTCTTTTGCTTTGGCGGCGGTCGTCAGCACGGGGGCATTCGCTGCCGAACCCGAAAGCTGCAAGACCGTGCACTTCGCCGACGTCGGCTGGACCGACATCACGGCGACGACCGCCACGACTTCCGTCATCCTGGAGGCGCTCGGCTATGCGCCGGACGTGCAGGTCTTGTCGGTGCCGGTGACCTACACCTCGCTCAAGAACAAGGACATCGACGTCTTCCTCGGCAACTGGATGCCGACCATGGAAGCCGACATCAAGCCGTATCTCGATGACAAGTCGGTCGAGGACATCGTCACCAACCTCGAAGGCGCGAAGTATACGCTCGCCGTGCCGAGCTACACCTATGATGCCGGGCTGAAGAGCTTCCAGGACATCGCCAAGTTCAAGGACAAGCTCGGCAACAAGATCTACGGCATCGAGGCCGGCAATGACGGCAACCGCCTGATCCTCGACATGATCTCGGCCAACAAGTTCGACCTCGCCGGTTTCGAACTGGTGGAAAGCTCGGAGGCCGGCATGCTGGCCGCCGTGCAGAAGGCTGTGCCCTCCAAGGAGGACGTGGTGTTCCTGGGCTGGGAGCCGCATCCGATGAACGCCAACATCGAAATGAAGTATCTTGAAGGCGGCGACGAGGTGTTCGGCCCGAACTTCGGCGGCGCCACGGTGCACACCAATGTGCGCGCCGGCTACACCACCGAATGCCCGAACATGGGCGTGTTCCTGAAGAACCTCGTCTTCTCGCTCAAGATGGAAAACGAGATCATGGGCTCGATCCTCAACGACAGCGCCGAGCCGAAGGCAGCCGCAACCGCATGGCTCAAGGCCAATCCGGATGCGATCACGCCGTGGCTGAACGGCGTGACGGCCTTCGATGGCGGCGACGCCACCGCCGCGGTCAAGTCGGCGCTGGGCCTTTGATATCCCGGTTCATCCTCTGACGGATTTCGACGGCGGCCAAACCACGTGCGTTTGGCCGCCGTTCTCGTGACAGGCACAGGAGGGGTGCATGGATCCGGTCTCGGCATTGATCGCCAGTTTCAAGATTCCGATCGGGCAGTGGGGAAAGTCGTTCTTCACTTTCCTGACAACGAATTTCGAGTGGTTCTTCGACGCGATCGCCAATGGCGTGACCTTCGTCCTGCAGGGCCTCATCAACATCCTGTTGTGGGTGCCGCCCTTCATCGTCGTGCTTTTGATCGCGGCGCTTGCGTGGTGGCTGCAACGTTCGTGGAAACTCGCCATCGCCGTTGCCATCGGCCTAGCCTTCATCATCAACCAGGGGCTCTGGAAGGATACGGTCGAGACGCTGGTGCTGGTGGTGGGCGCTGCCGCAGCTTCGATGGCCATCGGCGTTCCGGTCGGCATCTGGGCCGCGCATAACGAGCGCGGCTACCGCTTCCTGCAACCGATCCTCGACCTGATGCAGACGATGCCGACCTTCGTCTATCTCATTCCGGTTCTGATCCTGTTCGGCCTTGGCATTGCGCCCGGCCTGATCGTCACCGTGATCTTCGCAGCGCCGGCCCCCATTCGTCTCACCTATCTTGGCATCACTTCGGTGCCGAAGCCGATGATCGAGGCCGGCGAGGCCTTCGGCGCGACCAGGCGGCAACTGCTATGGAAGGTGGAACTGCCGGCGGCGCTGCCGACGATCATGGCAGGGCTCACCCAATGCATCATGCTGTGCCTGTCGATGGTGGTCATCGCCGCGCTGATCGGCGCCAACGGCCTCGGCAAGCCGGTGGTGCGGGCGCTGAACTCGGTCAATATCCCGCTCGGCCTCGAAGCCGGCCTTGCCATCGTCATCGTCGCGATCATCCTCGACCGCATGAGCCGCGTCCGCACGGGAGGCGCAAAATGACCATCGCCGTCGATTTCAGGAACGTCGATATCGTCTTCGGGTCGGATACGCGCAATGCGCTGGCCATGGTCGACAAGGGGGCCACCCGCGCCGAGATCCTCGAAAAGACGGGCAACGTGCTCGGCTGTGCCGGCGCGAACCTTACCGTCCACGAGGGTGAGATTTCTGTCCTCATGGGCCTTTCCGGTTCGGGCAAGTCAACGCTTCTGCGGGCCGTCAACCGGCTCAACATCGTCTCGCGCGGGCAGGTCATGGTCAAGGACGGCGACCGCACCGTCGATGTCGTCAGTTGCGACGACTCCACCTTGCGGCGCCTGCGCCAGAAGCAGGTGGCAATGGTGTTCCAGCAGTTCGGCCTGTTGCCGTGGCGCACGGTGGAGGAAAATGTCGGCTTCGGGCTGGAGCTTGCGGGCGTGCCTGATGCCGAGCGGCGCGAGCGCGTTGCCCGGCAATTGAAGCTTGTCGGCCTCGACCAGTGGTCGAAGAAATATGCCCATGAACTTTCCGGCGGCATGCAGCAGCGCGTCGGGCTGGCGCGCGCCTTTGCCACTGAAGCGCCGATCCTCTTGATGGACGAGCCGTTCTCGGCGCTCGACCCCTTGATCCGCACCAAGCTGCAGGACGAGTTGCTGCAGCTTCAGGCGGAACTCAAGAAGACGATCATCTTCGTGTCGCACGATCTCGAAGAGGCGCTCAAGATCGGCACCAACATCACCATCATGGAGGGCGGCCGCATCGTGCAGACGGGCGCGCCCGAAGACATCGTGCTTCGTCCCGCCAACGAATATGTGCGCGACTTCATCGCCAATGTGAACCCGCTTTCGGTGCTTACGGCATGGAACGTCATGCGCGCCAAGAGCGAGCTCGAAAAGGACAGGGGCGGCTGGGTGTGGCTCGACCGCCGCGCCACCACGCGCTTCAAGCTCGACAAGAACGACCTCGTCGTCGCGGCGGAGCGCAACGGCAATCCGGCGGTGTGGGTGTCCTGCGCCGATGTCGACAAGCAGCCGGAAGAAGTTTCGCAAGTGTTCTGGGCAACGCCCGGCACACCGCTCAAGACAGTGATGCTTGCCATGCACCGTTCGCAGACGGCACCTGTTGCCCTGTTCGACGAACAGTCGCGTTTCGTCGGCTCGATCGGCATACGCGACGTGCTGAGCGCGGTGTTGCGGAAGTAACAGAGGTTACCGGACTGATTCAGGAAAGCGCCTGAAGGGCCTGATTTCGAATCGGATTTCCCGGTGCGCGCCACCAGCTTGGACGTATGTTGCTCTTAGAGCGGTGGACGCGGACCCTTGAACTGGCCGCCGGTGATGATGAAGTAAGGCATCATGGCACCATCCAGTCCGACCATCGAGCCGACCGTCAGGCCGCGCGTTGAGACGCGGCCCAAGACCGAACGGCCGAAGCTCTACAAGGTTATCCTGCTCAACGACGACTACACGCCGCGCGAATTCGTGGTGCGGGTGCTGAAGGCGGAGTTCCGCCTCAATGCGGACCAGGCGCAGCGTGTGATGATCACGGCGCACCAGCGCGGCGTGTGTGTGGTTGCGGTGTTCACCAAGGACGTTGCCGAGACCAAGGCCACTCGCGCCACGGATGCCGGCAAGGCGGCCGGCTATCCGCTGACGTTCACGACGGAGCCTGAAGAGTAGGGGATAGCGAAGGCAGTAAGGGAATACGGCAGTAGGGCAATATGTGAGCAGCTTCGCTGCATGAGCTTGCCTAGTTGGCATTCAGGCCGTTGCAATTCCCTACTGCCCTACTGCCCTACTGCCCTACTGCCCTATCTTCCTTCCCGATACCACATTGAGCCGAGTGCAAGCAGCAGCAGGCCAAGACCGAGGAAGCCGCCGAACAGGGGCACCTGGCTGACCGCTTTGAGCACGCTGTCGTCGGTCGTCCTGAAGCCGATCCAGTCGTTGCCGGTAGCTTCGCCGCCGCCTCTGACCGGCACCACCGACGGTATCGCGATGCCGCCCGTCAGCGATGCGCTGGCCAGCCGGCGAACGCTGCCGCCCGACGCTTCGGTTGCCGGCCGCAACTTGTCGGGCGTCGAGACGACATCGGCGAATTCCGGTGCGTTGACCGGGCCGACATGGGCAAGGGCGGAAAGGTTGCCGTTGCCGACCTGATAGAGCCCGATGTCGCTGACCTCGACGCTGCCGAGGAACACGCCGGGCTCCGATTTTTCCAGCTTCACCGCGAGCGTCTTGCCGGATGGCGTGATGACCTGCGCCGTGCCCGGGTCGTCGCTCATGGTCTGGCGGCGGATTTCAAGCACCATGCCGCGCCCGTCGGCAGTCAGCCGCTCTTCCTCGAGTTCCGGCTCCTTCATCAGCCAGTGCGCGAGACGCCGGTAGAGCTGCACATGCGGTCCGCCGCCTTCATAGCCGCGCGCCCACAGCCAGCCCTGATCGGACAAAAGCATGCCGACGCGGCCTTCGCCCTTGCGGTCAAGCAGAAGCAACGGCTGGTCGTCGGCGCCCTTCATCACCACTTCGCCTTCGGGGTTCTCGATGCCGATGGTGCGGAACCACCGACCCCAACGCGGCGGCTCGCTGCCGGAGCCGTCCAGCCCACGCGTCACCGGATGGCGCTGGCCGAGGTCGGTCAGGCGCGGATAAAACGCCTTGTCGATCACCTGGCCGGTCGGCATCGCCGGAAGGGCTGCCATCAGCGGCGTGTTGGCGATGGTGCTTTCGCCGGCATATTCGGGACCGGCGGCGATCAGCAACGCGCCGCCGTTTTCGACATATTCGGAGATGTAGTCGTAATAGAGGATCGGCAGCACGTCGCGGTGCTGGTAGCGGTCGAAGATGATGAGATCGAACTCGCTGATCTTTTCGACGAACAGTTCGCGCGTCGGGAAGGCGATCAGCGACAGTTCGTTGATCGGGGTGCCGTCCTGCTTTTCCGGCGGGCGCAGGATGGTGAAGTGGACGAGATCGACCGAGGCGTCCGATTTCAGCAGGTTGCGCCACGTGCGCTCGCCGGCGTGCGGTTCGCCCGACACAAGAAGCACGCGCAGGTTCTCGCGGATGCCGTCCACCAGCGCGATGGCGCGGTTGTTGGTTTCGGTGAGCTCGCCGTCTTCCTTGGGAATGGCAAGCTCGATGATGTTGCGTCCGGCGTTGGGAATGGTGACCTGCAGCGGCATTTCCTGGCCAACAAAGGCACGCTCTACCGAGACCTGCTCGCCGTTGACCGAAACACGCACCTCGACCGGACCGGATTGCCGGTCAGTGCTGATGACGCGATAGGTCATGTCGAGCGGCTTGCCGACAAGGCCGAAGCGCGGCGCTTTCTCGAAGCGGATGCGGCGGTCCTTCTCGTTTTCCTCGCCCGTGATGAGAGCGTGCAGCGGCGCGTTGAATTCAGGTGCGGCACCCGGCGCGTCATGCACCTGGCCGTCGGTGATCATCACCGCGCCGGCAATGCGCGACGGCGGCACGTCGCGCACCGCGCTTTCCAGTGCCGAGAAAAGCCGCGTTTCGGTGCGGTCGCCGGCAGCACCCGCGTTGCCGGTCTCGACCACGCGCACGTCGAACTGCTTGAAGCGGGCCAGCCTCTCCTTCAGACCTGCCAATGCCTCATCTGTCTGCTTGCTGCGCTCGCCGATATCCTGGCTCTGGCTGCGGTCGACCACGACGGCGACCACGCTTTGGAGTGGCTCSCGCTCCTCGTCCAGCAGCACCGGGTTGAGCAGGGCTGCGGCAAGCGCCACCAATGCGGCGGCGCGGAACCACCCGCCGCGCTGGCGCAGCCACAGGCCGACGAGCGCGAGCAGCGCCAGCGGCGCGACGACCGCCGCCAGCAGTGGCCATGACAGGAGCGGTTCGAAGGACAGCGACCAGTTCATACGCAGGCTCCTTCGTAAAGGATACTGCTGGATTCACCCCCCTCTGGCCTGCCGGCCATCTCCCCCTCAAGTGGGGAGATTGAATTGGCTGCGACCGCACGGCCAATCTCAAAAGTTGGAGATATAGCGGGTGCGGTGAAGTGATTGATCTCCCCCCTTGAGGGGGAGATGGCCGGCAGGCCAGAGGGGGGTGTCAAGCGGTGGGAGCGCTGCAACCGCATTATCACTGCCCCAGCCGCTCGAGCAGGATCGGCACGTGCACCTGGTCGGATTTGTAGTTGCCGGTCAGCATGTACATCATGATGTTGACGCCGCCGCGCAGCGCATAAATCCGCTGCATCGGGTCGGACGGCACCGTCGGCAACAGCGGATTGCCGCTGGAATCGATGGCCCATGCGCCGGCGAAATCATTGGCGGTGATCATGATCGGCGAAACGCCGTCGCCGGTCCTGACCGGGCGGTTCTCGGCATTGGAGGCATCGAGCGAGGCCTCGACCCACAGCGGGCTGCCGTTGAAGCGGCCGGGAAACTCGGGGAGGATGTAGAAGGCCTTGGTCAGCACATGGTCGCTTGGCACAGGCTCCAGCGGCGGCACGTTGAGGCCGCTCAGTATGTCGCGCAACCTTTCCGTCGCCGGACTTGCCGAATCCGCGCCGATGCCGTTGGCGAACTGGTCGCGGGTGTCGAACAGCACCGTTCCGCCCTGCTGCATATAGGCATCGACGCGCGCGATGGCGGCTTCCGTCGGCATCGGCGCTGCCGGGTCGATCGGCCAGTAGATCAGCGGGTAGAAAGACAGCTCGTCCTTGGCGATGTCAACGCCCGCCGGTTCGCCCGGCTCAAGTGCCGTCTTTTCGATCAGGAAGCGGGTCAGGCCTTCGAGACCGGCGCGGCTGACGGCGTCCACCCCCGGTTCGCCGGTAATCACATAGGCGAGCCGCGTGGTCGAAATCGCCTCGATCGAGATTGCATCGTCGGGCTTGGCGTCGTCGGCGCGCGCCTTGTCGAGGGGCAAGGCCAGCGCGCCGAGCGCGACGAGCAGAATGGCGGCGGTGGCAGCGCGACCGCGCAGCTTGGGCCGGCGCGAAAACAGGCCGCCCATCCAGAACACGGCCAGCGTATCCAGCACCATCAGCGCCAGTGCGGCAGCGACCAGCGAACCCTTGAGATGATGCGATTCATCGAAGGCATACTGGATGTTGGTCACCGGGGCCGAAACCTGCGGCTGCTCAAGCGGCGTGAAGGTGCTGTCGGCGTTCAACAGGTTGTGCGCCACGACGCCAGCTTCCGAGCCATAAAGGCCGGGCGGATTTTCCAGCGTGACGGCGCTGGCGGCGTGCGGGGCGAGCGGGCGTGCGTCGGCAGGCGGCGGCACCAGCGCGCCGTCGGCAGCGATCATGCGGTAGGGCGCGAGCGCCGAGGCAGGCTGATCATTCGCGGCGGCGACGCTGCCCTGGTTGCGCGACAATTGCACGATGCGTGACAGCATCTCCACGAAGCTGCCTGAAATCGGCAGGTTCGACCACGTCGCTTCCGGCGTGATGTGGAACAGCACGACCGTGCCCTTGCCCTTCCTCATGCCGGTCACCAGCGGCGTGCCGTCGGCGAGATTTGCCCAGGTGCGGTCAACGATGTCGGCGGAAGGCTCGGCCAGCACCTGCCGGCTCACCGTTACCTCGCTTGGCGGTGCAAGATCGGCGAACGGACCGGTCGCCGGAAATTCCGTCACCGGTTGCGGCGTCGTCCACGACAATGCACCGCCCAGCGAACGCTCGCCGGTGCGCAATCTCACCGGCAACAGATCATCGCCGGCACTGGCGGCGGCAAGCCGCGATCCGGCAAAGCGCACCAGCGTGCCGCCTTTTTCGACCCAATCGACCAGTTTGACGTGCGCCTGTTCGGGGATGGTGCCGACATCGGCCATCACGATCATGGCCGGCTTCTGGTCCAGAAGCTGCGGAATGGCGTCGGCGAGGTCGGCACTCTGCGGCTCGACTAGATCGGCAAACGGCAACAGCGCGCGGCGGATGTAGTAGAGCGGCGACAGAAGCGGTTGCGCCTGATCGGCTTCCGCTTGCGACAACAGGCCGACCCGGCGGCGCTTCGAGCTGTCGTCCAGCACGCGCACCGCACCCGCATGGCGCTCGCCGTCGAGCGCAATCGCGGCGAAATCGTTGCGCAGTTCGAACGGCACTTTCATAGTGCCGGTGGCCGTTGTCTCGCCCGGCGCGAAGGTCAGCGTCGCATCGGCAATGCGGCGGCCCTTGTCGTCGAACGCGCCGGCGATGACTTGTCCCGGACCTGGATTGCCAGCGGCGCGGATGGCGGTGAGTGAGAAGCCGTCCATTTCATTCTCGGCGCCAATGAGGCCGATCGGGGCGATGCGGTCCGGCACTGCCCACACGACATTGGCGGCGTTCTGCGACAGCAATGTGTCGAAGGCGGCTTCGTCGCCGGTTGCGGCCAATCCATCTGCCAGCACCGCAACGCTTGCGCCGGGCAGAGTGGCCAGCGTTTCGGCGACGCGGGCATAGACCGCGGGACGATCGGTCGGGATCGGACGAGGCTTGGTTGCGCGCAACCTGTCGAGTGCCGCACCCGCATCGAACGGGCCGATCTCGGCATTTGGCTTTTCGGCGGTGAAGGCCAGCACGACCGGAACGCCCGTCGTGCCGGCGTCGGCGATCAGCCGTTCGGCGGTGGCGACGCGCTTGTCCCAGTCGGGCGCTGCGGCCCAGTCATTATCGATGACCATCGCCAATGCCGCGCCATCGGTCGGCAGCTTCTCGCGCGGATTGAACACCGGCTCGGCCAGCGCCATCACGATCAGCGCCGCCATCAGGAGGCGCAGCAGGGTCAGCCACCACGGGCTTTGCTGCGGCGTTTCCTCGCGCTTCAAAACGCGCGCCAGTATCTTCAGCGGCGGGAACACCTCGGTCTGTGGCTTGGGTGGGGTGAAGCGCAGCAGCCACCAGATCACCGGCAGCGCGAGCAGCCCCCACAGCACCATGGGCGCGCCGAAGGAAAGCGGCAGCCAGCTCATGCCACCGCCCTTCCTGACGGCATGCCGTCGGCAGCCATCGCCATGTGCAGGCGCACCAGCGCCTCGGAGGCGAGGCGGTCGGTGTGGTTGGTGGTGAAGCTCCAGCCCATGCGCTTGCAGCGGCTCACCAGCTCTTCGCGCCGCGCCAGATAGAGGCGGCGGTAGTCCTCGGCCAGCATTTCGGCGCGTCCGGCGGTCAGTTTCTCACCGGTTTCCGGATCGGTGAACTCGGTGCGCCCGGCATAGGGGAAGGTCTCTTCGGCCGGGTCGGCGACCTCGACCAGATGCGCGCGCACGCCGTGGCGGGAAAGCACGTCCAGCCATTCGAAGGTTTCCTCGACCGGATCGAGGAAGTCGCTGACCAGCACGATGTCGGAAAAGCGGCGGATGCCGGAGAGGTCGGGCTTAGAAGGCAGTTTCGCGGCATGGGAAAGATGCGAGGCGATGCGCTCGGCACCGTTGCGCGCGGTGAACGGATCGGTCAGGCCCGGCCATGCGATGCGCTCGCCGCTGCGCGACAGAAGCTCGGCCATGGCGAGAGCCAGCACCAGCGCGCGCGACTCCTTGGAGACGGTGGCGGTCGCGGATTTGTACAGCATCGAGGGCGAGGCGTCGGCCCAAAGCCATACGGTGTGCGCGGCCTCCCATTCGCGGTCGCGTATATAGGTGTGGTCGTCGCGGGCGGAACGGCGCCAGTCGATGCGGTTGACCGCTTCGCCTTCGACGTAAGGGCGGAACTGCCAGAAGTTTTCACCGATGCCGCGCCTGCGGCGGCCGTGCCAGCCGGCGATCACGGTGTTGACGATGCGGCGGGCCTCGACCAGCAGATCAGGCACCAGCGATGCCCGCTGGCGGCCGCGTGCCAGCGCTTCGCGCGCTTGCTCCGGTGCCTGGGCTTCGCCGATTCTTGCCATTAGGACCAACCGACACTCAGGTTTCGGGTGTGGTGCGTCCCGGAGGGATATTGCCGAAATCGCCCATTTCCACGTCGCGAAGCCTCAACGCTGGATAACACCGCCTTCGGCTCCGCTTCTCGAACTGGTCGATTTTTGCTCATACCACGCTCCAAACCCTGAATGTCGCTTGGTCCTAGACCGCCTTCACAAGCCTAGCCACGGCGTCGCGCACGCTCATACCCTCGGCGCGCGCGGCAAAGGTCAGCGCCATGCGGTGCTGCAACACAGGCTCGGCCAGGGCGCGCACGTCGTCAATGGAGGGCGCAAGGCGTCCGTCATAAAGCGCCCTTGCGCGGGCGCACAGCGTCAGCGCCTGGCTGGCGCGCGGACCTGGCCCCCAAGCAATTGTCTTGTCGGCCTCGGCGTCGCCCTGGCCGGGGCGGGCCGAGCGGACCAGCTTGAGGATCGCTTCGACCACGCTTTCGGGCACCGGCATGCGGCGGATCAGCGTCTGGATCTCCCTAAGCCGCTCCGGGGTGAGCACGTTCGCCGCCTTCGCCTCGTCGACGCCGGTGGTTTCCAGCAGAATGCGCCGTTCAGCTTCGAGTTCGGGGTAGAGGATGTCGATCTGCATCAGGAAGCGGTCGAGCTGGGCTTCCGGCAGCGGATAGGTGCCTTCCTGCTCGAGCGGGTTCTGCGTCGCCAGCACATGAAAGGGCGAGGGCAGGTCGTGGCGCGCACCGGCAACGGTGACATGGTATTCCTGCATCGATTGCAAAAGCGCCGACTGGGTGCGCGGCGAAGCGCGGTTGATTTCGTCGGCCATCAGCAACTGGGCGAAGATCGGGCCTGAAATGAAGCGGAATGAGCGCTTGCCGCTCTCGTCCTGCTCCATCACTTCGGAACCGAGTATATCGGACGGCATCAGGTCCGGCGTGAACTGGATGCGGCGGGCGTCGAGGCCAAGCACGATGCCGAGCGTTTCGACAAGCTTGGTCTTGGCAAGGCCCGGCACGCCGACCAGAAGCGCGTGGCCGCCGGCAAGCAAGGCCACCAGCGTGCGTTCCACGACGCTTTCCTGGCCGAAAATGACCCGTCCGATGCCGTCGCGCACCCGCGAAATGTCGGCCAGCGCCTTTTCGGCCTGTTCAACCATGTCCTTTTCGCTGACCGGGCTTTCCTTGACGATAACGCTCATAGTGCCTCGATCCTTATGCTGGAGACGGCTGCGCCGTCCTCATTCGGCTGCGATTCGATCTCGCGCGGCAAGCGATAGGAGTCTAAACCACATACAGAGTCTAATTCACAGGCCTAGGCTGACAAGCGCAACAACAGTGACTATTTCGTGACCATGACGGACGCCTCCGAACATCGTGAAGCAAGCCTTGCAAGCGCAGCCGACGCGCGCGGACTGGAAGCGCTGATCTCGCGCGCAACGCGTGCCGGCAAGGGGTTGCCGCCGGTCGAGCGCTGGAATCCGGCCTTCTGCGGCGACCTCGACATGGAAATCAGGCAGGACGGCACATGGTTCTACATGGGAACGCCGATCGGCCGCATGACGCTGGTGCAACTGTTTTCGACCGTGTTGCGCAAGGACGAGGACGGCAAGACCTATCTCGTCACGCCGGTGGAGCGGGTCGGCATCCGTGTCGTCGATGCGCCGTTCATTGCCGTCGAGGTCAATGTGGCAGGGCAGGGCGCCGAACAGGCGGTGACCTTCCGCACCAATGTCGGCGATGTCGTCGAGACGGGGCCCGGCCATCCGCTGCGCTTTGTCGATGAAAGTGAAACCGGCGGCCTGAAGCCCTATGTGCTGGTGCGCGGGCGGCTGGAAGCGCTGGTGGCGCGCCCGGTGATGTACGAACTGGTCGAACATGGCGAAGAGATCGAGATCGACGGTCAAACGATGTTTGCCATACGCTCGCGCGGCGAGGTCTATCCGATCATGCCTGCCGATGCTTTGAAGAAGTTGAGCGCCTGACGGTCATGGCTGAACCTGCACCTTTTTCCGCCGAGGTTTTCCGCATGCGCGCAGCCCGGCAAAGCGCGCCGGAAGGCGACCAGCCCGACTATGGCGACCACCGTTTCAATCCGGGCCATCCGCGCCTTTTGGTGAATCGTGACAAGTTGCGTGGCGCTGCCGTGCTCATTCCCGTCGTCGATCATGGCTCGGAAGCCACCGTGATCCTGACCAAGCGTGCCGAAACGCTGCGCAGCCACACCGGGCAAGTGGCGTTTCCGGGCGGACGCATCGATGCGAGCGATCCATCGCCCGAATTCACGGCGCTGCGCGAAACCGCCGAGGAGATCGGGCTCGACAATGGCTATATCGATGTTGTCGGGCGCATGCCGGACTATGTGTCAGGCACCGGCTATCGCATCGCGCCGGTTCTGTCGGTGGTGAAGCCCGGCTTCCACCTTCATCTCAATCCCGACGAGGTCGATGCGGCCTTCGAGGTGCCGTTGCGCTTCCTCATGGACCCGGCCAACCACCAGAAAGGCAGCCGCATGTGGAACGACCTCGAATGGATGTTCTATGAAATGCCTTATGACGGCCAACGCATCTGGGGCGTGACGGCAGGCATTATCCGCACGCTCTATGAAAGGCTTTATGCGTGAGCGAGACGGTGACGATAGCCGGGCGGGCCGACTGGCTTGAGGACAGGCATCTCCAGCGCCTGCTGGCCGTGCTTGCCGAAGGTGGCGAGACTGCGCGCGTTGCCGGCGGTGCGGTGCGCAATGCGTTGCTTGGCCAGAGCGTCGCCGATGTCGATATCGCCGCCACCACCTTGCCGGAGGAAACGGTTCGGCGGGCCGAAAGAGCCGGCTTCAAGGCTGTCCCGACCGGCATCGAACACGGCACCGTCACGGTAGTCGCTGGCGGAAGGCCGTTCGAGGTGACGACGCTGCGCGCCGATATCGAGACCGATGGCCGTCACGCCAGGGTTTCATTCGGGCGTGACTGGAAGGCGGATGCCGAGCGGCGCGACTTCACCATCAACGCGCTCTATGCGGAAGCCGACGGCACTGTCGTCGATCTGGTCGGCGGGCTTGCCGACATCGCCGCACGCCGCCTGCGCTTCATCGGCGATGCCGAAGCGCGCATCCGCGAAGACTATTTGCGCATCCTGCGCTTCTTCCGCTTCTTTGCCTGGTATGGCGACGGTCGTCCCGATGCCGATGGCCTCAAGGCCTGCGCACGGCTGAAGGAAGGACTCGACCGGCTGTCGGCCGAGCGCGTATGGGCGGAACTGAAAAAGCTCCTGGCAGCGCCAGATCCGTCGCGGGCGCTGTTGTGGATGCGGCAGGCCGGCGTTCTGTCGCGCGTGCTGCCCGAAAGCGAGAAATGGGGCATCGACGCCATTCATGCGCTGGTTCGGGCCGAGGCCGATTTCGGCTGGGCGCCGGACCCGATCCTGAGATTGCAGGCCATGGTGCCGCCCGATGCCGCCCGCATGAAGGCGCTTGCCGAAAGGCTGAAATTCTCGATCGCAGAAACCAACCGGATGGAACGCTGGGCGCTGAGGCCGGCGCTCGACCCAGCGACCACCGAAGGCACGCTTGCCAAGCTGCTCTATCTCGGCGATCCGCAGGTCTTTGCGGATCGGCTGCGGCTTTCGCTGGCAACCGCGCGGGCACGCGCCGTCGAAGACACTTCGGCGCTGCTGCAAGCAGGCGGCTTCTCACGCCTGCTCGGTTTTACCGGGAAATGGCAGAAGCCCGTTTTCCCGATCAAGGGCGCCGATATCACTGCGCTTGGCGCTGCACCCGGTCCGAAGCTTGGTGCGTTGTTGAAGCGGCTTGAGAAAGACTGGATCGAGTCGGGCTTTATCCTTGAGCGCGACGCGCTGCTTAAGCGCGCCGCCAGGGAACTGAAGCCGGATTAGGAACGCGGAATTCAGGTCCGGACGAGCCGAGAGAACCGGAGCGGAGTGTACATTTGGTACATGAGCACCGGGAGCGCAGGAAAACGCTATTCGCAGGCCGCCTTCACCTGAATTCTCAGGCTGCGTCGCGGGTTTTCTCGATGCGGGAGCGAATGGCCTCGACCATGGTTTCGCGAATCACGGTCTCGCCATGGGTTTCACGCATGTGTTCGACGGCCCGGCGCATCACTTCGGCTTCCTCTTCGGCACGCGTGTGCCATTCGCAGCCGGGGACGAGCGACCCGCAATGGAACTCTTTCATGGGTTTCTCCTCTCCTCGTTTTGAATGAGACGAAAGCATAACACGGCTGATCGGGTTTTGTTGCGCGCATCGGTTGAAAATTCGGGTTTGTACTGGTCCAGATAAACGGCGATCCAGCAAAAACGTCGGGGCCAAGCCTTTATGGCCTGACCCCGTCGCTGCCGCCGGTTGGACGGTTACTTCGCGGCCATCGCCGATTCAGCAACCTTGTTCTTGCCACTCATATCCCACGAGACGGTTACCTTCTCGCCGACCTTCAGGCCAGGATCCTTGAAGGTCTTCGCAAGCTGGAAGGTCGTACCGTCCTGAAGGACCAGGCTCTTGGCCGCGGCGTCGAACGTTTTGATGTTGCCGGTGGTGTGGTGAACGGCAGCGAAGGCCATTGAACCGGTGGCGAGGAAGGTGGCTACAGCAGCCGAAACAACAAGCTTGCGCATGGCAGGCTCTCCTGGAATGGCGGGCGCGTTTCTTGCAACGTCGCCCGGCAGACAATAGACCGTCCAGATACGTCGGGTCGCGGTTCGAGGGTGGTGAGCCGCCGGCGTTTCCCGGTCCGGCATAAGAAATATCGCTGATTTTTCAGCAGTGTATTAGACGAAAAAGATATTCCAAATGGCCGCGAAAGCCACAATCATCGCCCAGATTCGATGATCTGGACACGATTGCGGCTCACATCGCACTCACGCAGATTTTACAGCCATTTCACTTCCGGCGGCAGGGAAGACAGGATCGAGGCGACGTTGCCGCCGGTCTTGAGACCGAAGATCGTGCCGCGATCGTAGAGCAGGTTGAACTCGGCGTAGCGGCCCCGGCGAACCAGTTGTTCGTCGCGGTCGGCGTCGGTCCAGTTGTCGTTGAAGTTCTTGCGCACAAGGTGCTGGTAGACGACGAGGAAGGCCCGGCCGACATCCTGCACGAAGGAGAAATCGGCGTTCCAGCCGCCTTTTTCCTCCTCCGAATGCAGCCAGTCGAAGAAGATGCCGCCAATGCCGCGGGCTTCGTTCCTGTGCGGCAGGAAGAAATACTCGTCGCACCAGGCCTTCAGCCGGTCGTAGTCGGCAATGCCGGCATTCTTGTCGCAGGCAAACTGCATGGCGCGGTGGAAGGCGACTGTATCGGGGTCGGTCTGCGTGCGGCGACGATCCAGAACCGGCGTCAGATCGGCGCCGCCGCCGAACCATTGGTGCGAGGTCACGACCATGCGCGTGTTCATGTGCACCGCCGGGACATTGGGATTCCACGGATGGGCGATCAGCGAAATGCCGCTTGCCCAGAAGCGCGGGTCTTCGTCGGCGCCCGGCATCTGCTTGCGGAATTCAGGCGAGAACTCGCCATAGACGGTTGAGGTATGGACGCCGACCTTCTCGAACAGGCGGCCCTTCATCATCGACATGGTGCCGCTGCCGCCCTTGCCTTCGTCGCGCAGCCACGGCGTCCGTTCGAAGCGCCCGGCTTCCCAGCCCGATTGAGGGCCGGACATCTCGTCTTCGAGTTGTTCGAAGCCGGCGCAGATGCGGTCGCGCAACTCCTCGAACCAGGCCCGGGCGATTTCCTTCTTGGCTTCGATGTCGGCGGGCAATCCGGCCGGAATGTCAGGTCGCTGCACTGGCGTCTCCGATTGTGGACCGCTTGGCCCGACAAATGACTCGTCTTTTTCCGTGGCGATCCCTAATCTCTGCGCAGAAAGCGTCAAGGAGGCTTTTTTGCGCACTCCGGCACGACCGCCGCTGGATGGCTTGAAAAAACGGCTCGAAAAGAGCCGCGCAAGCCGCGCAGGCCGCCCGCGGGACGGTTTTTTGCGCGAGACCTTCGTGCTGTCGCGCTCGGAAGCCCGACTCAAGGCGCAGGAATGGTTCGAGCGCTGGCCGAAACAGGCTTACTGGACCGAGATAGAAAGCTGGTTCGAGCGCCCGAACGACGTCATCGAGTTCACCATACGCCGCCTGCCTGCCGCCGATTAGTTCCTTCATTCAGGGCACCACCAGCCGTCGCGGTCCTGGCCCGTCGTGACCGAGCCGATCTTCCTTGTTGCGCAGCGGGCAGCGGTCGATCGACATGCAGCCGCAGCCGATGCAGTCGGTCAGGCCATCGCGCAGCTTCTTCAGTTGGGCGATGCGCTTGTCGAGGTCGTCGCGCCAGCCGGCAGAAAGCCGCCCCCAATCGTCGCGTGTCGGCGTGCGTCCTTCCGGCAACGAATCGAGCGCAGCGCGGATGTCGGCCAGCGAGATGCCGACGTCCTGCGCCACCTTGATCACCGCCACGCGGCGCAGCACGTCCGAACCGTAGCGGCGCTGGTTGCCGGCGGTGCGGTAGCTTCGGATCAACCCGCTCCGCTCGTAGAAGTGCAAGGCCGAAACGGCGACCCCGCTACGTGCCGCGACCTCGCCGACGGTCCATTCGCGCGCCATCGAAAATTCCCGCTTGACCTAAACTTATGTTGAGGTTGTAGCAAGAAGGCCTCCGATCCGCAAATAACGGGAGAAGGCTATGTGCATCCGTCAGGAATTCGCCTCTGCAAGACCGGTCGGCAGCGCCTTGCCGCTACCCGATCTGCCGGATCGCTTCGCCGGCGACCATCGCCGCCGAGACCGCGACGTTGAGGCTGCGGGCACCGTTTTTCATCGGGATCAGCAGGCGGGCATCGGCGCTCTCGTGAACATGGTCGGGAACGCCGGCCGATTCACGCCCGAAAAGAAGCGTGTCGCCCTTCTCGAAGATGAAGCGCGTGTAGACGGTCGCAGCCCTGGTCGACAGAAGCACCAGCCGGCGCCCGTCGGCATTCCGCTTCTCCTCGAAGGCCGCCCAGTCGACATGGCGGGTGAGCGCCGCCATTTCGATATAGTCCATCCCAGCCCGCTTCAGCGCCCGGTCCGACAGGTCGAAGCCCGCCGGTTCGATGATGTCGACGCCAAGCCCAAGGCACGCGGCGAGGCGCAGGATTGTGCCGGTATTGCCGGCGATATCCGGCTGGTAGAGGGCGATGCGCAGATCGTCTTGCATTTCGAGGTGCTGTTCCTGCGTGGCAGATCGGCCACAGCCAGAGCGCGCTTTTGGCACTGGCTGGACTTTCGGGTGGTGATTTTCTGCGATTGCGTGTATATGCCCGCCATTGTCAACTCGAACTGACGGAGGCGGGATATGGAATTCATGATGTCCGTAGACATTCACCGCCCCATCCGTGGGCTTACTGCCTGACGGCGGCACTCGGTTCGACGCTTCACTGACACTTTCAAAACGCTCGCGCTGATTCCCGCCGAAACGCTTTCACGGCTTTCGAAGGTAACCAGCCATGTTTTCCAATGCGTCCAAGGGGCTCCCGGCCCCGCCTGAGTCTGCTCTGCATTCCAGTCGATCCGCGTTCGGCAACAGCCCTGCCAGCCGTCGCGGCCGTGATTTCAATTCGACTTTTTTCCTGGAGGACGGACCGATGTTCGATCCATGCAAAGTCCCCGGTTCCCGCAGCTTGCACGAGCGCAAGCTGGCGACCTGGGCACTCCTTGTCGGCGAAACCTATTCTTCCGCCGTCCACGCCGAGACCCGGCGCCGGCCGCATCGCGGCATGCTGCCGGATGTCGATTTCTCCCGCGCGGTGCCGGATTACAGCCGGCCTTCGCTGGTGCGCCGCCTGTTTGGCCTGTTCCGCTCGGGCGGCGGGCATCGTTCTGCTGACGTGGCCTGTCAGGAATCTCCTGATGGGCCTGTCGGAGACATGCATTCGCCATCCTATATTGCGCGCAACCGGAAAGGTGCTTCGGCAGACCCATCCGCGCCCCGTGAAAGCGGGACCGTGCGTCCACTGGCTGCGTAAACCTGGCGCAGAAACTGCACACGACAAAAGAAAGTGCCGAACCTATGTTTCGCTGGTTTGAACAAAGACTCGATCCGTTTCCGGCTGCGGAGCCGGTCGAGCCGCCCAAGACCCTGATCGCGTTTTGCCTGCACTACACGCGGGGCGCATGGCCCTACATCGCCATTACCGGCGCCCTGATCACGTCGATCGCGCTGGCTGAAGTCTGGATGTTCGGCTTCCTTGGCCGCATCGTCGACTGGCTGTCGGCGCAGAACCGCGAAACCTTCCTGCAGACGGAAGGCTGGAAGCTGGCGGCCATGGCGTTCGTCGTGGTCGTGCTGTTGCCGGCGATGGCGTTGTTGCAGTCGCTGGTGCATGACCAGACCTTGATGGGCAACTATCCGATGCGCATCCGCTGGGATGTGCACCGCTACCTGCTCAAGCAGTCGATGACCTTCTACCAGGACGAGTTTGCCGGCCGCATCGCCACCAAGCTGATGCAGACGGCGCTTGCCGTGCGCGAATGCGTGGTCAAGGTGATCGACGTCCTGAACTACGTCGTGGTCTACTTCCTCGGCATGGTGTTCATCGTCGGCTCGTCCGACTGGCGCCTTGCGGCGCCGCTGGTTGTCTGGCTGGTCGCCTACGCATTTCTGCTGCGCTACTTCATCCCGCGCCTTGGCAAGGTGTCGGAGGAGCAGGCCGACGCGCGCTCGGTCATGACCGGGCGCATCGTCGATTCCTACGCCAACATCCAGACGGTCAAGCTGTTCTCGCATGCACGCCGCGAGGCGGTCTATGCGCGCGACAGCATGGCGATCTTCATGGACACGGTCTACCGCTCCATGCGCCTCGTAACCAGCCTCTACGGGCTGCTCTACCTGATCAACTCGCTGCTTTTGTTCTCAGTCTCGGCGCTGTCGATCTGGCTGTGGCTGAACGAGGCGGTGTCCATCGGTGCCGTGGCCGTCGTCATCGGCCTTGTCCTGCGCCTTTGGGGCATGTCGCAGTGGATCATGTGGGAAATGTCGGCGCTGTTTGAAAACATCGGCACGGTGCAGGACGGCATCGGCTCGATCTCGCTACCCCGCCTTGTGGAAGACAAACCGGGGGGGCGAAAGAGATCGTCGTCGACAAGGGCGAGATCCGCTTCGAGGGCGTCGGCTTCCACTATGGCAAGCAGAAAGGCGTCATCGAAGACCTGTCGCTGACCATGCATCCGGGTGAAAAGGTCGGTATCGTCGGGCGTTCAGGCGCCGGCAAATCGACGCTGGTTAACCTGTTGCTGCGCTTCTACGACCTGGAAAAAGGCCGCATCCTCATCGACGGACAGGAGATTGCCTCGGTCAAGCAGGACAGCTTGCGCGCCCAGATCGGCATGGTCACGCAGGATACCTCGCTGCTGCACCGCTCGGTGCGCGACAACATCCTCTACGGCCGACCCGACGCGACCGAGGAGATGATGGTCGAGGCGGCGCGGCGCGCGGCGGTGATGGACTTCATCGGGGGGCTTGCCGACCACAAGGGTCGCAAGGGCTTCGATGCCCATGTCGGCGAGCGCGGCGTCAAGCTGTCCGGTGGGCAACGGCAGCGTATCGCCATTGCCCGCGTCATGCTGAAGGATGCTCCGATCCTCATTCTCGACGAGGCGACGTCAGCGCTCGATTCGGAAGTGGAGGCCGCCATCCAGGAAAACCTCTACAAGCTGATGCAGGGCAAGACCGTCATCGCCATCGCGCACCGGCTGTCCACCATCGCGGCCATGGACCGGCTGGTGGTGATGGACAAGGGTCGCGTCATCGAGGAAGGCTCGCACGAATCCCTCATCGCCAAGGGCGGCCTTTACGCGCAACTGTGGCAACGCCAGTCCGGTGGCTTCCTGCTCGACGAAGGCCCTGCCGAGCCGGCCGGCGAATTGGAGGAGCAGGCGGCGGAGTAGTGAGCTTTCCCCTCCCCCTTGCGGGGAGGGGTCAGGGGTGGGGGTGTGCATGCCGACAGCCAATAGCGCGGCGATCGTTCAGAGGGCGCGCAAGTTGCGCCGTGCCACGACCGACGGCGAGAAGCGGCTCTGGTCCGAATTGCGTGAATTCCGTCGACTCTACGGTTTGCACGTTCGAAGGCAGGCTCCGATCGGACACTATGTTGCCGACTTCGCCATTCACGAACGAAAACTGGTCATCGAAGTTGACGGTGAATGGCATTTCACGGACGAAGGGTTTAGGCGGGATAAACTGCGAGATAGCTGGCTGGCGAATCGCGGCTATTGCGTTGTCCGCTTCACGACCGGCGATGTTGGTGAAAATCTTGCCGGATGCATCGAGGAAATACTGCGCGTGCTGGGTTTGATGGAAGATACCCCCACCCCTGACCCCTCCCCGCAAGGGGGAGGGGAACGCGCACCTGCAGGCGTTCGCACGTAATGGGCCTGCTCGATCCCGTCTATCGCTGGTTCGAAAATTGGGTCTATCCCTTCAAGGAACCCGAAAACCTGAAGCCGCCGGCCACCGCCGGCGGTTTTCTGTGGCACTATGTCGGCCAGGCGAAGCTGGCTTTTTTTGCCATGCTGATCATTGGCGGCATCGCGCCGCTGGTCGAGGCCGGGCTTTTCTATTTCGTCGGCCGCCTGGTCGATATTCTCGATCAACTCCCGGCTGAACGCAGTTGGGCAGCACTTTGGGATATCGCCGGCTGGGAAATTTCGTTCATGATCGCCGTCGTGCTGGTTATCCGCACCATCGTGGTGGCCCTGTCTGTCCTCGTCGGCGAGCAGACCATCGTGCCGGGCTTCTTCAACCTGGTCCGCTGGCAGGCGCACCGGCACGTCTCGCGCCAGTCCTATTCCTTTTTCCAGAACGATTTTGCCGGCCGCATCGCAACCAAGGTCTGGCAAGCGGGGCAAGCCACCGGCGACCTGATGGAAAGCTTCATCGAGGTGGTCTGGTTCATGATCGTCTATACGGTCACGACGCTCGCTTTGGTGGCGGCGCTCGACTGGCGGCTGGCGGCGCTGGTGCTGGTATGGATCATCGCCTTTTCGTGGCTCGCCAAGCTTTACCTGCCTTCCATCCGCAAGCATGCGGAAGCGACGGCGGAGGCTGGGTCGATGATCAACGGCCGCATTGTCGATTCCTACTCGAACGTCCAGACGCTGAAACTTTTCGCGGCCGATGGCGACGACAGCTACATCCGCAACGGCTTCGACATCTATCTCGACCAACTGCGTCCATTCACCCGCCGCCTCACCGGGGTCAGGGTGGCGCTGACTGCGCTGTCAGGTATCATGATCACGGCGATCGCCTGTTTTGCCGTTTATCTGTGGGTGGAAAACCTCATCACCGTCGGCGCGGTCGCCTTTACGCTGTCGCTGGTGCTGCGCCTCAACATGCTGCTTGGCCGCTTGATGATGCAGCTCAACGGCATCCTGCGAAACCTCGGCGTGCTGGAAAATTCCAAGGAGCTGATCTCGCAGCCGCTCGGCCTTGTCGATGCGCCGGACGCAAAGGAACTTGTCGTCGGGGGAGGGCGCATCGAAATACAGAACGTCGAGTTCCACTACGGCAAGGGCTACGGCGTTCTCGACCACATCAGCCTCACCGTGCGGCCGGGCGAAAAGGTCGGTCTGGTCGGCCCCTCGGGCGCTGGCAAGACGACGCTCGCCAATCTCATGCTGCGCCTCTACGATCTTGAGAGCGGGGCAATCCTGATCGACGGCCAGGACATCTCGAAAGTCACCCAGAACTCGCTGCGCGCCAATATCGGCGTCGTCAGCCAGGAAACGGCGCTGTTCCATCGTTCGCTGCGCGACAACATCAAGCTCGGCATGGAAGAGGCGACAGATGCCGAGGTGATTGCCGCCGCCAAGCGTGCGGAAGCGCATGATTTCATCCTCGGGCTGCGCGACAACAAGGGCCGCGCCGGCTACGAGGCTTTCGTCGGCGAGCGCGGCGTCAAGCTCTCCGGCGGCCAGCGCCAGCGTGTCGCGATCTCGCGCGTGTTCCTGAAGGATGCGCCGATCCTCATCCTCGACGAGGCGACCTCGGCGCTCGATTCCGACATCGAGGCGGCGATCCAGGAAAACCTGCACAGGCTGATGGAAGGCAAGACGGTGATTGCCATCGCCCACCGCCTCTCCACCATCGCCGCGCTTGATCGACTGGTTGTGCTGGACGATGGGCGTGTCGTGGAGGAAGGCACGCATGACGAGCTAGTCGCTCTCGACGGCCTTTACGCGCGGCTATGGAAGCGCCAGTCCGGCGGCTTCCTGTTCAATGAGGAGAGTCCGCTCGCGGAGACGCGCCCGGCGGAGTAGACTGCCGCGTACCACTTTCGATCAATAATTCAGGGCGATCTATGTCCCTTCGTCCCCCTAATTTCTTGTGGAAAACCGGTGCGGGCGAAACCGGGCTCGACCTGCTCGGCCATGAAATTCTTGCCGAGAAAGCCGCAGGGCTTGGCCGCACCGGCGCGCGAGCCGAAGCGTGCCTTGCCAGGTTGCGCGATCATCAGGGCACGGAGGCCGAGCGCGATCTGCTCGTCAAGGCTGCATCCGACGCGGTCTATGCTTGGTTCATCCAGCGCGAGCTGTGCGGTTTTCGCCGGCACGACGACGTAGTTCGTCAGTACGGTATACCCAGGGTTGTTCTCGCCCGGCTCGGCGCGAAGTAAAGCGCTGCCGTCAGTCGGAAAGTCCGGCCAGTTCCGACGGCGCGATGAAGCTGTCGGGGCAGTCGCCGGCGCGGATGATGGCGCGCACTTTCAGCGGCGGCGAATCGATCCCGGCATAGCGTTCGAAGCGGCGCAGGTAGTGGCGCATCAGCGGCCCGGCTATCGGTTGCTGGTCGTGCAGCGCAGTCCCTGCGGAATAGACGACGGGATTTTCGCCCGCCTTCCATTCCACCGCCGCGCGATGCCAGCCTTGCGGCGACACGTTGGCGATCTGCATCACGCAGCCGTCGCGCACGCCGGTGAACCATTGCGGGTCGGTGTCGGGTTCGGGGAAGCTCACGGCGAACGAATGCTTTGCCATCAGTGCCGCGATGTCCTCGCCTTCGGGGTACTGGGCCGTGAAACTGGTGGCCGAGCCAAGCTGGACCTTGAGGCCGAGGCTCACTGCCAGAAGCAGGGCAAAGGCGAGGCTAAGCGACAGCCTTGGCATCGCGCCTGATCCCTTTCGTGAAGATGAAGACGATCGCCAGAATGGTGAGCCAGCCGGCGACGGCAGCGCCGGTCGGGCCGTGTATGGTCGAATAATATTGCGGCATCACGCCGATCAGCGCGATGCGGAAGACATTGATGAACACCGTCGCGGCGCAGGCGAGCAACGTCGCCGCTATGGCCCGTTTCGACCATTTCATGCCCTGCGCGCTGACGAAAAGCACGCCGCACAGCATCGCCAGCGACACATTGGTGAGCGAGGAACAGGCAGGCTCGAGGAAGATGACGCCAGACCCATCGGCAAGCGGAATGGTGTTGCCGCTTGCCTCAGTGCCGACGATCCAGCTCACCAGCTTGGCGTCGATCTCAAGTATCCGCGTGCCGGCGGCGGCAAACAGGATGCGCGCCCACAACATCGGCACCGTCAGCGCCAGCAGCACCGTGCCTGCCCGGCGCAGCGACGGAGATTTCGCGGATGTGACGTAAAGATAGAAACCGGCCAGGGCGATGCCCAGCCAGCTCATGAAGGGCGCGGGAACCAGGAAGGTCGCGCAGGCGATGACGGCGACGGCGATATCCATGCGCCCTGCCGCACGCTGGTCGGCGCGCAAAAGCAACAAGGCCGCGATTGCGCCTGCGGCCCAGATGACGATGCTTACGCCAAGCGTGTTGAAAAGGGCGGCCGCGATGCCGTTGTTCTGGATTTCGGTTGCCGCCTTCTCGCTGATGCCGTTGGCGAAGCCGACAACGGTAACGCCGAGGTACAGCAGTCGGCATTGAACGGCCGCGCTGACGCGGCCGTCCTCATTCACGATTTCAGTTCTGCTCACGTCGAAAGTAGTCACGCACACGTCTCGCGCTTTGTCAGCCAGGCAGGATCCCGCCCAGGTTCGCTGCCCGCGCGGCGCAAGCCGCTTGCTTAAGGCCTATTGCCCGTCTTTCGACTTGCGATTGCGGTTCCTTACCCACAGGTAGCCGCCAAGAGCGACCACTGCCGGCAGTCCGAGACCAATCACAGGGCCAGGCGCGGAGTGCGAAACCGTTCCGCCGCCGTTGTTGCCGCCGCCGTTGTTACCACCGCCATTGTTCCCGCCATGGCCGGGAAACCAGCCCGAAAGGGCAAATGCGGGCATGCTGGTCAGAACTACAAATGCTATTGCGATCGGCAAAGTCCGTGTTGCCTTCATGTACTTTTCTCCCATCCAAGCGATAAGACCGAAGGGTACCATGCGGGTCAGGATTCGTAGGTCGCTCATAGGTGGTAGTTCGCTAGATAGTATGGCTTAACTATATCTAAGAAGCCTGTTTTGGCTCATTCCACCTTGTGATTGCTGCACCGTGCAGCGCCAGGGCAAACCATGCTGAAACCTCTGCTGATGCTTAAACCATATGGCCTATGCCGCCCCAGCCGGCGACGCCCTGTTTCCCGTTCGACCGAAATCGCCTGATTCCGCTCCTGCCGCCGACCGCATTTTCCGCACCGAGGCCTGCATCCGACCTTTATGACCACAGCTCCGCAATGGTCTCTAAGTGGCTGAATTCCGGCATTCCGGACGGGCCGCGACAATCTGCCGTCCCGCCTGTTGCGCACTGGACAAGCGGTGGCTTCACGCATAAACCGAAATCCAAATGCCGGAGGAGTCCCGCTAGCCTTTTGCCATGCGCGAATGGCTGGCGTTTTGAGCGGGGACAGAAAGCTCGACCTTCGGCACGGAAGAGGCGAAAGGATCAGGCACCCGTGAGCGCAACCGATATCGAAGATCCAAACCGTCGAGATTTTCTTTACATCGCCACCGGCATGGCCGGCGTTGTCGGCGCAGGCGCCGTCGCCTGGCCGTTCATCGACCAGATGCGGCCGGATGCCTCGACGCTGGCGCTTTCGACCGTCGAGGTCGATGTCTCTTCCCTGACGCCCGGCATGTCCTTGACCGCCAAGTGGCGCGGCAAGCCGGTGTTCATCCGCAACCGCACGGCTGACGAGATCGAGGCGGCCAAGGCCGTCAAGCTCGACGAACTCAAGGATCCGCTGGCGCGCAACGCCAACCTCGCTTCCGACGCACCGGCCAACGATCTCGACCGCACCGCGGGCGAGGGCAAGGAAAACTGGCTGGTCATGGTCGGCGTCTGCACCCATCTCGGCTGCATCCCGCTTGGCCAGCAGGGCGATTTCGGCGGCTGGTTCTGCCCGTGCCACGGTTCGCACTACGACACCGCCGGCCGTGTCCGCAAAGGCCCGGCGCCGGAAAACATGGCGGTGCCTGTGTTCGAATTCGTTTCTGATACCAAGATCCGCATCGGTTGAGGCAGGGGGATATTTCGATGAGCGAGGGACACTCCACCTATACGCCGAAAACCGGGCTTGGCCGCTGGTTCGACGCCCGCATGCCGCTGCCCAGGCTGGTCTATGACAGCTTCATCGCCTATCCGGTGCCGCGCAACCTCAACTATGCGTGGACCTTCGGCGGCATCCTGTCGATCATGCTGGTGGCGCAGATCCTAACCGGCATCGTTCTGGCGATGCACTATGCCGCCGACACGCACCTGGCCTTCGGGTCGGTCGAAAAGATCATGCGCGACGTCAATTCCGGCTGGCTGCTGCGCTACCTGCACTCCAACGGTGCGTCGTTCTTCTTCATCGCGGTCTATGTCCACATCTTCCGCGGCCTCTACTACGGTTCCTACAAGGCGCCGCGCGAACTGCTCTGGATCCTCGGCTGCATCATCTATCTGTTGATGATGGCGACCGGCTTCATGGGCTACGTGCTGCCGTGGGGCCAGATGAGCTTCTGGGGCGCCACCGTCATCACCGGCTTCTTCACCGCCATCCCGCTGGTCGGCACCTGGATCCAGGAACTGCTGCTTGGCGGCTTCGCGGTCGACAACCCGACGCTCAACCGCTTCTTCGCACTGCATTACCTGCTGCCGTTCATGATTGCCGGCGTCGTGGTGCTGCACGTCTGGGCGCTGCACGTCACCGGCCAGAACAACCCGACCGGCATCGAGGTCAAGTCGAAGACCGACACGGTCGCTTTCACGCCCTACGCGACCATCAAGGACGCGCTCGGCATGATCGTGTTCCTGCTGGTGTTCGCCTATTTCGTCTTCTACATGCCGAACTATCTCGGCCACCCGGACAACTACACCGTTGCCAACCCGCTGAAGACGCCGGCGCACATCGTTCCGGAATGGTACTTCCTGCCGTTCTACGCCATCCTGCGCGCCATCACCTTCAACATCGGGCCGATCAATTCCAAGCTCGGCGGCGTGCTGGCCATGTTCGGCGCCATCGCGGTGCTGTTCGTGGTGCCGTGGCTCGACACCTCCAAGGTCCGCTCGGCGGTCTACCGTCCGTGGTACAAGCTGTTCTTCTGGATTTTCGCCGCCAACGCCATCTTCCTCGGCTGGCTCGGCTCGCGTCCGGCGGAAGGCTCCTATGTGGTCATGGCGCAGATCGCCACGCTCTACTACTTCGCCTTCTTCCTCGTCATCATGCCGCTGCTTGGCCTGATCGAGACGCCGCGCCGCTTGCCGAACTCGATCACCGAGGCGGTGCTGGAGAAGAACAAGGGTGCCGGCGGCGGGCATCCGGCAGGCGCCACGGCGTCTCCGGAAACCAGGGGCTGAGGCAGGGAATCTTAGGGGATAAGAGCATGAAAAAGATTCTCGCTTCGCTGGCAGTGCTGGGCTTCATGATGGCCGGTACCGCCGCTATCGCCGAGGAAGCAGGGCACAACGCCGCTGAACCGACGCATTTTCCCATCCACAAGCCAAAGCAGACAGACTGGAGCTTTTCCGGTCCTTTCGGCACCTACGACAAGGGCCAGCTCCAGCGCGGCCTGAAGGTCTACAAGGAAGTCTGCTCGGCCTGCCACTCCATGAGCCTGGTGGCGTTCCGCACGCTTGAGGACCTCGGTTATTCCGAGGCCCAGGTAAAGACGCTTGCCGCCGAGTACACTGTCCAGGACGGCCCCAATGATGACGGCGAGATGTTCGAGCGTCCGGGCCTGCCGTCGGATCACTTCCCGTCGCCGTTCCCGAACGAGCAGGCGGCTGCGGCTTCCAATGGTGGTGCCGCTCCGCCCGACTTCTCGCTGATCGCCAAGGCGCGGGGCGTCGAGCGCGGCTTCCCGACCTTCGTCTTCGACATCTTCACCCAGTATGCCGAAAACGGGCCCGACTACATCCATTCGCTGTTGACCGGCTATGACGAGCAGCCGCCGGCAGGCATGGAAATCGCGGAAGGCACCCACTACAACCCGTATTTCATCGGTGGCAAGTCGCTGGCGATGGCCAAGCCCCTGTCCGACGACCAGGTGACTTACGACGACGGTGCGCCGCAGACGGTGGACCAGTATGCGCGCGACGTCTCGGCTTTCCTGATGTGGGCTGCCGAGCCGCATCTTGAGGATCGCAAGAAGACCGGCTTCCGCGTCGTCGTCTTCCTGCTGCTCTTTGCCGGCTTGATGTATCTCACCAAGCGCAAGGTGTGGGCGAACGTCCCGCACTGAAACCAAAGACATGAGAATAATGGGAAGGGCGCCGATTGGCGCCCTTTCTTTTTGGCTGGCAGCCAGCAATAAAGCATGGTCCTGAAAGGTGGATTCCGGTTTTCGGAAAAGACCATGTTTTCAAGAAGAAAATGGAACGTGGTGACGGCTCAAAGAAAAGCCATCACGATCCATTGGACGGCAATTGGATAGCCCCGATGAACCCTTCTGTCGAAGAAACCCTGCTCGCCGCGATCCGCACAATTCCCGACTACCCCAAGCCGGGCATCCTGTTTCGCGACATCACCACGCTGCTCGGCAACGCGCGGGCATTTCGCCGTGCTATCGACGCGCTGGTGCACCCGTTTGTCGGCGGCAAGGTGGATAAGATCGCCGGCATCGAGGCGCGAGGCTTCATCCTCGGCGGCGCGGTCGCGCATCAGTTGTCAGCCGGCTTCGTGCCTATCCGCAAGAAGGGCAAGCTGCCGCACGAAACGGTGCGTGTCGCCTACAGCCTGGAATACGGGCTGGACGAAATGGAGATGCACAAGGACGGCGTTGCTCCGGGCGAGAAGGTTATCCTGATCGATGACCTCATCGCCACCGGCGGTACGGCGGAAGCGGCGGTCAAGCTTTTGAGGCAGATCGGTGCGGACATCGTTGCTGCCTGCTTCATCATAGACCTGCCGGATCTCGGTGGCCGCCGCAAGCTGGAAGCCCTCGACGTTCCGGTGCGAACCCTCATCGGCTTCCCCGGTCATTGAGTCGTTACCGGCGCGTAGCAAGCTGGAACGCATCCTCTCCGCTTCGTCATCGCGGAATTCGCTTTCGAGCGGAGCGAGGAAGAAATGTATGGGGTTCATTTCGTGACGGTGCGGCAGTGCACCGCCATCTCAGAGCTTTCGCCAGCACCCCTCATCCGTCTCGGCTTCACCTCGACACCTTCTCCCACAAGGGGCGAAGGGGACGCTGGCATAAATGGCTTCTGCAAATGACCAACGTTGGAGATTGGCAAAAGCCGTTGTGCAAGCCTTACCTTCGCCCCTTGCGGGATAAGCTTCGGTCCGAATGCGCGCTCCGCTTCGTCATCCCGGAATTCATCGCCAGGCACCCCCCTCTGGCCTGCCGGCCATCTCCCCCTCAGGTGGGGAGATCGGCAGCTTCCAGGTTACAGCCAACTCTGTGACTTCAGTGCGGGATATCACGTCGCAATCGGGTGATCTCCCACCTGAGGGGGAGATGGCCGGCAGGCCAGAGGGGGGTGTGGTTCTTGTGAGGTTTCTGATTGAATGTGGACAAATCACGCCTCCCGGCGGAAACCCTCACCCTACTTATCCCTACCCTCTGCCACCTCCCCCATACTCTGCCCATCGCTCTTGCGGGAACCGGCYGCGCACCGGGCAACGGTTAGGGCGGCGGTGACCTCCCCCCATTGGTTCGGCCCARTGGACCCGAGGGCATCCGACAGGCCGGCGTCCTGCGGCGGGCTTTCCATGACAAGGAAAGAGMACCCGTGGCGGCAGGAGACGCATTTCGTCTGATCGTCGCGACAGGGTGAGCCCATCGGACGATCTTGGGACCGGTCGACTGGATGACAGACACCGGACGGGCGGCCGCGAGGCCGCATACTTTACCTAAACGAGCGACCGAACGGCCGCCCGTCTTCCCGACCTGCGCTTCAACGGCAAAGGTCAGTTCTTTGACAATGGCCAGACGGATGAGAATCCGGGCGTGGCAACCATAAAGCACGAACCTTGGCCAGCCGTCTGGCCATTCCTCGGGGTCCCCGCCAGCGACGAGCGAAGCAAGGAGCTTAAGGGTGGGGCAAGGAAGCGTCCTCGCCAGCGACGAGCGAAGCGAAGGCGATACTGTCCGGGCCGAGCGCTTCTCCTCTCGCTGAGGGATCATNGGCAAAGGTCAGTTCTTTGACAATGGCCAGACGGATGAGAATCCGGGCGTGGCAACCATAAAGCACGAACCTTGGCCAGCCGTCTGGCCATTCCTCGGGGTCCCCGCCAACGACGAGCGTAGCGAGGAGCTTAAGGGCGGGGCAAAGAGTCCCAGACGCGAAAGCGGGCGTGGCGATGAATAAACACAACCATCTCTTCGTCATCCTAGGGCGGAGCAGGCCGAAGGCCGTTGCGGAGACCCTAGGATCCATGCCGTGACCAAACGGCAGTGCGCAAAAGGCGCAAAAGAATGCTCCTCATCCTGAGCCGCTCCTTACAACGTGACCCTCACGGCATGGATCATCGGGTCGCGCCTTTCGCTACGCTCAGGCTTGCCCGAGGATGACGAAGCCGAAGGGAGCCCCATTCCGGTCATAGTGGCTGCGCTGGCGATCCCCGACTTTACGAAACCTTCGTGGCTCCGCTGGCGATGAAATGGGGATTGGCGAAATCCTCGTCATGGTCCTGATTGCGCTTGCCGTAGGTCAATGGCGAACCATCGAGCTTGCGCGTCATGCCGCCTGCCGCCCGCAACACGGCATCCCCTGCTGCGGTGTCCCATTCCATGGTGCGCCCGAAACGCGGATAGACGTCGGCCTCGGCGGCGGCAACCAGGCAGAACTTCAGGGACGAGCCAACCGATACGATCTCGGCTGCACCCAGACTGCGGATATAGGCTTCTGTTTCAGGCGTGTTGTGCGACCTGCTGGCGACAACCGCCAAAGGCAGGGTGGGCTCACGCGCAAAAATCGGCTGGCGGGCAACGACCACAAAATCCTCGCTGACCCAAAGCGCCTCGGCATGGTTCGGCCGTCCGCAGAAGAAGCGCCCCGTGCAAGGCGCGAACACGACGCCGATCTCAGGCACACGGTTGCGGATCAGCGCGATGTTGACCGTGAAATCGGTGCGGCGCTTGACGAACTCCTTGGTTCCGTCGAGCGGATCGACGAGGAAAAACGCCTGCCCCAGACGATCGGGCAAGATGCCTGCGGCAGCCTCTTCCTCGGCCACGCAAGGGATCTCGGGAAAGGCAGCCCGCAATCCCGCCAGAATGATCTTTTCGCTGGCGCGGTCGGCTTCGGTTACGGGCGTGCTGTCGGCCTTGCTGTCGACATCGCATCCGGCCTGATAGACGCGCATGACTTCGCGCCCGGCGTCCAGCGCCAGGCGCTCGAAAAGCGCAAGTATGGCTCTGTCGTCAGATTCCGGCGCCGCTGTCGTACTGGTCCTGTGCAATGTCGCGCTCAATCAGCCACCGTTCCACCATCTCCACCATTTCCTCGGCCGTCCGACCAAGGGTTTTCAGGTGTATCTCCGGGTTCTCGGGCGATTCGTAAGGCGAGTCCACACCAGTGAAGTTCTTGATCTCACCTTTCAGCGCTCGCGCGTAGAGCCCTTTCGGGTCACGCCTGGCGCACTCCTCGAACGGCGTGTCCACGAACACCTCGACGAATTCGCCGGACATCAGTTCCCGCGCCAGACGCCGCTCGGCCTTGAACGGCGAAATAAACGAGACGATGACGATCAGGCCCGCGTCCGCCATCAGCTTGGCAACTTCCGCCACGCGCCGGATATTTTCGACGCGGTCGGCGTCGGTAAAGCCAAGGTCGCGGTTCAAGCCATGACGGACATTGTCGCCGTCGAGGATGTAGGTGTGGCGGCCGGTGGCGTGGAACTTCTTGTCAAGCAGGTTGGCAATCGTCGACTTGCCCGAACCGGAGAGGCCGGTAAACCAGAACACGGCGGGACGCTGGCCCTTGATTGCCGAGCGGGCGCGCTTGTCGACATCAAGCGACTGCCAGTGGATGTTGTCGGCGCGGCGCAGCGAATGCTGGATCATGCCGGCGCCGACAGTGGCGTTGGTGATGCGGTCGATCAGGATGAAAGCGCCGGTCGAACGGTTCTCGGCGAACGGATCGAAGGCAATCGGCGAGCGGGTCGAAATGTTGACGACGCCGACTTCGTTGAGGCCAAGGGACTTCGCTGCCTCTTGCGCGAAATCGTTGATATTGACCCGATATTTGAGGTCGGTGACGGTTGCGCTCGCCTGATCCGTCTCGGTGCGCAAAATGTAGGAACGCCCCGGCAACAGGGCCTGTTCATCGAACCAGACGATATTGGCGGCGAACTGATCCGCCACTTGCGGACGCGCGGACGGGGCAACCAGCAGATTGCCGCGCGAGACTTCGACCTCCTCGTCGAGGACCAGCGTCACCGCTTGCCCGGCAATCGCGCGCTCCAGATCGCCGCCATGCGCGACGATGCGCTTGACGTTGACCGAAGTGCCCGACTTGGCGACCACAACCTCGTCGCCTTTGGCGACCGACCCCGACGCGATGGTGCCGGCAAAACCGCGAAAATCGAGATTGGGCCGGTTCACATACTGGACCGGAAAGCGGAAAGGCAGTTCGGTGGCCGCATCGTCGACCGCGACGGTTTCGAGGTGTTCGATCAGCGTCGGCCCATCATACCACTCCATGTTTTGCGAGCGCTTGCTGACATTGTCGCCGTAACGGGCAGACATCGGAATGGCCGCGACGGAGCGGAAGCCGAGCGTTTTCGAAAATTGCGCGTAGTCCGCGACGATCCTGTCGAAAACCGCCTTGTCGAAATCGACCAGATCGATCTTGTTGACGGCCAGGACGATGTGGCGGATGCCAAGCAGCGAGGCGATGACCGAGTGACGCCGGGTTTGGCGCAACACCCCCTGGCGCGCATCGATGAGAACGATGGCGAGATCGGCAGTCGAGGCACCGGTTGCCATGTTGCGCGTGTACTGCTCATGGCCCGGCGTGTCGGCAACGATGAACTTGCGTTTCGGCGTGGCAAAGAAGCGATAGGCAACGTCGATGGTGATGCCCTGCTCGCGTTCGGCCTCGAGGCCATCGACAAGAAGCGCGAAATCGACGTCGTCGCCGGTGGTGCCGTGCTTGCGCGAATCGCGCTCGAGCGCTGCGAGCTGGTCTTCGAAGATCTGCTTGGTATCGGAAAGCAGGCGACCGATCAGTGTCGACTTGCCGTCGTCCACCGAGCCGCAGGTCAGGAAGCGCAACAGCGACTTCTTCTCCTGCGACGCAAGGTAGCCGCGAATATCGTCGGATGCTTTCAGATTGTCGGCGGAGACATGGCGCATGGCTTAGAAATATCCCTCGCGCTTTTTCTTTTCCATCGACCCGGATTCGTCGCGGTCGATGAGGCGTCCCTGCCGTTCCGAGGTGCGGGCCGTCAGCATTTCGCCGACAATTGCTTCCAACGTCTCGGCGTCGGACTCAATCGCACCGGTCAGCGGGTAGCAGCCAAGCGTGCGGAACCTCACCATCTTGTCCTCGATGCGCTCATCGGGACGCAGCTTCATGCGGTCGTCGTCCTTGAGGATCAACATGCCGTCACGCTCGACCACCGGCCGCTTCCTGGCGAAGTAGAGCGGAACGATGGGGATGCCTTCCTGCAGAATGTACTGCCAGATATCGAGCTCGGTCCAGTTCGACAGCGGAAACACACGGATCGATTCACCGGCGGAAATACGGGTGTTGAAGATGTTCCACATCTCCGGCCGCTGGTTCTTCGGGTCCCAGGCGTGCTGGGCGTTTCGGAAGGAAAAGATGCGCTCCTTGGCCCGTGACTTTTCCTCGTCGCGACGCGCACCGCCGAATGCCGCGTCGAAGCCGTACTTGTCGAGCGCTTGCCTCAGCCCCACCGTCTTCATGATGTGGGTATGGGTGTTGGAGCCGTGATCGAACGGGTTGATGCCATCGCGCACGCCTTCCTGGTTGATATGGACAAGGAGATCAAAACCGAGCTTTGCCGCCATCTCATCGCGAAAGGCGATCATCTCGCGAAACTTCCAGGTCGTATCGACATGCAGGAAAGGGAACGGCGGCTTGGCGGGATAGAACGCCTTGATGGCGAGATGCATCAGGACCGACGAATCCTTGCCGACCGAATAGAGCATCACTGGCTTGGAAAAATTTGCCGCAACCTCGCGGAAAATATGGATAGCCTCTGCTTCCAGCCGTTGCAGGTGGGTAAGCGCGAGGTTCATGGCTGTGCTCGTTCCTTTCCCGAATGTAGCCTCTTGCCCGCCGGCCACGTGGCCAACCAGCATTCGCAGCATCCTTGGGGTTGTCTGGGCTGTCTTCTATCCGCGTCCTATCCAACAGCCAACGTCGGTCCCGCTCATTCCGCCTGCAAGCGGAAATGATTTTTCTACATATATGGCAATTCGGGCAAAAAAACTTGAGAGACGGCCCAGGCAGCTCAAACCATATGACGGTCGATAACCGGAAGGGACCAGCTATCCAACATGTGGCCTGCGGGCACTACGCCCGACGCTGTAAAGCTCGAAGCCGTGCCGGGTCGCGATCGCCGGATCGTAGACGTTGCGCCCGTCGAAGATAACAGGTTGTTTTAGCGCCGATTTCATGACGTCGAAATCCGGCACGCGAAAGCTCTTCCATTCCGTCGCAACGATAAGTGCATCGGCACCCTGAAGGGCCATTTCCTTTGTCTCGCACAACACAAGATCATTGCGTTCGCCGTAGATGCGGCGGCACTCATTCAGCGCCTTGGGATCATGGACCTGAACCCTGGCGCCTGCCGCCCAAAGCGCCTCGAGCGTCGCCTTGGCCGGAGCCTCGCGCATATCGTCGGTGTTCGGCTTGAATGCCACTCCCCACAAGGCAAAGCTGCGGCCGGAAATATCGCCGCCGAAGTGGTGCAGGATCTTGTCGACGAGGACAATTTTCTGCCGGTTGTTGCGCGCCTCAACAGCCTTCAGGACCGACGCGTCGAAGCGGATTTCCTCCGATGTCCGGATCAACGCGCGGATGTCCTTGGGAAAGCAGGAGCCGCCGTAGCCCAGACCTGGATAGATGAAATGATAGCCGATACGCGGATCCGAGCCGATGCCGTGGCGGACGCGCTCGATATCGGCGCCCAGCATTTCAGCCAGGCTGGCGATTTCGTTCATGAAGCTGATCCGCGTGGCGAGCATGCAGTTGGCCGCATATTTGGTTAACTCGGCGCTGCGGACGTCCATCACGATAATCTTCTCGTGGTTGCGATTGAATGGAGCGTAAAGCTCCCTCAGAGCCTGTTCGGCCTCGGCGCTCGAAACCCCAATGATGATCCGGTCCGGCCGCATGCAGTCGTCAACCGCCGACCCCTCCTTCAGAAACTCGGGATTAGAGGCGACATCGAACCCAATGTCCTGGCGGCCCCTTTCCTTCAGGCACATTGCGATCTGGCTGCTGACCTTGTCACCAGTGCCGACAGGTACCGTCGATTTGACCACGATGAGCTTGCGCTCCTCCATATGCGCGGCGATCGAATCGGCTGCGGCAAGCACATGGCGGAGATCAGCCGAACCATCCTCGCCGGATGGCGTTCCAACGGCGATAATCTGCATATCGCGGCCACGCACGCCCATTTCAGGGCTGGTGGTGAAGCGAAGATTCCCCGCTTCGCTGTTTTCGCGAACGAGCTTCTCCAACCCGGGCTCGAATAATGTGATCTCGCCGCGTTGCAAGGCGTCGATCTTGGCCGAATCTATGTCGACGCAAACAACATCGTAGCCGGTTTCAGCCAGAACTGCGGCCTGCACAAGACCAACATAGCCGGTTCCGAATATCGTTACTTTCAATGTATTTCCTTGCCGGCGAAAGGAACGTTTACATAAATTGAACACACGTGGCAGCTTCCTTGTTGCGCTCGTGCGACAGCGCCCCTAAACGGGCTGCTACAAGGATTTACAGGTCCCTTGTGAAAGGTTGACGACATGGCGGGAGCCTTCCTGCTCGTCATTCATGGGTTCAACGCCTAATCCGACCATATTTTGAATAGACCATCGTTCGAACTGGCGAATCATTGCAAAGTCTCAACGTGAACGCAGGTCTCCTCGGCGGATCGAGAACGCTTGGTATGGCGTTGCCAAAGAATGGCATCGATCGAAACAACGTCATTTCGATTTTTCTGATGGGAGCACTTCCAGCAGTCGGCGGAAGCGTGATTTCCGTCATGCTGTACTCGTTCTTCGTCTGGGCCGTGGCTTCCCTTGCGCTGCGGCGGTTCGAGTTCCGGATGATCCGCTCCGACCGGATTCTTGCCTCTACGTTTACCGTTTTTGCAGCGCTAATCTTGCTTACAGCACTCATCGCGCCGAACCGATCCGAAATCCCGCATTCGATAATCTGGCTTCTTGCATTCCTTGCGCCGTGGGTTGTCATCCCGCGATTGAGGTCAAGCAAGGGTATCGATCTCCTTTCGCCCTATCTCGTTGGCGCTGCCGTTGGCGCCGTGATCGCCGCCTTTGTGGCGCTCGTACAATCAGGAATGTTAGGCCTTCGTTCAGAGGGTGGCGCAGGCAACCCTGCGGTCTTCTCCATCATGTCACTTTGTTTGATGGGCATAGGCGGGCTCAATATCGCATCCACCTCCAGGGCTCGACAGATCATGGCAATCGCGGCGGTCGTTGGCGGCACGGTCGCCCTTGTGATGTCGCTTACTCGCGGCGTTGCGATTGCGATACTCCCCGTCTTTGTCCTGCTTTTGATGTTCGAATCTGCGCGTTGGCGCTCCATTCTCATTCGCCCCATAAGCCTCGCGATACTTACGGCAGCAACGATCGCATTCTACAGTGTGGAACGGATACTTGACCGACGCTGGGACCAAACAGTTCGCGAATTCCACGGCATTCTGATGGGTAAGCAAACCACAAAGGGGATCGGCGAGCGGCTTAGACTGTGGGAAGCAGGGCGGGATGCTTTCCTTGATTCGCCTTTCTGGGGTCACGGCATCCAAAACAGGATGGCGTCCCTTGTGCCGGAACTGTCCAAGGATGACCTGCCGATCCGTGGTTTTACCCACGCCCACAACGGCTTTCTGTCTTTTGCTATCGACGGGGGAATCTTGACCTTGACCGCGTTGATTGCGGTCCTTTGTGTGCCGGTCTTTATTGCCTGGCGCGCGCCGCGTGACAGCAACTACCGGACACGGCTGTTTCTGGCGCTCATCGTCTCGACCTCCTATGCCGCCTCCGGCATGACGCAGATCATGTTCAAGCATGACATCATGGATGCCTTCTTTGTCTTCTGCGCCATCTTGATCGCAGCATCCATACCGGCGGGTCCCGGGTTGGATCCAACAAAGACCAACGCAAAACCGTCTGCTTCCTGAGCGGCGGCCGGGTCATTTGCAAATATTGCCGGTCAGGCTGCGGCCTGGAAAACGTCCATCAATCCGGCATAAGCGGGGGCGATGCCGGCGACCGGATTTGTGCTCTTCGATGCCGTCTCAACCTTCAGCACACCACCGTTGACAGGCAGCGTAAGGAGCAGGAACTGACGCTTGGCGTCGCTGCCGACTGCCGCGGCAGCGACGAATTCGTTACGGCCATCTACGTCGATGCACATCTTGAACAGCATTTCGCCGCCGACCAACTCTAGAGCTTGGCCGACAATCTCAACGAACTCGTCCTCGGAAACGGTTCGCTCTTCGGGCACGAGGTCGCCAAGGCTGTCAGCCAAGCTCTTCTCCAATGCCTTCTCATCAAGCTGCGCGTCCATGCAAACCTCGTGCATTTCGCTGAGCAGCCCCGCCTCACGAAAGATTTACGCCGACAATGGCTGCATTATGGCGCGCATTCTAGCCAATTCGGCCTAACCGGGAGCATTGGCCGCTTGGCGACTCGACAATTTTGCGGTTCGTTCCACAATGTGTTCAGGGAGGAACATCATGCTCGGATTGATGCAGGAATGGCCACTGCTTTGCCATAAAATACTGGAGGCGGCCTCGACCCAACACGGCAAGCGGGAAATCGTCACGCGCTCGATCGAAGGCCCCATCGTTCGCACCACTTATACCGACATCCGAACGCGGTCGCTTAAACTGGCGCAACGACTCGAGCGCGACGGTTTCCGGTTGGGAGACCGGATCGCGACGCTTGCCTGGAACGGTGCCCGCCACCTTGAAGCATGGTACGGCATCATGGGTATCGGCGCGATCTACCATACGCTGAACCCTCGCCTCTTCCCGGAGCAACTGGCCTGGATAATGAACCACGCCGAGGACAAGGCGATCTTTGTCGACCTGACCTTCCTGCCGTTGCTGGAAAAGATCGCCGGGCAGGTCAAGTCATTGACCAGGATCATCATTCTCACCGACCGTACGCACATGCCCGAAACCCGCCTCGCCAACGCTGTTTGTTACGAAGACTGGCTGGCCGAAGCAGATGGCAACTTCCAGTGGAAAGAGTTCGACGAGCATACTGCAGCTGGCATGTGCTACACTTCGGGTACCACCGGCGGCCCAAAAGGCGTCCTCTATAGCCACCGCTCGAATGTGCTGCACGCCATGATGGCGGCGATGCCGGATGCGATGGGAATATCCTCCCGCGACGTCATCTTGCCTGTCGTTCCCATGTTCCACGCCAATGCGTGGGGGCTCGGCCAAAGTGCGCCGATGATCGGCGCCAAGCTCGTCATGCCCGGCGGGAAGATGGATGGCGCATCGATATATGAACTTCTCGACACCGAGAAAGTGACGTTCAGTGCCGCCGTGCCGACGGTATGGCTGATGCTGCTGCAATATCTTGAAGAGACCGGCAAGAAACTACCATTTCTCAACAAGGTGGTAATCGGCGGGTCGGCCTGCCCGCGCGTCATCACCCAGAAATTCCAGGACAATTATGATGTCGAGGTGGTGCATGCGTGGGGCATGACGGAAATGTCGCCCCTTGGAACGCTGTGCACGATGAAGCCTGAAACCCAGAACCTGGAAGGCGAGGAACGCCTGGCAATCCAGAAGACACAAGGTTTCGCGCCGTTCGGGGTGGAAATGAAGGTAACTGACGACCACGACAACGCACACGCATGGGACGGAAAAACCTTTGGCCGGCTGAAAGTGCGCGGTCCGGCCGTGGCACGAGCCTATTATGGAGGCGCGGGCGTGGAACAGTTCGATGAGGACGGCTGGTTCGACACCGGTGACGTAGCCTTCATCGACCCCAATGGCTACATGCAGATCACCGACCGGGCCAAGGATGTCATCAAGTCCGGAGGCGAGTGGATTTCGACCATCGACCTTGAAAACCTCGCCGTTGGCCATCCAGATATCGCAGAAGCTGCCGTTATCGGCATAAGCCATCCGAAATGGGATGAACGGCCATTGCTTGTCGTTGTCCCCAAAGCCGGCAAGGAACCCAGCAAGAGCGAAATACTCGGTTTCATGGACGGCAAGGTTGCGAAATGGTGGATGCCTGACGATGTTGCCTTCGTCAGCGAAATTCCGCACACGGCGACCGGAAAGATTCAAAAGACGGCACTTCGCGAACAGTTCAAGGATTATCGTTTGCCGGCAGACTGACCAGCGGCCAACATATCCGGTAACTTCTTGTGGCCCGGCATTCAACTTTGCCGGATCATACGCTAAGCATCTGGCCGGAAAGTGCGAAACGGTCTTTGGCAGGCAATGAGCGAATATCCTGACAGGCAGACGTCGAAAGCCGCGGGCTGGTCACGCCGTACGGGTGCGTTTTCCCTCGTCCTTTTGTTGACAGCCTGGGTTGGACACCATTTAAGCCTTGTGGAAACGCCCGCGTTCCTGTGGGTTTTGGCGCTCGTTGCACTTCTCGCGGCGTTTGCCTTGCTGTTTGCGGGCTTCGCTTTTTCAAGATTGTGGAACTTTGGCGACCGGGGCGGCCATGACCTGATGGCGGGTGCGTTCCTCGCACTTGTCGTCCTGGCTCCATTTGCAGTTGCTGCCTATTGGGCGACGATCTACCCGCCGCTAAAGGACATTTCCACGGATCTCGAAGATCCACCTTCGCTCGCAGTTGCCAAGGATAGTGCAAGCGAGACGCCGACACCGACCACACCCGGCGAAAGGCGCTTGCAGGCGCAGGCGTATCCTCTTGTGACCGGCCGGCGCTATGAGCTTCCATTCAAGGAAACTGTCGATTCGGTCGAAGCCGTGTTCGCTCGCCAGGGTTGGCAGGTTGAAGGGTCGTTGCCTTCATCCGACACCGATGCCAGCGATGCGGTCGTCAACGCGATTGCAAAGAGCTTCGTCCTCGAACTGCCTGTCGATGTGGCAATCCGGGTGACCAGCGAAGGCGAAACGAGCTATGTCGATATGCGCTCCGCCTCGCGCTACGGCCGCCACGACCTTGGCGATAATGCCGCCCGCATCGTGAAATTCCTGTCGGAACTGGATCAGGAAGTGGTCGGCCAGATCGGCACCACCTCGACCGAGTAGCGATCAGGTCGCCGGGAAATAGACACCGTCTATCGACGGGGCACCCTCAGTCAGGACGACACCGCGCGCTACCAGATCTTCGAGATGGGCCAAGACTGAGAGCCCTGCCGCTCCGTGGAGGCGCGGATCGGTTTCCCGGTAGATCGCCTCGACCATGGTCCTGATGGTACGATCACCCTTCCTGACCCGTTCCAGGATAGCGCGCTCGCGCATTTTCCGATGCGCTTTCAGGCCACGCATGAAAGCATGCGGCGCACCAATTTGCCCGCCATGACCGGGCAGAAAAAGACGGTCGTCACGTTCGAGCAACAGGTCGAGGGACGCCATATAGTCGGCCATCGCCCCGTCAGGCGGTGCAACAATGGTAGTGGCCCAAGCCATGACGTGATCGGCCGAAAAAAGGATACGGCGGCCTTCCAGCGCAAAAGCCAGATGATTGGCGGTATGCCCTGGTGTAAAAACACCCCGGATCGACCAGCCATCTCCGTCGATCACCGCGCCATCCGACATTGTCAGATCCGGCTTGAATTCCGTGTCGGCACTGGCGTCGAGCGGATTTGTCTCGCCTATCCCCAAAGGTCGAGCCGGGCGGTGCGGCCCTTCGGCCACGACCACGGCGCCCGTTTCGGCCCTCAGGCGGGCGGCGAGCGGGGAATGGTCGCGATGGGTGTGGCTGACAAAGATGTGGCTGACCGGCCGGCCGGCGATGGTGGCAAGCAGTGTTCGTAAATGTGAATCGTCGTCCGGGCCGGGATCGATCACGGCCAGCGTATCGCGGCCAATCAGGTAGCTATTGGTGCCATGAAAGGTGAAAGGCGAAGGGTTAGGTGCGGTGATGCGCTGCACGTCTGACGCTACGTCAACTGCTTCACCGTATTCCGGTTGAAAACTCGTGTCGAATTTGAGTGGCATAGCCTATTTACTCAGGCAAAGTCGGGCAAAATCGTTTGCCGCATATCACGGAAGCCAATATAGGGGAAACCCGAAGCGCATTTGCGCTCTGGCCAAACGGATTGAGGAAGAACATGGCAATTGCAACGACGATGCGTCCGCTTGTTTCACTGGCTCTGCCCGAAAAGGGCGCTGCGAGACTGGTCACCCAGTTGTTCCTCGCCATTGCCGGAACTCTGTTGCTGACCCTCTCGGCCAAGACCAAGGTCGTGCTTGGCCCCGTCGACATGTCGCTGCAGACGCTGGCGATCTTCCTGATCGCCGCAGCTTTCGGCATGCGGCTCGCCGTCGCCACGCTGCTTCTCTACATGCTGGAAGGTGCGATGGGATTCCCCGTCTTCCAGAGCACGCCTGAAAAGGGCATTGGCATCGCTTACATGCTCGGCACCACCGGCGGCTATCTGGCTGGCTTCGTGGTCATGGCTACCATCGCCGGCTGGGCTGCCGATCGTGGCTTCGACCGCAATCCGTTCAAGCTGTTCGGCGCGCTGCTGGTCGCAGAAGCCGTCATGATGGCGATGGGCTTTGCGTGGCTTGCGACGATCATCGGCGCCGAAAAGGCCTGGCAGTTCGGCGTCGTCCCGTTCATCCTGCCCGACCTTATCAAGGTTGCGTTGGCGGCCAGCCTCGTGCCGGCCATTTGGTCGCTGCTGCCGCGCCGTAAATAACCAAATCCGCGCCGGTTTAACCGGCGCAATACAGAAGACCAATGCTGACGCCCGGTACGCACGTGCCGGGCGTTTTCTTTTCAAAAGCTGCCCAGTTGGCGGATGGCATCAATGCGCATCGGCAGCATGTGCAGATCGACACCCGTTCCGGCACCTCCCGACGTCGGAATGGCGGGTACGCACTTCGCCTTATGGGCTAGGTCGTACCCGGCTTTGTTAGGCCATTGAGAGTAGAGATTTCCGGGCTCCTCGTAGGGTATCAGTTAGATCATGAGGACAGGGAGCTAAATCGGGAAACAGCTCTGCGAGGCGGCACTGGCAACAAGGCGACGCTGATCCGCACGGGTTGAGGACCGAGGGCAGGTTCGCGACGGCTTAAACAACCACTCCGCGAGCATTCCCATTCGGCGAAATGTCCGGCAACCGGCCCGTTGGGTTTGGCTTGGGGCTTGCGCATGAAGGCGATGATTGTATTTGGCACGCGCCCGGAAGCCATAAAGATGGCTCCCGTCATCAAGGCGTTTCGAGCCGATGGGCGTTTTGAGACTATCGTTTGCGTGACGGGCCAGCACCGGTCGATGCTCGATCAGGTTTTGCAGGCATTCAACATCGTTCCCGATATCGACCTCAACATCATGCAGCCAGGGCAAACGCTGACGGATGTAACGGTGAACGTGCTGGAAGGCCTCGGCAAGGTCCTGGCCGACACCAAACCGGATTTCGTGCTGGTGCATGGAGACACTACCACCGCGATGGCAGCCTCTCTGGCTGCCTTCTACCAGCGGATTCCTGTAGGCCACGTGGAAGCGGGCCTGCGCACGCGAGACGTATGGCGGCCGTGGCCTGAAGAAATGAACCGCTGCGTCATCGACGTGTCGGCCCGGTGGCTGTTCGCACCGACAGAAGGCGCGCGCAACGCGCTGATCGAGGAAGCTATCCCGGACGAACGCATTGTCGTGACGGGCAATACCGTCATCGATGCCCTGTTGATGGCTTCCGAACTCATCAGGTCAGATCCGATCGCCGAGGAGGCGTTCCGCAACAAGTTCTCCTTCCTGAATCCCAACAAGAAGCTCGTTCTGGTCACCGGCCACCGCCGCGAGAACTTCGGAGACGGCCTGCGCCGCATGTGCGAAGCTCTGGTGAGCCTCGCCTCTAAGGGCGATATCCAGGTCGTCTACCCGGTTCACCTCAACGAGAATGTCCAGCGCGCCGCAAAGGCAACATTGGCCGGCGTCAGCGACGTATTCCTGATCGATCCGCAGGAATATCTGCCGTTTGTCTACCTCATGGGCCGCTCCCATATCATCGTCACCGATTCCGGCGGCATACAGGAAGAGGCCCCGGCTCTCGGCAAGCCTGTCCTGGTAACCCGAGACGTGACAGAACGCCCCGAGGCGATCGCGGCGGGCGCCGCGCGCCTTGTCGGGACAGACCCCTGCCGGATCGTCGCCGAAGCGCGGCGTTTGATCGACATTCCAGAGGAATACAAGCGCGCAAGCTCCGCCACCAATCCCTACGGTGATGGCCGCGCCGCACACCGGATATTGGAGACCATCGCCAATGCCTAGCCCATTCGAAGCGGTTTCGGTCATCGGGCTAGGCTACATAGGGCTGCCGACTGCCGCGACCATAGCCAGCCGTGGCATTCAGGTTCTCGGCGTCGATACGAGCCAGAAAGCGGTAACCGCCATCAATGCCGCACATGCTCATTTCAGCGAGCCGGATCTGGACGGTCTTGTCCACTCGACTGTCAGAAGCGGACGCCTCAAAGCCTTTACCGAACCGCAGCCAGCGGATGCGTTCATCGTCGCCGTTCCGACACCGATCCAACCCGACAAGCAACCCGACATCACCTATGTCGAGCAGGCGATGCGCTCGATCTGCAGGGTTCTGAAGGCTGGCGATCTCGTGATCCTGGAATCCACAAGCCCCGTCGGCACCACGCAGAGGATGGCGGAGGTCATTGGCAAGGAACGGCCCGATCTGGTTTCGGCAAATGGCAAGGCACACGGCCTCAAGATATCCATGGCCTATTGCCCGGAGCGTATCCTCCCCGGACGGATGGTCTATGAGCTGGTGCAAAACGACCGCATTGTCGGCGGCATCACGCCCGAATGCGCAAGCCGAGCCAAGGAACTCTATAGCACCTTCGTACGCGGCCAGATTTTCGAAACCTCGGCGGCGGCAGCCGAACTGGTCAAGCTCATCGAAAACGCCTATCGCGACGTCAACATCGCGTTCGCCAATGAAGTCGCCAATGTCTGCGACCATCTCGGTCTTGATGCGTGGCAAACGATTGCGCTCGCCAACAGGCATCCGCGCGTGAAGATACTCAACCCCGGACCCGGCGTCGGCGGCCATTGCATTGCCGTCGATCCGTGGTTCCTGATCACCCAGTATCCGGAACTGACGCAGGTGATGCGGGCAGCCCGCAACGTCAATGACGGGCGACCTCACTCGGTTGTCGACCGGATAGAGACTGCGCTGAGCGAAACGGGAAGCAAGAAGGTTTGCTGCCTTGGCCTCTCCTACAAGGCCGACGTGGACGACCTGCGCGAGAGCCCTGCGGTTGAGATCGTGGAGATGCTGGGGCACAAGGGCTACGACGTTACCGTTGTGGAACCTCATGTCACCGAACTTCCGAACGCTCTGGTCGGCCACTCCAACATCAAGCTGCAGCAGCTTGAAGATGCGGTAACCGAGAGCGATGTGGTCGCGTTGCTTGTCGCTCACATGCCGTTCAAGAACGTCGACCGCTCCAAGCTGCAGGGCAAGCATCTGGTCGACTGCGTAGGATCCTGGAACTAAGAGCGCATTACGCGTTTTTCCGGTCTGGTGTTAGAAGGTCGGCAATCAGCCGGATTCGACACCAGTCATGACAAGACGACCCTGCATCATCCACCTCGTTGCCGGCACGCGCCCCAACATCATCAAGATCGCACCGCTTCACAAAGTCTTGTCCCAACAGGATTGGTGTACGGTGCGGCTGATTTTTATCCAACAGCACAACTCGCCCAGCATGACGACAGAGATATTTGAGGATCTGGGCGTTTTGGACATAGTGCCGCTCGATTTGGACGCCTCAGGCTATGGTCCGCGCATCGGCGAGATCATGGCAAGATACGAAGGCCTGTGCATGCAGGAACATCCCGACATGGTCGTGGTTTCCGGGGATGTCGATGCCTCGATGGCGACCACCCTTGCTGCCAAGCGGCTTGGCATTCCAGTCGTTCATCTTGAAGCAGGGCTTCGCAGCGGTGACATGTTGATGCCGGAAGAGATCAACCGTGTCGTTATCGACTCGATCTCGGATCTCATGCTTTCGCCGTCCGAGGAGGCGATGAACAACCTCATCTTCGGTGAAGGCAAGCCGCCTGAGAAAGTCGAATTCGTCGGCAACATCATGATCGATTCGCTGTCCTCGACCGTCAAACCCGACCTCCAGGCAACACTGCTTTCGCAATACAAACTCACCGCACGCTCATTCGCAGTTGCGACATTTCATCGACCTTCCAATGTCGACTCGAAGAAGTCGATGGAAGCGATTTGCGAACTCCTGCTTTGGCTGGCGCAGCGCATCGCCGTACTCTTTCCGGCTCACCCCCGGACGCTCAAGCAACTGGAGCGCTGGAAGTTCGACGCCGTCCTTCGGGAGAACAAGAACATTTGCCTCGTTCCGGCGTTGCGCTACGCTGAATTCGTCAATCTGGTCGCGGCCTCGGCACTGGTCCTGACGGATTCCGGCGGCATTCAGGAAGAAACGACCTGGCTGGGCATTCCCTGCTTTACGTTTCGCGATACCACCGAGCGCCCCGTTACCATTCGTGACGGAACGAACTACCTGGTCAACCTCTATGACGTACGCAGCCGCCTTGACGTTTGCCTGAACCATCTTGCGAGCAACGCCGAACCCCGCAGGACGCGCATTCCCTTATGGGACGGGCAGACGGCCTTTCGCTGCGCTGCGGCCCTCAACAGGTGGTGGACCGCCGATCTGGCCCGCAGCCGGCGAAGGCTCGATCAAGCCTGAGATCGGCTAGGCGCTATCCGACGCGACCTTACGGCTTGAGCACTGCTGCCTGAGCTGCCGCCAGCTTGGCAATCGGAACGCGGAACGGCGAGCAGGACACATAGTCCAGGCCAACCGTCTCGCAGAAATGGATCGACGCCGGGTCGCCACCATGCTCCCCGCAGATGCCAAGTTTGATGTCTGGCCGAGTCTTTCGGCCCTTTTCGGCTGCCAGTTCGACAAGTTCGCCAACGCCTTCGACGTCGATCGATACGAACGGGTCCTGATCGATGATGCCCTTCTGGCGGTAAACTTCCAGGAACGATGCCGCGTCGTCGCGTGAAATGCCGAAGGTGGTCTGCGTCAGGTCATTGGTGCCGAAGGAGAAGAACTCCGCCGTTTCGGCAATGACATGAGCGCGGATCGCCGCTCGCGGCAACTCGATCATGGTTCCGATCAGATACTCGAACTTGACGCCCGTTTCCTCCATTACGCTTTGAGCCACCGCATCGATGCGGGCCTTGACGTAGTCGAGCTCCTTCTTGAGGCCGACCAACGGCACCATGACTTCCGGAACGACCAGCTTGCCCGCCTTTCGGCCCGCTTCCACTGCAGCCTCGAAAATGGCTCTCGCCTGCATTTCGGCGATTTCGGGGTAAGACACGGCCAAGCGGCAGCCACGATGACCCAGCATGGGGTTGAATTCGTGCAGGGCTTCCGTGCGCTGGCGCAGCTTGTCTGCCGCAACCTGCATGGCGTCGGCAACCTCGGCAATTTCTTCCTCGGTCTTGGGGAGGAATTCGTGCAGCGGCGGGTCCAGCAACCGGATCGTGACCGGCAGGCCAGCCATGATCTCGAACAATTCGAGGAAGTCCGAACGCTGCATGGGCAACAGCTTTGCCAGCGCAGCGCGGCGCCCCTTTTCGGTATCTGCCAAGATCATTTCGCGCATGGCAACGATACGGTCGCCATCGAAGAACATGTGCTCGGTACGGCAGAGCCCGATGCCTTCGGCACCAAAGGAACGCGCCATGCGGGCGTCCGCCGGCGTCTCCGCGTTGGTACGCACCTTCATGCGGCGCGTCTTGTCGGCCCACTCCATGATGGATGCGAAGTCGCCCGAAAGCTCCGGCTGAAGCATCGGCACCGCACCCTTGAGAACCTGGCCAGAGCCGCCATCGATGGTGATGATATCGCCCTTGCGGAAAGTCTTGCCCATGGCGATCAAGGTGCCGTTCTTGTGGTCGACCCGCAGCGAGCCGACACCGGAAACACAGGGCTTGCCCATGCCGCGGGCGACGACTGCCGCATGGCTGGTCATGCCGCCACGCGTCGTCAGGATGCCTTGCGCGGCATGCATGCCGTGGATGTCCTCGGGGCTGGTTTCGACGCGAACCAGAATGACCTTGCGGCCTACCGACTTCATCTCTTCGGCTTCGTCGGAGGTGAACACGATTTCGCCCGTGGCCGCGCCCGGCGAAGCGGGCAAACCGATGCCGATCACATCGCGTTCGGCCTTGGGGTCAATGGTCGGATGCAACAACTGGTCAAGCGAAGCCGGATCGATGCGTCCGACCGCCTCGGCTTGGGTGATCAGCCCTTCATTGGCCATGTCGACGGCGACCTTGAGCGCTGCCTTGGCGGTGCGCTTGCCGGACCGCGTTTGAAGCATCCACAGCTTGCCGCGCTCGATGGTGAATTCGAGGTCCTGCATGTCACGGTAGTGATTTTCGAGTCGCCGCGAAATTTCAACGAAGGCATCGAACGCCTCCGGCATCAGCTTCTCAAGCGATGGCTTGTCGGAGCCAGCGGCAATACGCGCCCTCTCCGTGATGTTTTGCGGGGTGCGAATGCCGGCAACGACGTCTTCACCCTGCGCATTGACCAGAAACTCGCCGTAAAGAGCCTTTTCGCCAGTGGAAGGGTTGCGTGTGAAGGCAACGCCAGTGGCGGAGGTATCGCCCATGTTGCCGAACACCATGGCCTGAACGTTGACCGCGGTACCCCAATTCTCGGGGATATCATGCAGCCGGCGGTAGGTGATGGCGCGGGCATTCATCCAACTCGAGAACACCGCGCCGATGGCGCCCCACAACTGCTCGCGCGGGTCCTGCGGGAACGGCCTTTCCAACTCTTCCTCGACCTTGGCCTTGTAGAGCGCGATGACGTCCTGCCATTCGGCCGCAGTCAATTCGGTGTCGAGATCATGGCCGAGGCTCGCCTTGCGATCTTCGAGGATTTCCTCGAACATCTCGTGATCGAGATCCAGCACTACATTCGAATACATCTGGATGAAGCGGCGATAGCTGTCATAGGCAAAGCGCGCATCGCCGGCATCGGCGGCCAAAGCTTCGACCGTTTCGTCGTTGAGGCCAAGATTGAGCACCGTGTCCATCATGCCCGGCATGGAGGCACGCGCGCCGGAGCGCACGGATACCAGCAGAAGCTTGGCGGGATCGCCGAAACGGCGGCCCGTGATGCGGCTGATATGGTCGAGCGCGCTGTTGATCTCGGCTTCCAGCGCTTGCGGGTAGGAGCGCCCGTTGGCGTAGTACCAGTTGCAAAGTTCGGTGGTGATGGTGAACCCGGGCGGCACCGGCAGGCCGAGGCTGCACATCTCGGCGAGATTGGCACCCTTGCCGCCGAGCAATGCCTTGTCGCCAGCGCGGCCTTCAGCCGCTCCGTCACCAAAGGTGTACACCCACTTCGTCATTCCTGGTCCCCAAACTTACGGAGATTGACAAGACCCCGGTCGGGGCTGGCTGCGGGAGCGATAAGGTGCCGGAGCCCGAAACGCAAGCGTTCGCTTCGGCACAGAAGAGCTACAATCGATTAAAGGCGGACTGAAGGCTGGAATGTGCGCCATCTCACGAATTTCAATGTGCAAACAATAAGATAGCAACCACCTTGGCGGTTCCGAATCGTTTCCCATTAATGTGACCCGGAAAACTGTCTGATCTTGCGCTTGTCCTTCGACCTTACAAGAAATAGAACATAATAGGAACAAAAGGAGGTTGCCATGCGACAAAACGGGAAACTCGACTATCTTGAAATGCCCGCCACCGGCGGCACGTTGGACAGCGTGAAGGCATTCTACAGCGCGGCATTCTCATGGTCGTTCACCGACTACGGACCAGCCTATTCGGCCTTCAGCGAAGGGCTCGATGGCGGCTTCCACACAGACGCCACAGAAGGATCGGCAAAGCCTTTACCTGTGCTCTATAGTGAAAACTTGGAAGAATCGCTGGCTGGCGTGGAGAATGCAGGCGGACGCATCGTAAAGCCGATCTTCTCATTTCCGGGTGGCCGACGCTTTCATTTCACTGATCCTGCCGGCAACGAACTTGCGGTGTGGGGCGATTAAGCAGTTTCCACGCCCCGAAAAAGCAGCGACATAGATGGCAGCGCCGGATTGTGCTTTTCAGCGGCACTGCCTATAAGGCCGCTCTGTTCGACTATCAGCGTCGGCTTTTGGGGCGTCGCCAAGCGGTAAGGCATCGGTTTTTGGTACCGACATTCCCAGGTTCGAATCCTGGCGCCCCAGCCAACCGCGAACAAAACTGGGCACTGCGGCCGGAGCCGTCCCGCCACCCATCACAAGGTGTTCGAGAACGGCGCACATGCATTTCCTGCAGGAACGCATCGCGCGAAGAAGACGAGCCAGCGCATGGCTAGTCCGCATCATATGCGGCGATCGCGCGCAGATCACGTTGTCATGAGCTGCTTCCCATTCCAGTCACGCTGTGACATGTTGCCTGCCGATGAAACCTTGGTCGTTCATGAGCCGCCTGCTTCTGGCGCTGGCCCTTTTTGGGCTGGTGGTCGGGCCTTTGGCGGCTTCGGAAACGATGCCTGCCATGGCCGCGGAGGCGATGGTCATGGCCGGCGGCATGGACTGCCCCGATCAACGGCAGGTCGTTCCGGATTGCATCAAGGACTGTCCGCTGACGGTTTTGTGCGCATCGGGCCTCGTTAGCCTCTCGATCCCGGAAACCCAATCGTTCCAGATCTATGCGTCGCTGCGGGACGAATTCCGCCACGGCAGCGAAGCGGCTCTCGCCTCCCTTGTCGGGGAGCCTCCGCCAAGACCGCCCAAATCCTGACTGTCATAGGCGCTGCCAGCGCCTGAATCCGTGCGGCCGAACGCTGCGCGGAGGGAACCGCATGGCTTTCGCCATGCGCAATGCCGTGCGCAAGCGCGGATCAATGACAGTTGGAAACTTCAAATCATGAAATCGAAACTCGCACTTCGCGCCACGACGCTGGCGCTCGCATCTCTCGTCGTGTCCCTCCAGGCCGCCATGGCCCAGCCGCAGGATTACGAATTTCAGCTCGTGGAAAACGAGGTCAAGGGAGGCGCCGACGCCGTCGTCGCCGTCAGGCTCGTCGACAAGAGGACAGGCGCCCCGGTAGAGAACGCCGTCATCTTCACCACCCGTATGGACATGGCTCCCGGGGGGATGGAGACGATGACCACGCCGGTCGAGGCGCTGCCGTCAGAGCAGCCCGGCATCTACCGCTTCAAGACCGATTTCGTCATGTCCGGAGACTGGCGCTTCTCGATCGCGGCCAAGGTCCAGGGTGAGACCGGCACGGTCGAGAGCCGCCTGATCCTCAAGGCCGTGCAATGAGCAGGCTCGGCTCCTTCCTGACCCTCGCCGTAGCGGCGGCGGGGGCTGGGGCGGGCGGATACTGGGCCGGGCAGCATGGCCTGTCCGGCACCGCCGTCGTGCAAGCGATCCACACGAACCTCGCAGGCACGCTCAAGGCGGAACCGATTGTGGGTGACGCGGGCCGGGCGCCCTCCGGACCAGTCATCTACTACCGCCATCCGGATGGCAGTCCGCTCTATTCGACAGTGCCAAAACGCGCCGAGGACGGCAGCGATTTCGTGGCGGTCCTGGCGAGCGAGGACGTCTCCTTCGAAGATCGCCCGATGCAGGACGAGGAAGCGGGCGGCGGAGCAGCGCAAGAGGTCGGCCGGAAGATCCTTTACTACCGCAATCCGATGGGCCTGCCGGACACCTCTCCGGTCCCCAAGAAGGATTCGATGGGGATGGACTACCTGCCTGTCTACGAAGGCGAGGCCGAAGACGGGTCGACCGTCAAGGTCTCGGCCGGGAAGCTGCAGAGGACAGGGGTGAAAACCGCGCAAGTGACGAGGAGTGCAGTCGTGCGCGCGGTCCGTGTTCCGGGAACCGTGACGCTGGACGAGCGCAGGGTCAGCGTCGTCGCGACCCGTACTGAAGCCTTCGTCGAGGAGGTGGCCAACGTCACGACGGGAGAGCGGATCGAGAAGGGCCAACCGCTGGTGCGTTTCTATGCAAAGGAGATCGCCGCGGCCGGCGCGCTCTACGCCGCCGACCTCAAGAGCGGCAAGGGCACAGGCGCTGCCGCCGGCAGTCTGCAGCGCCTCGAAAATCTCGACGTGCCTGCCGATGCCATCGCCGAAATCGAAAGTACGAAGAAGGTGCCGCTCTCCGTCACACTGACCGCTCCGCGCGACGGGGTGGTGCTGGAACGGGTGGCAGTCGACGGGATGATGGCCGAGGCCGGACAGACCTTGTTCCGGATTGCCGACATCTCGACCGTGTGGGTCACGGCGGACGTTCCCGAATACGAATTGAATACCGTTCGCCCCGGCGACAGCGCGACCGTTCGGGTCAGGAGCCTTCCTGGCCAGGAGTTCAAGGGCAAGGTCAGCCTGATCTATCCCGAAATCCAGGGGCAGACGCGGACCGCGCGCGTCCGCATCGAATTGCCCAATCCGAACGGCCTCCTGCTTGCCAACATGTATGCCGAGGTCGAGATCGAGACGGGCGGGGCGGCGCCGGTCGTGGCCGTGCCGGAGAGCGCCGTGATCGACACCGGCGAGCGCCAGGTGGTGATCGTGGACAAGGGCGACGGCCGCTTCGAGCCTCGCGACGTCAAGGTCGGAACGCGCGGCGAACAGGCGACCGAGATCATCGAAGGCGTGAGCGAGGGCGAGCGGGTCGTTGTCTCGGCGAACTTCCTGATCGACGCCGAAAGCAACCTTAAGGCCGCCTTGAGCGCCTTTGCTCCTGCGGAGGAGCAGCCATGATCGCCAAGCTCATCGCGTGGTCGGCGCGCAACCTTGTGCTGGTCTTTTTCGCGACTGCGCTGGCAGCCGCGGCGGGAACCTATGCGGTCAGGACATTGCCGCTCGATGCCATTCCCGACCTTTCGGACGTGCAGGTCATCGTTTTTACGGATTATCCGGGTCAGGCCCCGCAGGTGGTGGAGGACCAGGTCACTTATCCGCTGACGACCTCGATGCTGACCGTTCCAAGATCGAAAGTGGTGAGGGGTTTCTCCTTTTTCGGCGTCTCCTTCGTTTACGTCATCTTCGAAGACGGCACCGACCCTTACTGGGCGCGCAGCCGCGTGCTCGAATATCTGAACGCGGCCGCCAGCCGGCTGCCCGCGGGAGTGACACCGACACTCGGACCGGATGCAACGGGCGTCGGCTGGGTCTATCAATACGCCGTCGTCGCCAAGGAGTTGTCGCTCGCGGAACTGCGCTCATTACAGGACTGGGTGATACGCTTTGCCGCCTCGAAGGCCGAGGGCGTTTCGGAAGTCGCCAGCGTTGGCGGCTTCGTCAAGCAATATTCGATCGTCGTCGATCCGGCGCGGGTGCGCGCCCAGGGCGTCACACTCCCGCAGATCGGAGAAGCAGTCCGCGCCAGCAACATGGACACCGGCGGCCGCACGGTCGAGATTTCCGAGTTCGAGTTCATGGTGCGCGGCCGCGGCTACCTGAAAAGCGTGGCCGACATTGAGGGCATCGTCCTCAAGACGGAGGCCGGCGTGCCGCTCAGGCTTGGCGACGTCGCCAAGGTCGAGATCGTCCCCGACGAGCGCCGCGGCATAGCCGAACTGAACGGCGAGGGAGAGGTTGCCAGCGGCATCGTCCTTCAACGCGTCGGCGCGAACGCGCTGACGGTGATCGACAATGCCAAGAAGGCTCTGGCGAGCATCGCAACCGGCCTGCCTGAGGGCACCACGATCGTTCCGGTCTACGACCGCTCCAAGCTCATCGAAGCGGCCATCGAGACATTGAAGTCGACGCTTGTCGAGGAAAGCATCGTCGTTGCGCTCGTCACCATTCTGTTCCTGCTTCATGTCCGCAGCGCGCTGGTCGCCATCATCATGCTGCCAGTCGGCATACTGATGGCCTTCGGCGCCATGAAGGTGCTCGGGCTCGGCTCGAACATCATGAGCCTCGGCGGCATTGCCATAGCCATCGGGGCGATGATCGATGCGGCAATCGTCATGATCGAGAACGCGCACAAGCACCTCGAGCGCGCGCCGGCCGACAAGCCCCGCGTCCAGGTGCTGATCGACGCGGCGGCGGAAGTGGGGCCTGCCCTGTTCTTCAGCCTGCTCATCATCACCGCCTCGTTCCTGCCGATCTTTACGCTCGAAAGCCAGGAAGGCCGCCTGTTCGGGCCGCTCGCCTTCACCAAGACCTTCGCCATGGCGGCGGCAGCACTGCTGTCGGTCACGCTGGTGCCGGCGCTGATGGTGGTGTTCGTGCGCGGCCGCATCATTCCGGAGCACAAGAATCCGATCAACAGGCTGCTGATTGGCCTCTACCGTCCCATGATCACCGGGGTGCTGCGGGCAAAAACAGTCACCATCCTGCTTGCGCTTGCCGCCCTCGTCGTCACCGTCTGGCCGGCGCGCCAGCTCGGCAGCGAATTCATGCCGAACCTCGACGAGGGAACGCTGATGTACATGCCGACGACATTGCCGGGTATCTCGGTCACCAAGGCCGCCGAACTGATGCAGATGCAGGACCGGATCATCAAGTCGTTTCCGGAAGTCAAATCCGTCTTCGGCAAGGCGGGCCGGGCGCAGACCGCAACCGATCCGGCGCCGACGGAAATGTTCGAGACCATCATAACGTTGAAGCCGAAATCCGAATGGCGGCCGGGTGTCACCGTCGACAGCCTCAAGGCCGAGATGGATGCCGCGTTGCAATTTCCCGGCGTTTCCAATGCCTGGACGATGCCGATCCGTGCCCGTATCGACATGCTGTCGACGGGCATTCGCACACCCGTCGGGGTCAAGGTCTACGGCACCGACCTGGCCGAAATGGAGAAGGTGGCGCGTCAGATCGAGGCCGTGCTGCGAACGGTGCCGGGAACCTCCAGCGCCTATGCCGAGCGGGTGATCGGCGGCTACTATCTCGACATTGTTCCCGACCGCGTCGCGCTCGGACGCTACGGCCTTTCGATCGGCAACGTTCAGGACGTGATATCCATGGCGCTCGGGGCCGAGGTCATCACCTCCACGGTAGAGGGCCGCGAACGCTACGGCGTGGCGATCCGGTACCCGCGCGCGCTGCGCAGCGATCCGGATGCGATCGCCCGCGACGTGCAGGTCGCCCTGCCCGGCGGCGGCTTCGTGCCGCTCGGCGAAGTGGCCAAGGTCGAACTGGCGCGCGGCGCGACTTCTATCCGTACCGAAAACGGCCAGCTCGCGGTCTATATCTACGTCGACATAGCCGGCCGCGATCTCGGCGGCTATGTGGCTGCCGCTCAAGCCGCCGTTGCCAGCGAAGTGAAGCTTCCGCCCGGCTATTCGGTCGCCTGGAGCGGGCAGTTCGAATATCTCCAACGGGCCGAGGCGCGGCTGAAGATCGTCGTGCCGTTGACGCTCGCGCTGATCTTCCTGCTGCTCTACCTCAACTTCCGCGCGCTCACCGAAACCATGATCGTCATGCTGTCGCTGCCCTTTGCGCTGGTCGGAGGCATCTGGCTGATGTGGTGGCTGGGCTTCAACATGTCGGTGGCCGTCGCCGTCGGCTTCATTGCGCTCGCGGGCGTGGCCGCCGAAACCGGGGTCATCATGCTGATCTATCTCGACCAGGCGTGGTCGGAGGTCAGGGAAAAAGTAGCGGGAAAACGCAACCTGACGCGGGACGACCTCCATGCGGCTATCATGGTCGGCGCGGTGGAGCGGGTACGGCCGAAGATGATGACCGTTGTCGCCATCATGGCAGGCCTGCTGCCAATCCTGTGGAGCACGGGCGCCGGGTCCGAGGTCATGCAGCGCATCGCCGTGCCAATGATCGGCGGCATGATATCGTCGACGATCCTGACCCTGATCGTGATCCCGGCCGTCTACGGACTGGTCAAGGGCTGGCAACTGCCGAAGCACATTCGTGCAGTGGCATCGGAGGCTGAGGCTGCTTCCGAACTGAGGTTTGCCGCGGAATAGGTCGAAACCATGAAGCAACGGACGATAGACGCATCAATGGAGGGACTGAATGCAGACGGGGCATGTCGATGAAGAGAATGACCTTGGGTTTTATTTTGGTGGCGCTGGCCACGGGCGTCGCTGCCTATGGGGGATATGTGTTCCTGTTCCGAGATTCCGCAGGCCTTCTCAATGCGGACAACGCACAGGTCACCGCCAAGGGCAAAGCAATCTACGCACAACAATGCGCTTCCTGCCACGGCCAAAACCTGGAGGGACAACCCGACTGGCAGACCCGCGACGAGGAAGGATTCCTGCCAGCGCCACCGCATGACCGCAACGGCCATACATGGCATCATCCGGACCGGTTGCTCTTTGACATCACAAAGCTAGGGTTGGCGAGAGCCGCCAACCTGAAGGACTATCGAACAAGGATGCCTGCCTTCGACGGGGTGTTGAGCGATGAGGAAATCATCGCCGCGCTGTCCTACATCAAATCGACATGGCCCGTGGAGTTCCAGAAACGGCACGACGAACTGAACCGCGTTCATGAGCGTAGAAAACGGCTCGCTCCTTTGAGATAGTGCAAGGCAGCATGGTTGCACCAAACGCGTACCGGGCCGACCAAGCGCCGGCCCGGATCGCTCGTCAAATGAGACTAATTCACTGGGAGCCCCGAGGCGGGAGGAACTTCAATGGCGAGCTTCGTAGCTTATTTGAAAATCCCTACCAGTGCAGACTACGGGAGCTGACGAAGCTCAGCGTTGGCAAGGTCACAAAAAACCGTTCTCGACCTGAAAAAGGAGGTCAAGGTCTGACAGCCCCGCGCGGCATGTTCGCTCCTCCCACGGCGCGCCCATCGCGCCATGTCTTGTTGAATCACAACGCAGAAACAATCACATACAAGTTCCCGGTTTCATCTCCTCCGGCCAGCCAATTTTCATTTCCCTGACGGCAAATTTGATCGCACCTTCTTCACAGGAGTGCTGGCCAAGGTGCTTTGTTGTCCTGTTGTGGTAATCGGCAGCCGAAGCGGATAGTCTTTTTCAGCAACGTCTCGATATCCGGTTTCCTGTGGCGCAGCTTCCGACTGAACACACAAACTTGCCAGACGAAACCATCCTTGAATGTGCATGCCTTGTTGTGGACACGCCTCATGAGTACGGCGAGCCGCATTAGGTTACGCCAGAGTTGAAGTTGGGATTCGGCGCATCGCTTTCGTGGGCGCGCACTCAAATATCGCATGATTTCATGGGAGGGCAGGTTTGGATAACGCAGTAGGCAACGAAATCGACCTACGTGACGTATTTTCAAGGCTTTGGCAGGGCAAACTTACAATAGTCGCAACCACGTGCCTTGCGGCCTTGATCGGGATTGCGGCGTACTATGCCTCTCCGAATGTCTACCAGTCCGAAACGGTGATCTATCCGATCACGCAAAGCGACTATGCCGGATATATCGATCTGATGGCCAGGAGCGCCCTGCCCTCGTCGCAAGCCACGGAAGGGGAAGAAGAGCCGTCCCTCAGTTCGGCATTCCCCTATACCCGCGACAACCTTTTTCAGGAATTCACGACCTACCTGCAATCACCCGGGCATCTTATTCGCGCAGCGCAGGAAAGCGGCGTGGCGAGAGGCGAAGGTCAAAAAGATACAACCGATGCCTCAGCCCTCGCCTTCGCGCGCAGCGTGAAGTTTACGCCGCCAACGGACAGAAAGCCCAGCTTCGAGATGCGTGCGCGGGGGAGCGACAGGGAGGCGCTCAACCGGTTCGTTGCATGGAGCCTTGAAAACGCAAGGCTGGAGGTGGCGAAGAAAATTCGAGCGGCCACGATCAGCAAGATTGCCGCCGGCACAAAAATACGCACGGATGCCATCACTAAACTGCGCGTTGAGATCGAAGCCCGGAGGAACCAGCAGGAAAAAGCCCGCAAGGATCAGATTGCAGTTTTTGGCGAACAGGCGAAAATCGCGGAAACGCTTGGTATCAAGGATCCGGTCACAATTCAGTCCTTGAGTGTGCCCGGCCAGACATCGCCCGGCACATCCACTCAGGTGATAGCTGGCGACCAGCCGATGTATCTCCAAGGCAGCACTGCTCTGGAGGAACAGATCAGCCTACTTAACAAACGCGGTGACGATGACCCGTTTATCACCGAGCTCCGTGACCTTGAGCGTCAGATTTACCTGTTGCAAAACGACACCAATAGCGAGCGCCTGACCCAACTTCTGGACGAGTCGCCCCTGAGCGATCCGGCAACGGCCCCACTTGCCGACTATAGCGTCATAGGCGCCAGCGCTGAGAAGGTTTCGCCAATGATGAGCATCTTCGCGGCCGGTTCGCTGTTTCTTGGATTGCTGCTAGGGTCGTTGATTGTGCTGTTCCGCCAAAATCGAAGCTAGGCTGACGGAAGATCACTTCGTTCTCCCGTTCTGCTATCGAAGTTATGTATTAGGTCCTGCACCTGACCGACCGACGGTTTGTTGCCGGCAAGACGTGCTTGAGGAAATAGTTGGATGAAGATCGCCATTACGGGCGCAACGGGGTTTGTCGGCAGGAGCCTGGTTCCTCTTCTCGACACAGCAGGTACAGAGCTCCTTCTGGTCGGCAGAGATTCAAAACGGATTTCTCAATATTTTCCTCACCTTGCAGCCTGCGGGTACGACGAGCTCGAACAAAAAGCTGCTGGTTTCGATCTGTTGGTTCATCTCGCCGTAGTCAACAACAACCAGGACGTCCCTTCTGAAACATTCCATGACGTTAATGTTCGGCAATTCCTTGAGGTGGCCTACACGGCGCAAAGAGCGGGCGTCTCCCGCTTTGTAAACGTTTCATCGATTCACGCGCTGAACCCGCGCGATCGTTCTCCTTATGCGATGAGCAAGCGCGAAGCCTTGTCGCGTCTTGCTGACGTAAAGGGCATCAGAACAACTACCGTCTTTCTGCCCGCGATTTATGGAGATAGCTGGAGCGGAAAACTATCCATTCTCAACAAGCTTCCAAAACCTTTGGCAGGTATGGCGTTCGAGACCCTTGCAGCCATGAAACCCGTGGTGCACGTGTCGCGATTGGCAAACTACCTTCTGAAGGACCAGTTCATTGAGGATAAAGACGAACTCATCCTCTCGGATGGCCAGAACGGCAACCTCGTCTATCGGGGTATCCGCCGAATCATCGATGTAAGTTTCGCGTTGGCCGTCATTGTCTTTTTCTGGTGGGGGCTTGTGCTGATCTGGGTGCTGATACGCCTTCAGTCACCAGGCCCAGGAATCTTCGCCCAGAAACGGGTCGGCCGTAACGGTGCGATTTTCACATGTTACAAGTTTCGCACGATGTATGTCGGGACGGTGCAGGCAGCAACCAATCAAGTATCGGCTACTGCGGTGACATCACTCGGCCACACCTTACGTAAGGCTAAACTGGATGAGCTTCCCCAAATCTGGAACATCTTGCGCAATGAGATAAGCCTCGTCGGTCCACGCCCCTGCTTGCCCGTCCAGACTGAACTCGTGAAGGCGCGCCACCAAAGGGGCGTATTGTCTTTAAAGCCCGGTATTTCCGGGCTCGCACAAGTCAACGACATCGACATGAGCGACCCACAAAGGTTAGCCCGTTGGGACGCCCGCTACATGGCTCTGCAGTCGCTGTTGCTGGATCTGAAAATAGTCCTGGCAACCGCGAAGGGCGGAGGCCGAGGCGACAGGGTCGCAGAGCGCCAGTAACCGCTTCAAGTTCGGCGGATGCGAAGTGATTTCGCTACAGTCGCAAGTCGCTGTCCGTTATCGACAGCATTCCCTTTACATCGAAAAGCACACCGTTCGGCTTGACATAATCGCGAATGCCGTCGGCACCGAGTTTGCGGAATTCGTCATGCGAGACAGCTACGATCACGCCGTCATAACTTCGAGCAGTGGGCTTCTCGCTTAGGCGCAGGCCATATTCCTTCTCGACCTCTTCCCCGTCCGCCCATGGATCATGGATGGAAACGTCCATCCCGTAATCCGCCAGTTCACGGACGACATCGACCACCTTTGTGTTGCGCGTATCGGGGCAATTTTCCTTGAAGGTTATTCCCAACACCAGGACGCGGGCGCGCGAGGCATCGATACCTTTCGAAATAAGGGACCTTACGAACCTTGCCGCGACCAATTCACCCATCAGGTCGTTGATGCGGCGTCCAGCCATGATGATCTCGGGATGATGGCCGACCTCCTGCGCCTTGTGGGTAAGATAGTATGGATCGACACCAATGCAGTGGCCGCCGACAAGGCCGGGGCGGAACGGAAGGAAATTCCATTTCGTACCGGCCGCTTCCAGAACGCTCATGGTGTCGATGCCCAGCTTCTGGAACAATGTTGCCAGTTCGTTGACGAGCGCGATGTTCACGTCCCGCTGTGTATTCTCGATGACCTTGGCAGCCTCGGCAACACGGATAGAGGGCGCCCGGTAAGTGCCGGCGGTGACGACTGCAGCATAGACGGCATTGATCTTGTCGGCGGCGTCTTGCGTGGAGCCGGACGTTACCTTGACGATCTTGTCGATGGTGTGGAGCTTGTCGCCAGGGTTTACGCGTTCAGGGCTATATCCGGCGAAGAAGTCGGTATTGAACCGCAATCCCGACACGTGTTCGATGACAGGAACGCATTCCTCCTCCGTTACGCCGGGATAGACAGTCGATTCGAATACAACCGTGTCACCGGCCGAAATCACCTTGCCGACCGTGGCGCAGGCCGCCTTCAGCAAGCGCAGATCGGGTCGCTTGGCGGCATCTATGGGAGTGGGAACCGTGACAATGTAGAAATTGCAGGCCCGCAGGTCCTCAAGAGAATCAGTGAAGGCAATCTTCGTACTGCGCAACTCGCTTTCAGTAACCTCCAGGGTGCGGTCGTGCGCGCCACGCAACTCGGCGATACGCTTGCTGCTTATGTCGAAGCCTGTGACCGGAAAGCGCTTGGCAAGTAGTACAGCCAGAGGCAGGCCCACATACCCCAATCCAATGACGCCGATACGAATGTCGTCCAAAATTCCCACAGTCAAAGCTCCAGTCGCCGAAAATGTGACCGTTTTCTAGCCCATTCCACCCCCGGCGCAACGAAAACCCTTTCTTCGCTTCCATCACAAATGTTAACCGAAGGCCTCGTAACTGCTGGTCCCATGATAGATTCCATTCAGCCACCGAGCGGCGGTCAACGCCAATGCCGCGTATTCGTGCTCGGCAGCTTCGCCCATTCCATCGTTACTCTGCGTATGCCGCTGATCCGAAAAATCCGGGCACTCGGCGGCCACGTTGCAGTCGGAGCACCGATGGCCCAATTCTCGCAGGAGCATCTGGAGCTGCTGGCGGATGCGGGCGTTCCCGTTCACGACGTTCCCGTGGACCGCCATGCGGTAATGAACCCGCTTGATGAGCTGAAATATGTCCGGAGGGTCAGGGCCCTGGTTCGCCAGGAGCGCGCAAACGTATTTATTCCCTACACGATCAAGCCGGTTGTATTCGGGACATTCGGCGCGCGGTTGGCGGGCGTTGGGCGCATCATGCCGATGGTGACCGGGCTCGGGTCCGTTTTTATCGACAACGTGCCGTCAAGGCGCGCACGACTTGTCCGCGGCGTTGCGGTTGGCCTCTATCGCACGGCTTTCAAATTTGCTGATACCGTCTATTTCCAGAATCCTGACGACATCAGCGATCTCCGCAAGCTTGGTGCACTTGGCCGCTCCACCCGGGTCGATATCCTGGCGGGTTCCGGCATCGATATCGAGCAATTCGCCGAAATGCCTTTGCCCGAAACGTCCGGCGGCAGGCCACGATTCCTGATGGTGTCGCGGCTTCTTGCCGACAAGGGGCTCAGGGAGTTTGCCCAGGCGGCACGAATCGTCAAATCCCGACACCCGCAGGTGGAGTTCGCACTGGTCGGCCCGGCAGACACCAATCCGACCGCAGTTCCGATTGACGAAGTCAGGAGCTGGAATTGGATAACCCATACTCCTTGGCTGGACGATGTCAGACCCGCTCTTGCGGCTTGCTCGGTCTATGTGCTGCCGTCCTACAGGGAGGGAACGCCGCGGAGCGTTCTGGAGGCCATGGCAACAGGGCGCCCCATTGTCAGCACCGATGCACCCGGATGCCGCGAACCGGTCATGGAAGGAACTAACGGGTTTCTCGTGCCGCCTCGGACGGTGGAGCCGCTTGCAGAGGCCATGCAACGCTTCATAGACCGACCGCGCCTTGTCGAAGAAATGGGTGCAGCCAGTCGCAGGATCGCCTGTGAAAAATATGATTCCCGATTTGTCTATGACCCGATGCTAAGGCGGATGGGATTACTGCCAGAATAGGCCTTCACGGCAACCGGGTTATCAACCGGATCAAGCGGACCTCAATGCCCATACCCGGTGGTAACGCTCGACCATTTTTTCCAGCGAAAACTCGCTCAATATCCTCTGCCTCGCCGCATGGCTGCGGGCTTTCCATTTTTCGACATCAGACCGCTCGCGCAGTGCCTCCACGATCGCTCCGGCGAGTTGCTCGGGATTGCGCGGCGGTACTACCCAACCGGTATCGCCCACGATCAGCGAGGCGTCGCCGACGTCTGTGACAACGCAGGGAGTGCCGCAGGCCATCGCCTCGGCAACCACATTGGGAAATGCCTCGCTTCTGGAAGAGAGCACATGAATGTCGAGCGCATTCATGACCGCAGGAATATCGTTACGTCGCCCGAGCAGATGAGCAGCGCCCTCAAGCCCATGATCCCTTATTAAGGCAACAAGCGCGGAATTGTCCGGTGTGCAGCCTGTTCCAGCAAGAACAAGGCGTGCGCCAGAAAAGCGCTCCACGACGCGCGCAAAGGCGGCAAGAAGGGTCGGATGATCCTTGTCCGGGTGCCACCGTCCAACGAGACCGATGACTGGTGCATCCTGATCGATTCCGAGTTCCTGAAGGACGACAGCGCCGGCATTGGCATCCGGCAAAAACTTCCCGGTTTCGTAGCCATTGGGCACCACTACAAATTTCGATGCTTCATAGCCGTACCCTTCATGAACCCGGCGCGCGCTATCAGCACAAGCAACGATATGGGAGGGTATGCTCACAGAAAGCCAAGCGCATAGCCGGTTCACGATTCGTGTACTTTTCCCGTTGGTGCCAGGGACAAGAGTAGTGTGGTGCAGTCCCCAAACCACGTTGCTACATCCGGCCAACCTTGCCGCCAAACCGCCCACGAGATTGGTGTGATACATCCAGGTTTGAACGACATCCGGTTTGTACCGGCGCAGCAACCTATACAACCGAACGATAGCACCCGGCGTAAGGCGGCCTCGCGCCAGCCCTAAACAATGTGTCTCGACGCCAGCCTCTCGAAGCATTGGCGCATACTTGTCCTCCGGTCCAAGCGCAAAGACGATGTGACGGTGTTCCGGCTGCGGATAGGTGCACAACCGGTACAGGACCGCTTCAGCGCCACCGTCAGCCAATCCGGTTATGAGGTGGCAAACGATCATATTGCACTGAACCCTTCAGTGACGCCGCCAAGGCGTCGATCAACAGAGATAAAAATGTGCATAAGAAATAAAATAGGAATAACCGTTTAGCCATATTTACAGCATTATCAAGACCACTTCTGTGAATATAAAATAGCAGTATCGCTCCCAAAATTGACAAGAATACTGACTGGTGATAGTATTTTGACTTTTCCATCAATCTGTTTAACAATGCTGGTATGCTTGAATATACCATCGCATACACAAAAAACATAGGCCATCCGCCGTATATATACGCTTCTGCCCACACATTGGAAGCAACACCGTATCCAACATCTTCAAATAGAGAGCCGTTTATATATCCGGATATGGTCTCGACGTTACCGACAACAATGTCACCCAATGGGACAAGGCTTGCAACGAGCGGCTTTACGAACGAACCATCGTAGCTCCAATCCAAGGTTATTGCATAATGCAATATGGATTGAGTCACAAACGGCTCCGATTTCGATAGTGTTTCACCATAATATTCCCAACTACCTAAGCGGCTTACGGCCAATTCCCAATCCCCACTACGAATAGCGGCGGATACGTTTTTGTATAACAATGCGGAAGCTGCTAGGAAAAATCCAAACATTATATATCGATAATACCAGAATAGCCTATTCTTCCCCCTTGTCCATAACATTACCGTCAGAATAGATATCGCCGAAAAAACAATCGCTTCTCGATTTCCTATATACATCTCAAAAGCTACAATTGTTGAAAATAGTAACAAATATAAATACCGCCTTGTAGCGATACATAGAGTCATACAAAACGGTATTGAAATTGCAACCAAAGAATACCACCTACTGAAATTCGACTTTTCCCCTCCCATCGCAGCGTCAAAATTATTTATTAAAAAATTTGAATAAATAAATATAGAAACTAAAATGAAAACAAATATTGAATATCTCTTTTCCTTAAGTTGAAATTTGTCATAATTACTACTTCTGATTTTATCATATAAAATCATAGATATTAATAGAAATGAAAGTACAATAAAATGGGCAAATTTTACTTCATATTCGATCGCAACAAATACGTCGTCATATCTATTTCCGGAATTCGGCACCCTATACCATACGTAACCGAACATTGATGGAAGAAAATATATGACACTTGATATTATTGATATAGAATAGAAATCGAACCTTCTTCTCATTGATATTATGTATAATAGTGATAAAATAGCGATGGTTATTGTCATAACACAACGCCCATCGAAACGAGGTACGACTTGGTGATAGTGTCCACATCGAAGTCCGCAGCCCTAACTTTAACATTCGGTGGGTTTGGATCGTTTCTAGCTTCTTGTATTGCCTTCGCCAGTGCTGCTGCATCATTAACCGGCACCAGACGCCCCCAACGGCCGTCGTCCAGTATTTCGGCGGGCCCACCAGGGCAATCCGTACTTACTACTCGCATACCGCAGGCCAACGCTTGAAGCATGGCATTCGGCATCGCGTCGGACCGCGACGAAAGGACATAGACATCCGAAGCAGACATCCAACCAAAAGGATTTTTCTGAAAACCAATGAAATCGACAACATCGTGGATATCAAGCGATTTGGCTAAGTCCTGCAAACTCGCTTTTTGTGAACCTTCCCCCAATATCAGGAGTCGATACCCTGATTCCTTTCCGATTATCCCAATCGCTCTAAGTAATATATCGTAACCTTTGATCTCTTCCAATCTACCTACTGCAACTATTTTTTTGAGTTCTCTCGATAAAAAAGAATGCTTAGGTCTGTATTCTGACATCTCTCTTATTGCAGATATATTTATAGGATTATTTATAACTTCTATTTTTATTTCATCTATATTGAAGTTTTCTACTAATATTCTTTTTACATCGTTCGATACGGCAATAATATTATCTGCGTGCGAGTAGAGCGCCTTCATACCTTTATTGACGAACTTGTTTTTCCCCGAGCTAGCCTCCGCCGATAATGGCACGCCACGTTCACTCACGACCAGCCGCATCGGTACTCTGGCAATGCAGCGCGCCACAATAGCGATCAGGTTTGCGTGACTTAACGCCGAGAGCATTGCTTCGGGCTTTTCCCGACGTAGATATCCTACCAGCCTGGGGAGGCTGAACAGGACACGTGGAGACTTAAGATCAACGATCCGCACGCCTGCGCCAACATCATCGAGATATGGTCCTTCGGCCCTAGCCAGAACCAGATCTACGGCCAATCCACGCTCGGCAAAGCCGTTGGCAAGCGTCACCATGACCCGCTCTGCACCGCCACCTCGAAGTGAGGGCACAAAGATGGCGACACGTTTCTTATGTTTGACGTCCATAACTACGGATTACGCTCCTGCCCTGGAGTTTTCCATCCGGGAAATCCTGTACGCGACCAAACCGACCAGCAGCACGGCGGCGATTACTCCACCGGCACTGAACAGCGCAACTGCCCATAAATCGTTGGCGAAAATACGCCAACCAATCCATAGCCCGGCGAAGCGAAGAGCGAGCGCCAGTACGCCCTGAACGAGAAACGACCGTTGCATGCCAAGCACGGACGTCACCCCGATACATGGCCTGTTCACGAGCATGAAGAAAAGCCACAAGCTTAACCATCGTGCATAGTGGCCAGCCTGCACCCATTCACCGCCGAATGCCAAAGAGAACGCCCAAGGTCCCAGAACTGCCATTGCGGTGAAGATCGGCAAGCCGATAAGTGCAAGAGCTCCAATCGCTTGTAGAAACAAAGGCAACAACGGGGCTCCAGCCTGCATTTGCCGATTGAAGCGCGGATAGAATACTTGTGCGACGCTGTTACCTACCAAAGAGACAGGTAGGTATAGAACTGACCTGGCGAGCGCGTAGAAACCAGCCGTTGCCGGCCCGAAGGCACCTGCAAGGACTAGGATCGGCAGGCTTGCCGATACAGCTCCCAGCAACATCTCAGGCGCGCGATAAAATGGGAAATCGCGATGCTCGACCGCCATTCGCGCCAGTGAAACTTTTTCGACTGGACCTTGGCGGTCGCTCGAATCAACCTTGCGTCCTGCAGCAGTATTCATTCCCACGTTCAGCGCAAAGCCTAGGGTCGTAACCGCGACGAGCATGGACGCGGTGGCGCTTACCAAGCCCAACCCAGCCCGCGCTACGTTAACCACCAGGGACTGAATGATCGAAACGCATGCCAGAGCAGAAAAGCGCTCCTGCCGGATCAACCATTGTTCCGTAACCTGCAACCACGCTGACAGCACCACGACCAATGGCAGGACGAAAAGAAAGGGCTCTATAGCCTGATAATGCAGGACTTCGACGATCGGCCCGGAGAGTCCCATTAGAACAAACGTCAAGCCGGTTGCGATCAGCACACTGACGAGCATCGATAGCCGCATCAACGCACGCGCCTCGGATGCGTTGGATGGCAGGACAATCGCTATAGGGTAGGCAAGTGCTGCAACAGTAGCGAGAATTGAGACGAGTGAAAGGAACATCCCCTGCACCCCAAATGCCTCGGGCCCATAAAGGCGGGTAACAATAGGGGCGAACACCATTGTGATCGCCTGCGCGCCGGCCGCTCCGCCCGCCATGGTCACGACATTGCGTAAGAAGGGTCTTGCAAGAAAACGACGGAAATCTTTCACCGCGCCGCAATTTCCAAGATCACGCGATGATGCGCGCAGGCCGCTTTCATATCCTCGTGCGGGCAGCCAGATATGTTGCGCTCGGCGTTTCCGGCTTCATCGCCAAAACAAGAGGCTTCACTCATGCCCCGGCATATCCTGAGCAACGATTCCAAGCAAATATTGCCCGTACTCGTTCTTCTCCATCATACGCGCACGTTCGGTAAGCTGTTCCACGCTCAGCCAGCCATTGGCAAAGCCGATTTCTTCCAGGCAGGCAATCTTGTGGCCCTGCCGCATCTCGATTGTCTGCACGAAATGCCCGGCCTCGAGCATGCTTTCATGTGTACCGCTGTCCAGCCACGCAAAGCCACGACCAAGTAGTTCCACCTGAAGGTCGCCACGTTCAAGATAGGCTTCTATCACGCTGGTGATCTCCAGTTCGCCTCTAGCAGAGGGGCGCACATCGCGGGCGATATCGACCACATCCTTGTCAAAGAAATAAAGCCCGGTTATGGCGTAGCGGCTTTTCGGCAGCTTCGGCTTTTCCTCCACGGAGAGCACTTTTCCCTCCGCGTCGAACTCCACCACACCGAAGCGGGCAGGATCCTTGACTTGGTAACCGAAGATCGTGGCGCCTTGCGGGCGAAGCGAGGCGGCACGCAGCTTTTCCGTCAGGCCATGTCCGTAGAACACGTTGTCGCCCAGAACCAGGCAAGCAGGATCGCCAGCGAGAAATTCCGCGCCGATAACAAACGCCTGCGCCAACCCCTCGGGCCGTGGTTGCACGGCATATTCGATGCGAGCGCCGAACTGGCTGCCATCCCCGAGCAGGCGGCGGAACGCCGGGCCGTCTTCCGGCGTGGTGATGATGAGGACATCGCGAATACCCGCCAGCATCAGCACCGACAACGGGTAATAGATCAACGGCTTGTCGTAGATGGGCAAAAGCTGTTTCGAGACGCCGATTGTCAGCGGCCATAGCCTTGAGCCTGTACCACCCGCCAAAACGATACCCTTGAAGCTCATGCAGCTTTCTCCACTTCCCGCAACACATGGGCAAGCCCGGCGCGCCAGTCCGGTCGTTCTATCCCGAAAGTTTCTTTCAAAGAAGTACAGTCCAGTCTTGAGTTGGCAGGCCTGTGCGCAGGTGTCGGATAGGCCGAGGTCGGAATGTCGCGCACTTGGCAATGCAGCTTTGACTGCCGGAAAATCTCGCGTGCAAAGTCGGCCCAGGAGACATCGGGCGAGCCCGCGAAATGAAACGTGCCGTTCTTCCCGAATCCCAGTGCCATAGCTTGCGCCATTGTCAAAAGCGTCGCGGCAATATCTGCAGCAGGCGTCGGCCCTCCAATCTGGTCGGCGACTACATCAAGGGCATCACGCTGTGCGCCAAGACGCAGCATCGTCTTCACGAAATTGCCGCCATGAGCGGAAAATACCCATGAGGTCCGCAGGATCGCAGATGAGCCGCCGGCTGCGACAACGCCGTTTTCGCCTGCCAGTTTGGTGCGCCCATACGCGTTGAGCGGGTTCGTCTTCTCACCCGGCTTGCGTGGCTCGGAGCCGCTTCCGTCGAACACGTAGTCGGTCGAGATATGCAGGAACGGTATCTGCTTTTCGGCCGCCGCACGCGCCATCGCCGCCGGCGCATCTGCGTTGATAGTCCGCGCCAAATCTTCCTCGGCTTCGGCGCGATCCACTGCGGTGAAGGCAGCAGCGTTGATGACTGCATCGGCGCCACTTTGGCCTATCATTGCCGCACAGCCGCCCGGATCGCCGAGGTCAGCCTCGCTACGCCCGAGGCACACCATTTCCCAACCATCGGGACGCTGGCGCCGCAGTTCCTGTGCGACCTGGCCGCTGCGGCCGAATACCAGCAACTTCACGCGCGCAATCCCAGCCGCGCGCCAACGCCAGACCGGTTCTGGAGCGCACGCCACCATGGCTCATTGTCCAGATACCAATCCACGGTTCGCGCAAGCCCTTCCTCGAGCGTCACCGAAGGGCGCCAGCCAAGCTCGGAACGAATGCGCTGCGGATCGATAGCGTAGCGTGCATCATGTCCGGGCCTGTCGGTGACGAAGGTGATCTGGTTGGCATAAGGCACAGCCTTTGGACGCTTCGCGTCAAGCAGGGCACATATGGCGGTCACAATATCGATGTTTCGCGCCTCGTTCTCGCCGCCGATATTGTAGCTGCGACCCGGCAAACCTTTCGACAGGACCGTCAGCAATGCATCTGCGTGATCCTCGACATAAAGCCAGTCCCGCACGTTCTCGCCCTTGCCGTAGACCGGGATCGACTTTCCCGCCAGCGCGTTCAGGATAACGACCGGTATAAGCTTTTCCGGGAAGTGGTAGGGACCGTAGTTGTTCGAGCAGTTGGTCAATAGCACCGGAAGGCCGTAGGTCTCTCCCCAGGCTCGAACCAAGTGGTCGCTTGCTGCCTTAGATGCAGAGTAAGGCGAGTTCGGCGAATAGGGCGTGTCTTCCGTAAACTCGCCGTCGGCGCCGAGGCTGCCATAGACTTCGTCGGTCGATACATGGTGGAAACGGAAGCTTTCCGGCCGCCCCGCCTCGTGCCAATAGCCCCTTGCGGCTTCCAGCAAGGTGCAGGTGCCGGTAACGTTGGTCTCGATAAAGGTGATTGGCCCGTCAATCGAGCGGTCAACATGGCTTTCCGCCGCGAGGTGCAAAACCGCATCCGGCTTGTGGGCAGTGAAAATGCGATCCAGCGCCGGCCTGTTACGAATGTCGGCATGCTCGAAGGAGTAAGCTGGATTGCCGGCAACACTGGCCACGTTGTCGAGGCATGCGGCATAGGTGAGAGCATCCAGATTGACCACATCATGGCCGCGGGCGATCGCGAGCCTCACCACCGCAGAACCGATAAACCCCGCTCCGCCCGTCACCAGAAGCTTCATTGGCTTTTCCCCACTTCAAACGGGCTCTCAAACGCGGATAGAGGTTGAGCTGCCATATCCTTTTGCGACAGCACCGGCGGGCTTGATAGTCCCCAATCGATAGCCGCGCTGTTCCAAAGCACCGTACCATCACATTCCGGCGCATAGTGATCCGTGCACTTGTAGACGACTTCGGTATTGTCCTCGCGCGTGACAAAACCATGAAGGAACCCCGCTGGGATCCATAGCTGCCGGCCATTGTCGAAGCTCAGCTCCGCGCCGAACCAATGTCCGAAGGTGCTGCTGCCTCGCCTGATGTCTACGGCCACGTCGAACAGGCTGCCGCGTCCGCAGCGCACCAACTTGCCTTGCGCGTGCGGAGGGGACTGAAAGTGAAGCCCGCGCAGCGTACCCGCGCGATTGGACAAGGAATGGTTGTCCTGAACGAATTCGGGCAGTTCTACCCCATGTTCACGCAAAGCCCGCCGGTTCCAGCTCTCGCTGAAGAAGCCGCGTTCATCGGCAAACCGCCGCGGCGTCAGCACCAGCAATCCATCCAAAGGGGTTTTTTCAACTAACACTGTATACTCCATCCAGTTCGACGCTTGCCCGAGGAGAGGCAGGTATCGCAAGTCCCCTTTTCGTACGAGTCCCGTCGATTTGCGAGTAGCCAGCTAGCCAGTATCGCATGGCAGTGGCGACAACATCATTGGATGAACCGCCCTGCTCTATCTGGAAGTATCTATAGAAGCCGAGCTGACGGCAGGAGTTTCGGGAACAGGCATCCGCTCTGGGTTGATCGAAATAATCCACAAACTACGGCTTTGCCGCGGCTTTATCCACACATCCGCAACCGAAATCATAATTCCGTTAATCGGAACGGAGTGCATCGGCCAATGGAGAAAACAACCAACCTCGACCTGCCATACATCATGCCTTCTCAAGCCCAGAAGCATGTCACCCACAATGAAGCGTTATTGACGCTCGACGCTGTAGTCCAGCTTTCGGTTTACGACCGCGACCTGACCGAACCCTCTGGGGCAGAACAGGACGGCGAGCGCTACATCGTGGCGGACGGCGCAACGGGTGACTGGCAAGGTTGGGATGGCGCAATCGCCGCACGTATTGATGGTGGATGGCGCCGTATTCTGCCCGGAACAGGCTGGATCGCCTGGGTCGAGGACGAGGAAAGGTTCGTCTACCGCGGCGACGGTCAATGGCATCAACTCGGTGAAGCATTGCCAGCGTTGCAGGATCTGGAATTGATCGGAATCGGCACGACCGCCGACGAGGCCAATCCCTTCGCAGCCAAACTCAACAAGGCGCTGTGGTCGGCGCGATATGCAGGCGAAGGAGGCGACGGCAATCTGCGCTATACGATGAACAAGGAAGAACCGTCGGGAGTTCTATCGCTGCTCATGCAATCTGGCTGGTCAGGCCGTGCAGAAGTCGGTCTGGCTGGCGACGACGATCTTGCTATCAAGGTCTCGCCGGACGGCGCGAACTGGAAAGAGGCGCTTCGTATCGACCGCACCAGCGGCAAGGCGTCGTTCCCACAGACGCCTGCGTTTGCAGCACTGAGCAGCCTGACGGGCGCGAGCGGTGCGTTCGTACGCTTTTCGGGATCCAGTTCGGCGGTTATGCAACCGATCGTTGGTGCTGTTTCGCAGGCCGCCGGCCTACCGACAGGCGCGCTGATCGAGAGCGGCTTAAATTCCAATGGCGCATATATAAGGTGGGCTGACGGGACGCAGATCTGCAGTCAAGCCGGCTCCATCAACCCGACTATGGCCACCGCCTCCGGCGCGCTTTTTTCCAACGACGAAGCCGGTCAATATGTGTGGACCTTTCCCGCCGCGTTTGTCGCAATTCCCACCATGAGTTCCGGTGTGAGCAGGGCGACTTTTGACTCCCGACGCGTCTTCATCACTTACAACGGCGATAATCCTGTCACCGCCACCCAGGCGAAACTGTCCTTTGCATCAACAACATCAGCCCCGTCCCTTGGGCTTCGGCTCCACGCGGTTGCATTCGGGAGGTGGTTCTAATGCAAATTTCCTTGTGTCCAGTACGGTGCGACGAAACGCTCTCAGTAATCAAGAGCGGTGAGGTTCTCGTCATCAATGGCGACAGGATCGACCTTTCGGCTTTACCCGAAGGAGCCTCCCTGCCGGCCTTCGCAATCGGCAATTCGTGGATGGTAGGCAACGTGCAGCGCGTTGACGGCGCACTCCATCTCACCTTGCTTTTGCCGCATGGCTCAAACCCGAGCGAAGCGACCGCTTTTCCGGCGCCCCTCGACAACCCGCCCGACGGCGAACTGAAACTTCCGCAAGACATGATGGAGGCGTGATCCATGGCTCAGATCGACTGGTCGCGGATGGTGACCGCAGATATGAAAACCGAGCAGGCACGTAAGGAAGCAACTGCGCGCCTGCATTATGCCGTTCAGGATCATCTGGACAAGGAAGCCCGATGGCACGGCTACCAGGACAGTTCGACCCTCGCCTCATATTCCGGCTCCGCCATACCGAAATGGCGGGCCGAGGCAATGGCCTTCATCGCTTGGCGCGACAACGTTTGGCTTTCCGTGCAGAAGGCGGCAGAGGGAAGGATCACGCACGATCCGGATGCTCTTATTGCAGAACTGCCGCCAATGACGTGGCCGTCATAAGCTTGGTGGTTCGTCAGGCCTGAGGCTTGCCATAGAAGTCGAGATACCAATCGACAAAACGGCGAACTCCCACGGCTACCGGCGTTGATGGCTTGTAGCCCAGTTGCGAGACGAGATCGCTGACATCTGCGAAGGTGTCAGGCACGTCGCCGGGCTGCAATGGCAGAAGTTTCCTCTCTGCCTTGCGGCCCAGCGCCTCCTCCAGTGCGGAGATGTATTCGCTCAGCCGGACGGGGTTGTTGTTGCCTATGTTGTAGATGCGAAACGGTGCCCGGCTTGTTGCCGGGTCAGGATTGTCGCCATCCCAGTCGGGGTTCGGCTGGGCCACAGCATCGCTGGCCCGAATGACGCCTTCTGCAATGTCGTCGACATAGGTGAAATCGCGCGTGTGATTGCCATTGTTGAAAACAGAGATCGGCTTGCCTTCCAGGATGGCTTTCGTGAACAGGAACAGCGCCATATCCGGTCGGCCCCACGGTCCGTAGACGGTGAAGAAGCGCAATCCGGTCGTCGGCAGGTTGAACAGGTTCGAGTAGCTGTGCGCCATCAACTCGTTGGCGCGCTTGGTCGCCGCATAAAACTGCAACGGATGATCTGCAACGCCGTGCTCGTTGAATGGCATCTTCGTATTCGCACCATAGACGCTCGACGTCGACGCATATGTAAGGTGCCCAACGCCGGTATGCCGGCAGGCCTCTAGAATGTTGGTGAAGGCAATGATGTTGCTCTCAACATAGGAATGCGGATTTTCCAGGCTGTAGCGAACGCCGGCCTGCGCGGCCAGATTGATAACCCGATCGAATTTGTTGTCGGCAAAGCACTTCTCGACCGCTGCGCGGTCGGCAAGATTGGCACGAACGAAACCGTAGCTGCCGCCCTGATTTCCGGCTGCCTCTTCCAGAAGCGCGAGGCGCGATTCCTTCAGTTTTGGGTCGTAGTAGTCGTTGACCACATCAAAGCCGACAACATCGTCTCCTCGCTCGATGAGTCTTCGTGCGACATGGAAACCGATGAAGCCAGCGTTGCCGGTAACAAGAACCCTCATGGGGTACAGCTCCTTTTTGGATGATGCGGATAGGTGGCGCGGGCCGAACGGTAAACGGTGTTAGCCCTGTCCGCACAGAAGCTGTTCACAGTCAGCAGGTTGTTTGTTTAAGCCGGTCGCCTGAACTCCCTCATGCGACAGGCTTGCGGTGGGACGGAGGCTTCTTGGCCCCCTTGCCTTCTATTTCGATACCGACACTGGCAGACGCGATTGCCGGACCGACAGGCGTATATTCCGGCACGATATGGTTGAGCAGCTCGACAGCGCGGACCTGGTCCTCGTTGGCAATTACGCCTTCCAGCATTGCCAGCGTCTTATGCAGGACATCCTTGTCGATGACACGCGGCGAGGCCACGAAATAGGGTACATCCGGGTCTTTCTGGTTGACCTCCGAGGGGTCGAAAAGCTCTTCGTAGAGCTTTTCGCCCGGGCGAAGACCGGTAAAGACGATCTCGATATCGGAGTGCGGCCGGAAACCGGCCAACTGGATCATTCGTTCTGCCAGATCGATGATCTTCACCGGCTTTCCCATGTCCAGAACCATGATATCCCCTCGCCTGCTGCCGATATGTGCGGCAGAGGCGTTGAGCACCAGGCAGACGGCTTCCGGGATCGTCATGAAAAACCGTACGATCTCGGGGTGAGTTACCGTGACCGGGCCACCAGCCATGATCTGCTTCTGGAAGCGTGGCACGACAGAGCCATTCGAGCCAAGGACGTTGCCAAACCGTACGGTCGTGAACAGGGTTGACTGCGACGTGACGTCCAGGGCCTGACAATAGGCCTCGGCCGCGCGCTTGGTTGCGCCCATCACATTGGTCGGGTTCACCGCCTTGTCGGTCGAGATCATGACGAAATGCTCAACGCCATGACGCACGGCTGCATCGGCCACGTTGCGCGTGCCGAGCAGATTGGTCTTGATGCCCTCGACCGCGTTGTTTTCGACCATTGGAACATGCTTCAACGCGGCCGCGTGAAAGACCAGCTTGGGATGGAAGCGCGCAAAGACGTTCGCAACCCGGCCGCGGTCGCGGACGTTCACCAAAGCAGTCACCACATTCAGCTTCGGATAGTTCTCGCGAATTTCCATATCCAGCTTGTAGAGATGGAATTCGGAACTATCGGTCAGGATCAGCATATCCGGACGATATTCCGCTATCTGGCGGCATAGCTCCGAGCCGATCGAACCGCCAGCGCCAGTAACAAGGACAATCCTGCCGCTGACCATGCGCGCCACGCCCTCAAGATCGGCGGTGATTTCGGGGCGGCCAAGGAGATCGCCGAGATCGATGGTTTTAGGCTGGAGAATCGATTGGCTGGTCAGAAGGGAGGTTCCCCTGAAGTCGGGAATGCGGGAGGCCTTGATGCGCATACGCCCGCATTTTTCCACCACCTCGGCGAGATGCTGACGGTCGGGCTGCATTTCGGTGTCGATCAGCTCCGAAACCACGATCCCCTTTTTCTTCAGGCGCATCACGATCGCTTCGAACTGGGTGAAATCGCCAAGCACTTTCACGCCCTGCACGGTGCGCGCTTGGTTGAGCACCTTGTCGTCAACGATACCGACAATGTTGAACTCGCTCGCGGCTCCGCGCCGGTTCGCCCGGATAAAACTTTCCGCGTTGTCGGTCAGGCCGTACAACAGAACGTCGTGGACGTTCACTAGCGGCGATGCCTCCGAACCGCGTAGCGAAAACAGGGAGTGCTCCATCGCCAGGCGATAGCTGAGGCGCGTCAAGGACAGTCCTATGACCAGATAGACGAAGGTAAGCACGGGCACCGAGCGGGGTACATTCATCCCGCGCGACGTGAGGAACGCGGCTACCGTATAAGCTGCGACCGATGCCAGGCTTACCTTGAGGATCGTGAAGATGTCGGGGATCGAGACATAGCGCCACGAGCCCCGCTGCATTGAGAACAGCCAGAAAAACAGCAGGAAAATCCCGGAGAACGCAAAGGTCTTCTCTTCAAGCTCAGGCACCGTGTAGAAAAGCCTGCTGCCGAAGACCGTGAAGTAAGCCAGGAAGAGCGCCGCTGCAGCCGATAGTACGTCAAGCAGTGAGCCACCGAGCCGCCAGAGCCGGGTCCCGTTGAGGGCGTCACCTAGCACCATCTGATTCCCGAACTCCTTCGTTGCACTTCTATCGCTGCAACGCGCTCGCATCAATAAAGACTATTCGCGACGGGTTCCCGTTCTGCGAGAAACGAACCGGGAAATGCCATTAGGTTAGAATTCAATCTTCAGCATCGACATGACCGATGGCTGATCGCCGTCGCCAAATTGCGGGAATCAATCCCCTCTCGACCTGATGCATCGATCATTTTTGCGGCAACAGAGTGGCAGGGCGGCCCATCGTAACATCGCTCCGCTAGGAAGGTCAGCTTGCCTCGCGCATTGCCTCGGCAGCTTGCAGGTCGACCGAAACAAGCTGGCTGACGCCTTGCTCGGCCATGGTCACGCCAAACAGGCGGTCCATGCGCGCCATGGTGATGGGGTTGTGGGTGATGACCACAAAGCGCGTTTCAGTAGACGCGGACATCTCATCCATCAGGTTGCAGAAGCGTTCGACATTGTGATCGTCGAGCGGTGCATCGACTTCATCGAGCACGCAGATCGGCGCCGGATTGGTCAGGAACACCGCAAAGATCAGCGACATCGCCGTCAACGCCTGCTCGCCACCCGAAAGCAGCGTCATAGTCTGCGGCTTCTTGCCCGGCGGTCGGGCGAGGATTTCCAGACCCGCCTCAAGCGGATCTTCGGATTCGATCAGTTGCAATTCGGCGGTGCCACCGCCGAAGAGATGCGAAAACAGCCTCTGGAAATGGCCGTTGACGAGCTCGAAAGCGGCAAGCAGGCGCTCGCGGCCCTCGCGGTTCAGGCTCTGGATGGCCTGCCTCAGTTTGCGGATCGCTTCGATGATGTCTTCGCGTTCGGATACAATTGCTTCGAGGCGCTCGGACAGTTCCTTCTGCTCTTCTTCGGCGCGAAGATTGACAGCGCCCAGCCGTTCGCGCTCGATCTTGAGCCGCTCCAGCGTTCGCTCGATTTCACCCATATCCGGCATCGGACTGTCGGCTTCCAGGCCGGTGTGCTTGATGACCAGATGCGGCGGTGTGTTCAGCGCCTCCTGGATACGCGCCTCGACCTCTTGCCGGCGGTCGTCGGCAGCCGTCAGGCGCTCCTCGGCGCGGGCGCGGGCCTCGCGCGCTTCGGCCAACCCCTGGATCGCAGCGGTCGCTGCCTTGTCGAGTTCGGCCTGCTTGTTCTCCGCATCCTGCAAGCGGTCGCTCGCCGCCATCCGCAGCGCCTCGGCTTCGGACAATTGGGTGAGCAAAGACCGGCGGCGCGCGTCAAGCTCGTCTGGAGCATCGGCCAGTTTCTCGCGCTCCTCCATCGCCTCGGCCTTGCGTTCACCGAGAGCCGCGATCTGAGCGGATGCATTTTCTGCCCGCATCAACCAGTTGCGGCGCTCGCCTTCAATGGCCTGTAGCCGACGGGTGCGGGCCTCGGCTTCGCGGCTAAGTCCGTCGTGCACAGCGCGGGCGTCGGCAAGTGCTGCCCTGTCACCCGAGACATGCGATGCGGCCTGCTCCAGCCGCAATTGGAGATCGCCCAGGTCAGGCGCGTCACGCAGCAGAGCTTCCGATTCTGCGAGCAAAGCAGCAGCAGCTTCGTGCTCCTCCATGACGCGTGAGCGCGCATCTGCGAGCGCCTCGCGCCGACTGGAGAGTTCGCCTGCCGCCTTTTCGGCCGTAGCGAGCGCGGTCTTCGCGCCGTCCAGCCCCTGCTGGGCTTCGCGCAAGGCCTGCCTTGTCGAACGCTCGGACTCTGTGCTCTGGCGGATTGCCGCCTCCGCCCGGGCAAGCGTCTCTTCCGCCGCCCGCACGATACGAGTAGCGGCCACTGCCTCGGCGTCCAGTTCGGCGAGCCGGTTCTTCTGTGCAAGGCGCAATGCCGCAGCAGTCGGAGCGTCCGCGCTGGCGGTCAGGCCGTCCCAGCGCCACAGCGCTCCCTCGCGACTGACAAGACGCTGGCCGGGGGCGAGCAATGACTGCAGCCGGGCACCATCAGCCGCTTCGACGATACCGACCTGCGCCAACCTGCGCGCCAACTGCTGCGGCGCGCGCACCACGCTTGCAAGACTTCGCACGCCTGTGGGAAGCGCAGGATCACCGGCTTGCGGTTCGCTCCCGCCCCAATGCACCGGCGCGCTGCGCTCCAAGGGCACGTCCAGGTCCTCGCCAAGGGCAGCACCCAGCGCCGTCTCGAAGCCGCGCTCGACATTCAGTTGCTCAAGCACCGCCGGAAACAGGTCGCCGCTCGCCGCATTGAGTATCTTTGCCAAGGTGCGCGCTTCGGTCTCGATGCGTGCCAGTTCCGCCTTGGCATCCTGCAACGGGCCGCGCGCCCGACCTTCAGCTTCCCGGGCCTCCGTCACCGCCTGTTCGGCGGCCTCGACCGCAGCCTCAGCCTCTTCGAGCAAGCCAGCCGCCTGCTCCACCAGTTCCCGTTTTTCCGCCGGATCTGCCAAACCGGAGATGCGGGCACCGATCTCGGACAGCTCGCGATCCATCTCTGCAAGCTGGCGGGCAAAGCGGTCTCGGCGCTCGCCAGTTTCGCGCAGAGTCCGTTCGACCTGGTTGCGCGATGCCGCGGCATCCGCACGCTCTGCGGTCAATGCCGCAAGATTGGCCTCGCTCGCAGCGAGCGTAGCCGCAGCCTGTTCGAATGCCGACCGCGTCACCGCTTCACGCTCGGCGGCATTAGCGTTTTCCGAATTCAGCCCGGCTTCTTCTTCCGTCAGACGTTCCAGGACATCGGCATTGTCGCGCACCATGCGCTCCTCACGCACGATGTCTGCATCGAGCTGTTCCAGCCTGCGGTCAAGCTCGGACTGGCGCGAGCGAATGCGCCCCGCTTCTTCCTCGATCTGCGACTTGGCGATGGAAAGCCGCTGGAACACTGCGGCGGCGGCGGCCTCCGCCTCGCGCAGTTCCGGAAGCTTGTGCGCGCCGACAGCCTGATCCTTGGCGGCATTCATCTGCGTGGCGGCTCGCTCGCCAACCAGAGAGGTCGCAACGGCAAGCGCAGAGCGCGCCTCGCCTTCCTGTATCTTGGCAACGGTCCAGCGAAGATGCAGCAGTGTAGCCTCGGCCTTGCGAATATCCGCCGAAAGGTTCTTGAACCGGGACGCCTGGCGCGCTTGCCGCTTGAGGTTTTCGATCTGGCCTTCAAGCTCGCCGACTACGTCATCCAGCCGTTCAAGGTTCTGTTCGGCTGCCTTGAGCCGCAACTCCGCCTCGTGGCGGCGGGTGTGAAGGCCGGAAATGCCGGCTGCCTCCTCAAGAAGCGCACGGCGGGCCTGTGGCTTGGCCTGGATCAGTTCGCCGATACGACCCTGCCCGACCATCGAGGGCGAGCGCGCGCCCGTCGACTGGTCGGCGAACAGGAGTTGCACGTCCTTGGCGCGCGCCTCCTTGCCGTTGATGCGATAGACCGATCCCGCTTCGCGCTCGATGCGGCGCGACACCTGCAACTCGTCGGCATCGTTGAAGGCGGCGGGCGCGGTACGGTCGGCATTGTCGAGGAACAGCGTGACTTCTGCGGTGTTGCGGGCCGGACGTGTGTTCGAGCCCGAAAAAATCACATCGTCCATGCCGGAAGCGCGCATGTTCTTGTATGAGCTTTCGCCCATTACCCAGCGCAGCGCCTCGACAAGGTTCGACTTGCCGCAGCCATTCGGCCCAACAATGCCGGTCAGGCCCCGCTCGATGACGAATTCACCGGGCTCGACGAAAGACTTGAAGCCAAGAAGACGCAGGCGCGAAAACTTCATGCGCGCCTCATGCCGGAACGAACGCCGAAGCGGAGCCGCTCCGGCGTTGCCGAAACCTTAGACAAGAGGGTCGATGATTGCCGACATTTCCTCAATCGACAGCGCGCCTTTGTAGGTTTTCCCGTTGATAAAGAAGGTCGGTGTCGAGTCGACCTTGAATTCGTCTGCACCCCGCTTCTGGACGGCTCTCACTTGTTCAAGAAGGGCTTGGTCCGTCAAGCAGGCGTTGAAGCTCTCCTGTGTAAAACCAGCAAGCTTGGAAAGCTGGAACATCGCGTCCTTGACGTTTTCCGCCGCAGCCCAGGTCTGCTGCTGCTTGAACAGCACTTCGATCATCGGGAAATAATTGTCGCCTGCGCAGCGCGCCAGCATGAAGCCGGCCTCGGCGCGCGGATCGAACGGGAACTCCCGGAAAATGAAGCGGACCTTGCCGCTGTCGATGTACTTCGTCTTCAGTTCCGGAAAAGTGGTCTCGGCAAAATGCGCACAATGCGGGCAGGTCATCGAAGCGTATTCGACGATGGTAACCTTGGCATCTTCCTTGCCAAGGGCCTTTTCGGGCAGCGCCCCAGGCTTCAGCAGTTCGGCCATATCCACATCGCCCGACGATGCCGGTGCAGCGGTTGCGGGCGCGGCAGGTGCGGAAGGCGCCATTGCATCAGTCGAAGCGGCCGGCTTGGCGTCCGTCGCCTTGGCCTCCTCGCCGGAATCGCTGCAAGCTGAAAGCAGCACGGCTGCCGGCACGGCGGCCAGCGAGGTTAGTACGGTTCTGCGAGACAAGGCACGGATCATACGAATCACCTGATTTTGGTTGGATTTTGCAACGCAAAGGCACGGAAAAGCGAGAGTTGGCGCGAATTAAGGCATTGCCATCCCCAATCCAATCGACAAATCCCCCACCTTCGATCACGAAAACGCGAGCATTCACTTCTTGCGGCCCAAAACCGTCGCGCCAAGCTTCTCAAGAGAAGCGCGAAGTCCGTCATCCTCAATACGCTCGACGGTCTTGGCCAACCGGCTTTTCTCGGGGTCCGACAGGGGTCGCAGCGTCGGCATCTCGCGCCGCTTTGTGGAAGTCAACGGTTTCTGGACGATTTTGATGCGACCAATTGCCATGAAACCCAGGAAGGCGTTGGCCTTGCCGATGATTTCACCGGTCTGGTGCTGCAGATGGAGCGCGGCCATGCCTTCGCATGCGATGACTAGCGTCGCCGGCTCGAACGGATCGTCCTCGTGCATGCGGCGCGGCCACTGGATCTTTTCCGGCCGCGAGGTGGCGGCCAACCTCGCCCCCACGATTTCTTCCCAGGACTGGACAAGACCGATGGAAATGCCCGCGCGCTTGCGCAGCACCGGATCGAGGATATCGGTTGCCAGGTCGCTGACCGGTACGGGATTGCCCGAAGGCCGTTTCCCTGCCATGTGCGTTCTCCAGCGACGATTTTCAAAGACGTTCAGCACGGAAGCCAACGCTCGATAAATGGCACCGCATAACCCAAGCCGCAAGCCTGCGTCAGAGAATGGCGACGACCTGTCCGCCCGACTGCTCGCCTGGTACGACGCCCACCACCGCGAATTGCCGTGGCGCGTGGCGCCGGGCGACCTTGCAAGCGGCAAAAAACCCGATCCCTATCGCATCTGGCTTTCAGAGGTGATGCTTCAACAAACCACCGTCGAAGCCGTCAAATCCTACTTCGCCGCCTTCACCGCCAAATGGCCGACGATTTCCGCTCTGGCTGCGTCGGATACCGACGATGTCATGAAAGCCTGGGCCGGGCTCGGCTATTATTCACGAGCCCGCAATCTCAAGGCTTGCGCCACCTTGATCGCCAGCCATGGCGGCCAATTCCCGGACAGCGAGGAGGGTTTGCGAGCCCTGCCCGGCGTCGGCCCCTATACCGCAGCAGCCATTGCCGCCATCGCCTTCAATCGTCCCGCCGCCGTCGTTGACGGCAATGTCGAGCGCGTTGTCACCCGCCTGTTCTCCATCGCAACGCCACTGCCGCAGGCCAAAGGCGAAATCCGGTCGCATGTAGAGCGCATGGTGCCGGCTGAGCGCCCCGGCGATTTCGCGCAGGCTATGATGGACCTCGGCGCAACCATCTGCACACCGCGCAAGCCGAAATGCATGCTTTGCCCGCTACGCGAGAATTGCAGCGCCATCCGCGCCGGAGATCCTGAATATTACCCCGTTCGCATGGCCAAGCCGGCCAAACCCATGCGCAGGGGCGCAGCCTTCGTTGCGGTCAGGAAAGACGGGGCGATCCTGTTGCGCAAGCGGCCGGAGAAAGGCCTGCTCGGCGGCATGAGCGAAGTACCCACTACCGGATGGACAGCGCGGGTTGACGGGGAGACGTCGCCACAGGCCGCGCCATTTACCGCCGCCTGGCAGCGCGCGGGCAGCATATCGCACGTCTTCACCCATTTCGCGCTGGAACTTGACGTCTATCGGGCCGAAGCCGATGGCGATACGCCGAGCGGTTGTTTCTGGTCGCGGCCGGCGGAAATTTCCGGCGAGGCGCTGCCGACCGTCATGAAAAAGGCCATCGAGGCGGCCATTCCCGGCGCGACCCGAAAGCAGAGGCCCACAAGCGGGAGACATTGACAGAATGGAAATCCGCCACATCGTTTTCGACATCGGCAAGGTGCTTGTCCACTACGATCCCGACATTCCATTCAGCCGGCTCATTCCCGACCCCGCCGAGCGGCAATGGTTCTTCGACAATGTCTGCACCAGCGCATGGAACATCGAGCAGGATCGCGGGCGAAAGTGGGAGGATGCCGAGGCGCTTTTGATCGCCGAACATCCGGACCATGCCGAAAACATCCGCAACTTCCGCCGTCACTGGCACGAGATGGTGCCCTACGCGTATGACGACAGCGTCGTCCTGCTCGACCGGCTACTTGATGCCGGCCATGACGTGACGCTTTTGACCAACTGGGCGGCAGACACGTTTTCAGAAGCGCGCGGCCGGTTCCCGTTTCTTGAAAGACCGCGCGGCGTTACCGTGTCGGGCGAGATCGGCATGATCAAGCCGGAGCGCGGCATCTACGACCATCACGTAGCAAGCTTCGGCATCGAGCCGGCGCATGCACTGTTCATCGACGACAGCCAGAAGAACGTCGACGGCGCCAAAGCCGCCGGCTGGCAGGCGGTGCTGTTCACAGACGCGGCAATGCTGGAGGCCGATCTCAACCGAATGAATATTGCGCTTTGAATTGAATCTGTTCGCTGCAAAAGTTCGGAATCTGATTCAGCGGCTTCATCCGCTGAATCAATCTGGCTCGCTCCGATTTACGCCCCTGCCCGCTCCATGCCGAGCCGGGCGATGCGGCGCAACTCGTCGATTGGCGTGAGACCGCCGGCGCGCTCATAGTGCCAGAAGGTCCAGCCGTTGCAGGCATCCAGGCCCTGCACCTGTGCACCGACCTTGTGGATCGAACCGGCATTGTCGCCGATCGCAAGCGTACCGTCGGCGCGCACCTTGGCCGCAAAGCGGCGCTTGGCGTCATAGAGCGTCGCTCCTGGCGTCATCAGGCCGGTGTCGAGCAGGCTGACAAAGGCAACGCGCGGCTCGGCCCGCTTGCCCGAAAGCACGGTCAGGTCAGCGCTTTCCAACGGCTTTACCGACGCGATGCGTTCATTGGCGGCATCGATGTAAGCCTGCTCACGCTCGATACCGACGAAATGGCGGCCGAGGCGCTTGGCGACTGCTCCCGTCGTGCCCGAGCCGAAGAACGGGTCGAGCACCACGTCACCCGGCTTGGTTGACGCCATCATGATGCGGGCCAAAAGCGCTTCCGGCTTCTGCGTCGGATGCAGCTTGTCGCCGTTGTCGTTTTTCAGGCGTTCGTTGCCGGTGCAGATCGGGAACAGCCAGTCCGACCGCATCTGCACATCGTCATTGGCGGCCTTCATCGCTTCGTAGTTGAAGGTGTAGCCCTTCGCCTTCTGGTCGCGTGAAGCCCAGATCATGGTCTCGTGCGCGTTCTGGAACCGGCGACCACGGAAATTCGGCATCGGGTTGGTCTTACGCCAGACGACGTCGTTCAAAATCCAGAAGCCGAGGTCCTGCATCTTGGCGCCGACCCGAAAGATGTTGTGATATGAGCCGATGACCCAGATGGTCCCGCTCGGCTTCAACACGCGCCGCGCCGCAAGCAGCCAGGCCCGGGTGAACGCATCGTATGCCTCGAAGCTGTCGAACTGGTCCCAGTCGTCGTCCACTGCATCGACCTTGGACTGGTCGGGACGATGGAGATCGCCATCGAGCTGGAGGTTGTAGGGCGGATCGGCGAAGATGACGTCGATCGATTTTTCAGGCAGCCGGTCAAGCGCCGCCACGCAGTCGCCCTTGAGTATCGTATCCAGCCACTCGGATTTTTGAGGAGCATGCGAAAGTTCGTCGAGACGACGGACTGCTGACATTTTGACACCCAAGACACGTTACTGTTTACCCGCTGTTATGGTTACCGATCAGCGTAAATATTCGGTGAAGTGGGTGCGTGATTTGCGAATGGCCGCCCTTTGGTGTATGCCCCGCCCCGCTCGGGCACTACCGGGCCTCCCCTTCCCAAGCTTTGCCGGATCGATATGAACCAGCCCGACCTCGTTATTTTTGATTGTGACGGCGTGCTCGTCGATTCCGAAATCCTCGCCGCGCGTGTCGAAGCCGAATTGCTGACTGAGGCGGGTTTCGAGATATCCGCCGAGGAACTTTCGGAAACCTACGCCGGGCTGACCTTCAAGGACATCCTGCTCAGCATCGAGCAACGGGCCGGCATTCCCTTGCAAGCTTCGCTGATCGACAAGGCTGAAGAACTGGTCGACCGCCGTCTGCGCCAGGACGTCCGCGCCATCGAAGGCGTGCACGAAGCGGTCGCTCAAGTAACGGCCAAACGCTGCATCTGCTCCAATTCGCGCGCCGATCGCATTGAGTTCATGCTGAACAAGACACGGCTGTTGCCGCTATTTGAAGGTCGCATCTTTTCCGCGTTGGATACGCCGGGCGGCAAGACCAAGCCTGCGCCGGACGTTTTCCTCCACGCGGCCACAGCGCTCGGCGCCGATCCGACCCGCACTTTCGTCATTGAGGATTCCGTGCACGGGGTTGCCGGCGCTCGCGCTGCCGGAATGCGCGTCATCGGCTTCACCGGCGCCTCGCACAGCTATCCGGGCCACGCCGACGCCTTGACCGAAGCCGGAGCGGAAACCGTCATTCGCCGCTGGAGCGAACTGAAAAGCGTGCTTGCTGCCCTGTCTGAATGGTCGGAAGACGCTTAACCCCGCTCCCCGTCCGATTGGCGGATGCCGGCGCACGGCGCGAAACGCGCCGTTACACCGGCGACAGCGCGGCCTAGCGCGGGATATCCGATATCGAGGTTTGCGAAGCGGGGGGTTGCTGAGCAGCAGCAGCAGCAGCAGCAGGTGTCGGTTTCTTCACCACCTTCTTCGCCACCCTGGCCGGCTTGGCAGCAGCCTTTGGCGGGCCCTCGTCATAGCCAACGAACACCTGGTAATTCTTCGCCGAGGGGGCAGGCACGCTGACGTTGGGATCGTTGAAGACAAACTGGGTTGCCGTCGAGGTATCGGCAACCTGCACCTTATACTGGTGAAGCTGGGAATAGAGGACCTGATCGCCCAATGTTACAGCAACGCGGATCGGCATCGTGACGGTTCCTGCCTTTGCGAGCGGTCCCGGCACAACGCGGCCAGCCGCCGCGACATTCATGGTCAACATGCCATTGTTGGAGGTGCAGTCACGGGTCACATTGTCGATCGCCGCCTGATAGATCAGCTTGGACTGATCGTCCTGGCCGCCACTGGCGTAGTTGTTGAAAAAGGCAGTGCCTTCGCGAAGGGTCACATTCGGGCAATAGGACCTCAGTTCGCTGGCCAGCACCTTGGCTTCAGCCTGAGGGTCCGGTTGTGCCGGAACTTGCTTGTCGCCCATGCCAAACAGCCCGCTGCCGCCTGATTGGCATCCGGCGACGGCAAACATAAAGCCAAACAACGCCAACCCGGTAAAAAAGCGACGACCCGACACACTAACTGCCATGAACTGCACTTCCCTCTCGTAACGCTGGTGTCCTATAGCAACCCGGCGGCGAAAATGCGACTGACGAAAGCAACAAATCCACACGACCGAAACAACGGAAGTCCGAATGATGCATTATGTGAGCACCCGCGGAGAAGCACCTCAACTCGGCTTTTCGGATGCGGTCCTGGCGGGTCTCGCCCGCGACGGCGGTCTTTACGTTCCGGCAGATTGGCCGCAGTTCTCGCCTGCGGATATCCGCGCCATGCGCGGGCTCTCCTATCCCGAGCTTGCAATCCGTGTTCTGACGCCTTTCCTTGGCGGTGAAGTCGCCCAGCCGGTATTCGAGCGTCTGGTGCGCGAAGCCTATGCTACCTTCCGGCATCAGGCCGTCTGCCCACTGGTACAGATCGCGCCAAACACCTTCGTGCTGGAACTGTTCCACGGCCCGACGCTCGCCTTCAAGGACGTGGCGATGCAACTGCTTGCCCGCTTGATGGACCATGTCCTTGCCGAACGCGGCCAACGCGCAACCATCGTCGGCGCCACATCGGGCGACACAGGTGGAGCGGCAATCGACGCCTTTGCCGGGCGCGACCGCACCGACATCTTCATCCTGTTTCCCAATGGCCGCGTCTCGCCGGTTCAACAGCGGCAGATGACGACATCCAAGGCCGCCAACGTCCACGCGCTCGCCATTGAAGGCAATTTCGACGACTGCCAGGGTCTGGTGAAGGACCTTTTCAACGATCACGGTTTCCGCGACCGGGTCTCGCTGTCCGGGGTCAACTCGATCAACTGGGCGCGGATCATGGCGCAGATCGTCTATTTCTTCTCCTCGGCGCTGTCGCTCGGCGCGCCGGATCGTCCCGTTTCCTTCACGGTTCCCACCGGCAATTTCGGCGATATCTTCGCCGGCTACGCCGCCAAGAAAATGGGCCTGCCGATCGAGCGGCTCCAGATCGCCACCAACGACAACGACATTCTGGCGCGTACGCTTGCAACGGGCGAGTACCGCATGCAGGGCGTCGTCGCCACGACCTCGCCGTCGATGGATATCCAGGTATCGTCCAATTTCGAGCGGCTGCTGTTCGAAGCATCCGGACGCAACGCCTCGGCCGTCAGAGGCTACATGGCGAGCCTCAGGCAATCCGGCGCTTTCACCATCGAGGCAGGTCAACTCGCCGGCATCCGTGCCGATTTCGATGCCGGCCGCGCCACCATGACACAGACGGCCGAAACCATCCGCTGGACGCTTGAGACCAGCAACTATCTGCTTGATCCACATACGGCGACGGCCGTGCGTGTGGCGGCAAACAGCAAGGACGGCAACGCGCCAACGATTGTTCTGGGAACAGCTCATCCGGCCAAGTTTCCGGCCGCTGTCGAAGCCGCGTGCGGCGTCTCGCCCCAATTGCCGTCCTGGCTTGCCGGATTGACGACTTCGGAAGAGAAATACACAGTGCTTCCCTCCGACAAGAAAATGTTGGAAGATTACATAAGCCGCCACGCTAGGGCGGTGGTCTAGGGAGTTTTCGTTATATGGGTGTTGAGGTAAGCCGTCTGTCGAACGGCCTGACAGTCGCCACCGAAACCCTTCCAAGCATCGAATCCGTCGCTTTAGGCGCCTGGGTCAAATCCGGGGCCCGCAACGAACGCGACGACGAGCATGGAATGGCTCACCTGCTTGAACACATGGCGTTCAAGGGCACCAGCAAGCGAAGCGCCTTCCAGATCGCTTCCGACATCGAGAATGTCGGCGGCGAGATCAACGCGGCGACCAGCGTCGAAACCACCTCCTTCTATGCAAGAGTGCTTTCGGACGATGTTCCGCTGGCGGTGGATATACTTTCTGACATCCTGCAGGATTCCACTTTCGATCCGGATGAGCTTTCACGCGAGCAGCACGTCATCCTGCAGGAAATAGGCGCTGCCCACGACACCCCGGACGATATCGTCTTCGACCGCTTCACCGAAACGGCTTTCCGTCACCAGACCCTCGGCCGCTCCATCCTCGGCACGCCGGAAACGGTGCAATCCTTTACATCCAGGCAATTGCACGACTTCATGGAACGCCAGTATGGCGCTGACCGCATGGTCGTGGTCGCCGCTGGAGACATCAAGCACGACGATTTCGTGCGCCAGGTCGAAGACAAGCTCGGCGGGTTCCGCCCGCATGCGGAAAGCGTCACGCCGCAATATGCGCAATATGTGGGCGGCGACTTTCGCGAAGACCGCGACCTTATGGACGCGCAGATCGTGCTGGGCTTCGAAGGCCGCGCCTATCATGTGCGCGACTTCTACGCCTCGCAGGTGCTGTCGATGATCCTGGGCGGAGGCATGTCGTCGCGACTGTTCCAGGAAGTGCGTGAGAAGCGCGGCTTGTGCTATTCCGTCTATGCCTTCCACTGGGGTTTTTCCGACACCGGCATTTTCGGCGTGCATGCCGCGACCGGCCAAAGCAATATCGGCGAACTGGTGCCGGTCATCGCCAACGAATTGCAGAAGGCCGGAGAAGAAATCTTCCAGGAAGAACTGGACCGTGCGCGGGCACAGTATCGGGCCGGCCTCATCATGTCGGCGGAAAGCCCGGCAAGCCGCGCTTCGCAGATTGCGCGCCAGCTTCTGCTGTTCGGCAGGCCCATTCCGAAGGAAGAGCTGATGGAGCGCCTTGCGGCGCTGACTGTCGGCAGGCTTACCGATCTGTCGGCACGGCTATTTTCCACCAAGCCGACGCTGACCGCAGTCGGCCCAGTTGGAACGCTTGCGCCCTACGAGGCGATCCTCGACGTGCTTCCCAACGCCGGCGCTCCAGCACGGCGTGTTGCCGTATAGCCCATTGTGTTCGCGCTTCCTTTCTTCCGCCGCGACCTGCCGGCGCTGAAAGGCGAGAAAGTAATCCTGCGCTTTCCACTGGCTAGCGACTATCGGGAATGGGCTGCATTGCGCGGAGAAAGCCGCGCCTTTCTCGAGCGCTGGGAACCGCGCTGGACGCCGGACGAGTTGGACCGCACCGCGTGGCGTCACAGGATCGGCCGCTACCGCGAGGATTATGCCCAGGGCATGGCCATCGCTCTGTTCATTGTGGAAAAGACCAGCGGCAAGCTGGCCGGCGGCATTACACTGGGCAATATTCGTCATGGCGTCTGCCAAAGCGCCCATCTCGGCTACTGGATGGGCGAGCGTTATGCCGGGCGCGGCCTGATGACGGATTCGGTAAATGTGCTGGTGCGGTTCGCTTTCGATACGCTAAAGTTGCACCGGGTTGAAGCGGCCTGTATTCCCGACAACGCCCGCTCGATCCGCGTGCTTGAAAAAGCCGGATTCCAGCGCGAAGGACTGTTACGATCCTATCTCAGGATCAATGGTTCCTGGCAGGACCATTATCTATACGCCCGGATCGTGGACGATCATTCGGGTGCGCGAACAAAGGACTGATTTTTGACGACATTTCCGCGAATCAGGTCGCTGCTCGCCTTCATTCTTGCAGCTCTGGTCACCATTTGCTCGGTCAGCTCGTCATATGCGATCGAGCCGATCAAGATCGCGCGCGACGACGTGGCCCTGGACCTTTCCGGCGCGGTTGAGATTTATCGCAACCAGGGTGAAAATTTCCAGGTTTCGACCGCTCCCGGTCCCGACGGCATCGTGCGTCGCATCGAAGTTGAGAGCAATGACAAGCGCTCCACCGGCGATTGGGCGGTGTTCGCGCTGGCCAATACCACCGACCAGCAGATCGACCGCCTCATCGTCGCGCCGCATTTCCGGCTCGTCAATTCCGGCCTGTTCTGGCCCGATCTCGGCTCGACGCGTATTGCCGCCATTACGCCCAGCGAGGGCTTTGCCCTCGACCGGCAGGTGAGCCCCGACGCCGACGTGTTCCGGGTCACGCTGAACCCTGGTGCGGTTGTCACCTTCGTCGCCGATCTCGCCTCGCCGAAACTGCCGCAGGTCTATCTGTGGGAGCCGGAGGCTTACAAGGATTCCGTCAATTCCTACACGCTCTATCGCGGCATCGTCATCGGTATCGCCGGCCTTCTGGCGCTGTTCCTGACCATCCTGTTCGTGGTCAAAGGAACCTCGATGTTTCCGGCAACGGCGGCCCTTTCCTGGGCAGTGCTTGCCTATATCTGCGTTGATTTCGGTTTCCTCAGCAAGATCATCGAGATGTCGCCCGGCAACGAGCAACTATGGCGAGCAGGCACGGAGGTCGGGCTCGCCGCGACCTTTGTTGTGTTCCTGTTCGCCTATCTCAATCTCAACCGCTGGCACGGCCATTTCAGCTACGGCGCGTTGGTATGGGTGCTGGGTCTGGCGCTTATCGCCGGCATCGCCATCATCGATCCCGCGGTGGCAGCCGGCATTGCGCGGCTGTCCTTCGCAGCAACGGCACTGACAGGCATCGGCCTCATCATCATGCTCGGCATACGCGGCTACGACCGCGCCATCATGCTGGTGCCAAGCTGGGTCATGGTTCTGCTATGGCTGACCGGCTCATGGATGGCGGTCAATGGCCTGCTCGACAACGATATCGTGCAACCGGCACTGGGCGGCGGCCTGATCCTCATCATCCTGCTCATCGGCTTCACCGTCATGCAGCATGCGTTCGCCGGCGGCGCGCTGCATCAGGGGCTTTTCTCCGACATCGAGCGGCAGGCGCTGGCGGTCATCGGTTCGGGCGACATCGTGTGGGACTGGGACGTGCTGCGCGACCGCGTCGTCACCCGCCCCGATGTCAGCCTGCAGCTTGGGCTCGCGCCCAATAGCCTTGGCGGCCCTGCCCGCAACTGGCTGCCTGTCCTGCACGCGGACGACCGCGACACGTTCCGCACCACGTTGGATATCGTGCTTGAGCACCGCCGCGGCCGCGTCTCCCAAAGCTTCCGCCTGCGCGGTGCCGACGGCCACTACCACTGGTTTGCGCTGCGCGCCCGCCCCGTTATCGGATCCGACGGCGAAGTGATCCGCTGCGTCGGCACCATGGTCGATGTGACCGAGCAGAAGAAGGCCGAGGAGCGCCTGCTGCACGATGCCGTGCACGACAACCTTACAGGCTTGCCCAATCGCGAATTGTTCATGAACCGGCTGGAAGCGGTGATCTCGATCGCGCGAACCGAGGAAAAGGTCCGGCCAACGGTGTTTGTCATCGATATCGACCGCTTCAAGCAGGTCAATGACGGGCTTGGCATTTCGGCCGGCGACACCATCCTGCTTACCATCGCACGGCGCTTGCATCGCCTGCTCAAGCCGAAGGATTCGCTATCGCGCTTCGCCGGTGACCAATTCGCCCTCATGCTGTTGTCGGAACAGGACCCGGCGCGCATCGCAGCGGTGGCCGAAGCGATCAAGCAGGCCATCAGCGCCCCTATCACCTTCGCCAAGCGCGAAATCGTGCTCACTGCCTCGATGGGCCTCATCACCTGGACTTCCGAGCAAACCGCTGCGGAAGACATGGTCAAGGACGCCGAGCTTGCGCTTCATCAGGCAAAACGCTTCGGCGGCGACCGGATCGAGCCGTTCCGGCCCGCCTTCCGCACAGTCGGCACCGACAAGCTGCAATTCGAGTCCGATCTCAGGCGTGCCATCGAACGGCGTGAATTTACCCTTGCCTACCAGCCCATCGTGCGATTGGAAGACAACAGCATTGCCGGTTTCGAGGCACTATTGCGCTGGGACCACCCAAGGCGCGGCATGATCCCGCCGGGCGACTTCATTCCGGTCGCCGAAAATTGCGGCCTGATCGTCCAGCTTGGCCTGTTTGCCATGCAGCGTGCAGCCGAAGACCTCGCATCATGGCAAAAGCAGATCAGCGATGCGCCGCTGTCGGTTTCGGTCAACCTGTCCAGCCGCCAGTTGATCCGCCGCGATCTGGTCAGCGACGTGCGCTCGGTCATTGCCCGAGCCAACCTCAAGGCTCGCTGCTTCCGACTTGAGCTCACCGAATCGCTGGTGATGGACAATCCCGAACAGGCCGCCCACATCCTCAACAAGCTGAAGCGTCTTGGCATCGGCTTGTCGCTGGACGATTTCGGCACCGGCTATTCGTCGCTCTCCTATCTCACGCGCTTCCCCTTCGACACCATCAAGATCGACAAGAGTTTCGTAGACGACACGACGCCGAAGCGCGCCATGCTCATCAAATCGATGGTCAACATGGCGCATGAACTGGGCCTGTCAGTGGTGGCGGAAGGCATTTCCGATCAAAGCGATGCGCTGGAGCTGCGCCAGATCGGCTGCGAATACGTCCAGAGCTTCATGTTCGGCGCACCTGTCGCGGGCGACCAGGTTTTGAAGATGCTGAAGGAACAGTACCCGCTCGAGCGGGCTTAAGGCGCCCTGCAAATCCTGACGCTGAAAGATAGCGACTCAGGCGTGGCCGGCGGCCGAGCTCAAATGCGCGATGTCGATGCCTATCGCAGCAAGGATACGGTCGTATTTGCTCTCGATATCGGGATCGAACAGTAGTTCGGGCGTCGCCGGGCAGGTCAACCAGCCATTCTGGGCGATTTCGCTTTCCAACTGACCAGCACCCCAGCCCGAATAGCCGAGCGCCATCAGGGCACGCCGCGGCCCTCGTCCGGTCGAAATGGCCCGAAGGATGTCCACAGTGGCCGTCAGGCAAACCTCGTCGGACACATTCAGGGAAGATTCGACGCGGTAGTCGCCGGAATGCAGCACAAACCCACGGCTACGATCGACCGGCCCGCCATTGCGGACAATGAAGTCGCGGGCGGGCGGCGGCAAACGGATGGCCTCCTGCTCGTCCATGATGCCAAGCTGGACGAGAAGGTCCGGAAAAAGCATCTGCTGGGTCTGGTTGATAATCAGCCCCATTGCGCCTTCATCGCTGTGCGCACACACATAGATGACCGACCGCGCGAAACGGTTGTCCTTCATGCCGGGCATGGCAATGAGGAACTGGTCATCGAGAAAGCCGCCGCCTGCGGGCTTGCCTTTGTTGCGCAACAAATCCATGACGCAAGGGTAGCGCGTTTCCCTCCCCTGTGAAAGGTGCGCCGACATTGCGCGAGAACTATTTGGACCGCCTCCGCGTGCGCTGGGTAACGCAAAAATGATACGCCTCACGTGCGAAAATCGGTTGCCTCAACGTCCCGCAATGCTCAATTCAACGGCCATGCGAAGCTTTGTCCTACTGGCGTCCGCCATCTTTGCCCTTGGGGTTGCCGCCTCGCCTGCAACCGCCTCTTCATCCGACTGGCACGACAGCGAGGGCGGCAAGGTGCGTCTTGTCACAACCGGCAAGCCGGATGCACAAGGCAAGCTGCAAGGCGCACTGGAGATCGCGCTCAAGCCAGGTTGGAAAACCTATTGGCGCGACCCCGGCGACAGCGGTGTCCCTCCGCAGATCGGCGTCGGGCGCAGCAGTAATATCTCGACGGCCGTACTGGCCTATCCTGCTCCACAACGCCACGACGACGGCTACAGCAAGTGGGCAGGCTACGACTACCCCGTCACCTTGCCCGTCGTATTCAAAGTTTCCTCTCCCAGTGAACCGGTGAAGATCGAGGCCGATGTTCTGCTTGGCATCTGCGAAACGATCTGCATTCCAGTTCAGGCCAAATTTACCGTCGATCCGGACACCGACCCCGATAGTCAGGCGGACGCCGCAGTCGTCATGGCGGCGCAAGCTGCGCTGCCGGCGCCGGCTCAGGCCGATTTCGGCATCGATGTGTTGCCGGGTGATCGGGAAACATTGGTTGTCGAGGCCAAAACTCCGGGCGACGGTAAAGAAACAGACTTCTTCGTTGCTGGCGAACAGGGCTACATGTTCGGTACGCCGGTCAAAAGCGTGAAATCCGGCAAGACGGTGTTTTCCGTGACGATCCTCGACAGGCCGTCTGAAGCCCCGGTAGGCGAAGGACTGTTCTACACGCTGACGGATGACGGCGCTTCGGTCTCCGGCGTGCTGCCCTACCCATGATAGATTTGACGATTGCTGCCCTGTAACCAACGGGCTACAGCGTTTCATATCTGGATTAGAACACTCAATTTCTAAGGCGCCGAACCGCCCCCCTCTGAATTTCCTGACAAGCGAGGACTGCAATGACGATTTCCGTTGGCGACAAGCTGCCCGAAGCAACCTTCAAGACTATGACTGAGGACGGCGCAAAAAGCCTGACGACAGCGGACATCTTCGCCGGCAAGAAAGTCGTGCTTTTCGGCGTCCCCGGCGCGTTCACGCCAACTTGCAGCAACAACCATCTTCCCGGTTATCTCGAGAACCACGATGCCATCCTCGCGCGCGGCGCGGACACAATCGCCGTTGTTGCAGTCAACGACCATCATGTCATGGGTGCGTGGGCCCGCTTCACTGGCGGCGAAGGCAAGATCCTTTATCTTGCCGACGGAAATGCCCAGTTCATAAAGTCACTCGGCCTCGATGCCGACATGTCTGGCGGCGGCATGGGTCTGCGCTCGAAGCGGTTTTCGATGATCGTCGATGACGAACGGGTCACGACGATCAACCTCGAGGGAACGCCCGGTCAGGCGGTGGAATCGGGCGCAGCCCGGATTCTCGAACAGCTCTGAAGAATTGGACCCGTTTTGCTGCGGTCAGATCAATAGCTCTGTGACGAGCGTTTCGGTTTCCTGGACGTCGAAGCGGTTGCCTTGCCGCTCGGTGTCGGCGTGGCCGCAGGTTTCATCGGCCCCTTCTTGAAGGGCGCCATGCCGGCCCGGGCGAGTTCGTCCGCGCGTTCGTTCTCCGGGTGGCCGGCGTGGCCCTTCACCCAGTGCCAAGTGACCTTGTGGCGCCTGCGGGCTTCATCCAGCGCCTGCCAAAGTTCGACATTCTTGACCGGCTTGTTATCGGCTGTCTTCCAGCCCCGCCGCTTCCAGCCTTCTATCCAGCTTGAAATGCCATCCTTGACGTAGCTGGAATCCGTATGAAGATCGACGGTGCAAGGCTCCTTCAACGCATTCAACGCCGAGATCGCCGCCATCAATTCCATGCGGTTGTTGGTGGTCAGTTGCTCGCCACCCGACAGTTCACGGGTAGCGCCGTTGAAGCGCAGGATCGCACCCCATCCGCCAGGTCCCGGATTTCCGGAGCATGCTCCATCAGTGAAAATCTCGACGTTCTTCACGACGCCCTCAGCCCGTATTCGGCCGCCGAAGCGACATGGCGATGGAACCGCATGCGGCGCAGATATTCCAACGGGTCCTTCTTCACCACGAGGCTGCCTTCCGGCGTGTTCAGCCAGTCGTACAACCTTGTCAGCATGAAACGCAGCGCTGAACCTCGAGCCAGCATCGGCAGTGCTGCGGCCTCTTCCTGCGACAATGGCCGAACAGCCGTATATCCTCCGAGCAAAGCCATGCCCTTGGTGAGATTGAAGGAATTGTCCTTTTCAAAACACCACGCGTTGAGGCAGACGGCGACGTCATACGCCAACAGGTCGGTGCAGGCGAAATAGAAATCGATCAACCCCGATAGCCGCTTGCCGAGAAAGAAGACGTTATCCGGGAAAAGATCGGCATGGATGACGCCGACCGGCAGGCTGGACGGCCAGTTGGTCTCGAATTCGGCGAGATCGGCCTCGACTTCCGTGGCCAGGCCGGGTTCGACTTCATCGGCGCGGTCGCGCGCCTTTTCCCACAAGGGCCGCCAGCCGTCGATGGTAAGACCGTTCTTGCGCCGGAGTGGGAAATCCCGGCCGGCCAGATGCATCGCGGCAAGGGCGGCTCCCACCTCGCGGCAGTGCTCGACGTTTGGCCGACGCATCCACATGCCTTCAAGGAAGGTCACGATAGCCGCCGGGCGCTCGGCCAGTTCCCCGATGATTTCGCCGTCGCTGCGCTTGACCGGCAATGGGCAGCGAATGCCCTTGTCGGAAAGATGCTGCATCAGCCCAAGGAAGAACGGCAGGTCGTCCCGGTTCACACGCTTCTCATAGAGCGTCAGGATGTATGCCGCGCTGGTGGCGTGCAGCAGGAAGTTCGAGTTCTCGACGCCCTCGGCAATACCCTTGTAAGACAGCAATTCGCCGATGTCGTATTTGGCGATGAACGCCGTCAGTTCGACTTCGGAAATGTCGGTATAGACCGCCATCGGCTAGCGTGTCCCGTTGACGAAAGCCATGTCGGCCTTGGTCAATTCGACATCGCGCAGAACGCGCATCACCGGGAAATCCTCCGTCTCCGTTGCCGTTACCGCGAGTTCGACGGATACCTCGAAACGCGCGCGAAACGCATCGATAATCTCATCGACGATGATCTCCGGAGCCGAAGCACCGGCTGAAAGCCCGATCGTAGAAATGCCTTCGATCTCTTGCCACGGAATATCCGTCGCGCGCTGGACCAGAAGCGACATGCGCGCGCCGGCCCGTTCCGCGACCTCGACCAGGCGACGCGAGTTGGACGAATTGGGAGCACCAACCACAAGATAAAGATCGGCACCCGAAGCCGTCTCTTTCACCGCCTCCTGCCGGTTCGTGGTGGCGTAGCAGATCGATTCCGCCGCAGGCGCCTGCAAAGCGGGAAAACGCTCCTGCAACGCCTCGATAACATGAGCCGTGTCCTCGACCGACAACGTGGTCTGCGTGACGAAACCAAGCGCGTCGGGATCAGCCGGCTCGAAACTTCGCGCGTCGTCCGCCGTTTCGACCAGGGTAACCGCCCCGTCCGGCAACTGGCCCATCGTGCCGATCACTTCCGGATGTCCGGCATGGCCGATCAAAAGCACATGGCGGCCGAGGCGCTGGTGGCGCATGGCCTGCTTGTGGACCTTCGAAACCAGAGGACAGGTGGCGTCGAGATAAAACAGGTTTCGCGCCACCGCATCGGCCGGAACAGACTTCGGCACACCATGGGCGGAGAACACCACAGGGCAATGATGATGCTCGTCGGGGATTTCGGAAAGCTCTTCGATGAAGACCGCGCCGAGGTTCTGAAGCCCTTCGACCACGTAGCGGTTGTGCACGATCTCGTGGCGCACATAGACGGGCGCGCCGTATTTCTTCAGGGCAAGCACCACGATCTGAATCGCCCGATCGACGCCAGCGCAAAACCCGCGCGGCTGGCAAAGCCTTATCGTCAACAGTGGCTTGGTCTCGGTCACGTCGGTCTCGGCCAGTCTCGTGTGCTGCATGAATTCCACATCATGTGTGAGGCCCGACATGGGGCGTGCATGCCTGCCCTGTCAAGGTCGGTGGGTTTCACTCCACCTGTTTCGGCCGTCGCAGCGAAAAGAGCAGGACGCCAGCAAGCGCTGCCGCGAGGCCATACCAGGTGATGGCATATTGCAGATGGTTGTTGGGCAGGTCGATGAGAGTGACGCCGCCCATCGGCAGATGGCCGGGGTTGGGTGTCGCATCGGCATCGATGAAGATCGGCACCAGTTGATAGTCTGCCGGAAGGCCGGCGCTCGCAGCCATGGCGTCGCGGTCTTTCCAATAGAAGATATTCTTCGCCGGATCGTTGTCCGGCAACATTCCCGACGGCTTCGCCGCAAGCGGGTTCCGGGCAAGACCGGTCACGGTCACAGCGCCCGCCATCTGGCCCTCGGGACGCTTGGCCGGGTCTTTCATGTCGTAAGGAACGAAACCGCGATTGATGAAAACAAAACGGCCATCGCCCAGCTTCAGGGGCGTAAAGACATCGAAGCCCGATTGGCCCTGCCAAGTGGTGAAGAAGTGGCGTTCAGCCTCATGCAGGAAGGTTCCGGTCACCGTGACCGGGACATAGTCAACGTCGCCATCCGCGGCGAACTTCCTCTCGACATCCGCCAGGGGCTGCGCCGGGGCGTGCATCCGCTGGTCGATGGTCTGAAGAATGGCTTCCTTCCAGTGCAGGCGCTGCACCTGCCAGGTTCCCAGCGCAAGAAGGATGGCGATGCCGGCCAAGCCCAGCACGAGCGCGGCAATGGTGCGGCGGCGCGAAGGTGCGCCAACCGATACTGGCTGACTTGTCATTGGCTTTTGTCCAGCCTGCCTTCAGCAGCCTTGTTGCGGTATTGCAGCGTCAGGAGCACGCCCTTGATCAATCTGAGGGCAGTCAGGCACAGGACAATAAGCAGCGGCACCCAGAGACTGAAGTGCAGCCACAGTGGCGGACTGTAGGATACTTCCACCCACAGCGCCAATCCGACCACAACAAAACCGATGATGAGAATGACGAACACCGCGGGACCGTCGCCAGCGTCCGCATATGAATAGTCCAGTCCGCAATTGCCGCAACCCGTGCCCACCGAAAGAAAGCCGGAAAACAGCCGCCCTTCACCGCAGCGCGGGCACCTGCCGGCAAGACCGGCCTGGATCGGATCGACGGGCGGCCAGATGGCCTTGTCCTCATTCATGGATGCCATTCTACCAGCAAGCAGGCCCAAAAGATAAGGCGGCCACGTTGCCGCAGCCGCCTCATTTTACAATCGAAATCCGGATCAGTGGCCGGCTGCGATAGTCGCTCCCGAAGATGCCCAGACATAGATCGAGGCAAATAGGAACAGCCAGACCACGTCAACGAAGTGCCAGTACCAGGCGGCGGCTTCGAAACCGAAATGCTGCTTGGGCGTGAAGTCGCCACGGACCGCGCGGATCAGGCAGACGATCAGGAAGATCGTGCCGATCAGGACGTGGAAACCATGGAAGCCGGTGGCCATGAAGAAGGTCGCGCCGTAGATGGATTCCTTGAACGCAAACGGAGCGTGCATGTACTCGTATGCCTGCACGAAGCTGAACAGGACGCCGAGACCGACTGTCAGGGCGAGGCCGTTGATGAGGCCCTTGCGGTCGCCATGGATCAGCGCATGGTGCGCCCAGGTCACCGTCGTGCCGGAAAGCAGCAGGATGATGGTGTTGTAGAGCGGCAGGTGGAAGGGGTCGAGGACTTCGATGCCCTTCGGCGGCCACACGCCACCGGTGAACTCGGTGCGGGCATACTGGTGCACCTCGTTGGGGAACAGGCTGGCGTCGAAGAAAGCCCAGAACCACGCAACGAAGAACATCACCTCGGAGGCGATGAACATGATCATGCCGTAGCGCAGGTGCAGCGACACCACGCGCGTGTGGTGGCCCTCATGTGCTTCCTTGATGGTATCCGACCACCAGGAGAACATCGTGTAGAGAACGATCAGCAGGCCTATGAAGAATATCCACGGGGTCGCCATGTTCACACCGAACAGGTGGAACTCGTTACCCTTGAGGTACTGCATCCAGCCCACGCCACCAATCGCCATCACCAGCGCGCCGACCGAACCGATGAACGGCCACGGACTGGGATCGATGATGTGGTAGTCGTGTTGCGGTTTAGCGTGCGCGTCTGCCATGTCAGCCCCCGAGTTTCCCTTCGGTATTCGAAACTGTCTTGCCGTCGTCCTCGACCGGTGCCGAGGCCACCGGCTTGTCTCCCTCAGTGGGGAACATCGTATAAGACAGCGTGATCGTCTTTACATCCTTCATTTCCGGCAAATCGACAATGTCGGGATCGACATAGAAGACCACCGGCATATCCAGCGTCTCGCCGGGCTTCAGCGTCGTATCGGTGAAGCAGAAGCATTCAACCTTGTTGAAATAGGCTCCGGCAAGATCTGGCGTCACGTTGAACGTCGCACGGCCGGTCACCGGCTTGTCCGACAGATTTGTCGCGGTGTAGTGCGCCTGCGTCGTCTCACCGATCTTGATCGTGACGGACCGCGCCACAGGCTCGAACTTCCACGGGATGCCGGCCGTGTTGGCGTCGAAACGGATGGTGATGTCCCGGTCCAGAATCCGGTCGGCATACTGCGTCGTGCGCTGCGTGGTGCCGCCGTAACCCGTTACCTGACAGAACAGCGAATAGAGCGGCACAGCCGCATAGGCCATTCCGACCATGCCGCCAAAAAATGCAACGCAAACAGCAGCGACAACGCGATTGTTGTTTTGTTTTGCCCTGTCCATGTTCGGTTCGACGCTCATCGCTTCCTCACATTGGCCGGTTGAGGATGGCGGGACCAAACTTCGCAATGGTCGCAACGTAGAAAATAACGACAAGCGCGGCCAGTGCCAGTCCGATCGCAATGGAACGGTTGCGCCGGGCCTTCTTCTGGCGTTCGGTAAGGGCTACGTACTCGATCTCACCCATCGCCGTCACACTCCGCCAAGGTTCAAGGCGTGTTCAACGAGACGATCACCGAGATAGACGGCAAAGATCGCGAACAGATAGAGAAGCGAATAACCGAACAACGCCTTGGCTGGCTTCATTGTGCGGTCGGCGTCACCCATGCGCAGCACCTTCCAGGAATACCAGACGAAGCCTGCTCCGAGCAGCAACGCGACGATACCGTAGACTGCAGTCGTATAGCCAAGGCCCCAGGGCAACACGCCTATCGGCGCCAGCACCAGCGCATAAGCGAATATCTGCCGGCGTGTCGATGCCTCGCCAGCGACGTTCGGCATCATCGGGACGCCGGCGCGCTGGTAGTCGTCGGATTTGAACAGGGCGAGCGCCCAGAAGTGCGGCGGCGTCCACAGGAAGATGATCAGGAACAGGATCACGCTTTCGAGACTGATCGAACCCGTCGCAGCAGCCCAGCCGATCATGGGCGGGAAAGCGCCGGCCGCGCCGCCGATGACGATGTTCTGCGGGGTCCAGCGCTTCAGCCACATCGTGTAGATGACGGCGTAGAAGAAAATGGTGAAGGCCAGCAGCGATGCGGAGAGCCAGTTGACCAGCACGCCGAGCGTCATCACGGAGAGCGCCGACAGGACAAGGCCGAAACTCAGCGCCTCGCCGGGCGTGACCCTGCCCGACGGCACCGGCCGGGTGGCGGTGCGGGTCATGACGGCATCGATATCGGCGTCATACCACATGTTGAGCGCACCCGAGGCGCCCGCACCGATGGCTATGGCAAGAATAGCGATCATGGCGATGAACGGATTGATCGCCACAGGCGCCGAAGCAAGGCCCACGAAGGCGGTGAACACCACCAGGGACATGACCCTCGGCTTCAAGAGTGCAAAGAAGTCGCCGGCCGTCGCTTCCGACATGCGGAAGGCCGTCTCCTCCATATGTGTTTCTTCAACCAGGGCCATTCGTACTCAAAAGTCCAATCATTCCGTTTGGCCAAAACCGCCGGCGACCGCCGGCGATTTCGATCTCGATAACCCGCCTTACTTGATGCGGGGAAGCTGTTCCCACTGGTGGTAGGGCGGCGGCGAAGGCAGTTGCCACTCCAGCGTCGTCGCACCTTCGCCCCACGGATTGGCGCCGGCGATCCGCTTCTTGGAGAACGCCTCGAACACACCCACGAGGAAGACCAGCACGCCGAATGCCGAGAGGTAGGAACCGTAGGAAGAAACCATGTTCCAGCCGGCAAACGCATCCGGATAGTCGATATAGCGGCGCGGCATGCCCGACAGGCCAAGGAAGTGCTGCGGGAAGAAGATGATGTTGACGCCGATGAAGGTGATCCAGAAATGGGCGCGCGCAATGAACGGCGAATACATGTAGCCGGTCATCTTCGGGAACCAGTAGTACCAAGCCGCGAAGATCGCGAACACCGCGCCCAGCGACAGCACGTAGTGGAAGTGCGCAACCACGTAGTAGGTGTCGTGCATCGAACGGTCGAGGCCCGCATTGGCAAGCTGCACGCCGGTGACACCACCGATGGTGAACAGGAAGATGAACCCGATGGCCCACAGCATCGGCGTGCGCATCGAGATCGAGCCACCCCACATCGTGGCAATCCACGAGAAGATCTTCACGCCGGTCGGCACCGCGATGACCATGGTGGCGAAGGTGAAGTAGCGCTGCGCATCAAGCGAAATGCCCGAGGTGAACATGTGGTGCGCCCACACGACGAAGCCGACGGCGCCGATCGCAACCATGGCGTAAGCCATGCCGAGATAACCGAACACCGGCTTGCGCGAGAAGGTCGACACGATGTGGCTGACAATGCCGAAACCCGGCAGGATCAGGATGTAGACTTCCGGATGGCCGAAGAACCAGAACAGGTGCTGGAACAGGATCGGGTCGCCACCGCCGTCCGGCGTGAAGAACGTGGTGCCGAAATTGCGGTCGGTGAGAAGCATCGTGATGCCGCCGGCCAGAACCGGGAGCGACAGCAGGAGCAGGAAGGCGGTGATCAGCACAGACCAGGCAAACAGCGGCATCTTGTGCAGCGTCATGCCGGGAGCGCGCATGTTGAAGATGGTGGTGATGAAGTTGATCGCGCCGAGGATGGACGAAGCGCCCGCGATGTGGAGCGAAAGGATCGCCAGATCCATGGCCGGGCCAGGCTGGCCCGTTGTCGAGAACGGCGGATACATCGTCCAGCCGCCGCCGATGCCGTAGGCGCCTGGCGCACTCGGCACGAAGAACGAGGTCAGGAGCAGGAAGAGAGCCGGCGGGAGCAGCCAGAACGAGATGTTGTTCATGCGCGGGAAAGCCATGTCCGGCGCGCCGATCATGATCGGCACCATCCAGTTGGCGAAACCGCCGATAAGCGCGGGCATGACCATGAAGAAGATCATGATCAGCGCATGCATGGTGGTGAACACGTTGAACATGTGCTTGCCGGCATCAAGGGCAGCATCGCCATCGACGCCGTACACCATCGAGGCAAGGCCGTGGAATATCTGGATTCCGGGCTCAGCAAGTTCCCAGCGCATCATCACGGACATGAAGCCGCCGATGATGCCCGCGATGATCGCGAAGATCAGGTAGAGCGTGCCGATGTCCTTGTGGTTGGTGGAGTAGACCCAGCGAACCCAACCGCGAGGCGTGTGATGATGATCGTCATGTGCTGCAGCGTGTGCCATGTTCGGTTCCGTTGCCTTGAATCCCTGGGTTTGTAAGCCTTAGGCCTGTGACGAATTAGTTTCCGGCTGCCGCCACGTTCCGCTCGGCAGTGATTTCGGCGGTCAACGCCTTGTTCGCGCCGGGCAGGTCGCTCTTCGCGGCCGCGAGCCAGGTGTTGTACTGGTCCTCGGACACGACGCGAATGGCGATCGGCATGAAGGCATGGTCCTTGCCGCACAGTTCGGAGCACTGGCCGTAGTAGAAGCCTTCCTTCTCGACCTTGAACCAAACCTCGTTGATGCGGCCGGGAACGGCGTCGGTCTTGATGCCGAAAGACGGCATCGCGAATGCATGGATGACATCTGCGGCGGTTACGAGAACGCGGACCATCGTGTTGGCAGGCACCACCATCTCGTTGTCGACAGCGAGCAGGCGCGGGTAGACGACCCTGTCTTCCTTGCCGAGACCAGCCCGGTCCGCGTCGGCCAGAATGGCCGAGTTGAACGAAAGCGGATCTTCGGTCTGGTACTCGTAGTCCCAGTTCCACTGGTTGGCGGTAGCCTTGATCGTCAGCTTCGCTTCTTCAGGCGGGGTATACTGGTTGGTAAGCAGCTGGAACGAAGGAACGGCGATGAACAGCAGGATCAGGACCGGGCCGACGGTCCAGATCACCTCGATCAGCGTGTTGTGGCTGGTGCGCGAAGGGTTCGGGTTCACGCTCGCGCGGAACTTCACGATGCAATAGGCCAGAAGGAACAGGACCAGCAGAGTGATCGGGATAATGAACCAGAGCGTGTATTCCTCGAACCACGTTATCTGGTGCATGATGTCGGTCGCGGCAGGCTGGAACCGCATTTCCCATTCCGCCGGCTGCGCCGCCTGGGCGGATGCCCCGGCAAGCAAAGTAGCGAAAGCGCTCAAGCCCCCTGCAACGATCTTTCTCATCGCCCTTATCATCTCCCCTGCCTCGCAGCGCGGCTGCGAGAATATCCAATGCGCGCCGGGACGGGAATCCCGGACACTCCGTTGCTGGTTCAAACCATACTCTTTGTTCTACCGCAAGGAAGGAGGTCCGCCAATCATGCGGCATTTTTGCGCGCAACCGGATCGGGTCGCGGGCAGGAACCACCATGGCAAAATGAAGCCCGCGGGCCTGAGCGGCGGGTCGGCAGGCAAATTTCACTTGAAAAACCCCATTATCGCCGCAGTCAAAAGCAATTGAACGCGCTGGCGTCCTTTTCCTTGGCTTCGGCGCAGCTTAAAGTGCCGTGATTCGTAGTGGAGCCGTCATGAACTCTTGGGTTTCGAGAACCTTGGCAAAGGTCATTTTTCTCGCCGCCTTGTTGTGCGCCGGCTCAAGCCTTGCCGCACAGCCGAGCGGCAGCGTTAAGTCCACCCACGGTGCGTGGTCGATCATCTGCGACACGCCTGCGGGTGCCAGCGCCGAACAATGCGTGATGATGCAGAACGTCGTCGCCGAGGATCGCCCCGAAATGGGGCTGTCGGTCGTCGTCTTGCGCACCGCCGACAACAAGGCGGAAATCCTGCGCGTCCTGGCGCCGCTAGGCGTCCTGCTCCCGAACGGCCTCGGTCTCAACGTAGACGGCAAGGATATCGGCCGCGCCTATTTCGTGCGCTGTTTCCAGGACGGCTGCTATGCCGAGGTCATCCTCGAAAAATCGTTGCTCGACACGCTGAAAACGGGCACCGCGGCCACCTTCATCATCTTCCAGACGCCGGAAGAAGGCATCGGCATTCCAGTCGATCTCAAGGGTTTTGCAGACGGCTTCGCCGCCCTGCCCTGACCGTCGTTTTATGCAAGGTGATTGCCGAGCGGCCCTTGCGCGCCTACATCGGGTGCAAAGATTTGCCTCGAAGGTAGCCGCGTCATGACCAGCCTCATCAGCCAGTTCGATATTTCCGACGACCGCATCAAGAAGATCGTCGCCGACACGCTGCAAGGTGCCGACGACGGCGAGCTTTATCTCGAATACAGCGAGAGCGAAGCCCTGATGTTCGACAATGGCCGGCTGAAAACGGCGAACTTCAACACCGATCAGGGTTTTGGGCTGCGCGCCGTGGCCGGCGAAGCGACCGGCTATGCCCATTCCAGCGAATTGTCCGAGACGGCGCTCTTGCGCGCCTCGGATGCCGTCTCGGCGGTGAAGGGCGGCTATTCGGGAACGCTGGCTGCGGCCCCCCAGCGCACCAACCGCCATCTCTACAGCGACGAGAACCCGATCCCCTCGCCGTCGTTCGAAGCCAAGTCCAAGCTTCTGCAGGAAATCGACGCATGGCTGCGCGCGCAAGACCCGCGTGTGCGCCAGGTCACCGCCTCGCTGGCATCGTCCTGGCAGCATGTCGAAATCCTGCGCGGCGACGGCCAGACGGTGCGCGACATCCGCCCGCTGGTCAGGATCAACGTCGCCGTCGTTGTCGGCGATGGCGACCGCCAGGAAAGCGGTTCCTTCGGTATGGGCGGCCGCAAGGGCTTCGGCGAGTTCCTGATCGAGGACAGCTGGAAGCAGGCTGCCGGGGAAGCGTTGCGACAGGCGCTGGTAAACCTTGAGGCCATCCCCGCCCCTGCCGGCACCTTCGACATTGTTTTGTCCAGCGGCTGGCCGGGCGTCATGCTGCACGAAGCGGTCGGCCACGGACTGGAAGGCGACTTCAACCGCAAGAAGACCTCCGCCTTCGCCGGGCTGATGGGCCAGCAGGTCGCGGCCAAGGGCGTAACCGTGGTCGATGACGGTACCATTGCCGAGCGGCGCGGCTCGCTCACCGTGGACGATGAAGGCACGCCTTCGGCCCGCAACGTTCTGATCGAGGACGGCAAGCTGGTCGGCTACATGCAGGACCGGCTCAACGCCCGCCTGATGGGCATGGCCGCCACCGGCAACGGGCGGCGCGAAAGCTATGCGCACCAGCCGATGCCGCGCATGACCAACACCTACATGACCGCCGGCGACATGGAGCCAGACGAGATCATCGCCTCGGTGAAGAAGGGCGTCTACGCCGTCTCCTTCGGCGGCGGCCAGGTCGACATCACCTCCGGCAAGTTCGTGTTCGGCTGCACCGAGGCCTACCTGATCGAGGACGGCAAGGTGACCCAGCCGATCAAGGGCGCCATGCTGATCGGCAACGGGCCGGACGCCATGCACCGTGTGACGATGGTCGGCAACGACATGAAGCTCGACACAGGCATCGGCATGTGCGGCAAGGCAGGCCAGGGCGTGCCCGTCGGCGTCGGACAGCCGCACCTGCGCATGAACCAGATGACGGTCGGCGGCACGCAGGTCTGACCGGAAACGGCGTGCGAAACCGATTCACCGGATAGAGCCAACCGATTGTTTTCACAAATAATCGGTTGCGTGCTCCTAGACCCACGAAGCGGGCGACTTCGGCAGCCTGTGATCGGGATCGATGACATCGAGGCGCGGGCCGTCCTTGCCGTTCCAGCGCCATAGCGCAACGCAGGTGCCGCCCGGCGACATGAAGGACGGATAGACGACGCCGTGCCATCCGTCCTTCAACAACCGCTTGCGCAGCTTATGGGTTTGCGGAACTTCCTTGCGGTCGAGCGTATCGCGCCACTCGCATTTGTGGATCGCCTCGCTGGCACCCAATCCGGCAAGCACCGCTTCGTCGGTCAGGTCGGCCAGCCGCGCGCCCGACAGCTCCAGTTGCGCTATCAGTGCGGGATGCTGGACGAAGCCCTGATTGTATTCCGCCCACGCCGTGGATAGCTCGCGGGCGGCATAGATCGTCGGCACACCAACCGGATTCCAGCGCCCGCCGAAACGGGCCGCACCTTCGCCCGACAGAGGCAGATGCGCCCATTGCGGCACGAAGGCGCGCCACAGGGTCAGCTTCGGCGAAGCGTCAGGCATAGACGCCGGAACGCACTGCCTCCAGATAGGCCAGAACCTTGTCGGCCTTGCCCTCGCCTACGAGATCGTAGGCAGTCTTGCCAGCCCAGCCGGGGATAGGCTGATGCTTGAACCAGATCGCGGCGCGCTGCTCGTCGCCGGCCATTTCGCCGGCCATCGCCAGAATTCGGACCACGGGGCTAAGTGCCGCATCCACCTTGCGCGCGCCAGCCTTCGCCGCCAGCGTGTTGCGGGCGACGCCGATCAGGCCGGCCAGTTCGCTGAGGTTCACGCCAAGCAACTCGGCCACGCGCCGCGCCGACAAGAATGGCGACTTGCCTTCACCAAAGCGCGAGGCCGGGATTTCGAGGACCGCGGAGGTCATGATGACTTCTCCATGCATAAATTGACAATGTAGTGTCAAAATAAGCGCAAAGCCCGCGCAATTCAAGCACGGGGCCTTATCTGCGCTTCCTCGGCTTCTCCAACAGCGCCACCGCCTCGACATGCGGCGACCACAGGAACTGGTCGATCGGCGTCACGCTTTTCAACTGGTAACCGCCAGCGACAAGTATGGCGAGATCGCGGGCAAGCGTTACCGGATTGCACGATACGGCGGCAACAAAGGGCACGTCCGAGCGCGCAAGCTGCTTCGACTGGTCTTCCGCACCGGCGCGCGGCGGATCGAAGACGACACCATCGAAGGCGTTCAATTCCTTGAAGGTCAGCGGCCGCCGGAACAGGTCGCGGCGCTCCCCCGTCACGCGCTTCAATCCAGAGGCGAACCGAAACGCCTTGTCGAGCGCGGAAAGAGCGGCCGCATCGCCTTCCACCGCGTGCACCTCCGACTTCGCGGCAAGCCGCAGCGCGAAGCTGCCGCAACCGGCAAAGAGGTCGGCGACCTTCTTGGCCCGCGAAAGATGCGCGCCGACAAGGCCAATCATTGCCTGCTCCGCTGGTTCCGTGGCCTGCAGAAACGAGCCGGGCGGAACGGCAACGGCAACCGCGCCGAACATCACCACCGGCTTCTTCGGCTCGACGATGATTTCGCCATCCACGGAGAGCCGGGCCAGCCCGTGACGCAGAACGAAGTCGGATGCCGACCTGCGCTGGCGATCTTCCATCTTGCCGGACCCGGCAGCCGCCACATCGAGCCCGGAGGCCGTCGCCGTGACAGACATGTGGAACGAGCGCGGCGTGGCGCAGATTTCACCCGCCAGCTTGCGCAGCGTATCGAACGCGTCAACGATCCCGGGCAGCGTCACCGGGCATTCGTCCAGCGGAACGATCTCCGCCGACAGATGCCGATTGAAGCCAAGCAGCATGCCCTTTTCGGTGCGGCGCGCGCTCAGCGTCACCCTGCGGCGCGTATGCGGGGCGCACGGCACAAGCTCGCCAACCTCGCAGCCGATCCTGACCGCCTTCAGCGCCTGAACGACCTTTTCGCGCTTCCATGCGCGATAGGCGCCGTCTTCCAGATGCTGGACGGCACAGCCGCCGCATTCGCCGAAATGACGGCAGGCTGGCTCGACCCTCAGCGGCGACGGTTCAAGCAGCGCCATCAGCGTTGCGCGATCCCGTTCGCGCGCGGCCGTCACCATCTCACCCGGCAAGGTGAAGGGAATGAAGACGTGACCGCCCTCAACGCTGGCGACACCGTCGCCCTGCGCGCCAAGCCTCTCGATGGTGAAGCGCGTGCTCATCTGTCCTTGACGCCCCCAAGCAGGAATTCGCGGTTGCCGTCGCCGCCTTCGATAGGTGAGGGGCAAAGCCCAAGCGCGCGCCAGGCCGGCTGAGCGCCCAGCCACGCCTGCAAATCCGCAGCCACCCGCCCGGCATCCGCCGCATCCTTCAACAATCCGCCCTTGCCGATTGCGTCCTTGCCGGCTTCGAACTGCGGCTTGACCAGAAGCAGCGCCCGCGCGCCGGCTTTGGCCAACATCAGCGCCGGCGGCAGCGCCAGTTTCAACGAAATGAAGCTGACATCGGAGACGATGAAATCGGGTGTCCGGCCGCCAAGGTCAGCAGACGACAGGTTGCGGGCGTTCAGGCCCTCTACGGACGTCACGCGCGGATCGTTGGCGATGCCGTCATGCATCTGGCCATGGCCGACATCTATCGCCGTCACATGCGCCGCGCCACGTTCCAGCAGCACCTGCGTGAAACCACCGGTCGAAGCGCCGACATCAAGCGCCTCGCAACCCGAAACATCGAACCGGAAATGGTCGAGGCCGGCGATCAGCTTCAGCGCCGCCCGAGATACATAGGCCTGGGCGGGATCGTCCACGGAGATAGACGCATCTGGCAAAACAGCTTGGCCCGCCTTGCGCACCACCGCGCCATCCACACTCACCGTGCCCCGCTCGACCGCATCGCGGGCACGCGAACGGCTGGCGAACAGCCCACGATTGACGAGCAGTTCGTCAAGCCGCTGGCGCGCACTGGCTGGCTGGAAAGGCTTCATCGGCCTTCATTGGCGAAAGCCGAGGGCGAAGGCAAGCGCCATCTCAATCGAACAAAATCGATTCGAACCAGAGACTTATGTTGCCATGCTTGCAAACCGATTCACCGGCCTAATCCAGTAAATCAGGCGCGCTGCGCGCCAACCGAACGCCCAAGCGTGGCAAAGACGGCATGCACGATGCCCGCCGCATCAAGGCCGGCAGCGGCGTACATCTTTTCCGGCTTGCCGTGGTCGGTGAACTCATCGGGCAGCACCAGCGGGCGCACCTTGAGGCCGCTTTCGAGCAGCCCTTCATGCGCGAGGAAATGCAGCACATGGCTGGCGAAGCCGCCAATCGCGCCCTCCTCCACGGTCACCAGCACGTCGTGCGAGCGGGCAAGCCGGCGCACCAGACCCTCATCCAGCGGCTTGGCGAAACGTGCGTCGGCAACGGTGGTCGAAAGCCCTGCCGCGCCCAGTTCCTCGGCTGCCAGCAGGCAGTCGGCAAGGCGCGTTCCAAACGATAGCAGCGCAACCTTGGTGCCTTCCTTCACGATACGGCCCTTGCCGATTTCCAGCACCGAACCGCGTTCGGGCATCTCGACGCCGACACCATTGCCGCGCGGATAGCGGAAGGAAATCGGACCTTCGTCATAGCTCGCGGCGGTGCGCACCATATGGCGCAACTCGGCTTCATCCGCCGCCGCCATGACGACGAAGCCCGGCAAGGAAGCAAGGAAAGTCGTGTCGAACGCGCCGCAATGCGTCGCGCCATCAGCACCGACATAGCCGGCACGGTCGATAGGAAAACGCACCGGCAGTTTCTGGATCGCCACGTCGTGCACGACCTGGTCGTAGGCGCGTTGCAGGAAGGTCGAATAGATCGCGGCGAACGGCTTATAGCCCTCCGTCGCCAATCCGGCGGCAAAGGTCACCCCATGCTGTTCGGCGATGCCGACATCGAAGGTACGACCAGGGAAGGCCTCGCCAAACAGGTCGAGGCCGGTGCCGCCCGGCATGGCGGCGGTCACGGCAACGATCCGCTCATCCTCGCGCGCTTCCTGGATCAGGCTTTGGGCAAACACCTTGGTGTAGCTCGGCGCATTGGCTGGAGCCTTCGCCTGCGCGCCGGTGATGACGTCGAAGCGGTTGACGCCGTGATACTTGTCGGCGGCGGCTTCGGCCGGCGCATAGCCCTTGCCCTTCTGCGTCACGACATGGATCAGCACAGGGCCCGTGCCGTGGTCGCGCACGTTCTTCAGGACGGGTACGAGGTGTTCCAGATTGTGCCCGTCTATGGGACCGATATGGAAGAAGCCCATTTCCTCGAACAGCGTGCCGCCGGTGACATAGCCGCGCGCATGTTCCACGGCGCGGGTGATCGCCCGGTCGGCCCGCTCGCCGAGATAGCCCGTCAGCTTCTTGCCGAATTCGCGAAAGCCTTGATAGGTCCGGCCGGAAGCAAGGCGCGCCAGATAGGCGCTCATCGCACCCACGGGCGGTGCAATCGACATATCGTTGTCGTTCAGGATGACGATCAGCCGCGAGCCCAATGCGCCCGCATTGTTCAAGGCCTCATAGGCCATGCCCGCCGACAGCGCGCCATCACCGATGACGGCAATGACGTTGTTCTTTCCGCCGGAAAGGTCGCGCGCCACCGCCATGCCGAGGCCGGCGGAGATCGAGGTGGAAGAATGCGCCGCGCCAAACGGATCGTAGGCGCTCTCGTCGCGCTTGGTGAAGCCGGACAGCCCGCCCTCTTGCCTCAGCGTGCGGATGCGGTCGCGACGGCCGCTCAAGATCTTGTGCGGATAGGCCTGGTGGCCGACATCCCAGATGACGCGATCCTGCGGTGTGTTGAAGACGTAGTGCAGCGCCACCGTCAGTTCGACGACACCCAATCCCGCGCCGAGATGGCCGCCGGTCTGGGAGACCGCGTCGATCATTTCCGTACGCAACTCGGCTGCCAGTTGCGGCAGTGCGGTTTCAGGCAAACCGCGCAAATCCGCCGGAACGGTCACCTTGTCCAGAAGCGGGGTGTCGGGTCTAGGGTTCACGTCGGCAGCCCATCCATATTCCTGTCGGTGACAAGCGGGATATGCCGTACAAGCTACAATGTAAATGCGCCGTGACGTCCCGTAGCGCGCCTCAGCCTTCCGGCAACGGGATGAACTCCTCCTCGTCGCCCGGCACGATGTCGAAGCGGCCGGTTTTCCATTCTTCCTTGGCCTGTTCGATGCGCTCTTTCGACGACGACACGAAATTCCACCAGATGTAGCGCTTGGAACCGAGCGAAGCGCCGCCGAACAGCATGAAGTGCGCACCGTGTTCCGAAGATATCACGATCTCGTCACCCGGCTTGAACACCAGCAACCGTTCGGCCGGAAAGCGGTCGCCAGAGATCGAAACCTCGCCTTCCAGCGTGTAGATTGCGCGCTCCTCGGCATCGGCTGGAATCTGCACCTTGGCGCCCGGCGCAAGCCTGATATCGGCATAGAGCGTTTCGGATGCTGCATGCACGGGCGATTTCAGGCCGGAAAAGCCGCCGATGACGATGCGGCCGCTCACCCCGTCAGCGTCGAATTGCGGCAGGGCCGCGCTGGCCGTGTTTTCAAACAGCGGCGCAACCTCTTCCTTGCCGTCCGGCAGCGCAAGCCACGTCTGCAAGCCGGACACCGACATCGGCGCGCCGCGCAATTCTTCCGGCGTGCGCTCGGAATGGACGATGCCACGGCCAGCCGTCATCAAATTCACATCGCCCGGCTGGATGACCATCTCGGTGCCGAGTGAATCGCGGTGCCTTATCTTGCCGTCGAACAGGTAGGTCACCGTCGAAAGACCGATATGCGGATGCGGGCGCACGTCCAGCGCCTGCCCTGCCCTCAGGATCGCCGGCCCCATGCGGTCGAAAGAGATGAACGGGCCCACCAGCCGCCGCTTTGCCGTCGGCAAGGCGCGCCGCACCTGGAAGCCGTCAATGTCTCGGGCGTTGGGGATCACCATCAGTTCGATGGCGTCGCAGGCGAAGGCATCGCCGATATTCGGATCGTTTCCGGGAAAGAAGCTCATCACGCGGCTCCCTGTTTCAGCACATGCGATGCACTCTATGCGCCATGCGCAAACCGGGAAAGCCGCAAAGCCGCGACGGACTGTTTACCCGCCGCGGCTTGCAAAAAGCAGATCTACTCGCCGTCCAGTGGCTCGGTGCCGACAGCCTTGCCGTCGCGCGACAGCCGGATCTTCTCGACCTTGTCCTCGGCAGCTTTGAGCAAGCGGTCGCAATGCGCCTTCAGCGCCTCGCCCCGCTCATAGATGCGGATCGACTGGTCGAGCGCCACGTCGCCGCGCTCCAGATCGACTACGATCTTCTCCAGCGCATCGAGCGCCTGCTCGAAGCTCATCGCCTTGACGTCCTCGTTCGCCTCGCCGGCCATGTCCTATCCCTTCATCATGCGCGCGACATGGGCCGCGACCGAAAATGCCAGTCCCTGCAGATCGTAGCCGCCTTCCAGCAGGCTGACGAGACGGTTGCCGCTATGGCGTCCCGCACGATCCATCAACTGGCCGGTTGCCCAGTCGAAATCATCCTCGTCCAGGTTGATCTCGGCCAGCGGATCACGGTGATGCGCGTCGAAACCGGCGGAAACGATGATCAGGTCGGGCGCAAACTTGTCCAGCGCCGGCAATACGCGCGTCTCGAACGCCTCGCGGAAGGTTTCCGAACCGGTTTGCGGAGCCAGCGGTGCGTTGACGATATTGCCGGCACCCGTCTCGTTCTTCGCGCCGGTGCCCGGATAAAGCGGCATCTGGTGGGTCGAACAATAGAGCACGCTCGGATCGTCCCAGAAGATGTCCTGCGTGCCATTGCCGTGATGCACGTCCCAATCGACGATGGCGACGCGTTCCGCACCATGTTTCTTCTGGGCATGGCGGGCGGCAATGGCGGCATAGTTGAAGAAGCAAAAGCCCATCGCCGTGGTCTTTTCGGCATGGTGTCCGGGCGGCCTTGCCGCAACGAAGACATTGGTCGCCCTGCCCTCGAACACATCGTCGACGGCAGCGTTTGCCGCGCCAATCGCCGTCAGCGCGGCCTGCCAGCTTTTTGGACTCGCCGTGGTATCGGCATCGATGCGCGCAATGCCGGTGTCCGGAATGGCGGCCCGCACCCGGTCCACGAAAGCGGCCGGATGAGCATAGAGAATGGTCGCCTCGTCGCCTTCCGGGGCCTGCACGCGGTCGAGCGCGGCAAACGCCTCGTCGTCCAGCGCACGCTCGATGGCGCGCAGCCGGTCGGGACGCTCCGGGTGACCGGGCGGCGTTATATGCTCAAGATAGATCGGATGGGTATAAAGGCGCGTGACCATGCCCCGATATAGGCGCGAGGGCGGCTCTTGGCCATGATTTCACGCTTCGAAGGCGCAACGATCAACAGAATCAGGTGCGCTCCGCCGGTCTGGCCGTAGCGGCGCTTCCGAACGAACCCATCGCCTTGTCTTTCAGTTCGCGGAACTTCGAGGAAGCTTCCGCCAATTTGCGATCCCATTCAGGATTGGGCACTTGGCCCTCTATCGTGCGGAAATAGACCTGCATCAACGAAGCAATGGCAAACGGCTCGATCAGAGCGGCCTTGAATGCCCAGGCAAATACGATGGCGAAGACGAAAGCCCAGCCGCCGAGCTGGCCCGGCATGAAGTAGAGCAGCGCTCCAGCCGGCGCGATCATGAACAGGAAGACCAGGAACGACACCACCCACATGATCACCGCCAGCCAGATGGCGTTCTTCAGCATCACCTTGCCGTTCTGCGCGTAAAGCACGACGCCTCGGCGGGCGCTCTCGAAGGGCGATGAAGAGTTCACCCGGATGTTGTAGCCAAGGATTATTTCGTCGACATAGGTCAGCGAAATGCGCACCACCGTGTTGGCGAAACGCACAAGCCCGTCGAGGCCGGGGATCGGCAGGAAGGCCGCGACGCCGCCGATCAACCCGGTGATTGCCCGGATCGCTCCCTTCACCAACTGGTCCACGACGAAAAGCACGTTCGCCTCGGCGAAGCGCTGCGTAACCACTTCCCTCGCATAGCTGATCTGGTTCTGGCCGCCCGGAACCTCGCGCCCGTCGACCAGATGCACCATGACGGCGATATGCCCTGCCTTGACGATGTAGAGGATATATTCCCGGATCCAGTAGACGGCTATCGACACAAGGCCGAAGCCGACGATGCCGCCCCATACGGCAAACGAAGCCGGCCCGTCAGGGTCGGAAGATATGTGGCCAACCCCATAGCCGACGCCGGCCCCCGATCCCGTTGCAAGGATATAGGCCAGCGTAATGCCGAAATAGACGACCATGCGCAGCAGGATGAACGGCCACGTCCGCGCCATCATGGACAGTGAGGTACCGACGCTGAAATCCCACATCGCCCGATTCTCTCCTCGCCAGCGGCGGGAGGATGAAGACAATGCCTCGGTGGGTCAACAGGGCGGCAGCGGCGTGGCCCGCTACGCGATCTCGGTGCTGGCGATGTGAATGCCGAAGCCTTCCAGCCCGACATAGTGCCGTTCGCGCGACGCGATCAGGTTGATCGAGGAAATGCCGAGATCCTTGAGGATCTGCGCGCCAAGCCCGATTTCGCGCCATTCGTTCTCGCGGCGGCGGGCTTCCTCATGATCCTCATGGTCAGCCGAAGGCCGCTTGCGGTCCTGATGCGCCACGCCGACCGATCCCTCGCGCAGATAGACGATGACGCCCCGCTTCTGCTCGCCCATCGAACGCATGATGTCGTCAAGCCGATGGCGGGTGCCGAAAACATCGGCCACCACATCTTCAGGATGCAGGCGAACCGGCACCTCGACGCCGTCGCGGATATCGCCGAAGACAATGGCCAGATGCTGCATCGGGTCCCACGGCAGGGTGTAGGCATAGAGCTTGGCCTTGCCGCCGGTCGTGTCGATATCGGTGCAGGCAACGCGCTCGACCAGCGTTTCCTGGCGCTGGCGATAGGCGATCAGATCGGCCACAGATACCTGCTTCAATCCATGCTGTTCGGCAAACGCCGCCACCTGCGGGCCGCGCTTGACCGTGCCGTCGTCATTGACCAGTTCGGAAATCACGCCCACCGGCGGCAGGCCGGCCAGTTTGCAAAGGTCGACCGCAGCTTCCGTATGGCCCGAACGCATCAACACCCCGCCTTCGCGGGCGATCAGCGGGAATATGTGGCCGGGGCGCACGAAATCTGCGCCGCCGACATTGCCATTGGCCAGATTGCGCACGGTCAGCGTGCGGTCGTCCGCCGAAATGCCGGTCGTGGTACCGTGCTTGAAGTCGACGCTGACCGTAAACGCGGTGGTGTGGGCGGAATCGTTGTCCGCCACCATCGGCGCAAGGTTCAGCCGCTTGGCGTCTTCGCGCAGCATCGGCGCGCAAACAATGCCGGAGGTATGGCGCACGATGAAGGCCATCTTTTCCGGCGTGCAGTGAACGGCCGCCACGATCAGGTCGCCTTCGTTCTCGCGCCCGTCGTCGTCCATCACCACGACGATTTCGCCGCGCTCGAAAGAGCGCAAGGCTTCAACGATTTTCTTCTGGTCGTAAGGCATGGGATTCTCGCTTCGCTAGCAAGGCAATAAGGCAGTACGGCAATAGGGCAATAGGGCAATAGGGAACCAAGAGGAAGTGGCAAGTGGCGGTCCGCCCCCACTGCCGTACTGCCCTATTCCCCTACTCCCTTATCTTCCCGTCTGCCCGCGATGGCGCAGATAGTGATCGGCAATAGCGCAGGCAACCATCGCCTCGCCAATAGGCACAGCCCTGATGCCGACGCACGGATCATGCCTGCCCTTGGTCATGACATCGACGTCGTTGCCGTCCTTGTCGATCGACTTGCGCGGCGTCAGGATCGACGAAGTAGGCTTGACCGCAAAGCGGGCTATGACAGGCTGGCCGGTCGAGATGCCGCCAAGAATACCGCCGGCGTGGTTCGACAGGAACACAGGCTTGCCGTCATTGCCCATGCGCATCTCGTCGGCGTTCTGTTCGCCGGTGATGGTCGCTGCCTCGAAGCCATTGCCGATCTCGACGCCCTTCACGGCATTGATCGACATCAGGTTGGACGCAATATCCTGGTCGAGCTTGGCATAGATCGGCGCACCCAGGCCTGCGGGCACGCCGTCAGCGACAATCTCGATCACAGCGCCGACCGAGGAGCCGGCCTTGCGGATGCCGTCGAGATAGGCCGTGAACACCGGTACCGAGGCGGGGTCCGGCGTGAAGAACGGATTTTCGGCATCGCCGATGAAATTCCAGTTCCAGTTCGCGCGGTCGATCTTCTTCTCACCCATCGAAACAAGCGCGCCGCGCACCACAAGGCCGGGCACGACCTTGCGCGCCAAGGCACCCGCCGCCACTCGCGCCGCCGTCTCGCGCGCCGAGGAGCGGCCGCCGCCACGATGGTCGCGCAGTCCGTATTTCACATCATAGGTGTAGTCGGCATGGCCCGGGCGGTACTGGCGTGCGATCTCGCCATAGTCCTTGGAGCGCTGGTCGACGTTTTCGATCATCATCGAAACTGGCGTGCCGGTGGTGATCATGGTCACGCCGTCCTCGTCGAACACGAAACCGGATAGCACCTTCACCTCGTCCGGCTCGCGCCGCTGCGTCACGAAACGCGACTGGCCCGGACGCCTGCGGTCGAGTTCGGCCTGGATGTCGGCAAGCGTGAAGCGGATGCCGGGCGGGCAGCCGTCGACCACGCAGCCCAGGGCCGCGCCATGGCTCTCGCCCCAGGTGGTCACGCGAAAAAGATGACCGAAAGTGTTGTGAGACATGGAAACTGGCCCTGCCCGGCGTCTGATCGGTTCGTCTGCGCCTTCTATTGGCGTTTTTTGCAGTGGTCAAACTGTGATCAGCGCTGTCCAAGCTTTGACACATTGGGCTGGTTTCTGCACTCTTCGCTGAGCCCCAAATCGCCTGCCGCCAAATCGGCCGGGCGCAAGAAACCAAGAGGACGACAATGCTTACCCGGATCGGGCGTACGCTCCTTGGCGCCATTGCCGCTGTGCTTTTCATTTCCACCGCCGCCTTTGCAGGGCAGACGGAAGGCGTGATCAAGAAAGTCGACAAGGAAGCGATGACGCTGACGCTGGATGACGGCAAGGCCTACAAGCTGAACGCCGAAATGGATGTCGATTCGCTTCAGCCCGGAATGGATATCGTCATCGCCTTCGACGTAACCGACGCCGGCAACGTCATCACCGATATGCAGTTGCCGGAATAGGCCGCGCTCAGATCAAAGCCATTCGAGATGGCCGTCCTGCCAGCGCAGGATGCGGTCCTGCGGGGTGTCGAGCGATCCGGCCTTGGCCTTCGACACCTTCTCCACGAGCCGGAACAGCGCCCGTATAACCCCGCCATGGGTTACGCACACTGTCTGACGATCCAGCGCCTCGAATAGCGGACGCACGCGCTCCAAAAGCATCTGGTAGCTCTCGGCTGCATCGCCCGGCGGCCTGAAGTCCCACTTGTCCAGCACACGTCCCCGCGTCGAGCCCGGATAGCGCTCCTCCACCTCGGCAATCGTATAGCCTTGCCAATCGCCGAAATTCATCTCCATCAGGCGCGGATCAGTGCTGTAGCCCTGGGCAGGCAGCCCCATCGCCTGCCGCACCAGTTCCATCGTATGGCGGGTGCGGATCATCGGGCTGGCGACAAAATCGAAATCCTGCGGGTCGGCAATCAGTTCGGCCAACCTCTTGCCATTTCCCGTTGCCTCGCTGCGGCCCCGTGAGTTGAGATCGATATCCGCCTGCCCTTGCAGACGTTCTTCCACGTTCCAGTCGGTCTGGCCGTGGCGCACGATATAGACAAGCGGAGACATGGCGTCTGGCACTCGTTCGCGTAGCGGGACAGAGCCCGGAATTGGGATTTAGTCTTTTACCGTCGAAATATCCGGCGCATCCACCGCCTTCATGCCGACGACATGATAGCCGGAATCGACGTGATGAACCTCGCCGGTGACGCCGCGCGACAGGTCGGACAACAGGTAGAGCCCCGAATCGCCGACTTCTTCCGGTGTCACCGTGCGCTTCAGCGGCGAGTTGTATTCGTTCCACTTCAAGATGTAGCGGAAATCGCCGATGCCGGAGGCAGCCAGCGTCTTGATCGGGCCGGCTGAGATGGCGTTGACGCGGATGCCGCGCCCGCCGAGATCCACGGCCAGATAACGCACGCTCGCCTCCAGCGCCGCCTTGGCAACGCCCATGACGTTGTAGTGCGGCATGACCTTCTCCGCGCCGTAGTAGGTCAAGGTCAAAAGCGAACCGCCGTCGTTCATGATCGCCTCGGCACGCTTGGCGATGTCGGTGAAGGAAAACACCGAGATTTCCATCGTGCGATTGAAATTGGCGCGCGTGGTTTCGACATAGCGGCCATCAAGCTCCTCCTTGTCGGAAAAAGCGATGGCATGGACGAGGAAGTCGATCTTGCCGAAATGGCCGGCGACATCGGCGAACACCGCATCGAGGCTTGCCGGATCGGTGACGTCGCAATGGCCGCTGACATGAGCGCCCAGTTCCGCCGCCAAAGGCTCGACGCGCTTCTTGAACGCCTCGCCCTGATAGGTCAGCGCAATCTCGGCGCCTTGGTCGACGCAGGCCTTGGCGATGCCGAAAGCGATAGAGCGATTGTTGGCGACGCCCAAAATAAGGCCGCGCTTGCCGGCCATAAGGCCCTGTCCACCCGCCATTTCAGCGTTCTCCGCACGTTTTTGCTTGGGAGGTGCCCTATCGCACAGCCTTACAGCGGCTTCAAGCACCCAAACGCCTGCCGACAACGTGAAGTCGCATCACTTGTTCCGCATCAGGGCTTCCAGGTCCTTGTCGCCACCTTCCGGCAGCATGATGCGCACATGGACGTAGAGATCGCCATGACCGCCGGCCTTTTCCGGCAATCCCCTGCCCTTGAGGCGCAGCACCTTGTCGGAACTCGACCATTCCGGCACGTTAAGCGCCAGCTTGCCGGCCGGGGTCTCGACCGGCAGCTTCGCACCAAGCACGGCCTCCTTCAGCGACACCGGCAAGTCAGCGTGCAGGTCGCGCCCTTCGATCCGGTAGCGTGGATGACGGCGGAACCTGATCTTCACCAGCGCATCGCCGGCGCCGCCCGGTCCCTGCTCGCCCTGTCCCTTGAGCCGGATCGTCTGGCCATCCTCGACATAGGTCGGCAATTTGACCGCAATCTTGCGGCCATCGGGAAACTGTGCCGTCACCTTTGGCGCGGTGGCGGCTTCCTCGATCGTAACGTCCAGCACCACGTTCAAGTCGGCGCCCTGCGCGGCCGCGCGCCTGCGGTCGCCGCCGGGCCACTGCTCCTGGCCGCGCGCCTGCTGCTGGCCGAACGCGCCACCGAATATCTGGCTGAAAATGTCGCTGTCGAAACCTTGCGGCCCGGCACCGCCGCTGCGGAATTCGAAATTGGAGCCACCGGGGCCTTGCTGGCGACGGAACCCGGCAAACGGATCACCCCCGGCAGCCCTTTCGAAGCCCTGGAAGCGCGGCTTGCCATCGGCATCGATCTCGCCACGGTCGAACGCGGCGCGCGCCTTCTCGTCGCCGAGGATCTCGTAAGCCTGGTTGGCGGCGGCAAAGCGATCCTTCGCCTTGGGATCGTTCGGATTCTGGTCCGGATGATCCTTCTTGGCGAGCTTGCGGTAAGCCGATTTTATTTCCTTGGCCGAAGCGTTCTTTGCAACGCCCAGCACCTCATAGGGGTCGCGCATCAATCCTGCCTGCTAGCGAGAGGGGTTAGGGTCTGACGTTATATGCGCTTCAATAGGAAGAAATTCCAGTGCTGCACGAAAACAGGCTAGGATCAGGACCGGTCAAATACGCCCTGATCCCGGATTACGCCGCCTTGAAGTCATCGATACGCCAGACGCCGGCACCGACCATACAGATGCGCCCGTTATAGAGGGCAATGCCGTCGAAGCTCTCCCGCGTCGCGGCGAACTCGCGGCACAACTCGCCCTTGTTGCGGCTTTCCGTCAGCCCCGTGATCGAACCGCGCGAGCCGGTATCGGCATTTGCCCATGACAGCGAGCGGCCGGCACTTTCCTCAAGGTCGGCGGAGGATACCGCATTGCGGATCGTCAACTGGTCGGCGACCATGCCGCCGTCCGTCACCGTCGCGCTCGCCTGCACGTTGCTGGTGATGATCGCACGATCGACCTCGGCCTTTTCCAGGCTGAAACCGCCCACACCGCAACCGGCCAGCGCGGCAACACAAGCAAGGGTGACGATCTTCACGCCGAACGACGCGATATTGGGATATTGCCAACTGTCAAAAGGCTGCGCGCTACGCGACAATCGGCAGTCTCCCGGCCCGGAAATAAAGTTTGAATAAACTATGAACGACTGCGGGTTAACAGAAGATTGCCGCACGAGGCCATGTGCAGGATCACGAGGAAAAACAGCCCGTTTTCGAGCCATTCAAGCACTTGTGAACCTTGCTTCGGCTAAACGGCCCCAACGGCAACGGGGACTCAAACAAACTTGTTGTAAAAGAGATGCTTTAGAGTGTAGCACTAATCTAGATTAATTTTGGGAGGCGCACTAGGCAAAAAGTGCCTTTTGCAGGCGTGAAATGCTTAAATATGCGGTGCTGGCCGCCGCAGTGCTCGCCTCGGGCACGGCAGATGCCAGAGCCAAGCCCTAGGCCTACAAGGCAGGGGTCCTGGTGAGCAATGCGGGCAGCGGCCCGTACTCGATCTGTGACACGATCGCAGACCTCGACCGGTTTCTCGGATTGGCGAAACTGCGCGCCGTGGAGGCCATGGCGCAGTACTCGAACTGCATCATCAGCACCCGGCCGCTGACTGCGGTCGTGCTGGAAAGCAGCGGCGACTATGTGCGCGCCATGTCCACCACCGATGACGGCTCAACGCGCGAGTTCTGGTTCTACCGGGGCCACCTGCGTTCGAGGAAAGACTATCAGGCGGAAGCCTGACGTCTCGCCGCCGTCGACAAGGGCGCGCTTGGCCAACAATGTTATCCCGACAGGGAAAGCTGGACCGAATGAAGATGCCGACATCCGTCATCGTCACCTTGAGGATTTGCGTCGAGATCGATGACGAATATCTGGCTTCGGACCACATCGAAAACATCGTTGAAGTGGCCCAGAGAACCTTCCCGGTGGCCAACGTCGAAATGCTCGGATCTGACATTGCCGGCGGCACCGAGCGCGACTGCGAGCCTGTCTAGCCGCAACAGCCGACAGCGGCAGGCAACTGTCGGCAATCGCGATGAAACAACAATGAAGAGCTATAGGTCCAGACAGCGAATCCGGTTTGCCTGACGGCAACGCGTAAGGCTAGGGTATCCTGGCCTGACCGGTGTCATTAGCACGCGGAAAGCTGCAACCAGTTCCGCCCGACTTACCGGGCCCTCTTCAAAGGCAATGCAAAATTGACGTCGCAACCAGATTTCACCGAAGCCGCCGAACCCTATCGCCTGTTCGGGCAATGGCTGGACGACGCCACCAAGTCCGAACCCAATGATCCAAACGGCGTCGCGCTGGCCACGGTGGACGCCGACGGCCTGCCCGACGTGCGCATGGTGCTGCTCAAGGGGTTCGACGAGCGCGGCTTCACTTTCTACACCAATTTCGAAAGCGCCAAGGGCCGCGAAATCCTCGGCAACATGAAGGCGGCGATGTGCTTCCACTGGAAATCGCTGCGGCGGCAGGTGCGCGTGCGCGGTCCGGTCGAGATCGCCAGCGACGCAGAAGCCGATGCCTACTACGCATCCCGTCCGCGCGGCAGCCGCATCGGCGCCTGGGCCTCGAAGCAGTCAAGGCCGCTCGAAAGCCGTTTCGCGCTGGAAAAGGCGGTGGCCGAATACACCGCCCGCTACGCCATCGGCGAAATCCCGCGTCCGAAACACTGGTCAGGCTTCCGCATCATGCCGCAAACCATCGAGTTCTGGCACGACCGGCCGTTCCGCCTGCACGACCGCATCGTGTTCACCCGTCAACCCGACGGCGGATGGGGCAAGACCCGGCTTTATCCGTAACGCTTGGCGCCGTCTCCCCGGCCCTCCGCCAGCGGCCCAGAGGTTCGTCACCCGAAAAGCCAAATCGCTGGCTTTTCGGCCACTTCGCGGACCGCTCCTTACCCTGCCTTCTTCCGGCTCATGAAGGCCGACAGGGCCGCGTGCGCCTCGCTTGACTTCAGCCGCTGGCGAAAATGCTCGGCCTCTTCCCGGATACGGGCCACCAGTTCGTCGCGCGGACCGCGCATCAGGTCGCGCGCGATTTTCAACGCCTCGGGTGGCTTGGCGGCAATATCTTCCGCGGCGGCCAGCACCGCGCCTTCAAGGCCGTCTTCCTCGACCACGTCGTAGATCAACCCCACCCGCCTGGCATGCTCGGCCGAAATCCCCTCGCCCAGCCCCAGCAGCGCAAACGACCCTTGCCGGCCGAGAATCTGCGGCGCAAGCAGGCTCGAGCCAGCCTCCGGCACAAGGCCCAGATCGACGAAGGGTGTGCGGAACACCGTGCGCGGCGTGGCGAAGGTCAGATCGCAATGCAGGTTGAGCGTCGTGCCGATACCCACCGCAATGCCGTCGACGCCCGAAACCATGGGCTTTTGCGAATTGGCAAGCGCCATCAGGAAATCCCAGACCTCGTTGCCGCCTTCCGCGCCAGTCGCGACAGCGAGAAAGTCGGCAAGGTCGTTGCCCGCGGAAAACGCACCCGGCACGCCAAGGAAGACATTGACGCGGACCGACGGGTCGGCGTCACCCTGGCTAAGCGCCGCCGACATCGCGGCATACATGGCGCGGGTCAGCGCATTCTTCTTCTCCGGCCGGTTCATGCGGATGATCTGCACCGCGCCGCGCCGTTCGATTAGGATATGGTCTGTCAAAATCTTTGTGCCTCTGGATGGAACGGTTTCAGACTGAAATCAGCGTCTTGCCCGCCTGGATAAGGCTCGAAGCCCCTTCGATGACCCGGTCCTTGAGCGCAGCCACCTCGGCCAGCATATTTTCGGCAAAGAAGCGGCAGAGCGCAAGGCGCGGTTCGGACGGGTCGGCAATCGCCGCACGCGCCAGATAGGCGCTGCCGGCGGCAAGCGAAAACAGCCTGAGATAGGGCGTCGCCCCCGCGAGAGCCTCCTCGACCTGCCCATTTTCGAGCTGGTACTGCAGGAACCGCGTGGCCTCGGAAAGATCGTCCAGCGCCTGGTCGAGAAGGTCTGCCGTCTGGCCGAAACCGCCCTGCCCGGACGTGCGCACCGCACTTGCGATTGCTACAAGGTCGTCGATGTAGCTGTGCACTTCCTCGCCTTCGCGCAGCGGCAGCTTGCGCGCGACAAGATCGATCGCCTGGATGCCGTTGGTGCCTTCGTAGATCGGCGCAATGCGCGCATCGCGGTAGAGTGCTGCCGCGCCCGTCTCCTCGATGAAGCCCATGCCGCCATGCACCTGGATGCCGAGCGAAGCGACATCGACACCGGCGTCGGTCGAGAACGCCTTGGCCAACGGCGTCAGCAGATTGGCGCGGTCGAGCCACTTTGCGCGAGCTGCGCCTTCCGACACCCGCGCCATATCGATGGCATGGGCACAGCTATAGCTGATGGCGCGCGAAATCTGCGTCAGCGCCTTCATGGTCAGCAGGTTGCGCTGCACGTCCGGATGATAGACGATCGGGGCCATGCCGTTGCCGGAATATCCGGCGGCCTTGCCCTGCCTGCGCTCGTTGGCATAGGCGAGCGCCTTCTGGAATGCCATCTCGGCAATGCCGACGCCCTGCATGCCGACATTGAGCCGGGCGTTGTTCATCATCGTGAACATGCAGGCCAGCCCCTTGTTCTCCTCGCCGATCAGCCAGCCGACAGCGCCCGGCTTGTCGCCGGCAAAGCCGTCGCCATAGATCATGGTGCAGGTCGGCGAGCCGTGAATGCCGAGCTTTTCTTCCAATCCCGAGCAGAACAAGTCGTTGCGAGCACCCAGCGAACCATCCTCGTTGACGAGGAATTTCGGCACCAGGAACAACGAAATGCCGCGTGTTCCGGCAGGCGCATCCGGCAGGCGCGCCAGCACCATATGCACGATGTTGTCGGTGAAATCGTGCTCGCCATAGGTGATGAATATCTTCTGGCCGAAAATGCGATAGGTGCCGTCGCCGGCAGGCTCGGCGCGGGTGCGCAGGGCCGCCAGATCGGAACCGGCCTGCGGTTCGGTCAGGTTCATGGTTCCCATCCACTCGCCGGAAACCAGCTTGGCGAGGTAGGTCTGCTTGAGCTCTTCGGTCGCGTGCTTGTCCAGCGCCTCGACCGCGCCCATCGTCAGCATCGGGCCGAGGCAAAAGGCAACCGATGCCGAATTCCACATTTCGAGTACGGCAACCGAAAGCATCATCGGCAGGCCTTGCCCGCCATATTCCTCCGGTGCCGCCACCGCATTCCAGCCGCCTTCGGCCCAGTTCTTATACAGGTTTCGCCAGCCCGCAGGCGTGGTCACCGCACTGTCTTTCAGCACCGCGCCCTTCTCATCGCCTGCCTTGTAAAGCGGCGCGATTTCTTCCGAGGCGAACCGTCCCGCTTCATGAAGCACGGCGTCGATCAGGTCTTCGCTGAGGTCGCCGAATGTACCTGCCGCCAAAGCTTCCCTCAGGCCGGCCACGTGTTTCAATGTGAAGGCTATTTCCTCGACGGGTGCGCGATACATCCGCTTTAGCTCCTGTGACTGCCATCATTTTCAGGCACCAGCCGATCAAAACGCTACGGCCAGCCTTGTTGGACTGCACTTTACGTAAACGTCAATAATTGTCACGCTGATTTTATAAATCCGCCTCTTGTGCGATACATACAGGATTGCGAAAGACATCGCCATGCTCGCTCGATCAGACCATTGTATTGAATGCGGCCGCCCCTTCAGGGCCGAGGGATTTGCATATTGCGAAGGCAAGCCCGAAAACGGCCCGGCCTACTGGTCGGATCGCGGCCTGCTCTGCTCGCCCAAATGTTCACTGGTCCATCACAACAAGCGGATCGCTGAAGGCAGCGTACAGCAGCAGCCAGCGCCCGAACCGTTCATGCCCGCAGGCAAGCGCTAGCCATTTCATGGGTGGCTGCCGGTTTGATTAGCCCTGCAAGCAATTCGTTAACCATAAATCTCCAGTATTTGCGGCAAATCATGAGGGAATCAGGCTTGGGATTTCCGGGGCGACCTTTCTTGCGGGCAGCACTGATGGCGGCAGCGACAACGCTTGCCGCTCTTTTGCCTGCCCAGGCGTCCGATTTCTCCGAACCGTGGAAGAAGCCCAACCGGGCGCTGGTCATAGACGCCTACGAGTACAACTCCATCGACTGGAACGCGCTCGCCTCCGACAAGCGCATCGTCGGCTTCATCAACAAGGCCTCCGACGGCCTACCGCCGCCCTACGCCTGTTCCGGCGACGAAGAAGCCATCAAGCTTTGCAAGGCATTGTGGAAACGCCATGCGGTGGCGCGCGAGTTGTTCCACACCCGCCGCACCGTGGCGAAGGCGCTCGGCCTTGAATGGGGCGCTTATCATCTCGCCCGCCCCGGCAATCCGGTCGATCAGGCCAACAACTTCATCGACTTCGCCGAACCGGCGCCGGAGGACCTGCTTGCCCTCGACATCGAGGACAACGATCCCGGACAGTGGATGTCGCTGGACGACGCCGAAGAGTTCGTGCGTCAGGTCCATCGCCGCATCGGGCGCTTCCCCATTCTCTACACCAACGGCTCGACCGCCAAGCACATTGCCGACAACCGCTTTCGCTACCGTCTCCTATCGCGGCTGCCGCTCTGGTATGCCCGCTACAAGCCCGACATCGACATGCATTTCCCGAAGGGCAACTGGGATGGCTACGCGCTGTGGCAGTTTTCGGCGCAAGCCAACTGCAACAGCCGCCGTTGCCCCTACCGCCCGCCCGGCACCCCGCTGGACATCGATGTGAACGTCGCCCCGATGGCCGCCGATGAATTGCGCGCCCAATGGCCGTTCGGCCATCTCATCGACGTGCCGACCGACTATCTGGCCAGTGTCCCGGTCCCCATCGCGCGTAGCGAAGGGCTCAAGGGCAAGGTCGAGATCACCTATGCTGCGGTTGCCACGCCGCCCACCGTCGGAGAGCTTGTCGCCGCAGTCAGCAGCGGCTGGGCCAAATTCCGAGCTGCCTGGACACTGCCTCCGGTGGCGGCGAAACTAGCTGGGGACGATCCCTATCGGTACGGCATGGTGGAATACGCCTTCGTCAGGCTGGAGGGCCGGGCGGCGCTTGTCGCCAAAGCCGATCCCGGTATCGACCCGATCGCGACCGGATCGATCAAGAAAGACGCGCGACCTTACTGGCCCTGAGCGGCCTGTCGCGCCTTGACGATCTCGCCGTCTTCCTTGGTGAAATCACCGATATCGGGATTGGCAAGCAGGTCGAGAACCGTTTCCGACGGCCGCGTCAGCGCAACGCCTTTTTCCGTTATGACGATCGGGCGTTCGATCAGGATCGGATGCTCCATCATGAAATCGACGATCTCATCGTCGCTCCATTTCGGATCGTCCAGCCCAAGTTCCGCATAGGGCGTGGCCTTCTTGCGCAACAGTTCGCGCGGCTTCATGCCCAACAGCCTGAGCAATTCAACCAGTCTTTGCCGCGTCGGCGGCGCTTTCAGATATTCGATGATCTCCGGCTCTTCGCCCGAGGCACGGATCATCGCCAGTGTGTTGCGCGAAGTCCCGCAGGCGGGATTGTGGTAGATGGTCACGCTCATTTCACGAATTCCCTGTCGACCGCGCGCCAGCCGATGTCGCGGCGGCAGAAACCCTGCGGCCAATCGATGAGGTCAACAGCGGCATAGGCCTTCGTCTGCGCTTCGCCGGCAGTCAGGCCGGTCGCCGTCACGTTGAGCACGCGTCCGCCATTGGCAATAAGTTCGCCATCCCGCAAAGCGGTGCCGGCATGGAATATCTCCACGCCCTTGCCCGCTGCGGCCTCGGTATTTCGAATGACGGAACCCTTTTCCGGTGAGGCCGGATAGCCCTTCGCCGCCATCACCACCGTCAGCGCCGTCTCGTCGCGCCAGCGCGCCGACATATGCGAAAGCTGGCCATCCACCGCTGCGTTCAGCAGCGTCAGCAGATCTTCCTTCAGGCGCATCATCAGCACCTGGCATTCGGGATCGCCGAAACGGGCATTGAACTCGATCAGTTTCGGCGCGCCCTTGCCGTCGATCATCAGGCCGGCGAACAGCACGCCGGAAAACGGCATGCCTTTTTCGGCCATGCCGCGCATAGTCGGCTCGACGATCTCGCGCATGGTGCGTTCGACCACTTCCGGCGTCATCACCGGTGCCGGCGAATAGGCGCCCATGCCGCCGGTGTTCGGCCCGGTATCACCCTCGCCGACGCGCTTGTGATCCTGCGCTGTACCGAACGGCAGCGCCGTGGCGCCATCGCAAAGGCAGAAAAAGCTCGCCTCCTCGCCGGTCAGGAATTCCTCCACCACAACCTCGGCGCCCGCGCTGCCGAACGAGCCGTCGAAGCAGGCTTCCAGCGCGCCAAGCGCCTCGGCAAGCGTCATCGCAACGGTCACGCCCTTGCCGGCCGCAAGCCCGTCCGCCTTGATGACGATCGGCGCGCCCTTTTCCTCGACATAGGCCCGGGCCGCCGCCAGACTGTCGAAGCGGCCATAGGCTCCGGTCGGAATGCCGTAGCGCGCGCACAAATCCTTGGTGAAGCCCTTCGATCCCTCAAGCTGCGCCGCAGCCTTCGATGGGCCAAAGACGCGGATGCCCTTGGCGCGCAGGTCGTCGGCAATACCGGCAACAAGCGGCGCTTCCGGCCCGACGACGACGAGGTCGATGTTGTTGCCCAGGCAAAACCGCGCCACCGCCGCATGGTCGGTTATGTCAACCGCAACCAGCTCCGCTTCCTTCGCGATGCCGGGATTGCCCGGCGCGGCATAGAGCTTGGTCAACATTGGCGAAGCGGCGAGCCTCCACGCCAGCGCATGCTCGCGGCCGCCCGAGCCGAGAAGAAGAACGTTCATGCTGGCTGTACCTCGCTGTCCAATCCGATGGCGAAACTTCCGGTATGTGTCCCCAGCCGCCCGGTCAAGCTTTGCCTCGACTTATCAAGGGCAATTCGTCGTCTTGACTGCACCGCCCGGCGCTGCCACTCCAGCGTCATGGAAACCATTCAGTCGAAAGCCGCCCAGGGGCGTGTCGCCGATGCGCCAAGCGGGCACTGGGTCTACCGGGTGCTGCCGCGGTGGCTGTGGCCTTATGCGCAGCTTGCGCGCTGGGATAGGCCTATCGGCTGGCAGTTGCTGCTTTGGCCATGCTGGTGGTCGGCAGCGCTCGCCGCCACGGCCTATGCCCGCCCGACAGATCCGATCCTGACGCTTCTGCCGCAGCCCTACACGCTTGTGCTGTTCCTCATCGGCGCCATCGCCATGCGCGGCGCAGGCTGCACCTACAACGACATCGTCGATGAAGACATCGACGTCGCCGTCGAGCGCACGCGCTCGCGCCCGCTGCCATCGGGAAAAGTCAGCCGCCGCCAGGCGTGGACCTTCCTCGTCATCCAGGCTTTGATCGGCCTTGCCGTCCTGTTGCAGCTCAACAGCTTTGCCGTCGGGCTCGGCATCTCGTCCTTGGTGATCGTCGCCATCTACCCATTCATGAAGCGATTCACCGACTGGCCGCAACTCGTTCTCGGCCTTGCCTTTTCCTGGGGCGCGCTGATGGGCTGGGCAAACGAGTTCGGCGACATCGATGCACCGGCCATCATGCTCTATATCGGCTCGATCCTGTGGGTGATCGGCTACGACACCATCTATGCGCATCAGGACAAGGAGGACGATGCCATCGTCGGCGTGCGCTCCACCGCGCGGCTGTTCGGCGACAACACCAAGGCTTGGCTGGCCGGCCTCTATGCGGGTGCGCTGATGTGCTTTGCGGTGGCCTTCGCCAATGCGCAGGCGCCCGTTCCGGTAATGGCCGGGCTGATCGCAGCCGGCGCGCACATGGCGCGCCAGATCTCCACCCTCGACATCGACAATCCCGACCAGTGCCTGCGCCTGTTCAAATCGAACAACCAGGTCGGCTGGCTGGTCTTCCTCGGCATTGTCGGCGGCGCGGCATGGGCAGCGCTCAAGCCGCTGTTGTAGCGGCCCGCAATTGACCTAGGCTGGGCCCCAGATTCAGGTCAGGGCGAGCCGAGAATGGTGATTTTCGAGAACCGGAGCGGAATGTACGTTTGGTACATGAGCACCGGAAGCGCAGGAAAGCGCCATTAGCAGGCCGCCATCACCTGAATCTATTCGGCGGCGATGATTTCCTCGCCATCGACCACCAGCCTGAGGCCAAGGTCACCAGCGCGGCGGCGGGCAAGGAAGCGCGGCCGCCTCTGGTTGGAAACGCGACCCTTGCGGCGTTCCTGCGGCGGCAGCGTCTTCAGCGCCGCGCCAAGGGATTCCTCCAGCGTGCGCGCCTCGCCATCGGCCTCGATCAGAAGCATGGGCAGCCTGTAGGCGTCGGCCCATGCGCGCCAGTCGGCAGCGACGTCATCGAGATCGTCAGCCACCAGAAGCGGCACCGAAAGCATCGGGTCGTTGTGCAACAATTCCAGCGTCACGGTGACGTTGCCGTCCTCGTCTTCCATGGCGCGCGCGGCCACACCCCGGAAGGCATTGGCCGGCAGCGCGATAATGGCGGGAAGGCCACTCATCTCGAGCGTGCGGCGGATGACAGCGCCACGATGATCGATCGTGGAGGTCACGTCACCGTGGTCGTCGCGGGTCGCGTAGCTCACCACTTGCGGCAAGCGGAACGGGTCGAGGCGCATGTTGCGTCCCGCCCAGACTGGCTTCAGTCCAGATTTCATCAGTGCCTTCCTGTCTCTCCTGAGAGCCGGTTTTCCGGTTCTCCCCGGGCCGTTTTCCAGCCTCGTTATGGATCAGACGGTAGCGTGCCCACCTTACCGGCGGGCTTAAAAAAGTCGGTTAAATTTTGCTGATCTGCCAAATGGTTAGCGGAATCCGACCGGCCCCGAGAATTGGAAAGGATCAGATAACCTTACCGGGATTCATGATGCCTGCCGGATCGAAGGCGCGCTTCACCCGCCGCATCAGGTCGATCGCCATCGGCGGGGCTGTCGCGATCAGTTCGTCGCGCTTCAACTGGCCGATGCCGTGCTCAGCCGAGATCGACCCGTCGAGCGCCCGCACCACGTCATGCACAGCCTTGTTCATGGCGTGATAGAGGTCGAGGAAGGCATGGTCGTCGCCGCCCTCCGGGCGCGAGATATTATAATGCAGGTTGCCGTCGCCCATATGGCCGAAGCAGACGACACGCGCGCCGGGACTCACCGAGGCCACGGCCTTTTCCGCCCGCTCGATGAAAGCCGGTATGGAGGAAATCGGCACGGAAATGTCGTGCTTGATCGATGCGCCCTCCGGCTTCTGCGCTTCCGGCAACAGTTCGCGGAAATTCCAGAACGCAGAACTTTGCGCAAGGCTTGAGGCGATCACCGCATCGCCGATGATTTCCGCATCGAATGCTGCCGACAATATGTCTTCGATGAGCGCGCGCGCGTCCTCTGCCGAGCGGCCCGAGGAAATCTCCGTCAACACATACCAGGGCCAGTCGCCTTCCAGCGGGCGCACCACGCCGCTCGCATGCGCAAGCGTGAAATCGTAAGGCCGCTTGCCGATCAGCTCGAACGCCGTCAGCGCGCTGCCCGCCCGTGCGCCAGCCGCTCCAAACAGGGCAAGGGCGGCCTCAGCCGACGGCAGGCCGACAAAGGCCACCTCGCGGCCCTTCGGCTTCGGGAACAGCTTCAGCACCGCAGCCGTGATCACGCCCAGCGTGCCCTCTGCCCCGACGAACAGGTTCTTCAAATCGTAGCCGGTATTGTCCTTCTTCAGCTTGCGCAAATCGTCGAACACCTCGCCCGTCGGCAGAACGACTTCCACGCCAAGGCACAGTTCGCGCGCATTGCCATAGGCCAGCACATTGGTGCCGCCGGCATTGGAGGAAAGGTTGCCGCCGATCTGGCACGAGCCTTGTGCGCCCAGCGAAAGCGGGAATAGCCGGTCAACGCCGTCCGCCGCCTGCTGAAGTGTCTGCAAAATGACGCCCGCCTCCGCCGTCACCGTATTGGACTGGACGTCGATCTCTCGGATGCGGTTCAGCCTCGACAGCGACAGCACCACTTGCCTGCCGCTCGCATCCGGCACCTGCGCGCCAACCAGCCCGGTATTGCCGCTTTGCGGCACCACCGGCGTGCGCGTCTCGGTGGCAAGCCGCAGGATGCGGCTCACTTCCTCCACGCTGCCCGGCCTCAGCACGAGCTGGCTGCGGCCATGCCACAGGCCGCGCGGCTCTATCAGATAGGGCGCGATGTCGTCCGGCGCGTGCAATGCATACCTGTCGCCGACAATGTCGGCAAAGCGCTGGACAAGGGCGGGATCGAGGTGAGAAACGGCATCGTTCATTCTGAAAGCCTATGCTCCAGCCTCGGCCATGTCACGCGGGGCAGCGGCCCGCGCCAACCGGTCGTTGATCGCTTCGCCCAGACCCTGCATCGGAACCGGCTCTACGGCGATGACGCCCGCGCCGCTGCCGTCGAGTTCGCGCATGAAGGAAAACAGGTTCGTCGCCGCTTCACGCAAATCGCCGGTCGGCGAGAGATTGAGCGTCATTGCCGCGCGCTCGGCACCCTTGGCGCGCGTTGGCCCGAAGGCGAGCAGCGCCTCGCCTTGGCCTACGCTCATGGCATTCAGCCGCATCGCCGCATTCGGCGCATAGTGCGAAGCCATCATGCCAGGTGCCTGGATGCCCTTTGCGCCGCGTTCCAGCTTCATGCCAGTGGCGGCCTCGATCTCTTCGGCGGCGATGCCACCCGGCCGCAACAATTTCAGCTTTCCGTCCTCGCCCCTGACGATCGTCGATTCCACACCGACCGGCGTTGCGCCGCCATCGACCACCAGCTTGATGCGCCTGCCGAGATCGGCCGCCACCGCTTCCGCCGAGGTCGAGCTGATGTGGCCCGAACTGTTGGCGCTGGGCGCCGAGAGCGGCCTGCCGAGTGCCGCGATCAGCCTGTTGCCGAAGCCGCGCGGCATGCGCAGCGCGATCGTGTCCAGACCGGCAGTCGCCAGCGGATGGATGCCCGCATCCGGCTGGAGCGGCACCACAAGCGTCAGCGGTCCGGGCCAGAACAGTTCGGCCAGCTTGCGCGACAAGGGATCGAACACGCCGATGCGTTCGGCCATTTCCAGGTCGCAGACATGCGCGATCAGCGGGTTGAAGCGCGGACGGCCCTTGGCTTCATAAATGCGCGCGACCGCCTCGCCATTGGTGGCGTCACCGGCAAGGCCATAGACCGTCTCGGTCGGTATGGCGACGACCTCGCCCGCCTGAAGCAGCGCCAGCGCACGGTCCAGTGCCTTGTCGGCGGGAAGTATCTCAGCCACGAGCCAAACCTTTCTGGCGCCTGCCTACAGCGGTGGGCAGGATGCGGCAAGCGTCGTCGGCAAAAGCCAATTCATTAAAATGCGAACTGTGCTCACAAGCGGATATCAACGCTCCTTCGCTATGTTGGCGGTGAAAGCTGGGGGAACAAGCTCTTGTCCTTGCGTATCATCACAATTGGAATGATTTCGCTTGCAGCCATGACGGGCAGCGCGGCAGCCTCGTCTTTCGTCACGTTCGGCGAGCCTGCACCGGCCTCGACCCCGTCCATCGTGGTCATGGGCGCGCCCGACCCGATCGTGGTTGCCGCAACGGAATCCGCCAAGCCAGAGACCCCCACCGACCCGTCTCAGAAGGCGCTCAGCCAGATGACGCCGGGCAGTTGGCAGCAACTGCCTGCCACGGCCGCCGTCGAGCCGGAAGTCGTCAGCCCTTCCATCGTCGCCTATGGCATGCCGTGGCCGCCTGTCACCTATGAGAAGGTCGCGGCCATTCCGAAGAAAACTTCATCCAAGGCCCACTTCGCGCCGATGGTCATCCGCGGCGGCATCGTCGGCGACGTCTTTGCGCCGGCAACGGCCAGCGCTCAGCCTCAGCAGGCTTCTGCTGAAAGCGGCGCCACTGCGCCTACCGAAGCGCCAGCGACTTCGGCGCAACCAATGGCGGCGAACCGCAACCCTACGCCACAAGCGCGCTAGCTCCACCCACGTCCTTTTGCATGAGTTGCAATCGGCTGCTCCGCAAGGCAGCCTGCCTCACAGTTGCCAGAACGTGAGTGGGGGGAGTTCATGCACTGGATGTTGAAGCCGCTTGCGGCCAACGTCGCGCTTGGTTTTCTGACGCTGCCTGCAATGGCCGACATGCTTCTCGGCAGCTATGTCGCCCGCATCTCGCAGGACGACCATTTCGCCAGCGACGGCTACCCGCTCGACAGCGCGGCGCAGATGGTGAGGCAAGATCGCGCCAACTGGCATCGCTTCGGGCAGGTTGACCGCGAGGACGAAAACGACCGCTGGTTCAAGACCAACCAGCAACGTTCGAGGCTCCAGAGGATGCTCGAACAGCGCGGTGCAATGGACGCCGCCACACGCCGCGCCATCACCAATGGCCGGCCTCTCATCCAGGTCGATGTCTACAGCAGCAGCGTGCAGGTCATCATTCTGGAGCGCTGATCTCCCACCGCTCCCGGCCCGGCTACCCGGCAATCTTCGAGAAATCCGCCACCTGATCGGTCGCGGCGCGGATGCGCGTCAGCAACGCAAGGCGATTGGCCCGCACCGCCAGGTCGTCGTCGTTGACCAGCACCTGTTCAAAAAATGAATCAACCGGTTCACGCAAAACGCTAAGCGCCAGCATAGCGCCGGAAAAGTCTTCCTTTTGAATCGCTTCGCCAGCTTTCTTCTCGGCCTGATTCACCGCGTCGAACAGCTTTTTCTCCGCATCTTCCTTGAACAGCGAAGGCTCGACGGCAGCCGCAACGGCGGTGCCCTTCTTCTCCTCGGCAGCGAGTATGTTGGCCGCGCGCTTGGTGCCGGCGAGCAGGTTCTTGCCGTCATCGGTTTCAAGGAATTCGCCCAGCGCCTCGACGCGACGGACGATCATGAGAAGATCATCGGACTCAGGTGTGATCACCGCATCGATCAGATCGTGCCTTGCGCCTTGATCGCGCAGATAGACCTTTAGACGGTCGTGGAGGAATGAGAGGAGGTCGTAGTTGATCCTTGCTACCATCTCACGCGCTGCACTTATTGCAGCAGACAGGCTAGGCGAGCCCAGTAGCTGTTGAAAGACCTCGTTAGATAGAGATTCATCAACAAGCCCGACCGAAGTCAACTTTCTTGCAGCATCTATGTAAGGCCAAGAGTCCTCTTTCTGAAATTTCTGAAAGTAACTCACGGCTGAGAGGCTAGTGATTTTGACAAGTTGCAGTCTAAGCTCTCTCTCCAGAACGATGCGGATCACCCCCAGTGCCGCTCTGCGCAATGCAAACGGGTCCTTGCTGCCTGTTGGCTTCTCATCAATCGCCCAGAAGCCGACCAGCGTATCAAGCTTGTCGGCCAGCGCCACGGCGACCGAAACCGGATCGGTCGGCACACGATCCGACGGACCTTGCGGCTTATAATGATCTTCGATTGCCGCCGCGACCGAGGCATCCTCTCCCTGCAGCAGCGCGTATTTGCGGCCCATCGCGCCTTGCAATTCAGGGAACTCTCCGACGATCTCGGTGGTCAGATCAGCCTTCGCCAACACCGCCGCGCGGCGGGCCAGAGCAGGCTCGAACCTGGTCAACATCGCCAGTCTTTCAGCTAACCTGCGAATGCGCGCCACCCGTTCGCCTTGTGTGCCCAGTTTGGCGTGGAAGGTCACGCCGAGATGATCGAGGCGCGCCATGCGCTGGTCGAGCGGCTTTGCCAGATCCAGCTCGAACTTTTCCGCCGAGCCCTTCAACTGGTCGATGTCAGGCACATTTGCCTGGTCGGTCTTCCAGAAATGCACCGCATCGGAAAGCCGTGCCCGCACCACCTTGCCGTTGCCGTGGGCAATTTCCTTGCCGCCGTCCTTCGCCTCGATGTTGGCGACGAGCAGGAAGCGGTTGGCAAGCGCCTCGCCTTCGCCCTGCGGGCGCGAGACAAAGCACTTCTGGTTGGCGCGGATGGTCAGCCGGATCACTTCCGGCGGGATGGCGAGGAAGTCCTGTTCGAACTCGCCAAGCAGCACCACCGGCCACTCCACCAGCCCGGACACCTCTTCCAGCAGGCCCTCGTCCTCGACCAGTTCCAGCCCATTGGCAAAGGCAAGGTTCTTCGCATCCGACAGGATGATTTCCTTGCGCCGGTCAGCGTCGAGCACGACCTTTGCCGCTTCCAGCTTGGTCACATAGTCATCGAAGCGCTTGGCGGTGATGGCGTCAGGCGCGTGAAAACGATGGCCATAGGTCACGTTGCCGGAACGGATGCCGTCGACCTCGAAGTCGACCACCACCGGCTCTTCCGTTTCCGGGCCGAAGGTGCACAGGATCGATTGCAAAGGCCGCACCCAGCGCAGCGCATCGCCGCCGCGCCCTTCGACGCCGCGATAGCTCATCCCCTTCGGGCCGGACGCCGCGCCCCAGCGCATCGATTTCGGCCACGGGAATGCCTTGATGATGCCCGGCATCAAATCGGCGATGATCTCTTCCGCCGCCCTGCCCGGCTTCGAGATATGGGCAACGTAGAAATCGCCCTTCTTCGGATCGGTATGGACGTGCGCCTCGCTGATCGAGCTCAGTCCCGCCGACCGCAGAAAACCCGTGATCGCCTGTTCGGGCGCCTTCGTGCTCGGCCCCTTGCGTTCCTCGTGAATGTCCTTGGAGCGCGCCGTCAGCCCGCGAATGTCCAGCGTCAGCCGGCGCGGCGTCCAGTATTCGCGCGCCGCCTCATAGGTCAGGCCGGCTTCCACCAGCCCGTCCGTCACCAGTTTCTTCAGGTCGCCCGCCGCCTTGCGCTGCATGCGGGCCGGAATTTCTTCGGAACGAAGTTCAAGCAGAAGGTCGGGCATCAGAGTTTTTCCACCCGCATGCTATTTTCTTGTTTGCACGTCCTCGCGCCTGCGGCGCTGCGGTCGTGCGGCTGGGCGGGAATTTCCTCGGAGCGAAGTTCAAGCAGCAGATCAGGCATTTATGCAGCCTCCCCGACGAGCGAAAATCCGCCGGCGTCGGTCAGAAGGAACGCCTCGCCGCAGGCTTTGGCGAGGTTGCGCACGCGCAGGATGTAGCTTTGCCGCTCGGTCACCGAAATGACGCCGCGCGCATCGAGCAGGTTGAAGACATGGCTCGCCTTGATGCACTGATCGTAGGCCGGCAGCACCATCTTGTGCGGCTGGCCTTGCGACGAAGGCGCACCGGCGGCCAGCAGCGCCTTGCACTCGCCCTCGGCGTCCTCGAAGTGCTTCAGCAGCATCGCCGTATTGGCGAACTCGAAATTATGCCGCGAATATTCCTGCTCTGCCTGCAGGAAAACCTCGCCATAGGTCACCTTCTCGGCGCCCTCGCGGCCGTTGAAATTGAGGTCGTAGACGTTGTCGACGCCCTGCACATACATTGCAAGGCGCTCCAGACCGTAGGTCAGTTCGCCCGCCACCGGCGCGCATTCGATCCCGCAAACCTGCTGGAAATAAGTGAACTGCGACACCTCCATGCCGTCGCACCAGCACTCCCAACCCAGCCCCCAGGCACCCAGCGTCGGGCTTTCCCAGTCGTCCTCGACGAAGCGGATATCGTGCAGCAGCGGATCGACGCCGATTGCGTTCAGCGAGCCGAGATAAAGTTCCTGCAAGTTCTCCGGATTGGGCTTCAGGATCACCTGATACTGGTAGTAGTGCTGGAGCCGGTTGGGGTTCTCGCCGTAGCGCCCGTCCTTGGGCCGGCGCGAAGGCTGCACATAGGCCGCGTTCCACGCCTTCGGCCCCAGCGCGCGCAGCGTCGTGGCCGGGTGGAAAGTGCCCGCGCCAACCTCCATGTCGTAGGGCTGCAGCACGACGCAACCGTAGTTTGCCCAGTAGTTGTGCAGGGTCAGGATCAGCCCCTGGAACGAACGGCTGGGATGCATATGGGCGGGAAGATCGGCGCTCACGGGAATGGCCTCGGCGGCAATGGCAGGATGCGGCCTTCCCTAGTGCCCCTGCCCGGAAGCGTCAAGGCAGACTGCCGGAGCGCGCCATGCGACAATGGTCGCTTCGGCGCAATCCAACCTCGAACTTCGCCGTTCCGGCCGGTTCCCGCCGCCTGCGGGAAGTCCCGGCTCTTACCCCTTCGGCGCCGGCGCCGGCTTGGGCTTTGCCGGCGGCGTGTCCTGCGCGGTGTTGGCCTCGATCGGCGGCAGGCCCTTGGCGAGCTTTTCCTGCACCGAGGCAAGCACGTCCGGGTCGGGCTTCAGGTCGCGGGCGTAGCTCCACTGGAAGGTCGCTTCCAACCTGCGGCCAACCCGCCAATAGGCGTCGCCGAGGTGGTCGTTCAACACCGGGTCTTCCGGCTTCAGCGAAACGGCGCGCTCCAGTTCGCGCACCGCGTCCTCGAAGCGGCCGAGCTTGTAATAGGCCCAGCCCAGCGAATCGACGATGTAGCCATCGCTTGGCCGCAGGTCGACGGCCTTCTGGATCATCTCCAGCGCTTCCTTGAGGTTCATGTTCTTGTCGACCCAGGAATAGCCCAGGTAGTTCATCACCTGCGGCTGCTCCGGATTGAGTTCCAGCGCCTTGCGGAAATTCGGCTCGGCCTTCGGCCAATCCTTCAGCCGCTCATAGGCGATGCCGCGCTGGTAGAAGATGTTCCAGTTCTCCGGCTGCGGGTTGGCCAGGCGCTCCACCGCCTTGTCGTAGAGGTCGGCGGCGGCGCGGAAATCCTCCTTGGAGGCATAGACCCCGCCCAGAGCGATATACCCGCGCATTTCGTCGGGGCGCGCCTCGACCAGCTTCCTCAGGTGCGCGATCGCCTCGTCGTTGCGGTTGAGGTCGGCAAGGTTGAGGCCAAGCTGGAGCTCGGCCACTTCCTTCAACGGCGAGGTTTCAGGAATGCGCTTGTAGAAACTGATCGCGCGCTCGCCGTCCCGCTGCTGCTCGGCCACCGCCGCAAGCTGCACCAGCGCGGTATCGCTGTTCGGCTTCAGCGCCAGCGCGTATTCAAGGTAAAGCCGCACGAACGGCTCGCCGCCGCCCCGGTTCAGCGCGGTCGCCAGGTTGATCAGTATTTCGGCAACGCCCTCGGCAGGGTCAGCCACCAGCGGCTCGATCTTGTCGCCCTTGCTGATCTGCTCGCGCAGGGCCGTGATCTCGATCTTGCCGGAAACGAACGTCTCGGCCTGGTCGAGCGCTTCGAGCGCCTTGTCCTTTTCGCCATTGCGGGCAAGGAAGCGGGCATAGGATTCGACGCAGCGCAGCCACGTCTCGGGCGCCGCACCCGCCGCCGCCGAATTCTTCACCGTCGCTTCATAGGCCTCGCGCGCCTTGTCTTTCAGCCCGGTGGCGTCGGCGATCAGGGCGCGATGATACGACTTGAACAGGTCGAACCATTCCGGCCCCTGCAGCTTGTCGACATAGGCCATGGCGTCCGTGCCGTCGCCGGCGCCGGCACGCGCCCAGCCGGTCATCACGCCGGCAATGAGACGGTCGAGATCAGCCTGCAGCGAGAGCTTCAGCCAATACTCGGCCTTGGCGTAGTCCTTCTTGCGGAACGTATCGACCGCCAGCGCCAGGCGCGAGAAGCGCTCGACGTCCGGCACCTCCTTCAGCTTGTCGGCATAGGGCAGCGATTCGTCGAAACGGCCCTGCGCTATCAGCGACAGCATCAGGCTTTGCTGTAGCGTCGTATCGTCGGGCGCGAAGGCCAGCGCCTGCTTGTAATAGGTGATCGCGTTATCGAGGTCGTTGTCGCCTTCAGCTACGCGGGCAGCCAGGAAAGCGCCGGAAAACGAAGTGATTTCAATAGGCTTTTCCGCTTCCTGGGCGATAGCGGCCTGCCCCGGAAACACCAGGCCCGTCATCATAGCCAGGCCCGCGAGCCAGCGAACGCGTCTTTGCCGCATCGTATTCCTTTCAGCCGAAAGCGCCCCGGCAACCTGCCGGGACCCGCCGCAATCCCTCATGTCGCGGCAAAGCATGGCCTTTTTGCGATGCAGCTTCAATCCGCCAGCGCGTCACAATCAGGTCACTCGCAATTCCACCGCCATTTCGATCCGGTTTTCGAGCCCACGGCGCGATGCCGTTCCCGCCGGAAGACACAGTGATTTACTTGTACGGCTGCTAATATAGGCGCACAATCCGCTGGGCAACAAAAGGGGGGCATTCCGCAGTCAAATCGGGAGGAACCCATGAAAGATTTGACCCTCACAACACTTGAGTTCGGAAAGACAAGCATAAAGGCCGCGGCTCTCGAAGCGCTCTCGACGCAACTGCGCGGCACTCTTTTACGCAAGGAAGATGCAGCCTACGACGAGGCTCGCTCGATCTGGAACGCCATGATCGACCGCAAGCCGGGGCTGATCGTGCGCTGCATCGGCGCATCCGATGTCATCAGCGCCGTTCGCTTCGCCCACGACAACCACCTGCTCGTTTCGGTGCGGGGCGGCGGCCACAACATTGCCGGAACCGCGGTCTGCGAAGGCGGCATGATGATCGACCTGTCGCCGATGAAATCCGTGCGCGTCGACGTGGCCGGCAGGCGCGCCACCGTCGAGCCGGGCGCGACGCTTGCCGATGTCGACAAGGAAACACAGGCCTTCGGGCTGGTCGTGCCGACCGGCATCAACTCCACCACCGGTATTTCCGGCCTCACCCTCGGCGGCGGCTTCGGCTGGACGACGCGCAAGTTCGGCCTCACGCTGGACAACCTTCATTCCGCCGATGTGGTCACGGCCAAGGGCGAGCTTGTGCGCGCCAGCGTGGCGGAAAATCCGGATCTGTTCTGGGCGTTGCGCGGCGGCGGCGGCAATTTCGGCATCGTCACGGCATTCGACTTCCAGCTCCATAAATTCGGCCCGCAAGTCCTGTCCGGTCTCGTTGTCCATCCGTTCGCCGACGTCGAAAACGTCATGCGCGAATATCGCGCGGCCCTGGAAAAGGCCCCTGATGAGCTCACCTGCTGGGTGGTCATGCGGCAAGCGCCGCCGCTGCCATTCCTGCCTGCCGAATGGCACGGCAAGGAGGTGGTGGTTCTGGCCATGTGCTATGGCGGCGATATCAAGGAGGGCGAAAAGGCGATGGCGCGCCTGCGCGGTATCGGCAAGCCGATCGCCGATGTCGTCGGCCCGAATCCTTTCACCGGCTGGCAACAGGCGTTCGACCCGCTGCTCACACCAGGTGCCCGCAACTACTGGAAGAGCCACGATTTCATCGAACTGCCGGATTCGGCGGTGGGTGTGCTCGCCTCGGCCATCCGCAAGCTTCCGGGTCCCGAATGCGAGATATTCGTCGGCCATGTCGGCGGTGCGGCAGGCCGCGTGCCTCCGCATGCCACGGCATTCCCGCAGCGAAGCTCGCATTTCGTCATGAACGTCCATGCGCGTTGGCGCGAGGCCAGCATGGACAAGACCTGCATCGGCTGGGCTCGCGGCATCTATGAAGCGGCCAAGCCGTTCGCAGCCGGCACCGCCTACATCAACTTCATGCCGGAAGACGAAGTCGATCGTGTCGAAGCGGCCTATGGTGCGAATTACAGGCGGCTGGTCGAGATCAAGCGCCGCTATGATCCGATGAACATGTTCCGGATGAACCAGAATGTGAAACCGATGGAAGGCAAGCGCGCAGCCTGATCGGTCAGGCAACCGGCGGACAGATCGTCTCCCCGCCGGTTGCAACCTTATTCGGCGGGCAGCGCCGAATGTTGACCTTCAACCCGATATTCGGCCCATGCCTGGCGCAGAATCTGCACCGAAGACGTCAGGAAAATACCGGCCATAAGTGCTGCGACCGCAAGGTCGGGCCATGCCGACGAGGTTCCCCAGACGCCAAGCGCCGCCGCCATGACCACGACATTGCCGATAGCGTCGTTGCGCGAGCATAGCCAGACCGAGCGCACGTTGGCGTCGCCGTCCTTGTAGGGCAAAAGGAACACCACCGAGGCCACGTTGGCAGCCAGCGCCAAAAGGCCGATGACGCCCATCACCTCGGCGCTCGGCAAGCCGAGTATCAGCGTCTGGTAGACGGTCGAGCCGAACACCCACACCGCCATCAGGCTGAGCGACAGGCCCTTGAACAGCGCAGCGGTCGCCCGTGTACGCAGGCTGGCTCCGATCACGGCAAGGCTCAGGCCGTAAGTTACGGTGTCGGCGAGGAAGTCCAGCGCGTCGGCCTTCAGCGCCTGCGAGCCGGCAAGCTGGCCTGCCGTCATCTCGGTCAGGAACATCGCGCCGTTGATCGCGATGACCGCCCACAAGACGCGCTTGTAGCGAACGTCCATGCCGTCGAAAACAGGCACGCCGCCGGAGCAACAAGTATGGCCCGAATCCGCCGCTGCAGGGGCCTGCCCCGAATGCGAGTGCTCATGATCGTGCTTGCATGAATGGCCGTCTTCGTGGGCATGGTCGTGATCGGGGGCATTGGCGTGGGAATGCTGCTCCTTCCCCTCCGCTTGGCCATGGCCGCAACACTGTTCGCTCATCTTTGATGACTCCATTTGAAAATCACCGTAATCTCTCTAGTGACTAGAGGATCAAGAGGATTTTTCATGGCCTTTTCAATTGGCGAGTTGGCGCGGCGCGCGGACGTGAAAATACCGACCATCCGCTATTACGAGCAGATTGGCCTGATGCCGGAGACGCTGCGCACCGAAGGCCAGCAGCGCCGCTACGGACAGCCGGCAGTAGCCCGGCTCGCCTTCATCCGCCATGCGCGCGAACTCGGCTTCGAAGTCGATGCGATCCGCACGCTGCTTTCGCTTCAGGATAAGCCCGATCATTCCTGCGCACAGGCAGACCACATCGCCAAGGAACGGCTCAGGGAAGTGGACCAGCGCATCGCCAGCCTCAAGGCGCTGCGCAAGGAACTCAAGAAAATGGTCGAGGAATGCGCCCAAGGGCGCATCGGCGACTGCCGCGTCATCGAAACGCTGGCCGACCGCTCCCATTCCCACAAGGATTGGAAAGAGGCCGTCGGCTAAGGAGCTTCTTAGTTCACGCGGCTGATGCAGAAATCGATGACATCGATCAGCGCCGATTTCTGCGGCGTCGCTTCCAGCGGCGCCAGCGCGTCGCGGGCGATTTCGCCGAAGTGCCGTGCCCTGCCGATGGTGTCGGCGATCGCGCCGTGGCGCGCCATCAGGCCGATCGCCTTTTCCAGGCCGGCATCGTCGGCAACATTTTCCTCGATTGCCTTCTTCCAGAAGGCACGCTCGGAAGCCGAACCGCGCCGGTAGGCGAGGATCACCGGCAGCGTCACCTTGCCCTCGCGGAAATCGTCGCCGACATTCTTGCCGAGATCCTGGCTCGACCCGCCGTAGTCCAGCGCATCGTCGATCAGCTGGAAGGCGAGGCCGAGATTCATGCCGTAGGAGCGCAGCGCGGCGCGGTCCGTGCGCGACGCATTGGCGATCACCGGCCCGACTTCGGCGGCGGCTGAAAACAGCGCTGCGGTCTTGGCCTTGATCACCGCGAAATGTTCGTCCTCGGTGGTCTCGAGGTTCTTGGCCGCCGCCAGCTGCATGACCTCGCCCTCGGCGATGATCGATGCGGCCGAGGAGAGGATATCCAGCGCGTCCAGCGATCCGACATCGACCATCATGCGAAACGCCTGCCCGAGCAGGAAGTCTCCGACCAGCACGCTTGCCTGGTTGCCCCAGATCATGCGCGCGGTCTTCTTGCCGCGCCGCATGCCGCTTTCATCCACAACGTCGTCATGGAGAAGCGTTGCGGTGTGCATGAACTCGACGCTGGTCGCGAGCTTGATATGGCTGTCGCCGGAATAGCCGAACATCTGCGCCGCAGCCAGCGTCAGCATCGGCCTCAGGCGCTTGCCGCCCGAGGAAATCAGGTGGTTGGCAACCTCGGGGATCATCTGCACGTCCGAGCCGGCCTTGGACAATATCAGTTCGTTGACACGCCCCATGTCCGAAGCGGTCAGATCGATCAGATCCTTGATTGAAGCGGCTTCGCGCTTGCCGCCCTCGAGATTGACAACAATACCCAACCAGAACTCCCGTCTGAAAAAAGCCTGCGACGGCGCCTACCCACCGCGCCAGACTCTAGGGAGATGGCACAGCTACGGCAAGTGGCGAATTGGCGCGGCGTCCGGCGCCAAGGGTTTCCCTTTGCACGATGCACCATTAGGTTGGTGACGTAGCAGCCCCCTCCCGGATCGCGAGAGCCGCAGCATGATCAAGAACCTCGCTTCACGGCTCTGGCTGTCGTTTTCGACGACTGGCCTGCTTTTGGGCACGCTGTTCTTCGCAGCCTCCTTCACCCCGTCGCTGATCCCGCGCGCCTATCTCGTGCAAGGCGTCCTTTCAGGGTTCGCATTCGGCGCGGGCTACGGCATCGGCGTCTTTGCCTCGTGGCTGTGGTCTTATCTGGAACTGCCGCAACCCAGGGGCAGCGTCGGCACATGGATCAAGCAAGGCGCTTCGGCAATCTGCGCCCTCGTGGCGTTCGTGTTCCTGTGGAAGGCGACGGGCTGGCAGAACTCGATCCGCGACCTCATGGGGATGGAGCCGGTCGACAGCGTGTATCCGCTCAGGATTGCGCTGATCGCGCTTGTCACCTTTGCGCTGCTTCTTGTCGTCGCCCGCCTGTTCGAACTCACCCTTCGCCTCATCGCCGGACGCCTGCGCCGTTATGTGCCGCGCCGCGTCGCCAACGTCATCGGTGTCGCTGCGGCACTCGCCATCTTCACCAGCCTCGCCAACGGCGTGCTGCTCAGATACGCCCTGCACGTCGCCGACAGTTCCTACCGCGCCTTCGACGAATTGATCGAGACGGACGCGGTTCAGCCGACCGACCCGGCCAAGACCGGAAGTTCGGCCTCGCTGCTGGACTGGAACGACCTTGGCCGTGCGGGCCGCGAATTCATCGCCTCCGGCCCGTTCGCCAAGGATATCGGCGCATTTCTTGGACACGAAGCGCGCGAGCCGATCCGCGTCTATGCCGGCCTCAACTCCGCCGAAACGCCCGAGGCCCGTGCCCGGCTGGCGCTGGACGAGTTGAAGCGCGTCGGCGGCTTCGACCGCTCCGTCCTCGTCATCGTCACGCCGACCGGCACCGGCTGGGTCGATGCCGCGGCAATGGATACGCTCGAATATCTGCACGGCGGCGATGTCGCCAGCGCCGCGATCCAGTACTCCTACCTCGCAAGCTGGCTCTCTTTGCTTGTCGAGCCGGGCTATGGCGGCGAAGCCTCGCGCGCGCTTTTCCACGAGATCTACGGCTACTGGACCACGCTGCCCAAGGACCACCGGCCCAAGCTCTACCTCTACGGACTCAGCCTGGGGGCCATGAACACCGAGCGCTCCAACGAGTTGTTCGAGGTCCTGGCCGACCCCTACCAGGGAGCATTGCTGAGCGGCCCGCCCTTCTCCAGCAGCATATGGCGCTCGATCACCAACCGGCGCAACGAAGGCTCGCCATTCTGGCTGCCGCGCTTCCGCGACGGCTCCTACGTGCGCTTCACCAGCCAGCAAAACGCGCTCGCCATTGCCGGCGCGCATTGGGGGCCGATGCGCGTCGTCTATCTCCAGTACGCCAGCGATTCCGTCACCTTCTTCGACCCGCTGTCCTTTTACCGCGCGCCTGAATGGATGAGCGAGCCGCGCGGCCCGGACGTCTCGCCGTCGCTGCGCTGGTATCCCGTCGTCAGCTTCCTGCAATTGCTGGTCGACATGGCGACCGCCACCACCGCCCCGATGGGCCACGGCCATGTCTACGCGCCGCAGCACTATATCGATGCATGGATCGAGGTCACCGACGTCAAGGGCTGGCCGGCTCAGGATATCGACCGGCTGAAGGCGCATTTCCGGCAGAAATGACCGACGCCCGGCACTGGCGCTCGGCCCCGCTTGCGTTTACATCAGCGCGGCAACCTGCGAACCTGCGCCATGATTGAACTTGTCCGCACCAACGATGCCGTCATCATCTCCTTCGTGGAGTCGCTGATGCGCGACGCCGGCATTGCCTTTCTCGTCGCCGACCAGAACATGAGCGTGCTCGACGGCTCGCTCGGCATCCTGCCGCGCCGCATCCTGGTCGATGCCGAAAAGGCCGATGCCGCGCGCAAGATCCTCACCGATGCCGGCATCGCCAACGAAATCCGCGAACCATGAGCACCGAGGCCGATCTTGACGTAATGCCGGCCCACACCGTGGATGCCTTCCACCGCGGGCGCTTCTGGCTGGTGCAGCCGGCCAAAAGCGGCCACCGCGCCGGCATGGACGCCATGATGCTGGCCGCCGCAGTCCCCTCCGCTTTCGCCGGCCGGCTGGCCGATTTCGGTGCAGGCGCGGGCGCCGCCGGCCTTGCCGCGCTCACCCGCTGCTCCAGCGCCAGCGCCGTCCTCGTCGAGCGCGCGGAGGAGATGGCGGCCTTTGCCGACGCCACGCTCGCCCACCCCGCCAATGCCCATCTCGGCCATCGCGCGTCGGTGCTGCGCGCCGATGTTACGCTCGTGGGCACGGCTCGCAACGCCGCCGGCCTTGCCGACAATTCGTTCGATTTCGTCATCATGAACCCGCCCTTCAACGCCGCCTGGGACAGGGCCACGCCCGACGATCTCAAGCGGCAGGCGCATGTCATGGAAGACGGCCTGTTCGAAAGCTGGGTGCGAAGTGCGGCCGCCGTCACCCGCCCGCGCGGCGGCATCGCCATCATCGCGCGGCCGGAATCGCTGCGACCCATCCTCGATGCGCTTTCGGGCCGCTTCGGCGACACCGAAATCCTGGCCGTGCACCCGCGCGCCGATGCCGCCGCCATCCGCATCGTCGTCCGGGCCATCCGCGGCGCGCGCGGCAAGCTTTCGCTACAGCCGCCGCTTGTCCTGCACGACACGCATGGCGACCGCTTTTCCCAGCATACCGACATGATCAACAACGGACTTGCGTCGCTTTTCGGCGATTGACGGCATTGCGGTAGCCGCCCGAATGCCTACATGCCCCGCACGACCACGGAGACCTTTGCCTTGAAACGCCTCATCAATCGCATGCTGCCGAAGTCATGGCGTTCAAGCGTTGTCACCATTCCCGTCGTGCGCCTGCACGGAGCCATCATGACCGGCGGCGGCCAGTTTCGGCCCTCGCTTTCGCTGGCCACGACCGCCGGGCTGATCGAGAAAGCCTTCGCCTTCGAAGCGCCTGCGGTCGCGTTTTCGATCAATTCGCCGGGCGGTTCGCCGGTGCAGTCGCGCCTCATCTTCAAGCGCATCCGCGACCTTGCCGTCGAGAAGAACAGGAAAGTGCTGGTCTTCGTGGAAGACGTCGCAGCTTCCGGCGGCTACATGATTGCGGTTGCGGGCGACGAGATCATCGCCGACCCCTCCTCCATCGTCGGCTCAATCGGCGTCGTTTCCGCCTCATTCGGCTTTCCCGAACTGATGAAGAAGATCGGCGTCGAGCGCCGCGTCCACACCGCCGGCAAGAACAAATCCGTTCTCGATCCCTTCAAGCCGGAAAAGAAGGAAGACGTGGATCGGCTCAAAGCCCTCCAGCTCGAAATCCACGACACCTTCATCGATCTGGTCCGCAGCCGGCGCGGCGCAAAGCTCAGGGACGATCCCGACATGTTCACCGGCCTGTTCTGGACCGGCAAGAAGGGCCTGGAGCTCGGCCTCGTCGACGGACTCGGCGACATGCGTTCGGTGCTGAAGGAGCGCTATGGACCCAAGACCCAGCTCAAGCTCATCAGCGCCCAGCGCGGGCTGCTGTCGCGTTTCTCGCCCTTTGGGTCCCGCATTTCGTCCGATATCGCGGCCAGCGCTGCCGATGGTTTCATCGATGCGGCACAAGAACGCGCGCTTTGGGCGCGGTTCGGCCTTTGACACGGGGCCGCAACCGGGTACGATGATGCACCACCCGACCCATCGATCCATCGGGATCGACGCAGAGTTGGAGGAGTTTTGACATGCCGCAGATCATTTTCTTCGCCATCATCGGCGTCGTTGCCTATGTCGGCTATCGCACCTTCGTCAGGGAGGCCGAGCGCGTCACCGCAAAGATCCGCCGTGCGGAGAAACAGGCCGCCAACGGTGCCCACGGCACGCTGGTCAAGGATCCTGAAACGGGTGAATACCGGCTGTCCAAGGATTGAGCGCGCTTCAGCCTATGATGACGCCGGCTGAGCCGCTGGCCGAGGCTGTGCTTGCGCCTGCCAAGGTCAACCTTGCATTGCACGTCACAGGCCGACGCCCTGACGGCTACCACACCCTCGAAAGCCTGGCGGTGTTCACCCGCTTTGGCGACCGGCTCCATCTCGAACCGGCGGCTGCGGATGCGTTCTCGATCACCGGCCCGTTCGGCCCCGGCCTGCCTGACGACGGCAGCAATCTTGTCCTTCGCGCCCGCGATGCCTTGAGGCAGGCTTGCGCTTCCAACTTGCCCCCGATCTCGATCCGCCTCGAAAAGAACCTGCCCGTCGCCTCGGGCGTCGGCGGCGGGTCAAGCGACGCGGCCGCCGTCCTCAAGGCCCTGAACCAGATATGGGCCTGTGGTCTCGGGCAGCAGGAGCTGGCCGAAATCGCCCGAACGCTGGGTGCCGACGTGCCGATGTGCCTGACTGCCCGCCCGTTGGTCGCAACAGGCATCGGCGAGGAACTCGAGCCCGTTTCGGGCTTTCCCGCACTGGCGCTGGTCCTCGTCAATCCGGGCGTTGCGGTATCAACCCCCGACATTTTCCAGCGGCTTGAGCAGCGCGACAACGCAAGCCTGCCCGCCCTTCCATCGAAAGTGGATTTCCATTCACTTCGAAACTGGCTTGAAACCACGCATAATCACCTTGAACCGGCGGCGTTTGCAGTCCAGCCCGTAATCGGACAGGTCCTCAAGGCTCTCGACAAGGCGGGATCGGGATTTTCGCGCATGTCGGGTTCCGGCGCGACCTGCTTCGGCCTGTTCGAAACCGGCAACGTCGCCAAGCGCGCCGCCGTTGCCCTAAGAGCCAGGCACCCCGGCTGGTTCGTCGCCGCGACGCGCAGCATGGCATGGGAGAACGATGGCAATGGCGACAGCTAGCGAAGGCCGCGCATTCATTCCCGTCGGCATCGCGGTGCTGACCGTCTCCGACACCCGCACGCTTGCCGACGACAAATCGGGGCAGACACTTGCCGACAGGATCGTGGAGGCTGGCCACACACTGGCTGCCCGCGACATCGTCACCGACGACAAGGACAAGATTCGCGACAAGGTTCTGGCGTGGTCGAAGGATGACGGCATCGATGTCGTCATCACCACCGGCGGCACCGGCTTCACAGGCCGCGACGTCACGCCGGAATCGCTGGAACCCATCTTCGAAAAGCGCATGGACGGCTTCTCGGAAGTCTTCCACCGCCTCTCCTACGACAAGATCGGCACCTCCACGATCCAGTCGCGCGCCACCGGCGGCGTCGTCAACGCAACCTTCGTCTTCGTGCTGCCCGGCTCGCCAGGAGCCTGCAAGGATGCCTGGGACGGCATCCTGAAAGCGCAGCTCGACTACCGCCACATGCCCTGCAATTTCGTGGAAATCATGCCGCGCCTCGACGAACACCTGCGCCGCAGCGGCAAGTGACATTTCCGCGTCGTCAAGATTCACCCCTCATCCTACCGAGCGCTGCGAGAACGGAATGTTCGGGATATCCATTGCGCGATAGGCGGCAGTGCCGCCTCTTGCCCTCCCCAACGTAGAGAGGGTGGATCCGGTTGCCGATCGGGATGCATAGCCAAGCACCCCCCTCTGGCCTGCCGGCCATCTCCCCCTCAAGGGGGGGATCACTCGATTGCCATGCTTTCATCCGGTACTGAGGTCACAGAGGCGGCTGCAAGCTTGAAGCTGCCGATCTCCCCCCTTGAGGGGAGATGGCCGGCAGGCCAGAGGGGGGTACAATTCCTGTGGCGCTTCTGCTCGAATAGTGGACAAATCCATCCACACCACCCAGCCAAACTTTTGATTTGCCTCGCCTCCGCAAAAAACTCTCACCCCACTTATCCCCACCCTCGCCGTTTCCGACATACCCATGCCATCGCCCTTGCGGGAGACCTGGTGCGCACCGGGTATCAGGGAAGGGCGTCGGTGCCGGATTGGTCGCATGACGGTGTGCGGCTGGGTGATGAACGGGCGGCCGCAAGGCCGCACTACTTAACTAAACGAGCGACCGAACGGCCGCCCGTCCTCCCGACCTCTCAGATGAGGTCAGTTCTTTGACAATGGCTAGGGCCGAAAGGCAGCGTGGCGATGAATAAGCACACCCATCTCTTCGTCATCCTAGGGCGGAGCAGGCCGAAGGCCGTCGCGCAGACCCTAAGATCCATGCCGTGAGATCCCGGCAGCACGCAAATGGCGCAAAAGAAGGCCCCTCATTCGGAACCACCCAACCCGACCCTCACGACATGGATCCTCGGGTCGCGCCTGTCGCTACGCTCAGGCTTGCCCGAGGATGACGAAGGAGAGGAAGCGGGCGTGGCGATGAACAAATATGCCCTACGGCCTTCTGAACCCGGTCGGGCCGCCATAGAGGTAGCCGATACGGTCAATGGCCTCGCGCAGGCCCTCCCGCGACACCAGCATGGTATGGCCGTTGGCGTGGATCATGTTTTCGCCATCGGTCATGATGGCGACGTGGCCCTTCCAGAACACGAGGTCGCCACGGCGCAGGCCGGAAAAATCCACGCCCGGATCGAGTGGCACTCCAAGTGCCGCCGCCTGCATGTCGGAATCGCGCAGCACGTCACGGCCGGCCATGCGCATGGAAAGCTGGACAAGGCCGGAGCAATCGATGCCGAAGCCGGAAACGCCGCCCCAAAGATAGGGCGTGCCAAGGAAGGTCTCGGCCACCGCAACGTAGTCGGCGGCGCGGTCCGCCACCGGCATCAGATGGTTGGCGATCACCGCCTGGCCGCCCTCCAGCACCGCATATTGGGTGCCGCGCGTCTCGGCGCCGCCCGTCACCGTCACCGCCGAGCCCATCGACAGTTCACCTGCCCTCGGGAAACGCAGGTCCGGTCCGGGATAAAGAAACGTCCGCGGCACAGATACGATATGCGTCGGTCCTCCGCTCCGTTCCGCGATATCGTCTTTCCTGACATAGCCGACATAGCCGTCACGCTCCGCCTGAACCCAGGCAAAGCCGCCGGCGGCCTCGAAGACGAGCACATCGTCGCCGAACAGGAATTGCGTGTTGATGCCGGCACCCTCGGCCGGCTCCTTCAAGACATCGGCAACCGGCGCCGAAACCCTCGCAGGCGTCCCCGCGACGAAGCGCTCGGCAACGACCTCGCCTTCGAGGCGGGCATCGGCAAGATCGGGACGGAAGGCGTGCAGGCGGGTATCGCGGACGGTCAAGGCAAGCTGCTTTCACAAAGGACGATCACAGGGGACGATCACAGGGGAAGGTCGAGGGCCTTGGCGATGATATCATCGCCGAAGCGCTCGACATAGAGCGCACCTTCCACGGTGCGGCGGATCAGGACGTTGCGCTTGTCCTTCTCGTCGCGATGGCGCGACACCAGCTTCATCGCTCCCATCGTGTCGAGAGCGCGCGTAATCACCGGCTTGGTGACGTTGAGCTTGGCGGCCAGTCCGCGCACCGTGTGCGGCGGCGGGTCGAGATAGATCGTGAACAGGATCGCCATCTGGCGCATGGTCAGGTCTGGCGCATCGTCCTTGACCGCGTGCAGCGCCACCTGCTGCCACAGCCGCAATGCCTGGATCGGACGCATGGTAATCGACATCCGTCCACTATCGCGGCAAATTGTTTCGGTTCCGTTTCATTCAAAGGAGCGCTGGGGTTGAATGTCCGCAGGCCGTCCTTACCTGAATTCACCCGAAGCGATCGACGATCACCTTTTCCAGCGCCCTTATGCCTTGCGCCTCGCCGCCGGCAGGTCCATGCGGGCGATCGACCGGGTTCCAGGCAAAGATGTCGAAATGCACCCAGGCGTGCGTCTTTTCGACAAAGCGTTTCAGGAACAGCGCCGCCGTGATCGAACCGGCAAAACCGTCGCTGGTGACGTTGTTCATGTCGGCGATCTTCGACGACAGCTTGGCATCATAGGCACGCCACAACGGCATGCGCCACAACGGGTCCTCCACCGCCACGGAAGCGCTGCAAATATCCGAGGCCAGCTTTTCGTCGTCCGTATAGAAAGGCGGCAGGTCCGGCCCGAGCGCCACCCGCGCGGCTCCCGTCAGGGTCGCCATGTCGACCAGCATCTGCGGCTCGTCCTCGTCGGCCAGCGTCAGCGCATCGGCAAGGACCAGGCGGCCCTCGGCGTCTGTGTTGCCGACCTCAACCGTGGTGCCCTTGCGGCTCATCAAAACGTCGCCGGGACGGAAGGAGTTGGCGGAAATGGAATTCTCCACCGCAGGGATAAGAACGCGCAGCCGGACCTTCAGCTTGGCCGCCATGACCATCGATGCCAGCCCCAGCACGTTGGCTGCGCCGCCCATGTCCTTCTTCATCAATAGCATGCCGGCGGCAGGCTTGATGTCGAGGCCGCCGGTGTCGAAGCACACGCCCTTGCCGATCAAGGTCACCTTGGGGGCGGACTTGGACCCCCAGCGCATATCGATGAGGCGCGGCGCCTGCGAAGAGGCGCGCCCCACCGCGTGGATCATCGGGAAATTCTTGCGCAGGAGATATTCGCCGGCCGTCACCCGGACGTCGGCGTCATGGATGGTTGCGAGGTCACGCACCGCCTTTTCAAGCGCATCGGGACCCATGTCGTTTGTCGGCGTATTGACGAGGTCACGCGCGAGGAAAACGCCGTCGGCAACGCGGCGCACCCTTGCCGCATCGGCGCCGGCCGGCAATCCGAAGCGCAGGGCACGGCTCGGTTTCTTGCCGTAGCGCGTAAAAACATAGCCGCCGAGGACGACCGCCAGTGCGGCCAGTTCGGGATTGTGCGGCACCGTGGCGAATTGCCAGTCTCCTTCCGGCAGAGCCTTTGCCAAGGCGCCGACTGTCAGCGCCCCCTCGCCCTTGCCGACGCCGAACAGCGCGCCGCTTACACCGCCACCCTCCCCCGGAAGGACGAGAACCTTGCCCGCTTCGCCAGAAAATCCGTTGGCCTTGGCCCAAACCACGGTGGAAAGAGAGAGCCCCGCCGTCTCCAAACTGTCCTTGGCCACAAGGTGAACCGGCAAGGCCTTGGCAAATTTGTTCGGCGCAAGCTCGACCGCCATTTTTCCCCCTCCGACCCAAGCCCCGAGTCGGCCTCGTTAACCAACAATTAGGGTTAACAGAATATTTCTCACCAAGGGAAGTCGGCCATTCGAATGGCCGCAGCCACGAACGGAAGGTCTAGCTCCCATGCCGCTCACGCGCACAAATACCGCGACATACAGGCGTTTGCTTGCAACGACATTCGCAGTTGCCTTGATGGCTGGTGTTGCCGGGTGCGCATCGACCAGCAAGATGACCACAGGCTCGATTTCGCGATCCAGCGGCCAGCCCATCGAGACGATGTCGACCGACCAGTTGCGCGATGCCGCGGCAAAGCTAGGAAATTCCTACGCTGCCAACCCCAACGATAAATCCACTGCGATCAAGTTCGCGACCGTGCTGCAGATGGACGGCAACGCCGACCAGTCGCTGGCGGTCATGCGCAAGCTTGCCATCGCCTATCCGAAAGACCGGGACGTCCTTGCAGCCTACGGCAAGGCTCTGGCCGCCAACGGCCAGCTTGAGCCGGCACTTGACGCCGTGCGCCGTGCGCAGACACCGGAATATCCCGATTGGCGGCTGATGTCGGCCGAAGGCGCGATCCTCGATCAGATCGGGCAGAAGGAAGATGCGCGCCAGATCTACCGCAAGGCCCTCGACCTCAAGCCGAACGAGCCATCCATCCTGTCCAATCTCGGCATGTCCTACGTGCTGAGCGGCGACCTCAAGACCGCCGAGACCTATCTGCGGTCAGCAACCCAGCAGCCGAATTCTGACAGCCGGGTGCGCCAGAACCTTGCGCTGGTGGTCGGATTGCAGGGCCGTTTCGAAGAGGCCGAGCAGATAGCTTCGCAGGAACTGGCGCCCGAGCAGGCGCAAGCCAACGTAACCTACCTGCGTTCGATGCTGTCGCAGCAGAACGCCTGGAGCCAGTTGAAGGCGCAGGACGGCGAAAAGCCCACCACCAACTGACCTTTCGACTCGGGCCTGAACAAGGCCCGGAAGCCTGCAAGCGACCAGTGAGACAAATCAAAAGGCCGTTCCCCGATGTCGCGGAACGGCCTTTTTGTTGTCTGGATACGCTTTCGACTATTGCGGCGTGTTCGTATCAGACGATGTATTCTGCTTGTCGCCGAATACGCCGCGCTGGCTGATCTGGATGCCGGCCGGGCCGAGGATGATGGCAAAGAGAACCGGCAGGAAGAACAGGATCATCGGCACCGTAAGCTTGGGCGGAAGGGCCGCGGCCTTCTTCTCAGCCTCGTTCAGCCGCATGTCGCGACTTTCGCTGGCAAGCACGCGCAAGGCATGCGCTACCGGCGTGCCGTAGCGCTCCGCCTGGATCAGGGCCTGCGCCACCGACTTGACTGAGTCCAGACCCGTGCGCGTGGCGAGGTTTTCATACGCCTGGCGGCGCTCTTGCAGGAACGACAGTTCCGCGTTCGTCAGCACGAACTCCTCGGCAAGCTCTACCGACTGTACGCCGATTTCGTCGGCCACCTTGCGCATGGCGGCCTCGACCGACATGCCGGATTCCACGCAGATAAGCATCAGGTCGAGCGCATCCGGCCAAGCCATCTGGATCGACTGCCTGCGTTTGGTCGCCCTGTTCGAAACGTAGAGGATCGGCGCGTAGAAACCAGCATAAGCAGAAACCACGCAAACCAGCACTTTTATCATTGTCGGCTTGTCGGCCAGGTAGCCGAGGCCAAAGATGATCAAGACAGCCAGCGCCAACCCCACGAAAGGCAGGACAAGGCGGAAGAACAGGAACTTGGTCAGCGGATTCTGCCCGCGAAAACCCGCCACTCTGAGTTGGCGCATTGTGTTCTCGTCAGCCAGCAGGCGTCTCAGGTCGAGTTTCTCGACGATGTTGCGCATACCGACCGACTGCTCTTCGCGCAGCCCACCTCCCCTGCTGCGCTTCTCGGCATTTGCGGCCAGCCAAGCGCGCTGCTTGGCGCGCAGTTCATCGCGCTCGAGCGCTACGGATTTCATGCGAGCCTTCAGCTGATTGCCGCCGAAAGCCGGAAGCACCGTGAAAACGGTGGCGAACACGGCAATGCCGACGAGCAGGGCGATCAGGAAGGTCGGATCGGTCAGGGTCTTGATGACTTGGTCGGTCATGGGTGGCTGCTCATCAATTGGCTCGATATGCCAGGGTCAGGACCTGACCCTAGACTTCGAAGTTCATCATCTTGCGCATCACGAAAATGCCGATCGACATCCAGAAGGCCGACACACCGAGAATGAGGTGTCCCGTGCTGGTTGTGAACAACGGCATGATGTAGGTCGGGCTGCTTAAGTACACGAGTAGACCGACGATGAACGGCAGCGCGCCGATGATTGCGGCCGAAGCCTTCGCTTCCATCGACAGGGCCTGAACCTTGGCCTTCATCTTTTTCCGGTCGCGCAGCACGCGGGAAAGATTGCCCAGCGCTTCAGAAAGATTGCCGCCGGCTTGCGACTGGATCTGGATGACGATGCCGAAGAAACTTGCCTCCGTGCAGGGCATCGTTTCGGGCATGCGCAACGTCGCTTCGGGAATAGAAAGCCCCATCTGCTGGGAATCGACGATGCGCCGGAACTCGGTCTTTACCGGCTCAGGCGATTCGTTGGCAATCAGGCGAATCCCGTCGTTCAGCGGCAAGCCTGATTTCACGGCGCGAACAATGACGTCCAGCGCGTTTGGAAACTCCTTGAGAAACGCCTTCACGCGGCGGCCACGCCGAAACGAGACGAACCAGCGCGGCAAACCGAACGCGCTGACAACAAGGACGCCCGGCAGAACGATCAGCGGCAGCCCGGCCACGAAGGCGAGCAAGGTCACAACCAGGCCGCACACAACCGAATAGAGATAGAACCGCTCGATCGTCACATTCATGCCGGCCTGGCGGATCTGGACCTTGAGGGGCGGCTTCTTGACATTGACGTTCTGGGCGCGCTGCTTGTCGTCCAGTTCCTTCAACGAATCCTGCACGGACTTGCGCCGCCTCGCAGCCTCGGCCACGCGGTCGCGCGAAGCCTTAACAACCGCACGGTCTGTTTCTGCTGCCTTGATCGATTGCAGACGCTTGTCGACGTTTTTCTCGTCGCTGATCCTGCTGAACAGGAACGCATAAGCGATGGCGCCGGCGCTAAGGCCGGCAAGCAAGACGAATGCCAATACGGTACTGTCAATTCCGAACATGAATGTCAGGCCCCAGCTGCCGGGTTCGTTCAGTCAGCGCGCTTCTCCATCGCTTCAAGAGCGTTGGCGAGGCGCTGCTCCTCGCCGTAGTAGCGGGCGCGATCCCAGAAGTGCGGCCGGCCGATGCCGGTCGACACATGCTCGCCGACCAGACGCCCGCTCGCGTCTTCGCCCTTGATATTGTAGACGACCAGATCCTGCGTGATGATGACATCGCCTTCGAGACCGATCACCTCGGTGATGTGCGTGATGCGGCGCGAACCGTCGCGCAGGCGGGCAGCCTGGACGATCACATCGATGGAGCCGACAATGATCTCGCGCACCGTTTTCTGCGGCAGCGAATAACCGCCCATGGCGATCATCGATTCCATGCGGTTCAGGCATTCGCGCGGACTGTTGGAGTGGATCGTTCCCATCGAGCCGTCATGGCCCGTGTTCATCGCTTGCAAAAGATCGAACACTTCCGGTCCGCGCACTTCGCCGACGATGATGCGCTCGGGACGCATACGCAAGCAGTTCTTGACCAGGTCGCGCATCGTCACTTCGCCCTCGCCCTCAAGGTTGGGCGGGCGTGTTTCAAGGCGCACGACGTGTGGCTGCTGCAATTGCAATTCGGCAGAGTCTTCGCAGGTGATGACACGTTCGTCGCGGTCGACATAGTTGGTCAGGCAGTTGAGCAGCGTCGTCTTGCCGGAACCCGTACCGCCAGAAATCACGACGTTGCAGCGCACGCGGCCAATGATCTTCAGGACCTCAGCGCCCTGCGGGGAGATGGCGCCGAACTTGACCAGCTGATCAAGCGTCAGCTTGTCCTTCTTGAACTTACGAATGGTGAGCGCGGTGCCGTCAATAGCCAGCGGCGGTGCAATAACGTTGACGCGAGAGCCGTCGGGAAGACGCGCGTCGCAGATCGGCGAGGATTCATCGACACGACGGCCAACCTGGCTGACGATGCGCTGGCAGATGTTGAGAAGCTGCTGGTTGTCGCGAAAGCGGATGCCGGTCTGCTCAACCTTGCCGTTGACTTCGATGTAGACGTTGCGCGAGCCGTTGACCATGATATCGGCAATGTCGTCGCGCGCCAGAAGCGGCTCCAGCGGACCGTAACCCAGGACGTCGTTGCAGATATCTTCGAGCAGTTCCTCCTGCTCGGCGATCGACATCGCGAAGTTCTTGATCGCAATGATGTCGTTGACGATATCACGAATTTCTTCGCGCGCGCTTTCGGGGTCGAGCTTGGCAAGCTGCGACAGGTCGATCGTGTCGATCAGCGCCGCAAAGACCTGGCTCTTCGTATCGTAGTAGCTTTCGTTGCGCTCGCGCTGGGCAGACCTTGGCTCCGGGGCCATCGGCGGGGCTTCCACGGTGCGGCGCGGCGCTGCCGATGCGCTCGCCTCCACCGGCTTGGCTGCAACCAGCGCGGCCGCCCCGTCATTCGTCTTTTGCGGCGGAGATGCAGGAGCCGGCCGCGGTGTCACCGGCCTGCCGGCATCGTCGTTGCCTCTTTTGCCAAACATGATCGACTACCCGTCCCGCCCAGCGACCGTTACTTGCCGCGTTTCAACTTGCCCAGAATGTTGCCCAGCCCGGCTCGCTTCTTGACCTTGATCTCGCTGCGCCCCGTCAGCACGTGAGCGATTTCGTTGATCGTGGCGACCACCGGGCTCTTTGTGTCCATCTCGCCAAGCATGCGCCCGTTGTTGGAGGCGTTGCCGAACAGTTGCGGCTCGAAGGGGATGACTGCCATCGGCGTTATGCCGAGTGGTTCGGCGAAATCCTGCGCGGTGATTTCAGGTCTCTTCGGCACGCCGGCCTGGTTGATGATCAACTTCGGCGACGGATCGTTGGGACGCAGCCGCTTCAGCATGTCCATCAGGTTCTTGGTGTTGCGGAGGTTGGCCAGTTCGGGCGTCGCCGTGATGACGACCTCATCCGCCTTCATGAGCGTGGTCTTGCTCCAGCCGCTCCAGATGTGGGGAACGTCGAGCACGAGGATAGGCGCCGTGCGCTGTGCGGTATCGATGATTTGCGAGAATGCATCGGAATCGAAGTCGTAGACACGCTCCAGCGTTGATGGCGCAGCCAGCAGCGACAGGTGTTCGGCGCACTGTGCAAGCAGGCGGTCAAGGTAAACCTCGTCGATCCGCTCCGGAGAAAACACCGCTTCGGCGATACCTTGGGCCGGGTCCTGATCGAAGTTGATGTTGGCGGTGCCAAAGGCCAGGTCGAGGTCGGCCACAACCACTTCTGACTTGAACAGGGACGAGACCGCCCAGGCGACATTGTGGGCAACAGTGGAAGATCCCACGCCGCCCTTGGCGCCGACAAAAGCAATTGAGCGGCCAATCGGTTCCGCTTCCGGGTCGACAAAAATCGTCGAGACGACACTCACGATGTCCGCCATCGACACCGGAGCTATGACGTATTCCGAAATGCCGTTGCGGATCAGTTCGCGATAAAGGCCGACGTCGTTGTAATGGCCGATGACAACGACCTTTGTGCTGGGGTCGCAGTGTTCCGACAGCTGCGCGAGTTGCTCGAGCAACTGCTTCGGCTCGCTGCGCGATTCCAGCATGATCAGGTTGGGCGTCGGCGCAGTCTGGTAGAACTCCATCGCCGTCGCGATGCCGCCCATGTGCACCTTGACATGCGCCTTCGCCATGCGGCGATCTTCGGCTGCGCGTTCAATCGGATTGGCAACGCCGTCAGTGTCACAGAATGCCTGGATGGAGATGCGCGGTATCGGCCGCAGCGCCTGCAGGGCGGAGATTTCGCGCTGCGCGAGCTCGCCTGCGTCGTCCGTGGGCTCATAGGCAAGATTGCTCATGATCGTGCTCTTTCCTTGACTTCGCGCGGCCTAGTACTCGACTTCCGAAGTACGGATGAATTCATCTGGAATTCCGCGCTTGCGGTAAGCGTCGATGACCTCGCTGCGGTTCTCGGCATCGATCGTGGTGCGCTTGCGCGGCCCAAGAAGATCGGCCGGATTGGCGATCTGCGCGGCCAGGTTGTTCTGGTAGGAGCAACCGAAATTGGCGTAGTGCTTGTTCTCGGTCGTCTCCGTAATGTCTTCCGGCCAGCGGCCGCATTTGTCGGTGTGCGCGCGGATCGACGTGTAGACCAGCCTTACCGGCGCCGATGTTTCCAGGGATGTCGCCTGATAGGAGACCATCGCGATGCGGTCCCGGCGGATACCGTTTGCGGTCGCGAGTTTGGCGAAATCGCGAGCTGCCGATCGGGCGGCCAGTTCGTTCGCCGAGCCCGATGGCGTCGCGATCGTCAGCACTGGCGCCGCACTGGTGTCATAGGCGTCATAGAAGCCCAGCAGCACCTGGCGCTGCGACTGGGTCATGCCCTTGGTCGAGGCCGCAACCGGCAGGTCGAGCTTCTGGTCCTTCTCCGAAATCATGATCGGATGATTGGTGCGATAGTCGTCGGGGATCGAGCCGACGACGACACTGTCGCGGTTTGCGCATCCCGCCAGCAAGGCGGTAGCGATCACGACCAGGGCTGGCAGTGCCGGCTTGAGCCTGGTCATACCGGTTGACCGCTTAGCCGAAGCAGTCGTCCCCATCTGGAAACCTGTCTTGGACATGCCCGTTTCCCCGCTCATTTGTAGATGAAGCCAACAACGCCGTGATAGCGTCCTGCGGGCCTATCCGTCTGCATGGTGCCGTAAACCCGGTTGACGCGGCCAAGGAACATGCCGGCGCCGTCGCTTGCGGCATTGAAGTTGTCGTCAGGCTTGGCAAGATCGTTTCGAGCGACCGGGCGAGCCAGATAAGGCGTGATGATGATCACCAGTTCGGATTCGTTGCGGACAAAATCCCGGCTGCGGAACAAGGTGCCGAGCACCGGAATTTTGGTCAGGCCGGGAAGGCCGTTGACAGCCTGCCGGATGTCGTCGCGGACGAGGCCGGCGATCATCATGGAGCCGCCCGAAGGCAATTCCACGGTGGTGTCGGCCAATCGCTTGCGGATCGAGATGATGTTCGAGTCGTGCATGGAGATCGACGCTTCGGTCGTCGGCTCGGAAACCGAAGTCCTGACCTTCAGGCTGATGCGTCCAGCTGAAAGCACGACCGGCTGGAATTCGAGACCGATGCCGTATTCGACCGTTCGATGGGTATAGGTGCGCTCGGAGGTGCCGTCGTCGTTCTGCTCGTTGCTGGCCTGGCTCAGGATGTTGTATTCGCCGCCAACCTTGAAGGTGGCCTTTTCGCCAGAGATCGCCGTCAATGTCGGCTCAGCCAGCGTCTTCATGACACCCGACTGTTCCATTGCATTGAAGTAGGCGCGCAGGTCAGAGTTTCCGATCGTCAGATTTGAGTCCGAAAGAACCTTGCCGAGGCCGGGGTATGTCTGGCTCAGGGCGCTCCAGACGATGCCGTTGCTGCCGCCGTTGCCGATCATGTTGACGCCGAGCTGCTTCATGACGGAGCGACTGACCTCGGCGACCGTCACCTTCAGCGTGACCTGGTCCTCGCCCATGATCTGGAGCATGTTAATGATGGCGCTTACCTGGCGCTCCGAGTCCGGATTGTCGATATCGACGCCGCCATTGGCGGACCCACCGGCGGCCGTCTGCGAGTACTGGCCGGTCGTTGCCTCGCCACCCTTGACGAAGGCCTGCGCCAACTGGCTGGCGCGCTTGGCGTCCAGCGGTGTCTCGACGGTCCCGGTCAGGACAACGTTGTCGTTCAGCAACTCGACCTTGATGTCCGAGCCCGGAATGAAACGCTCGAGATAATCTTCGAGGCCGGCAACGTCGCGCTCGACAGCGAGGTCGAGGCTTACGATCTGTTCGCCGTTGGGACCGAACACGAAGATGTTGGTTTCCCCGACCGACTTGCCAAACAGGTAAATGCGCCGCGAGGTGCGGGTTACCGCATCGGCAACGGCGGGATTGGCCACCAGAATGTCGTATGCATCGCTCGGCAGGTCGATGACGACGGATTTGTTAAGCCCCAGCTTGACGCGCTGGTTCGCGGACGTGGCACCCACCCGGGTGCCTCCCGCCGCGTTCGCATCGGTTGTCGGAAGCGTGCTCGCCCCAACGAACACCAGGGCCAGTGTCGCGGCAAGCGTGGCCGGCAGTTTGCGATATGACATCATTTCCTTGCCCCCACTTCGGAAATTTCGCCTGACCTGATCAACCGGACCGTGCCGCGGCGACCTGCGCCGTTCACGAGATAGTCGGCCTGGTCCAGGTTTGTCTCCTGCGTGTCCTTGATGGATCGCAGCGCAAGTGTCAGCCGGTCGGCCATCTGCTGCGCCACGGTGATGATCTCTGCCTGTTCGGGCGTGAGTTCCAGGGTTGCCGTCTGGCCGACCCTGGTCTTCTTGCCTTCCTCGTCTTCCTGGATGGTCTGGTCGATTGCGAGTACGCGTATGTTCTTCAGGATGGTTTCAGTGCTGAAACCAGTGCCCCCGCCAACCGCGTCCGAGCGGCGGGTCATGATGACGTCGACGAAATCGTTCGGCAGGATGAAGCCGCCGGCGGAAGTATCTGCGGCAATCGAAGTCGCAACGGCCCGGGCACCTGCGGGCAGCATCGACGACATGAAACTTTGACCTTCGTCGATCAGCTTGACCCGACGCAGTGGCTCGCCGCTATACATCGACATGCGCGCGACCGAGCCTTTCAGCTTTTCGATCGCGTCAGGTTCGTTGGCCCGCGTAATGAAATTGGGGTCGATCGTGCCGGTTGGCCAAGGCGCCCACTTTATATTGTCGCCCAGCGGGCTTCCCATCGCGACGTCGCCTGACAGGATAGCCACTTCCTGCACAGGAACGGCAGGAGACTGTGGACCGGGGCTGACGACCACCTGTGCCGGCGGAGGAGCCACCATGTTCTTGGCGACAAACCCCGCGCCGCCCGCAGCAACTGCGGCCACGCCCAGAATTATCAATCGGGATGCAGGCATCTGCTTGAACCTCGCCCTTGGCAAACCATTCAGCCAGGCGAGACTTTGCAGCCGCAATCGTCAAATTATGGTTAATGCAATGCTTACGAATGTGATTAATTTAACGTTTATATAAATTGTACCGAACAGGCGCTGGCGCGGCCCGCTGCGGAAGCGCGGCAAGCTCCAGATCGGAATTGCTTTGAAATATCAGGCCGACAGCCGTTCGAGCGCCCAGATCATGAGGGGCGTCTGCGGATAAACGATCAGGCCGCCAATGCCGAGCGCGATACCATAAGGAACGCCGGTCTTTTCATCCGCGAAGTGGCGCAGAAACATGTTGGCCTTTGTAATCGGCGCCAGCATCGAGCTGCGGAACATCAAAATTGCAAGCGTCAATAGGCCGCCAACCACCGCGGCAACGACGAGATATTGTACAAGCGCGATATCGAAGCCCATCCATACTGCCGTCGCGGCCATGAGTTTGGCGTCGCCGCCGCCCATGCCGCCCAGGGCGAATAGCGCAAAGGTTACGCTCAACATCATTGCACCCGCTGCAAGATGCCAGCCAAGGTCTGTCCAGGCCATTCCCGTCAGCGGAGCGATCACCACGAAGCTGCCCAGCAACAGGAGCGACACCCGGTTTGCGATCGTCATGGACAACATGTCCGACACGGCGGCAAACACCATGCAAAAGGGGAAAACCACAAAGATCAGTGCCTCGAGCATGGGTCCCACACGAGAATTCGATCAGCAACGCCAATGCTCATACAATCGCTGCGTTAAGGATCGGTGAGCAGAAATCGGAAAATAAGGGAGGATTGCAGGTTCGGAGGCTGCCGGCTGCGCCTCCGGTCGTGCGGCTTAACCGTTGGTTCACCAATCCCGTTCATATTCCGTTGAACACTCGCGGGTCCGGAGATCAGGTGATGGCCATGTCGAAATCGATTTTTCTTGCGGCGGCACTGGTGGTTGGAGCTGCCTGTGTTTCATCAGCTGCAATGGCTTCCGGTATCGAAGTCACCATGAACCAGGCCAAGATCGTCAAACTCGCACGCGCAGCCGACACAATCGTGGTCGGCAATCCGGCCATTGCGGATGCTTCGGTGCAGGACGCTTCGACCGTGGTTCTGACCGGCAGGGGCTTCGGGGTCACCAACCTCGTCATCCTCGACAAGGATGGCAATCCTATCATCGACGAGCAGGTTACCGTCGTTCGCCAGACTGCAGCCACGGTGCGCATCTATCGCCGCTCGCAGGTGCAGACGATGTCATGTTCGCCTTATTGCGAAAGCTCGTTCAAGAGCGATGCCGAACGGATTTCCGAAGCCGAGATGAACAACCAGTAGCCGGCCAGCGACCGCATCCGGTACGGTTATTGGAAAGTTAAGCACGCTCGGCGCAATTTAGCGGTCATTCAAACCGGACTTCAACAGCTCTCATATAAGGTTTGCCCGAACCGTAAAGGGTCGAGGCATAACGGACATGGGTAGCGTCTCCAGCATTGTGGACAGCCGCAGCAGCACGAGGCGAAGCGGTCTCCTGGCCAGATTTCGGCGGGACCGCGAAGGCAGCGTTGCCGTCGAGTTCACGATGCTCGCCATTCCGTTCTCCATGCTGGTTTTTGCAGTCCTTGAGACCTGCATTTCCTTTGCTGGCCAGGAAGTTCTGGCCAATGCCACCGACGACATCGCCCGCCAGATGCGAACGGGCCAGATCCGGACCATCAACGAAACCGATCTTCGCAATCTCGTCTGCAGCCGTCTTGAAATCATTGTGACGAGTGGCTGCCCGGGATTGAAGATCGATCTGCGCACGCTGACGAGCTTCAACGAAGGAACGAAGCATAGTTTCATGATCGACAAGGGGTCCAACCAGGTCACCCTGCTCTATGCCGGCGGAAACACCGCCTTCACCACGCAGCTCGGTGAAGCAGGAACGAAGAACATGCTTCGCGTCTTCTACAAATGGCCGGTCATAACCGACTTCATGAGCAAATATATCTCCAACATGAGTGACGGAACGACGCTGCATTTCGCCACCATGACCTGGCAGAACGAACCTTTCTGACAACAATCCGGGTATCGGCGGGCAAAGGGACAACAAAAATGCTGGGTGCGGGGGCACATCGAAAAAGGACCGGCTTCCTGTCGCGGCTGGTGAATTTCGGGCGGGACCGCCGGGCGGTCGCGGCAGTCGAGTTCGCTTTCATCGCTCCGATCCTGCTCATCATGTATTTCATCACCGTCGAGGCGGTCCAGGCGATTGAAACCAGCAAGAAGGTCAGCCGGCTCGGCAGCATGGTCGCCGACCTCGTCGCCCAGCAGGACCAGGTTTCCACAACCGTACTTCAGGACATCATAAAGATCGGCGCGTCGGTAATGCGCCCCTACGACCGCTCGTTTCCGACGGTCAAGATCACCGGCATCAGGATATCGAACGACGCAGGCGCGAACCCCACGGTCATCTGGTCCTACCAGGGCGTCGGCACTGAATTTACAGTGCCTTACACAAAGAATTCGCCCACCTCGGTGCCGCCTGCGCTCAAGGTCGCGGGAACGTTCCTGATCAGGGTCGAGAGCCAGCTTGTCTACAATCCGATCATTGCCTGGGCGGTAGATGGCAACAAGGCAACCGGACTTGCCGGCATCTTCAACGATACGCCGATGAACGAAATCTACTATCTGCGACCCCGCGTCCTGCAGGAAATCGCCTGCTCCAACTGCTGACCGGGCTTCGGAAAACCATCAGCCGTTCACTTGCGAATTGCCAAGCGTCGGACTGATGCCTATGTCTGGATGACAACGAAACAGCGCTGCGATCTATCCTGTCGCAACGCCGTTTCATTCATTCGCGCCAGGCGCAGTCGGAAGCGGTAACGCCTTCCCTAGCCGACGCTTCCGCTTGGCAAGGCTTAAATGGCGCGCGCATTCATTTTCGTACTCGATTCATTCGGCATCGGCGGCGCGGCGGATGCCGACCGCTATGGCGATGCCGGCTCGAACACGTTCGGCCACATCGCCGAAGCCTGTGCGGCAGGCAAGGCAGATGTTGCCGCCTTGCGCGCAGGGCCGCTTCAGCTGCCGAACATGATGGCGCTCGGCCTTGGCGAAGCCGCGAAGGTCGCGTCCGGTTTCTCCCTTGAAGGCCAGCCGGGCTCAAAGCTTTCTGCTTCATCCTTTCATGGCGCGGCGCAAGAAGTGTCGAGCGGCAAGGATACGCCGTCGGGCCACTGGGAGATCGCAGCGCTGCCCGTCCGCTTCGACTGGGGTTATTTTCCAGACACCGTGCCAACCTTTCCGCAGTCGCTGACGGATGCCATGGTCAGGCAAGGCAATGTGCCGGGCATTCTGGCCAACTGCCATGCATCCGGCATCGAGGTCATCGAGAATTTCGGCGAAGAGCACATCCGAACCGGCAAGCCGATCTGCTACACTTCCGTGGACTCGGTACTCCAGATCGCAGCCCACGAAACGCATTTCGGACTGGAGCGCCTCTACGAGTTCTGCGCGGTCGTGCGACGGCTGTGCGACCCGCTCAATATCGGCCGCGTCATCGCCCGTCCCTTTGTCGGTGAGACGAAGGCCACGTTCACGCGCACGCCCAACCGCCGCGACTACGCCGTTCCGCCGCCGCAACCGACCCTTCTCGACCGCCTGACCGGGCGCGGCAGCCGCGTCATCGCCATCGGCAAGATCGGCGACATCTTTGCCCATCGCGGCATTTCGGAAATCCGCAAGGGTGTCGGCAACATGGCGATGTTCGACAAGGCGCTTGGCGCCATCGACGACGCCCGGGACGGCGAACTCGTCTTTGCCAACTTCGTCGATTTCGACACCGAATTCGGCCACCGGCGCGATGTTGCAGGCTATGCTGCGGCCCTGGAAGCTTTCGATCGCCGCATACCCGAGGCGTTGGCCCGCCTGAAGCCCGGCGACCTTTTCCTTTTGACGGCGGACCACGGCAACGACCCGACCTGGCACGGCACCGACCACACGCGCGAGCGCATCCCGGTCATCGGCATGGTCCCGGGAATGGCCGGCGGCGCCATCGGGTTGCGGCCAACCTTTGCCGATATCGGCGAAACGGTTGCCGAGCATCTTGGATTGCCGCCTGGCCCGCACGGCGCCTCATTCTACAAGGCGCTCGGCGGGGCGGTGAACAAGCATGCCTGAGCTTCCCGAAGTCGAAACCGTCCGGCGCGGGTTGCAGCCCGTCATGGAAGGCGCGCGCATCATCAGCGTCGAGGCCCGGCGACCGGATTTGCGCTTTCCGTTCCCGGAAAAATTTGCCGAGCGGCTCACGGGCAAGACGGTCACCGCACTCGGACGCCGCGCCAAATACCTCACCATGCACATGGATGGCGGTCCAACCCTGATCTGCCATCTCGGCATGACCGGCTCCTTCCGCATCGAGGCTGGCGAGGAAAGCGCGACGCCCGGCATATTCCACTATGAGCGGTCCAAGGATGGCGCGCACGATCACGTCGTCTTCAATCTCACCTCCCCGCAAGGCTCGCACCGCGTGGTCTTCAACGATCCGCGCCGGTTCGGCTTCATGCTGTTCAGCGAAACCGTCCCCGACGAGCATCCGATGCTTTCCGGCCTCGGCGTGGAACCGACCGGCAACACGCTCGACGGCGCGCTGCTTTCCTCATTGCTGAAGGACCGTCGAACGCCGCTCAAGGCAGCCCTGCTCGACCAGCGCCTGATCGCCGGGCTCGGCAATATCTATGTCTCCGAGGCGCTGTGGCGCGCGCGCCTTTCGCCATTGCGGGCCGCAGGCACGATCGCCACCAAGGGCCGCAAGGCCAAGGCGCAAAGCGAGCGACTCGCCGAGGCGATCCGCTCCGTCATCGCCGATGCAATCGCGGCGGGCGGCTCTTCGCTGCGCGACTATATGCATACGGACGGTTCGCTCGGCTATTTCCAGCACTCATTTGCAGTCTATGACCGCGAAGGCGTCGCCTGCCCGACGCCGGGTTGCGCCGGCCATGTCGAACGGATCGTGCAAAGCGGCCGCTCAACCTTCTATTGCCGCGCGTGCCAGGAGTAAGCTACAGCCAAGGCACGCCATCATATCGGGAGACATCGCCGTGACCTATGAAAACATCATCGCGGAAAAACGCGGCAAGGTCGGGTTGATCACGTTGAACAGGCCAAAGGCGCTGAATGCGCTGAATTCTCAGGTTCTGGCCGAACTCCTTGCCGCGACAAAGGCCTTCGATGCCGACGCCTCTGTCGGCGCCATCGTTGTCACCGGTTCGGAAAAGGCCTTTGCCGCCGGCGCAGACATCAAGGAAATGCAGTCGAAAAGCTATGTCGAGGCCTATCTGGAGGACTTCTTCTCCGGCTGGGAAGAATTGACGCGCACGCGCAAGCCGATGATTGCGGCCGTCGCCGGCTACGCGCTCGGCGGCGGCTGCGAACTCGCCATGATGTGCGACTTCATCATTGCCGCCGACAGCGCCAAATTCGGCCAGCCGGAAATCACGCTGGGCGTCATGCCCGGCATGGGCGGCTCGCAGCGCCTGACGCGCTTCGTCGGCAAGTCCAAGGCGATGGACATGTGCCTCACCGGCCGCATGATGGACGCCGCCGAAGCAGAGCGCTCCGGCCTCGTCTCGCGCGTGGTGCCGGCAGGCGACCTGGTCGAGGAAGCCTTGAAAGCCGCTGCAAAGATCGCCGATTTCTCCTTGCCGGCAGTCATTATGACGAAGGAAGCCGTCAATCGCTCCTACGAGGTCACGCTGGCCGAGGGGCTGCGGTTCGAAAGGCGCGTATTCCATTCCATGTTCGCGCTCGAAGACCAGAAGGAAGGCATGGCGGCCTTCGCCGAAAAGCGTAAGGCTGACTTCAAGAACCGCTAAATGTGCGCGGCATGCCGATATCGTCAAAAAGAACTCGGGCCAACATTGACGGGTCGGAAAAGCTGCACTATAAGCCGCACCAACTGAGGCGGCCCATGGCTGCCCGTTTGTTTTTTGCGCCTCGCGGTACGCCGCTTGCGCTCACCGTTGAGATCAGAAGAGAGGCATCATGGCCAACACCTCCTCGGCCAAAAAGGCAACGCGCAAGATAGCTCGCCGCGCCGCGGTCAATAAGAACCGTCGCTCGCGCGTTCGCACCTACGTCCGTCAGGTCGAGGAAGCATTGGCCGCCGGCGACAAGGTTGCCGCTGAAGCCGCCTTCAAGAACGCACAGCCGGAACTGATGCGCGCCGCCACCAAGGGCGTGCTGCACAAGAACACGGCATCGCGCAAGGTTTCGCGCCTTGCACAGCGTCTCAAGACCCTGTCGGCCTGATCCCGCTTATTTAAAAATTTTGATTTTTTTTAAGAACCCGGTGCCTTCGCATCGGGTTTTTCCGTTTGTCGACATAAATCCCGAATGGTCGCCTCAAAGGTACCGTAACGGTAGTTTTGGAACTCCCCAAATTTTGCCGGCATATTCAATATGTTGTGGTCGCTAAAGCAATTCCTAACATACAATCTGTCACAAAAAGTCCTTTAAATTCATACTCTTAATGAAGGTCATCCACAGCCTGTTCATATTGCATGTGGCGGATGGGGGACAATCGCCTGTCAAGCGAAATATTAAAAAAAAAGTCTCGCCAGCTAGCCTTTTGGCAACGCTTGCGGAAAAGGGTTGAATCACAATAGCTTTCACGAGCGGCCCCGCGAAAGGGGCACCCTTTGGTGGTCTTCTGGTAACCAGATTCGTTAAAAATCGGTTAGACGCGGCCTTGCCCTTTCCACAACGATTTCGGTAGTGTCCCTCTATCGAAAGGGATGGGCCCAACGGCCCTCGACCTAACCAAAAATGGAAACGTTTGAGGCCGTGGAGCTTATTCCGCGGAAGGTTGGGTTTGCCTTTTCGGTACGGGTAAGGGGAACGGGGTTTTGCGCACTTGGTGTTGAAGCCGAACCGGCGGATTGCCGGACGGTTTTGTATTGCCTTGTGTTGCCGGACCTACGACCAAGAGCTCGCAAGAGCCAACTACAGGCAAACGCCTTTGGCCAGCGGCGGCTATTTGGCGCAACAGAACGAGGCGGCATGGCGCAGGCAACTGCGATCGTGGCGGCAGAGCATAGGACAGGGGTAGCGAATGCAGAGCGGCATCGACAGGGAGATTGGTGGCGACCTCCCTCTTTCGGGGGACTTGATCAAAGAAAACGACCTGACGATTTCCGCAGCAGTGGATCATAGGTTCGAGCGCATCAAGGCGCAGTTGAAGGCCCGCCTCGGAACCGAGGTCTATTCCAGCTGGTTCGGGCGCATGAAGCTGGCTGAGGCTTCGAAAGGCGTCGTGCGCATTTCTGTTCCAACCGCATTCCTGCGTTCCTGGATCAACGGCCACTACCTCGACCAGATCATCGAGCTTTGGAAGGAAGAAGATCCCGACGTCATCAAGGTGGAGATCATCGTCCGCACTGCCACGCGCCACGCGCGCAGCGGCGAGGGTGAAAATGCACCGCAGCGCAAGACGATGACCCGTCAGACCCAGACCGTACTCGCGGCTGGCACAGTAAATCCCGGCAAGCCCGAGCGCGCTCCCGCAAACCGGAATGGGGCTGCGGAGCCGGAGTTCCGCCAAAGCGTACTCGGTTCGCCGCTTGATCCGCGTTATACCTTTGCCTCTTTCATCGAGGGCCCGTCGAACCGCGTGGCCTTCGCCGCCGCTCGTGCGGTCGCGGAATCGCAGTCGAGCGCCGTGCGCTTCAATCCGCTTTTCCTGCATGCCACGGTCGGCCTCGGCAAAACCCATCTGTTGCAGGCAATCGCCGCGGAATCGCTGCGCCAGAACCCGAGGTCGCGCGTTGTCTACCTGACGGCGGAATATTTCATGTGGCGCTTTGCCACCGCCATCCGCGACAACAATGCGCTGACATTGAAAGAGCAGTTGCGCGACATCGATCTTCTGATCATCGACGACATGCAGTTCCTGCAGGGCAAGTCGATCCAGCATGAGTTCTGCCATCTGATCAACATGCTGCTGGACAGCGCCAAGCAGGTGGTTGTCGCCGCCGACCGGCCGCCATCGGAACTGGAATCGCTGGAGCCTCGCGTGCGTTCGCGGCTTAACGGCGGTGTTGCGCTGGAAATGTCGGCGCCCGATTTTTCCATGCGGCTTGCCATGTTGAAGCTGCGGCTTGCGTCGGCCAAGTCGGAAGACCAGTCGCTGGCCATTTCAGAAGACATTCTGGAACACGTCGCGCGCACGGTTACGGGCAGCGGACGCGAACTGGAAGGGGCCTTCAATCAGCTTCTGTTCCGGCAGTCGTTCGAGCCGCAGATCACCATCGACCGTATCGATGAGATTCTCGGCCATATCTACCGCACCGGCGAACCGAAGCGAGTACGCATCGAAGACATCCAGCGCATCGTCGCGCGCCACTACAATGTGTCCAAGACCGAGCTTCTCTCCAACCGGCGCACCCGCACTATCGTCAAGCCGCGCCAGGTTGCAATGTATCTGTCCAAGGTGATGACGCCGCGTTCGCTGCCCGAAATCGGCCGGCGCTTCGGTGGTCGCGACCACACCACGGTGCTCCATGCAGTGCGCAAGATCGAGGATTTGTCGGGCGCGGACAACACGCTGGCGCAGGAACTGGAACTGCTTAGAAGGCTGATCAACGATCAGGCATAGGCGAGCCCGTCATCAAGGCTTTGTCGTTATCCACAAAGCCTCCGATTGCAGCGCGCGGGCTTGCGTTCGGGGGCTTTTTCCTGTCAGTTTGACGAAATTCTATGCCAGTTCAGACTGAGGCAGGTTGCCGATTCGGACACCTGCCCTTTCCTTCAAGTGAGCCTGTTTCATCATGCGTGTAATTCTGGAACGGTCAAACCTTCTCAAGTCCCTTAACCACGTTCACCGCGTGGTGGAGCGGCGCAACACAATTCCGATCCTTTCCAACGTGCTGTTGAATGCGGAAGGCGCCAGCCTAGAGATGAAGGCGACCGATCTCGACCTCGAGATCACCGAGGCAACGCCTGCCAAGGTGGAGCGCCCCGGTGCCACGACCGTGCCGGCGCACCTGCTCTATGACATCGTGCGCAAGCTTGCCGAGGGCGCCGAGGTCATGCTGAAGACCGACGAAGACGGCAATGCCATGACCGTCACCTCCGGACGCTCAAGCTTCCGCCTGCAGTGCCTGCCGCAGTCGGATTTTCCCGAATTGTCGGCCGGCTCCTTCCCGCATATCTTCCGGCTCGATTCAACAGCTCTCAAGGGCCTTGTCGACAAGACGCAGTTCGCCATCTCGACCGAGGAAACGCGCTACTACCTCAACGGCATTTTCCTGCATGTCCATGAAGTGGGCGGCAAGCTGAAGCTGCGCTCGGTCGCGACCGACGGCCACAGGCTGGCGCGGGCCGAAATCGATGCTCCCGCGGGATCCGAGGGCATGCCCGGCATCATCATTCCGCGCAAGACGGTCAGCGAATTGCAGAAGCTGGTCGATGACCCGGATATCGCCGTCACCACAGAGCTTTCCGACACCAAGATCCGTTTCACCGTCGGCAGCGTCGTTCTCACCTCCAAGCTGATCGACGGCACCTTCCCCGACTACCAGCGCGTCATTCCGACCGGCAACGACAAGAAGCTCACCATCGATCGTCAGACCTTCGCGGCTGCCGTCGATCGCGTCTCCACCATCTCTTCCGAGCGTGGGCGGGCCGTGAAGCTCTCCATTGCCGAAGGCCAGTTGACGCTGGCGGTCAACAACCCGGATTCGGGCAGCGCCACGGAAGAACTGGCGGCGGATTATTCCTCCGACCCCATCGAGATCGGCTTCAACGCGCGTTACCTTCTCGACGTCGCAGCCCAGCTCAGCGGCGGCGACGCCGAATTCATGCTGGCCGATGCCGGTTCGCCGACGCTGATCCGCGATACCAACGACCAGAACACGCTCTATGTGCTGATGCCGATGCGGGTGTGAGCATTCGGCGTCCTACCCATTCTAGTCACGTCGCCCGCCTCTGTCCCAAAGGGCAGAGGAGTGCGCCATAAGGCACCGGGCCAATGGCGCTCATTACCCATATCAGCCGGATCACGCTGACCAATTTCCGCAACTACGCGGCCCTCTCGCTTGATTTGAAGCCGGGTGCCGTCGTGCTGACCGGCGACAACGGCGCGGGCAAGACCAACCTCCTCGAAGCCATATCCCTTCTCACACCCGGCCGCGGGCTGCGCCGCGCTCCTTACGGCGAGGTGGCGCGTGAAGGTGGCGACGGCGGTTTCGCCCTCCACGCCAAGCTTGATGGACCGAATGGCGATGCCGATATCGGCACTGGGTTTGCAGGCGCGGATGCCGGCGAAACCGGGCGGCGCGTGCGCATCAACGGTGCTGCGGCGCGGTCCGCCGACGACCTGCTCGAATGGCTGCGCGTCGTCTGGCTGACGCCAGCGATGGACTCCCTCTTCACTGGCCCTGCCGGCGACCGCCGCCGCTTCCTCGACCGCATGGTGCTGGCCATCGATGCCAGTCACGGCCAGCGCGCGCTCGACTATGAAAAGGCGATGCGCGGGCGCAACCGCCTGCTCGCCGACAATTCCCGCGATGGCGCATGGTTCGAAGCCATCGAAACGCAGATGGCGGAAACCGGCGTGGCGATAGCCGCCGCGCGCGCCGAACTGGTGCGGCTACTCACCGCGATGATCGAGCGCCTGCCCGGCGAAGGACCGTTTCCGCAGGCCGACATCGCGCTTGCCGGCGATCTCGAGAGCCGGATCGGCAACCTGCCCGCTGTCGATGTCGAGGAGGAATTTCGCCGCGCACTTGCCGCCGGCCGGGAACGCGACCGCGCGGCAGGCCGCACGCTGAGCGGCCCTCACCGTTCCGATCTCGTCGTGCGCCATCGCCCCAAGGCGATGCCCGCCGACCTGTGCTCCACCGGGGAACAGAAGGCGCTTCTGGTCGGCATCGTGTTGTCGCACGCACGCCTGACCGCGGAAATATCGGGCATGACGCCGATCCTGCTCCTCGACGAGATCGCCGCGCATCTCGACGCCGGTCGGCGCGCAGCCCTGTTTTCGATCCTTGAAGACCTCGCCTGCCAGACCTTCATGACCGGCACCGACGCCGCTCTTTTCTCCAGCCTGCAAGGCAGGGCGCAGTTCCTTACCGTCGATCACGGCACTGCTGGCCCCACCGATAGCGCCTGACAAGATTTCTGCCCAAGGCTATGGTCCGGTGATGACACCACTGCCGCCACTTACCGATGAAGAACTTGAGCGCTACGCGCGCCACATCGTGCTGCCGGAAATCGGCGGCGCGGGCCAGCGCAAGCTGAAGAAGGCGCGCGTTTTGGTCATCGGCGCTGGCGGCCTCGGCGCGCCGGTGCTGGAATATCTCGCCGCTGCCGGCGTCGGCACGCTCGGCGTCATCGACGACGACACCGTCTCGCTCTCCAACCTGCAACGGCAGGTGATCCACGATACGGCGTCCCTCGGCACCCCGAAAGGCGAAAGCGCCAAGGCGAGCATTGCCCGCATCAACCCATCCGTTGCCGTGGAACTGCATACGTTCCGCCTTACCGCCGAAAACGCCCCTGCCCTTGTCGCGCAATACGACCTCGTCATCGACGGCTCGGACAATTTCGACACACGCTATGCGGTTGCCGACGCCTGCGAGCAGGAAAAGCGCCCTCTGGTCCACGCCGCCGTCGGCCGCTTCGATGGTTCGGTAACGGTGCTGAAGCCGTTCGAGACGGCCGCCGACGGTACGCAAAACCCGTCCTATCGCGACCTGTTCCCGGAGCCGCCGCCGCTCGGCCTCGTGCCGTCCTGCGCCGCCGCTGGCGTGGTCGGCGCGCTCACCGGCGTCATCGGCACGCTTCAGGCGATGGAGGCGATCAAGCTCATCGCCGGCATCGGCGAGCCGCTCGTCGGCCGGCTTCTGCTCTACGACGCGCTCGCCGCGCGCTTCGACACCATCCGCTACAAGAGGCGCTGACATGGCCCTCGCGCTGACCGCCGAGGAACAGGCCATCGCCTCCGGCGGTCGCGGCGAAGGGGCCGCTGCCGCCATGCGCATCGTTGCCGAAAGCGCCCGGCTGCTTGCCGCGCCGCGTCTCATCCCGATCGCCTCCGCGCATATCGACGGCGCGCTCTATCACGGCGATTCCGGCACGCTGTTTGCCGAGAGACTGGTGGAAGGCGGAGCACAAGTCGCCGTGCGCTCCACGCTCAATGTCGGCGCGCTCGACCTCATGGGCTGCTCGCGCGTCAGGCTGGAAGAACCGCAGCGCGGCATGGCGCGGCGGATGATGGAAGCCTACCGCAAGCTAGGCTGCGAACAGAGCTGGACCTGCACACCCTATCAGGCCGGCCACCGGCCCGCCTTCGGCAGCGATGTCGCCTGGGGCGAATCCAACGCCGTCGTCTTCTGCAATTCCGTGCTCGGCGCGCGCACCAACCGCTATGGCGACTTCCTCGACATCGCCTGCGCCATCGCCGGGCGCGCACCCGACTACGGCCTGCACCGGGCGGAAAACCGGCGCGCCCGGCTCGTCTTCAATGTCTCCGCCCTGCCCCCTGCCTTCCTCGCCTCGGAAATCGCGTGGCCGGTCCTCGGCAGCCTCTATGGCCGCGAGACCGGCACCGCCATCGGTGTCGTGGCAGGCATCGCGACGCACCCGGGCGAAGACGTGCTGAAAGCCTTCGGCGCCGCAGCCGCTTCCTCCGGTGCCGTCGGCTTGTTCCACATTGCCGGCGTGACGCCCGAAGCGCCCGACGTGGAGACAGCCCTCGGCCACGTCGCGCCCGAGCGTACGATCAAGGTCACCTCGCAGATGATTGCCACGGCACAGCGCGGACTCTCCACCGCCGCGCACGCCGAGACCATCGACGCGGTCGCCATCGGCAGTCCGCATCTGTCGCTGGCGGAGTTCGAGCGTCTGGAACGGCTGATTGCCGGCCGAAAGCTCGCCGTTCCGATCCACGCCTGCACCGGGCGCCATGTTGTGTCCGAGCTGGACAAGACGGCTCGCAGAAAGGCGCTGGAGGCTTGCGGGGTCGTCGTCGTCGCCGACACCTGCGTGGTGGTGACGCCGATCCTTGGCAAACTGCCGAACGGCGTCCTCATGACCAATTCCGGCAAGTTCGCCCATTATGCGCCCGGCAACACCGGCTATGCGGTGCTCTACGGCTCGCTGGCCGATTGCGTGGAAAGCGCGGTCACCGGCAAGCCCGTCTTCACGGATAGCGCGGCATGAGCGAACGAGCCGAAATCCTTGTTCCAGGCAGCAGCGGCGAAGGCGAGGCACTGGTCCTCACCCAGCCGATCAGCTTCTGGGGCGGCGTCGATCCGAAGACCGGGCGCATCGCCGATGTGCGGCACCCTGAGCACGGTCAGTGCATCGCGGGCCGCGTCCTGTTCCTGCCGGGCACCATCGGCTCGTCATCGGCATCCGCCGTGCTTCTGGAACTGGTCCACAACGGCCACGCGCCTGCCGCGCTCGTCCTGCACGAACCGGACGCCATCCTTTTGCTCGGCCTCATCGTGGCGCGCGAAATGGCGTGGCAAGGCCCGATCGCGATACGGCTCGACCGCAGCGCCTTCGAAAAATTCGAAGGCCGCAACGTTCAGGTCGCGGCCAACGGTACAATCAGCTTACCAAACTGACGGAAGAGTTTTACGCCCTCAACGGCAGCACGCGGTCCGGCGGACGGTGGCCGTCGCAGAAGGTGCGGATGTTGATGATGACCTTCTCGCCCATGTCGATGCGGCCTTCCAGCGTGGCCGACCCCATATGCGGCAAAAGCACCACCTTGCCCTTGGCCGAGAGCTTGAGCAGCTTCGGGTTGAGCGCCGGCTCGTTTTCGTAGACGTCGAGGCCCGCACCGGCGATCTTGCCGCCATCGATCAGCTTTACCAGCGATTCCTCGTCGATCAGGTCGCCGCGCGCGGTGTTGACCAGGTAGGCGTTGGGCTGCATCAGCGCCAGCCGCCTGGCCGACAGAAGATGGAAGGTTGCCGGAGTCGAGGGGCAATTGACCGAGATGATGTCCATGCGGGCCAGCATCTGGTCGAGGCTTTCCCAATAGGTCGCCTCCAACTCATCCTCGACCGCCTGCAACACGCGGTGGCGGTTGTGGTAGTGGATGGAAAGGCCGAACGCCTTGGCGCGCCGTGCGACCGCGGTGCCGATGCGGCCCATTCCGACAATGCCTAGCCGTTTGCCCCAGATACGGCGGCCCAGCATCCAGGTCGGCGACCAGCCGGCCCATTTCTTGCCGTCCGGCAAAATGTTTGCGCCTTCGGTGAGCCGCCGCGGCACGGCGAGGATGAGCGCCATGGTCATGTCGGCGGTGTCTTCGGTCAGCACGCCCGGCGTGTTGGTGACGGTTATCCCCTTGGCGGTCGCTGCGGCGACGTCGATCTTCTCGACGCCGTTGCCGAAATTCGCGATGAGCTTGAGGTTCTGGCCCGCCTGCGCGATCACGGCGGCGTCGATGGTGTCGGTGACTGTCGGCACCAGCACATCGGCCTCCTTGACCGCAGCCACAAGCTCGGGCTGCGTCATCGGCCTGTCCTCGACATTGAGGCGCGCGTCGAAAAGCTCGCGCATGCGCGTCTCCACCGGGTCGGGCAGCTTGCGCGTGATGACGACCAGAGGCTTCTTCTTGCCGGCCATATTTCCCTCGATCCCGGATACGTTGAGACCTCTTTAACCAAGACGGGCGAAACTGCAAACCGGTCGCGGCCCGATTGCCTCATGTATCAAGTGGTGCCGTGGATGACAAAGAAAAAGGGGCAGCAGGGTTACGAACCCTCACCCATTGCAAGGGAACGAAAGTGTCTGGTCTCGTGTCGCTTCGCCTGGCCTTGAGTGCATTGATCGTGGGCAGCAGTTTTGCCGCCCTGCCAGCGTCTGCACAATCGGCGGCGACGAACGCACAGAACGTGCGGCTGGGCCCTAGCGGGTTGCCATTGCCCCGATTCGTCAGCCTGAAGTCGGCGCGCGTCAATTCCCGCGTCGGTCCCGGCGTCAATTACTCCGTGGACTGGATGTACACCAAGTCCGGCCTGCCGATGGAAATCATCCAGGAATACGATACCTGGCGGCGCGTGCGCGACGCGGAAGGTTCGGAAGGCTGGATCAACCAGTCCTTGCTGTCAGGCAAGCGCACCGCGATCGTCGCGCCGTGGCAGCGCGGCAAGGGCACGCAGATCAACATCCATAGCGCGCCTCGCGAAGACGCGGGCGTCGTGGCAATGGTCGAGCCCGGCGTGATCGGTTCGATCAAATCCTGCGACGGCCAGTGGTGCGAGATGACCCTGGGCGGCCAGACCGGCTGGATCAGCCAGTCGCAGGTATGGGGCGCCTACCCCGGCGAAAAAGTTAAGGACTAGGTCGAGCGGTTCGACGCGGCAGATTGCGGTCGTTCCAGGCGCCATTTCGATCATATTTATGAGTCCACGACCTAAAGCGTGTCGCGATCTTTCAGATTCGCTTCACACGCTTTAGCTCCTTGATTTTATGCATGTCTTTGTCCCGAAACCGGTTCCCACTTTCGGGAGACATGCACTAGCTGGCACAGGCGCATCCGTCGCGATTTCAGCCGCGGCCGATTCGGCCCAGATGCGTATCGCGAAAATCCGTCGGCAGCTTCAGCCCATAACCCAGCGCCCGGTCGATGCCGATATGGGCGAGCCAGATAAGCCCGATGCTGACGCACAGGGCACTGCCTGCGACATAGCCACCGACAAGCAGTGCCAGCGGCCAAAGCGTGACATGGAAGCAGTTGTAGGCGTAGGCGCCGACGCGCGGGCCTTTGAGGTAACCAAGCATCGAGAGGTCGGGCGCGAGGATCAAGATGGCGAACAGCCACCAGTTTGCGCCTGAAAGCCAATAGCCCGCCAGCGCCGCAAGACACAGCGCGGCACCCTCAAGCCTGAGCAGCGCCGTTGTCATTTGGCGGTTAACTTCGCTCGCTATTTCTTGGCGCGTAGCCTGACGACGACATCGACGTTGGCGATTTCCATGCCGTCAGGTGGTTCCGGCAGGTTGACCACGCTCACTGGCCCGCTCTCGATATCGAAAATACGGTTTTCACCTTCGATATAGAAATGGTGGTGATCCGAGGTGTTGGTGTCGAAATAGGTCTTGGACCCTTCGACAGCCAGGATGCGCAACAGCCCGGCTTCGGTAAATTGGTGAAGCGCGTTGTAGACGGTGGCGAGCGATACCGGCACGCCTGCCGCCAGCGCCTCCTCATGCAGTTCTTCAGCCGACAAATGGCGGTCGCCCTTGGCAAACAGCAGGTCCGCCAGCGCAACGCGCTGACGAGTCGGTCTTAGACCGGCATCTCGCACCCGCTTATCCACAGCGTGCCTTTCGCTTTGACCCACCGAACTCATCCGTTCGCAACAATCCGTTTCAACGATCCAAACATGCCCATATGGGCCAAAAATGGACAACAATGCAAACCAAGCTACCAGAGCAGATATATTCTGTCGCCCTAAAGCGATCAATAGCGCGCATTGACCCGGCTAAAACAGCGCGTTAGAGCCACATCGCTAGATGAGTGCAGGTTTCCGGCCTGAAACGGACTGTGCTACTACACAACAACAAAAGGGCGCCCGACCGCCCGACTTGAACGGGGATGTGTTGATGGCGGCAGCGAAATCCAGTTACGGTTACGAGGAGTTGCTTGCCTGTGCCCGTGGCGAGCTGTTCGGTCCGGGAAATGCACAATTGCCTGCGCCGCCGATGCTGATGTTCGACCGAATCACCGAGATCAGCGAGACCGGCGGCGAGTTCGACAAGGGCTTCATCCGCGCCGAGTTCGACATCAAGCCGGACCTCTGGTTCTTCCCCTGCCATTTCATCGGCAACCCGATCATGCCGGGTTGCCTGGGCCTCGATGCCATGTGGCAATTGACCGGCTTTTTCCTCGGCTGGCTCGGCGAAGAAGGCAAGGGCATGGCGCTCTCCACCGGAGAAGTGAAATTCAAGGGCATGGTCACGCCTTCGGTCAAGAAGGTCGAATACGGGATCGATTTCAAGCGCGTCATGCGCGGCAGGCTCGTGCTTGGCATTGCCGATGGCTGGCTCAAGGCCGATGGCGAGCCTATCTACAAGGCGACCGACCTGAAGGTCGGCCTGTCGAAGCAGGGATCGGCCGCCTGACCGGCGCCGGACAAACTGGAAGGAACCGCCCATGAGACGAGTCGTCGTAACGGGTCTCGGTATCGTGTCCTCGATTGGCAACAATGCCAATGAAGTGCAGGCTTCACTGCATGACGCGAAATCCGGCATCAGCTTCTCGGATTCCTTCGCCGAGCATGGTTTTCGCTGCCAGGTCTGGGGCTCTCCGTCGCTCGATCCGACGCCTTTGATCGACCGCCGGGCGCTGCGCTTCCTCTCGCAAGGCGCCGCCTGGAACCACGTCGCGATGGATCAGGCAATCGTGGATGCAGGCCTCGGCGAAGGCGACATCACCAACGAGCGCACCGGCATCATCATGGGTTCGGGCGGTCCTTCCACCCGCACCATCGTCGAAGCTGCCGAAATCACGCTGAAGAACAACAGCCCCAAGCGCATCGGCCCGTTCGCCGTGCCGAAGGCGATGTCGTCCACCGCTTCGGCAACGCTTGCCACATGGTTCAAGATCCACGGCGTCAACTACTCGATTTCCTCGGCCTGCTCGACCTCGGCGCACTGCATCGGCAACGCCTACGAGCTGATCCAGTGGGGCAAGCAGGACATGGTGTTCGCCGGCGGCCATGAAGACCTCGACTGGACCATGTCCGACCTGTTCGACGCGATGGGCGCGATGTCGTCCAAGTACAACGACAAGGCCGCCAGCGCCTCGCGCGCCTATGACGTCAACCGCGACGGCTTCGTCATCGCCGGCGGCGCGGGTGTGCTGGTCCTGGAAGAACTGGAACATGCCAAGGCGCGCGGCGCGAAGATCTACGCCGAAGTCGTCGGCTATGGTGCGACCTCCGACGGCTACGACATGGTTGCTCCTTCCGGCGAAGGCGCGATCCGCTGCATGCGCCAGGCGCTTTCCACCGTTTCCGGCCCGGTCGACTACATCAACACACACGGCACCTCGACGCCCGTCGGCGATTCCAAGGAGATGGGCGCGATCCGCGAAGTGTTCGGCGACAAGATGCCCAACATCACCTCCACCAAGTCCCTCACCGGCCATTCGCTCGGCGCTGCCGGCGTGCAGGAATCGATCTATTCGATCCTGATGATGCAGGGCGGCTTCATCGGCGAGAGCGCCCATATCGAGGAACTCGACCCGGAATTCGAAGGCATGCCGATCGTGCGCAAGCGCATCGACAATGCCAAGATAGATACTGTGCTGTCGAACTCGTTCGGCTTCGGCGGCACCAACGCCACGTTGGTTTTCCAACGCTATTCGGCATAGAGGTTCACAACCATGCAGGGTTTGATGAAAGGCAAGCGCGGCCTCGTGATGGGCGTCGCCAACGACCATTCGATTGCCTGGGGCATCGCGCAGAAGCTTGCCGAGCAAGGCGCGGACCTCGCCTTCACCTATCAGGGCGAAGCCTTCGGCCGCCGCGTCAAGCCGCTTGCCGAACAGCTGGGCGCAAAGCTCGTCGTGCCGTGCGATGTCGAAGACAGCGCCTCGGTCACGGCCACTTTCGACGAGCTTGAAAAGGCATGGGGCGGGCTGGACTTCGTCGTCCACGCCATCGGCTTTTCCGACAAGAACGAGCTGAAGGGCGCTTACGCCGACACCACGCGCGACAACTTCATCCGCACGATGGTCATCTCCTGCTATTCCTTCACCGAAATCGCCCGCAATGCCGCCCGCCTCATGGGCGAAGGCGGCTCGATGATCACGCTGACCTATGCCGGTTCGGTGCGCGTCATGCCGAACTACAACGTCATGGGCGTCGCCAAGGCCGGTCTCGAAGCCAGCGTGCGCTACCTCGCCAACGACTACGGCCCGCGCGGCATCCGGGTGAACGGCATTTCCGCCGGACCGGTGCGCACGCTTGCCGGCGCCGGTATCTCGGATGCGCGCCATATGTTCAGCTACCAGCAGCGCAATTCGCCGCTTCGCCGCAACATCTCGCTCGACGAGGTCGGCAACTCGGCGCTCTATCTTTTGTCCGACCTGTCGTCCGGCGTCACCGGCGAAATCCACTATGTCGATTCCGGCTATCACATCGTCTCGATGCCGACGCTGGACGAGCTGAAGCGGATGGACAGCGACAAGGGCTGATCCAACCACAACCGGCGGCCATGCCTATCGCCGCGCCAGCAGCACCTTGAAGCGGTTGTCGCGGGCAAGCTCGCCTGCGGTCGAGAACGAGGCGGCAAGCGTCGCCTCATAGGGCAATTGCCGGTTCGCCACCATCGCCAGCCTGCCGCCGGATTTCAGCGCCTTGGCCGCAGCCTTGATCAGCGCAACTCCGATATCCGGCTCCGCCGCCCTGCCCTGATGGAACGGCGGGTTCATGAAGATCCAGTCGTAACGCTCCTCGACCGGCTCTGCGATCAGGTCACGCCAGAAGAAGCGCACCGGGCATTCGGCCTGCACATTCTTCTTCGCCGCCTCGACCGCCTCGAAATCCGCCTCGTAAAGGTCAAGCGCCTTCAGGCTCTTCGACCGCGCCGCGACCTCGGCGGCAACGTAGCCCCAACCGGCGCAGAAATCGGCAACACGGCCTGAAACACCCTCAGGCAGGTTCTCGACCAGCAGCTTTGACCCTGCATCGATCTTCTCGTGCGAAAACATGCCGGGCGATGTGCGAAATCGGCCATCGACCAGCACCGGCGGATTGGCCTCCCGCAACGTCGCCGCAGCATCTTTTTCGACCGGGCATCGAAACCAGAACGCCAGGCCATGATATTTCGGCAACGCATCCTCGACGTCCACCAGTACGCCGATGCGCTTGCGCAACGAGGCAATGCCGTCGTCCTTTGAGCCGGCGACAAGGATCAGGCCGCCCGGCGCGACGCGCTCCAAAGCCTCCGCGATCCACAGCTCATTCTGCCCGCGATGCCGCCCGGCAAGCACAAGCGCAGCACCGTAACCCTCGCCGTCCGCGCGCGGTGCAACCTGGCGCCCCGCCGCTTCAAGCGCCCGGACGTGCGGGCGAAAACCCTGCACGCAATGCACTTCCGCCGCAAAACCCTCCGGCAGCCGGAACCCCGGCTCTGCGCCTAGAAACAGCACGCGGGCGTCCTTGGCTGGCGCTGCCAGCGTCTCCGCGTCGAACGGATAAAACAGCGCCTTCAGCGCTTCAGCAGTCATGGCAGAACTTTACCCGAACCATTGAACAGCCACCCAAAAGAAAACGGGCGCAACCTTCCGGCGCGCCCGCTTTGTCCTTCATGCGAGGCCTATCAGGCGGCGTCTTCTTCGCCGTCGGCCTTCTTCTCGCGAACGATTTCCTTGCCGGTCGCCTGATCGACAACCTTCATGGAAAGGCGAACCTTGCCGCGCTCGTCGAAGCCCATCAGCTTGACCCAGACCTTGTCGCCTTCCTTGACCACGTCGGTGGTCTTCTGGACACGCTCGCTGGCGAGCTGCGAGATGTGGACCAGGCCGTCGCGCGGGCCGAAGAAGTTGACGAATGCGCCGAAGTCGGCGGTCTTGACGACCGTGCCCTCGTAGATTTCGCCCACTTCCGGCTCGGCCACGATTGTGTGGATCCACTTCTTGGCCGCCTCGATTTCCTTGGCGTTCGAAGACGCGATCTTCACCGTGCCGTCGTCCTCGATGTTGATCTTGGCGCCGGTCTTTTCCACGATCTCGCGGATGACCTTGCCGCCGGAGCCGATCACGTCGCGGATCTTGTCGGTCGGGATGTGCATGACCTCGATGCGCGGCGCAAACTCGCCAAGCTCGGAGCGGGCGCCGGAAAGCGCCTTCGACATCTCGCCCAGGATGTGCTCGCGGCCGCCCTTGGCCTGCTCGAGCGCAACCTTCATGATCTCCTCGGTGATGCCCTCGATCTTGATGTCCATCTGCAGCGAGGTGATGCCGCCAGTCGTGCCGGCCACCTTGAAGTCCATGTCGCCAAGGTGATCCTCGTCGCCCAGGATGTCGGACAGAACGGCGAAACGCTCGCCTTCCTTGATCAGGCCCATGGCGATGCCGGCAACCGGCTTTGCCAGCGGAACGCCGGCATCCATCAGCGCCAGCGAGGTACCGCAAACGGTCGCCATCGAGGACGAACCGTTCGACTCGGTGATCTCCGAGACAACGCGCAGCGTGTAGGGGAACTGCTCGACGCTCGGCAGCATCGGGCGAATTGCGCGCCAGGCCAGCTTGCCGTGGCCGATTTCGCGACGGCCCGGCGAACCCATGCGGCCGGTTTCGCCAACCGAGTAGGGCGGGAAGTTGTAGTGAAGGAGGAACTTCTCCTTGTACATGCCGGTCAGCGAGTCGACATACTGCTCGTCTTCGCCGGTGCCCAGCGTGGCAACGACCAGCGCCTGGGTTTCGCCGCGGGTGAACAGCGCCGAACCGTGGGTGCGCTGCAGGACGCCGACTTCGGAAACGATCTTGCGGACCGTCTTGAGGTCACGGCCGTCGATGCGCGAGCCGGTGTCGAGGATGTTCCAGCGAACGATCTTGGCCTGCAGTTCCTTGAACACGGTCGCAACCTGCTCGGAGGAATATTTGGCTTCCTCGCCTTCGGCCGGCGTGAACGCTGCCTTGACCTTGGCCTTCACCGCGTCGACGGCGGCATAGCGCGACTGCTTGTCGGTGATCTTGTAGGCCTCGCGCAGCTCGGCTTCGCCGATCTTCAGCATCTCGGCTTCGAGTGCGGAATAATCCGGCGAGGTGAAGTCGCGCGGGTCCTTGGCGGCCACTTCGGCGAGCTTGATGATCGCCTCGATGACCGGCTGGAAGGAGCGGTGGCCGAACATGACCGCGTCGAGCATGGTCTTTTCGTCGAGTTCCTTGGCTTCCGATTCGACCATCAGCACGGCGTCGGCAGTGCCGGCGACAACGAGGTCGAGCTTGGATTCCGGCATCTCGTCGAGATGCGGGTTCAGCACATATTCGCCGTTGATGTAGCCGACGCGGGCGCCGCCGATCGGGCCCATGAACGGAACGCCCGACAAGGTCAGCGCGGCGGAGGTGGCAACGATCGACAGGATGTCGGGATCGTTCTCAAGATCGTGCTGAACGACGGTGACGACAACCTGCGTGTCGTTCTTGTAGCCATCGGCGAAAAGCGGGCGGATCGGGCGGTCGATCAAGCGCGAAACCAGCGTTTCCTTTTCGCTCGGACGGCCTTCGCGCTTGAAATAGCCGCCGGGGATCTTGCCGGCTGCGTAGGTCTTTTCCTGGTAGTTCACGGTCAGCGGGAAGAAATCGAAGCCGGGCTTCGGTTCCTTGGCCGAGACGACGGTGGCCAGAACCATGGTTTCGCCATAGGTGGCGAGCACGGCTCCATCAGCCTGGCGGGCGATCTTGCCGGTTTCCAGGATGAGCGGACGGCCGCCCCATTCGATTTCCACTTTGTGTTGGTTGAACATGTCTTGTCCTTCATATGCGGAAAGGCCGCGCAGAATTCTCATGCGCGACTATGCTTTCCTGGCTTCTTTCGGGCAGCCACGGGCAAGACAACGGGCAGCTTGTAAGATCCGGCGCAAAGCCGGGGGCAAGCAACCTGCAATCCTGCCCCATGACCGTCCATGGGCGGCTTCGACGTGGCCCTTTCCTGCGTCGAAACCGGTTGGGCCTATTACCTTTTTACACAGGCCCGAATATGCAAGCGGCGGGTTCTCTTTCGAGAGCCCGCCGATAGTTTCGTCAGCGACGCAGTTCGAGTTTCTCGATCAGCGTCTGGTAGCGCGCATCATCCTTGCGCTTGAGATAATCAAGCAGGCTGCGGCGCTGGGAGACGAGTGCGAGCAGGCCACGACGGGAGTGGTTGTCCTTCTTGTGGCCCTTGAAGTGCTCGGTAAGGTTCTTGATACGCTCGGAGAGGATGGCGACCTGCACTTCCGGGGAACCAGTGTCACCCTTGGCAGTGGCAAACTCGGCCAACAATTCTTGCTTGCGTTCGGCAGTAATCGACATCGTGCTTTTCCTTTGTATGTTTGAGGAAACGGGACGCCTGGAGCCGGGATGTCGTCCAGCAAAGGCCACTCATGACCGCGCTTTCCGGCGCGATGCTGCGGCGCATATAGTGCAATTGCCGGCAAAAAGCCAGCGTCAATTCGCATGCCGGCGTTGCAGGGGTGGAAGGCCAGTATCGCCACGCTTCGTTACCCCTCATCCGACCTCGCTTCGCTCGGCCACCTTCTCCCACGAGGGGCGAAGGAGCCGCTGGCATGAACAGCTCCTGCAAATGACCAACGCTGGAGATTGGCAGAGGCGGTTTTGCAAACCTTACCTTCGCCCCTTGTGGGGTGAGGCGCGGTGGCCGAAGGCCAAGAAAAGCCAACGATTTGGCTTTTCTAGCAACGAACGCCCTGAGCCATAGCGAAGGGCCGGGCGGTGGCCGAACCGAGCAACGCGAAGCGAGGTCGGATGAGGGGTGTCTGGCGCAAATGCCGACGCCCCCCTCTCCCCCTGAGGAGGGAGAGAGGGTAAGGGTGAGGGGCAGCGCCAAGCGGGCCAGATGTGGACCGAACTACCCACTTGCCTATCCACACCCCACGCCAACCCTTTGATCCTGCTCATTCCTCGCAGAAACTTTCACCCTACTTATCCTCACCCTTCCGCGCTCCCCCATAATCCGTCCCATCGCTCTTGCGGGAACCGGCTGCGCACCGGGCAACGGTYAGGGCGGCGGTGACCTCCCCCCATTGGTTCGGCCCAATGGACCCGAGGGCATCCGACAGGCCGGCGTCCTGCGGCGGGCTTTCCATGACAAAGGAAAGAGAACCCGTGGCGGCAGGAGACGCATTTCGTCTGATCGTCGCGACAGGGTGAGCCCATCGGACGGTCTTGGGACCGGTCGACGGGATGACAGACACCGGACGGGCGGCCGCGAGGCCGCGCTATCTACCTAAACGAGCGACCGAACGGCCGCCCGTCTTCCCGACCTGCGCTTCAAAGGCAATGGTCAGTTCTTTGACAATGGCCAGACGGCATTTGCCGGGCGTGGCAACCATAAAGCACGAACCTTGGCCAGCCGTCTGGCCATTCCTCGGGGTCCCCGCCAGCGACGAGCGTAGCGAGGAGCTTAAGRGCGGGGCAAAGAGTCCCAGACGCGAAAGCGGGCGTGGCGATGAACAAGCACAACCATCTCTTCGTCATCCCGGAAGCGAGCAAAGCGATGGCGATGCAGAAGGCCCACCTGGGCGCATCCCGGCACGATATGTCTCGCGTTTGACCCCTCCCCGCCATATCGATACCAATCGCCACCATGATCGCCGCGCACAACCAGACCTATTCCGACTTCTTCTACCAATCCGCGGATGGATTGCGGCTTCACGCCCGCATCTATGGGCAATCGCGGCCAGACCTATGGCCAGTCGTCTGCCTCCCCGGCCTCACCCGCAACGCGCGCGACTTCCATGAACTGGCGCTCCATCTGTCGCAGGGCTCCCCGAATCCCCGCCAGGTGGTGGCATTCGACTACCGCGGGCGCGGCCAGTCCGATCACGATCCGAACCTGCACAACTATAATGTCGGCATCGAAGCAGCAGACATTCTCACTGGACTTTCCGCCCTCGGCATCGAGCAGGCGGCCTTCATCGGCACCTCGCGCGGCGGCCTCATCATCAATGTGCTCGGCGCGATGCAGCCAAGCATACTGAAAGCCATCATTCTCAACGACATCGGCCCGGTCATTGAGGTCGCGGGGCTTGCCAATATCCGCTCCTATCTGCAGCGCTCACCCCATCCACTCGGCTTTGCACAAGCGGTCGCAGCGCAACAAGCCGCTCACGGCGCAGACTTCCCGGCGCTTGGCCAACACGATTGGGAACGCATGGTCGCCGCCCTTTACCGCGAGGACAATGGCCAATTCCTGCCGGATTTCGACCCGGCGCTGGTGGATACCCTTGCCGGGATCGACTTCACCCAACCCCTGTCGACGCTGTGGCCGCAATTCGATGCGCTGGCGCAAATCCCCATGCTCGCCATTCGCGGCGAACACTCCCGCTTGCTTTCGGTCGCGACCTTGGAGGCGATGCAGCGCCACCATCCCGGCATGGAAACCGTCATCGTCGCGGGGCAAGGCCACGCCCCGTTCCTGGAAACGGGAAACCTGCCGCAGACCATCACGGCCTTTCTCCACCGGACGCAGCGTGCTTGATCACCCCTCACCTCAACGGATGCGGAGCGCCCGCAAGCCGGCCGGGGTATCGCGCGGTCAGCGCACCCTATCGGAGCCGCGAGCGAAGCGAATTGGCGTGAGATAAATAAGGACTGGCGGAGAGGATGGGATTCGAACCCACGAGAAGCTTTTGACCTCTACTCCCTTAGCAGGGGAGCGCCTTCGACCACTCGGCCACCTCTCCGTTGCGGCGGTGGATAAAGAAAAGGGGCGGCACAATCAATAAGGGGTGCGCCGCAATCTTGGAAAAATGCCTCCAACCTTGCAAATATCGGCTCCCACCAAGGCCAACTTGCCAAAGTGCGGCCGGCGATCGGGTTGATTCCATGCTTCGAGGCCACAAAAAGCCCAGCGCAGGAGCGTCGGACCGCCCTATGGTTAACGAGTGCTTTCGGCTCGGGCCTAAATCGTGTCATTTGTTCAACAACAACAGTGGATAGCATTCACCATAGCCCATTGGCGGTACGATCATTGTTGAACCGGGCGGATCGATGGGTAATGTCACTTTCGAAGGAGAGGCGCGGTGCGCGTCT
>NZ_LMFV01000061.1:222084-350112 GCF_001427285.1 Mesorhizobium sp. Root552
ATGAACATTAAGAGCCTTCTTCTTGGCTCCGCTGCGGCCCTGTTCGCAGTCTCCGGTGCGCGCGCCGCCGACGCTGTCGTCGTCGCCGAGCCGGAACCGGCTGAATACGTCAAGATCTGCGACGTGTACGGCGCTGGCTACTTCTACATTCCCGGCACCGAGACCTGCCTGCGCATCGGTGGCTACGTCCGTTACGACATCGGCGTTGGTGACCGTGAAGGCCACAATGACGTCCTCGACCTGCGTGGCGATGGCTTGAACGACACCTACCACAAGCAGGCTCGTCTCTCGCTGCGCACCTGGACCGGTTCGGAAACCGAACTCGGCACCTTGAAGACCTACACTGAGACCCGCTTCAACAGCCGCGACGGTTACGATGGCGAAGGCTGGTCCCTGAACTTCGCCTGGATCCAGCTCGGCGGTCTCCGCGTTGGTAAGGACGAGTCGGNCGCTGCGCACCTGGACCGGTTCGGAAACCGAGCTCGGCACCTTGAAGACCTACACCGAAAACCGCTTCAACAGCCGCGACGGTTACGATGGCGAAGGCTGGTCCCTGAACTTCGCCTGGATCCAGCTCGGCGGTCTCCGCGTTGGTAAGGACGAGTCGGTGTTCTCGACCTTCACCGGCTACGCTGGCAACGTCATCGACGATACGATCGTTCCTTACGGTCCCTTCGGCACCAACCTGATCAGCTACTACTTCGACGCTGGCAACGGCTTCTCCGCCGTGGTTTCGCTCGAAGAAGGCGCTGGTGTTGACACGCTTGATAGCTACGTTCCGCACGTTGTTGTCGGCGCGAAGTACACGCAGGGCTGGGGCGGCATCTCGGCTGTCGGCGCTTACGACAGCAACTGGGAAGAGTTCACCGGCAAGGTTCGCTTGGACGTGAACGCTTCCGAGCAGCTCTCGCTCTTCGTGATGGGTGGCAATGCAGTTGTTAACGGGGCTAAGCGGCTTCGTACTNCTCGGCTGTCGGCGCTTACGACAGCAACTGGGAAGAGTTCACCGGCAAGGTTCGCTTGGACGTGAACGCTTCCGAGCAGCTCTCGCTCTTCGTGATGGGCGGTTGGGGTACGTCGGATGACGTCACCGATGCTCTGAACGGCGGCCAGAACTTCTACAAGAACTGGGGTGGCGATTGGGCTGTCTGGGGCGGTGCCTCTTACCAGGTCAACGACAAGACCGCGCTCAACCTTCAGGCTTCGTATGACGACGCTGAGACCCTTGGTGTCGTTGCCAACGTTGCTTACACGGTTGTCCCGGGCTTCGTCGTCACGGCTGAAGTTGACTACTACGATACGCCTGTTGATGATGGCATCGGCGGCATCCTGCGCTTCCAGCGCTCGTTCTAATCAGCTGACAAGCTGATCTGAATTGCGGCCCGTGATCTTCGGATCACGGGCCGTTTCCATTTTCGGGAAAGGCTGCGAAGCGCCCTCCCCGACCTTGAAGCCTCCGGCGTATTGGCTTAGACCCGCTAAAGGCTCACCAAACGCGGCAGGTCGATCATAAACCGGGCTTTGAGACGACAGCAGGGTGCCAGGAGCACCACGGGGGGAGCAGGTGGACAACCGCCGGTCGGCGGAGCTTTGGACCAGCAGGTAAAGCAGGCGCTGGCTCTGCATCAATCCGGCAGATTGGCAGATGCCGAGGCGCTCTACCGGCGAGTTCTCGCCCAACAGACAAATCACGTCGCCGCACAGCATTTCCTCGGCCTTCTCCTGCACCAGGCCGGCCGCCCGGAAGGCGTGACTTTGGTCGCACGATCCGTCAAAGGAGCTGCGAACAATCCCGATTTCCTGAACAACTACGGCACAGTCCTGCGCGACGTGGGCAATCTCGATGCCGCCGCGGAAGCCTTCCGCAAAGCAATCGCGCAAAGGCCGGACCATCTTGGCGCACGAGACAATCTCGGCTCCATGCAACGGCAGCTCGGTCAATTCGAGGCATCTGAAGAGACATTTCGCGCCACGATCAGCCTGCATCCATTTCATATGCGCGCCCGAATCGGGTTGGCTGAAACGCTGCAGGAAGCGGGTAAGTTGGACACCGCTATCGAGGTGTTCCGCGAAGCCTTGTCTATTCGGCCCAAGGATGCCGACCTTCTGTACGGGCTTGGCGTCTGCCTGATGGAAAAAGGCCAGATTGCCGAAGCAATAATGCAGTTTCGTGCTTCCCTATCGGTGCAGCCGGGTCTGGCAAAAGCCTGGCTCATGCTTTCCCGGGTCAAGCAGCAAGAGAACGCCGATGCTGAACTTGCCGCGATGCAGGCACAGCACCAGCGGTCCGCCGCTGACAGCCTCGAGCGAATGCAACTCTCATTCGGGCTCGGCAAGGCCCATGACGACCTCAAGGTCTATGATCGTGCCTTTGATTTCTTCACCGAAGGCAATGCCATTTACCGTAAGCGGGTGAAATACGACAAGGCACGTACCCGTGCCGATTTCGAGGCAATGAAGGCAGCGTTTAATGCTGAGTTTTTCGGGGAGCGGAAACCGAGCACAATCCGCGACGAGACGCCGATCTTCATCGTTGGAATGCCACGCTCCGGAACAACCTTGGTGGAACAGATCATCGCCAGCCACCCCGAAGTCTGCGGTGCCGGCGAGTTATCGATCCTGAAAATGGCAGTGGGCGGGAATTTTCCGCTGGATATGAAAGGTGGCTTCCCGGCCGGTATTGCAAACATGCCGGACAGAGTTTTTGCCGACGCAGGCAATGACTATCTCCAAATGCTGCATGCGCATTATCCGGACAGCAAGCACGTCACCGACAAGATGCCGGGCAATTTCATGTTGATCGGTTTCCTGCACATGATGCTACCGAACGCCAGGATCGTTCACTGCGCGCGCGATGCCGTTGCGACATGCCTGTCGATCTTCAAAACGCATTTCCGCGGTGATAGCCACGCCTACAGCTATGATCTTGAGGAACTGGCGGACTTCCACAACCTCTACACCGACATAATGGCGCACTGGCGCAGAGTATTGCCAGGTGTGATCCACGACGTGCGCTATGAGGATTTTGTTGCCGATCAGGAGGCTCAAACGCGCACGCTGATTGGCCACCTCGGGCTGCCGTGGAACGAAGCCTGCCTGAATTTCCATGAAACCGACCGGCCAGTACGCACGGCCTCGGCCGTACAGGTTCGCCAGCCGATGTACAAGGGCTCGGTCAACCTGTGGAAGCGCTATGGCGACAGGCTCCAACCTCTGATCGAGAGATTGACCTAGATCCAGTATGTGCCCGTAACTTAAGGACGGCTTAGGTATTTTTCCCCGAACCTTGACGGCGCAGCAATATCGCAGGACCGGAAAGGCCAGCTGGAAACTGCCAGCCATTGAACTGACCCAAGCCGAACAGGTATTTCATGCTCCCGCCCCTTACCCCGCTCATCGAAGCACTGCCCTCCACGGTTCCCTTTGTCGGGCCAGAGGCGCAGCAGCGTGCCAGCGGCAGGGCTTTCAAGGCTCGCATCGGTGCCAATGAGAGCAGTTTCGGCCCGTCCCCCGCTGTCATAGCCAGAATGAGTGAAGTCGCCCGCGACATGTGGATGTATTGCGACCCGGACAATTATGACCTCAAAGTCGCTGCCGCGGCACACCACGGTGTCCAACTGCAAAATGTTGTCGTTGGCGAAGGTATTGACGGCCTGCTCGGCCTGATTGTGCGTATGTATCTCGCCCCCGGCGAGCCGGTGGTTACATCACTCGGTGCCTATCCGACCTTCAATTTCCATGTCGCTGGCGTCGGCGGAAGGCTGGTTGCAGTTCCGTATGAGAACGACAGGGAAAGCCTTGCCGGACTGCTTTCCGCGGTGCGCAAGGAAAATGCACGGCTGGTCTACCTCTCCAACCCCGACAACCCGATGGGGAGTTGGTGGGAGGCAGCGGAAATCGAACGCTTCATCGAAGCGCTACCTGAAACGACCATGCTTATCCTTGATGAAGCCTATTGCGAACTAGGCCCAGCCTCCGCTGTGCCGCCGATCGATGTCGCGCGACCCAACGTGGTCAGGATGCGGACCTTCTCCAAGGCCTACGGTCTCGCGGGCATCCGCTGCGGTTATGCGGTTGGCGAAGCTCAGGTAATCGCCGCTTTCGAGAAGATCCGCAATCACTACGGTGTCAGCCGCATGGCCCAGATCGCCGGCGAAGCCGCACTGGCAGACCAAGCTTACCTTGCATCAGTTGTTGATCGTGTCGCTGCCGGTAGGCAGAAGATTGCTACGGCTGCTATGGATAACGGGCTCGTTCCTCTCCCGTCAGCCACCAACTTCGTCACCATCGATTGCGGGCGCGATGGCGCTTTCGCCCTCAAATTGCTGCAAGCGATGCTCGCGCGGGATGTCTTCATCCGCAAACCGATGGCACCCGGTCTCGACCGCTGCATCCGTGTAAGTGTCGGCCTCGATCACGAACTGGATATTTTTTCCGAAGAATTGCCGGGTGCTCTGGCTACCGCACGGGGCAACTGACGCCGGTTTAGGCGTGTCGGGTTACATTTTCGATTCAGCCAGTTAGCTGTTCCGGCCGCTCATCCTCAGTGCCCAGCGCCTGCCGTCGCCGGTGAGTTCGGTAATACTTAGCGGTTCGACATCGATCTTCCAGAAGGCAGGCATAGGCGCTCCCAGAACACTGACAACCGCCAAGCGAATCACGGCCGGATGCGTTACGGCAACCGTATGTCCCTTCAGTGCCATGAGTTCATCCAAGAGAGGCACAACTCTTGCCGCCATTTCGGCCAGCGATTCGCCGCCATGTGGCGCGGCTTCCGGATCGTTTAGCCAAATCGCATGCGCTTCCGGCTCCGACTGCTGTACTTCGGAAATCCTCTTTCCTGCCCATCGGCCGAAATCCTGATCGCGCAGCGTTTCAACTGGCTCGCTTGCCAATGCGAACGCCTTTGCCGTCTGGGTCGCTCGCACCAGCGGGCTGGTCAACACACGCTCGGCCCTGCGCAACCTGACTGCGAGCACTGCTGCGGCTTCGGCAGCTTTTGGCTCCAACGGTTCGTCCAGCGGAAAGGCTCCCTTCCGATTAGCCTCGGTTGCCCCACTGCACAAAAAGGTCAATCGCGTAGTCATGATGACTCCGGCTTTTATCCCAAAGACCCTAATGAGTTACGCGCCCGGGGATTTGAACCTTCTATCTCCTATCAACTGCGCATTTCATTGACAGTCATGGACTGCACCGGTACTGTTTTGACAGGTAACGGGTTTGGAAGCCGGTGGAAATCCGGCACGGTCGCGCCACTGTGATCGGCAAATTGCCGAGAGTCAGGACTTTTCTCGCTACCAGGCACTGAATCAACGGGACGCAGTATCCCAGGAGCTATGAAATGTCCGATATCGCCTACGCACCAAGTGCGCTACCTCAGCCTATTCCTGTGCGCGAAATCCTGCCTTGGGCGGTTTTCGGCGGACTGCTCTTGCTGATCGCGATTTACTTCATTGGTTCCGAAGAGGGCGCCATGACGCTTGTCTCGGGGCTGAACACGCATGAATTCGTTCATGACGCCCGCCATTTGCTCGGTTTCCCCTGCCACTAGGAGACTGAAAATGGTTGGAAGTCTATTGTTGCGCGGGATGCTGGTCGGCATCCTGGCAGGGCTGTTTGCATTTGGATTTGCACGTATTTTCGGTGAACCCCAAATCGACCGCGCCATTGCTTATGAAGAGCAGATGGCTTCGGCGGAAGCAGCTGCTTCCGGGCAAGCGGCTGAAGAAGAGCCCGAATTGGTCAGCCGCGGTACGCAGGCAGGCATCGGCCTGCTGACGGGTTCCGTCATCTATGGCGCCGCCATCGGCGGATTGTTCGCGCTGGTCTTTGCCTATGTCTACGGGCGGATTAGTCCGCTTGGGCCGCGCGCCACAGCCGCCCTGCTCGCACTGGGCGCTTTCATTGCGATCGTCCTTGCGCCCGCATTGAAATACCCGGCAACGCCGCCGGCCGTAGGCAATCCTGAAACCATCGGCGCACGAACGGAACTGTTCTTCGTGATGTTGCTGATCTCGATTGCAGCTTCGGTTGCCGCCGTTGCACTTGCCCGGCGGTTGTGGGCCCAACATGGTGCCTGGAATGCCGGAATTGCCGGCGCTGCGGCCTTCATCGCCATCATGGTCGTCGTCCAGTGCGCGCTGCCGACGATCAACGAGATCCCGGAAGGCTATTCGGCCGATCTTTTGTGGCGCTTCCGCACCTCCTCGCTCGGCATGCACGCCGTGCTTTGGACTGTCATCGGCTTGGCATTCGGAGCTCTTGCAGAAAAGAGCTTCGCAAGCCGTTCAAGCCACCGCGCAACCTTGCGCTAGAACTATGCGGCGGCGCGTTTCCCACTCGAAATGCACCGCTGCCATCCTTTGCCTCGGCCTCACCGCGCTGGCGTCCGCAGAGGCACTTGCCCACCGGCGAACATCCGATGGCGACATGAGCGGCATCCCAATAGCCAGCCTTTCGCACGGCCAGATGGCCGTGATTTCGGACTATCGCAACGAAATACTTGACTTGGCCGAGCGTCAAAGCCGCACCGACGAAACCTTCCACCGACTGAAGAACTTCGGCGCCATCCAGTACACATACTGCCTTTGGGGTTTGGTACCTGGTAGCCTGAAGGACGAAACCAGCCCCTTCAACGAATGCAGCCACGCATATCTGTCAGCGGCACGCGAACTACTCGCCTATATGCGCCAGACATCGCCCGACAGGCAGGCCGTCGAAGACCTGATTTCGCGTATCGATGTCGACATGGTGCGCAACCAGGCTTCTTTCGTGCAGTGCCAGTACAGCGCGGAATCCTTCAACACGGCAAGCCTCGTCCGCCCTGACCTGGGTGAAGTGCCCGCTCATCTGCCTAGCCTAGCTGCCTTTTCAGGCCTAGCTGCGGTGCTTGTAGCCGGACCATTTGTCCTTGCCGGCATGACAAGACGAAAACCCGACGCCGCGAACCGCCTCGGCTAAACCCGGCTTGCCCGCGAAATAGCTATCGCCTCTTGAATTAATTGAACGTTCGTTTTATTATTTCGCCATTGGAGAAATAATGGCACGCACGACCGGTTCAGACGGCGAAAAGACCGAAGCGGCGATCCGCGAGGCAGCGGTCGAGCTGATCGCGCGCTACGGCTACGAGGCCGTGTCGATGCGCCAGCTCGCGGCCGAGGTCGGCGTACAGGCGGCGGCGCTCTATCGCTACTTCCCCACCAAGGAAGACCTTCTGTTCAGCCTGATGCACGAGCATATGGACGCCCTGCTTGGCGCCTGGAACGATGCTCGCCCCGCAACTTCGGACCCGACGACGCGCCTCATCGCCTATGTCACCAACCACATCGCGTTCCATATTGAACGGCGGCCATCCACGCACATTTCCAACATGGAATTGCGCAGCCTCTCGCCCGAGCGGCTGACGCAGGTCCTCAAGCTGCGCACCGCCTACGAGAAGGAACTGCGCACCATCCTGCGCGAGGGCAGCGAAGACGGCAGCTTTACCATCGAGGACACCGGGCTGACGGCCATGGCGCTGATCCAGATGATGACCGGCGTCATCGTCTGGTTCCGGCCGGGCGAGCGGCTGTCGGTGGCCGGCGTGACAGAGACCTATCTTTCCATGACAATGCGCCTCGTTGGGCGCCTTGTCGGCGCAACAACGAGCCGGGAGCAAAACCATGTACACACACGCGCTGAACTTCGGGCTTGACGAGGACGTCGCCGCCCTTCGCGATCTCGTCCAGCGCTTTGCCCAGGAAAAGATCGCGCCGCTGGCGGCGGAAGTCGACCGCAGCAACGAGTTTCCGGCCCATCTGTGGCAGGAGATCGGCGCGCTCGGCCTGCTCGGCATGACGGCGGACCCCGCCTTCGGCGGCACCGGCATGGGCTACCTCGCCCATGTCGTGGCGATGGAGGAAATCTCCCGCGCCTCCGCCTCGGTCGGCCTTTCCTACGGCGCGCATTCCAACCTGTGCGTCAACCAGATCAACCGCTGGGGCACTCAGGAGCAGAAGGAAAAGTACCTTCCGAAGCTCTGCTCGGGCGAAGCGGTTGGGGCGCTCGCCATGTCCGAACCGGGCTCCGGCTCCGACGTCGTCTCGATGCGGCTGCGCGCCGAGAAGAAAAACGACCGTTACGTGCTCACCGGCTCAAAAATGTGGATCACCAACGGACCGGATGCCGACACGCTCGTCGTCTATGCCAAGACCGACCCGGAACGGAAATCGCGCGGCATCACCGCCTTCCTGATCGAGAAGGGCTTCAAGGGCTTCTCCGTGGCGCAGAAGCTGGACAAGCTCGGCATGCGCGGCTCCAACACCGGCGAACTGGTGTTCGACAATGTCGAAGTGCCGTTCGAGAACGTACTCGGTGAAGAAGGGCGCGGCGTCGAAGTCTTGATGTCCGGCCTCGACTACGAGCGCACGGTGCTTGCCGGCGGGCCGCTGGGCATCATGGCCGCCTGCCTCGACGTCGCCGTTCCTTACGTCCACGAGCGCAAGCAGTTCGACCGTCCGATCGGCGACTTCCAGCTCGTCCAGGGCAAGCTTGCCGACATGTACACCACGCTCAACGCCTGCCGCGCCTATGTCTATGCCGTGGCGTCCGCCTGCGACCGTGGCGAGACCACCCGCAAGGACGCCGCCGGCTGCATCCTCTATGCAGCGGAAAAGGCGACGCAGTGCGCGCTCGACGCCATCCAACTCCTGGGCGGCAACGGCTACATCAACGATTACCCGACCGGCCGCCTGCTGCGCGATGCCAAGCTCTATGAGATCGGTGCCGGCACCTCTGAAATCCGCCGCTGGCTGATTGGCCGCGAGATGATGTCCGAAGAGGTCTAGCAATGGCCGTCCTGCATTCGCAACTCTCCCCCTCCTCCGAAACCTTTCGCAGCAATGCCGAAAAGATGCGGGCGCTCGTCGCCGACATCTCGGAAAAAGCCGCGCATGTACAGCGTGGCGGCTCGGAGGAAGCCCGCCACCGCCATGTAACCCGCGGCAAGCTGTTGCCGCGCGACCGGCTGGCGCAACTGCTCGACACCGGCTCGCCTTTTCTGGAGATCGGCCAGTTCGCCGCCTTCGACATGTACGGCGGCGACATCGCGTCCGCCGGCATGATCGCCGGCATAGGCCGCGTCGAAGGCCGTGAAGTCATGGTGGTGGTCAACGATGCCACGGTGAAAGGCGGCACTTATTATCCGCTTACCGTGAAGAAGCACCTGCGGGCGCAGGAAATCGCCCTTCAGAACAATCTGCCTTGCATCTACCTCGTCGATTCCGGCGGCGCCAACCTGCCCAACCAGGACGAGGTATTCCCCGATCGCGATCATTTCGGTCGCATCTTCTACAACCAGGCCACCATGTCGGCGGCGGGCATCCCGCAGATTGCCTGCGTCATGGGTTCATGCACTGCCGGCGGCGCATATGTTCCGGCGATGGCGGATGAATCGATCATGGTTCGCAAGCAGGCGACCATCTTCCTCGGCGGCCCGCCGCTGGTGAAGGCTGCGACGGGCGAGGAAGTCAGCGCAGAAGACCTTGGCGGCGCCGACCTGCATACGCGCGAATCCGGTGTTGCCGACCATCTCGCCGTCGATGACGAGCACGCGCTCGCCATCACCCGCCGCATCGTGAAGAACTTGAATCGGAACAAGACGATAGGCCTCAGCCTGCAGAAACCTGCCCCGCCGCTTTATGCACCAGATGAAATCTACGGCATTGTACCCACCGACATGCGCCAGCCCTACGACGTGCGCGAAGTCATTGCCCGCATTGTCGACGGCTCGGAGTTCGATGAATTCAAGCAGAATTACGGAACTACGTTGGTCACGGGCTTCGCCCACCTCTACGGCATGCCGGTCGGCATCATCGCCAACAATGGCGTGCTGTTTTCCGAGTCGGCAGTTAAGGGCACGCACTTCATCGAGCTCTGCTGCCAGCGCGGTATTCCGCTGGTCTTCCTGCAAAACATCACCGGTTTCATGGTCGGCCGCAAATACGAGGCTGGCGGCATCGCCAAGGACGGCGCCAAGCTCGTGATGGCGGTCGCGACCGCGCAAGTGCCGAAGGTCACGATGATTATTGGTGGTTCGTTCGGCGCCGGCAATTACGGCATGTGCGGCCGCGCCTACTCCCCGCGGTTTTTGTGGATGTGGCCGAATTCGCGCATTTCGGTCATGGGCGGCGAGCAGGCGGCGATGGTGCTCGCCCTGGTCAAGCGCGAAGGCATTGAGCGTAAGGGCGGCACCTGGAGTGCCGAGGAAGAAGCCGCTTTCAAGCAACCGACGCTGGAGAAATACGAGCGCGAAGGCCATCCGCTCTACTCTTCTGCGCGGCTGTGGGACGACGGCATCGTCGATCCGGCAAGGTCGCGGGATGTATTGGCTCTCAGCCTCAGCGCCGCGCTCAACGCGCCGATCCCGGAAACGAAGTTCGGCGTGTTCAGGATGTGACCGATGCGCCTTGAACAAGATTTACAAATGAACTTCGCCCACGCCCTTTCATCCCTGCAAACGGCTTCGGGAGGTTTGCACTAATGTTCTCTAAAATCCTGATTGCCAATCGCGGCGAGATCGCCTGCCGGGTCATCCGCACTGCTCGCAGGCTGGGCGTGAAAACAGTGGCCGTCTATTCCGATGCCGATGCTCGCGCCTTGCACGTCCAGATGGCGGACGAAGCAGTTCATATCGGCCCTTCCCCGGTCGGAGAAAGCTATCTGCGCGGCGACAAGATCATTGCGGCCGCGAAGGAGACGGGTGCGGAAGCAATCCACCCCGGCTACGGTTTCCTGTCCGAAAACCCCGATTTCGTCGATCAGGTGGTGGCGGCAGACCTCACCTTCATCGGCCCATCAGCCACCTCGATCCGCGCGATGGGCCTCAAGGATGCAGCCAAGCGACTGATGGAAAAAGCTGGCGTGCCAGTTGTGCCCGGCTATCACGGCGAGGCTCAGGAGATCGTGGTGCTGGCCTCCAAGGCACGCGAGATCGGCTATCCCGTACTAATCAAGGCGCGAGCCGGCGGTGGCGGCAAGGGTATGCGGCGCGTCGATGACCCGGACGATTTTGCCGAGGCGCTATCCGGCGCGCGTCGTGAAGCCAAGACCGCCTTTGGTGACGACCGGGTGCTGGTCGAAAAATATGTCGACAAGCCGCGCCATATCGAAGTGCAGGTGTTCGGCGACAACTATGGCAATGCTGTCCACCTCTTCGAGCGCGACTGCTCGGCTCAGCGCCGTCACCAGAAGGTCATCGAGGAGGCTCCGGCTCCCGGCATGACCCCGGAACTGCGTGCGGCCATGACCGAGGCGGCGGTGACGGCGGCCAAGGCCATTTCCTATTCCGGAGCCGGCACCATCGAGTTCATTGTCGATGCTTCGCAGGGCCTGCAAGCCGACCGCTTCTGGTTCATGGAGATGAACACGCGTCTGCAAGTGGAGCATCCGGTGACCGAGATGGTCACCGGCGTTGATCTCGTCGAATGGCAGTTGCGGGTTGCTTCCGGGGAGACATTGCCGAAGACGCAGGATGAAATCTCGCTCAACGGCCACGCTTTTGAGGCGCGCCTCTATGCCGAAGACGCCACGAAAGGTTTCCTTCCGGCTACCGGAACGCTGCATCACCTGAAATTCCCCGATGTTCCCCCGCAGGACGCTTCGATGCGCATCGAGACCGGTGTGCGTGCTGGCGACAGCGTATCACCCTTCTACGACCCGATGATCGCCAAGCTTGTCGTCCACGCCAGCAGCAGGGAAACCTCCCTTGCGGCGTTGCGAGACGTACTGGCTGGAACGGAAGTTGCCGGCTCGACGGTGAACACCGCCTTCCTTGCCGCATTGGCAAGCGACCGGGATTTCTCGGCCGGCGATGTCGATACCGGCTTGATCGGCAGGCATCAGGACGCGTTGACGGCCCTCCCCTTGCCGGACTCCACTGCGGTGGCCGCTGCGGCGTTTGCCGCATCGGGTCTCAATGAACGGCAGGCTTCGAATGACCCATGGTCGGGAATCAGCGGATATGCCCATTTCCACGGGCTCGAGCGTGAAATCCGCTTGAAGTATGGCGAGCATGAGGTTCCGGCCAGGCTCATGACTGGAACCGACGGCGCTGCCGTCAGGCTGTACGGTGAGATCGTCAAGCGTGCTGCCGTCAAGGATCAGCGCGTGGCGCGCTGGCCGGGGCACGTCACCGTGTTCGAGGGGGCAGTCGGCCACACGTTCTCAGTGTCGGATCCATTGGGCCGTGCCGACGAAGCGTTGGCTGGAACGGGCAGCCTGCGCGCACCCATGCCGGGATTGGTGAAGGTCGTACGGGCAGCCAAAGGTGAGAACGTGACCAAGGGCCAGCCATTGCTGATCCTTGAAGCGATGAAGATGGAGCACACCATCGCGGCTCCGCACGATGGTCTAATTGCCGACATAGCCGCTGAGGGCGAGCAGGTCAGCGACGGCACGGTTCTGGTCAAGTTTGTGGAAGAGGCCTGACAGGCGGCGCTTTCGCAGGAGCAGACTGGGAAAACGAAAATGGCCGGGTCGCCCCGGCCATTTCTTTTCTGTCTCGCGACAGTATCAATCCTGTGGGATCGGGGCGTATTTGCCGTCGTGCCACTGGTTGATGTCATAGCTGGCATTTTTCAGGTCGCCCTTTTCGTCAAAGGTGACAGGTCCGACCACCGTGTTGATCGGCTCGCCATTCTTCAGCGCTTCGGCAACTTTCATCGGGTCATCGGTGCCCGCACGCTTCACACCCTCGGCGACGGCCTGGACGACAGCGTAGGAAAACAGCGTGAAGCCCTCCGGCGTGAAGCCGCCGGCCTTGATCTTCTCGACCGCCTCCTTGGCCTCAGGCTTTGCCTGCGGATCGGACGGAAACACGAACATCGTACCCTCGCCCGCCGGGCCGGAAATCTGCCAGAATTCCGGCGATGCAATGGAGTCAGGCATGATGAGCTGGAATTTGAAGCCCTGCTCCGCCGTCTGGCGCAGGATCAGGCCGGCCTCCGGATGATAGCCGCCGAAATAGACGACATCGGCCTTCAATTCCTTCAACTTGGTGACAAGCGCGGCATAGTCCTTCTCGCCCGCATTGATGCCCTCATACATGACTTCCTTCAGGCCACCGGCGTTCATCGTCGCGCGAACAGCATCGGCGATGCCTTGGCCGTAAGCGCTCTTGTCGTGCAGGATGACAACATTCTTGCCGGCATATTTCTTGGCGATCCACGGCCCGATGAAATTGCCCTGTGCGTCGTCGCGCGTGTAGAGGCGCATGATCGTCGGCCAGCCCTTGGCTGCCGCGTCATCGGTCAGAACCGGGTTGGACGAAGCCGGGCTCATCATCAACGCGCCCGATTCGGCATAGACGGCAGAAGCCGGAATGCTCGAACCGGAGCAGGCGTGGCCATCGATGAACTTGACGCCGTTGGCGACAATGCGGTTGGCAACCGAAACCGCCTGCTTCGGGTCGCAAACGTCGTCCTCGATGGAAAGCTTGATCTGATTTCCGTTGACGCCGCCGGCGGCGTTGATGGCATCAGCAGCCGCCTGCGCGCCGTGCTTGAACTGGTCGCCAATGGTGGCGAGTTGCCCCGTCATCGGCCCGACAACAGCAATTGTAATGTCTTCGGCATAGGCTGCCGTAGTGCCAAGAGCCAGGCCCAGAATGGCGCCGGCCAGAAACTTGCTCTTCATCGCGTTGCTCTCCCTTGCTTGCGCAACGCCAAAGACGGCTGCGCTGGTTCGATGCTGCGCAACATTTGCCTGTTTCATCATGGCTGTCCAGAGACGGCGATTTCAGCGACTGCGGCAAAAAGCAAAAGCCGCGCCGATCTTGTTTCGATCGGTCGCGGCCTTGCTGGCACAAGCTTCCCCGACGCCCCCGCGCCACGAAATCCCGTTTGCCTTCCCTGTTCCTGGCCAGGGCTGTTGGAGCAGCCCGGCATGGCAATTGTCAGTGCATCGTCATCCATTCACGCGCTTCGCGCAGCGCCTGGGCAATTTCCATCTTCGACATGGTCGCCGACAATTCGGAGCGCAATTCTGCCGCTCGGGCCGAACCTTTGATCGCTGCGATGTTGAACCATTTGTGGGCAGCAACCGGATCGACCTCGCAATCGCGACCAGTTGCGTACATCATGCCGAGTTCAAAAAGGATGTCGGCCTGCGCCGTGGCGCCCATCGTGCCGAAGCCAGCCTCAAGCATTTCAAAACGTGCCATTTCAATCCCCTGTCCTGCTCCTGAGCGCCGCCTTGTTTGGTCCGTGGAGGCTGCCCGTTCGATGGTTTGGAGAATGCAGCAGGTGCTTGAATCCGTCGTTAAATGACGTGCTTAACTTGAAGAAAACAAAGCTAAAACAATAGGTAAACGTGGGAATTCGTTAAGGATAGAAATCCAGCAACCGTGCGGTTTTTCGTCCAGATTGATGAAAATGCTCAAAGTGCAGTTCAAGACTTCGCTAACCACAGAAAAGCATGAGCCCATCGCAACGGATACAATCCAATGGCAATGCGGGGCAAAAAGAGCTCAAAAAAAACGTGCCGCTTTCCGTTGCGGCACCGCTTTTTCTTTGGTGAAGACTGAATTAGCTTACGTTTGCGTAAGAGGCAAAGCGGGTTGAACCGCACTGGCCGACAGGGAGGAGACGATGTTTTATAAGTCTTGCTTGGCAGCAATCGCCATTCTCATGGCGGCTGGATCGGCTTGGGCCGATCCCATTGAAGGAACGTGGAAACGCCCGAACGGCACCTTGATCTCCTATGCCGGCAGCGGAACCAAATTCTGTGGCACGGTGATGACCGGTGAATATAAAGGTAAGTCGATAGGCTGCATGAATGGCAGCAATGGCGACTACAAGGGCACGGTCAACAAGCTTGACGAAGGCAAGACCTACAATGGCAAGGCAAGTGTGTCGGGAAACACCTTGTCATTGTCCGGCTGTGTGCTCGGTGGCCTGATCTGCAAGAGCGAGAATCTCGCCCGCCAGTGAGTGGCAGTTGAATTCGCAAAGCTGCCGGTTTCGCCGACAGCTTTACGCCTGTTTGGCTATGCTCGCGCCTTCTGACCGAACAAAACTTTCTGCGCTTCCTTGTCGTCGGCCAAGTTGCGGCGGTGTTCCTGGCCGATTTCGACACCCTTCACCACGGCAGGCCTCTCCGCTGTTTCCTCGAACCACCTTTTGAGGTTGGGAAAATCCGCAAGGTCCTGGCCTTGGTTCTTGTAGGGGCGCACCCACGGAAATGCGGCCATGTCGGCGATCGAGTACTCACCGGCAAGAAAATCCCGATCAGCGAGGCGCTTGTTCATGACGCCATAAAGCCGGTTGACCTCATTGGTGTACCGATCGACGGCGTAGGGGATCTTTTCCGGAGCATACTGGCGGAAATGATGTGCCTGTCCGGCCATCGGACCAAGCCCGCCCATTTGCCAGAACAGCCATTGATCGACTTCGCTGCGGCCGCGCTCGTCAGCAGGATAAAACCTGCCGAACTTGCGGCCCAGATACTGCAGGATGGCCCCGGACTCGAAAACGGAAATCGGCTTTCCATCCGGCCCTTCCGGGTCGACAATCGCCGGCATGCGGTTGTTCGGAGAGATTTTCAGGAACGACGGCTCGAACTGTTCGCCACGACCGATATTCACGTATTTGATCGCGTAGGGAACGCCAAGTTCCTCAAGCATGATCGAAATCTTGTGGCCGTTCGGAGTTGGCCAGTAGTAGAGCTCAATTGGCATTGTCTGCGATGTCATTCCAGTTTCTCCGAATTAACAGGTGTTCTTGCACATAGGCCTCGTGCCGGTTGACGCAAGGCGCATGGCCGTCAAAACCGCGTCAATAAATTTGAACCGAAGATGAACGGCCCTCTCAGAGGCGGTTCAGGGCCAGGGGAGCATTGTCGAACCTAACAAAGGGGACCGACATGCTTGCTCGCCGTTTCACCATCGTCTGTCTGCTCACGACTTTGTTCGGCATTGGCTTTGCGATCATCGTTGCGGAAGCCAGCCGCCAGCCCAGGCATTGGGACGAGGCCCGGTCAGGCACTTGCTTCACCGCCTGCGGCCCGTTCGGCCGCTAACCAAGATCTGGATCGCCGTCATGAACAACTTCTTCAACAATGCCAGAAAAGCCCTGCGGTTGCTGCCGCGCGCTATTTGCATTCTGCTCGTGCTGGCGGCTCCAGTTCTGGCGGTGCCCAGCATGCGTGACCATGCAGGCTCTACCATCGAAGCTCCAGCCCTGAAGAAGAACGGCGTCGGTTTCGTCCTTCTTGTGAGCTTGCAACGCGGCTAAGGGAAAGAGTGAACCAAGACATCAACGGAGGAATGCCACCCCCTCCCAACCGTCTGGACAAGGCTCTATAGTGAGCCATGGAAAATCGAATCTATCCGCAAGCCATTGAAAACGTCGTGATGCCGGAGCCTTTTGCCCGGCAAAATTTCGACGACCCCGCAGAAGCAGTCGCAGCCCTGCAAATGCTCTACGCGCGCAATACAAAATTCCTGCGAGACTCATTTTCCGCACTGGCGTCTGGCGGCGACATCAACACCCGTTATCGGGCTTTCTATCCGGAAGTTGGCGTCGTCACCAATTCCTTCACGCAGGTCGATTCACGCCAAGCCTACGGACATATGCCGACGCCGGGCCACTTCTCAACCACGATAACGCGACCGGACCTGTTCGAGAGCTATCTCGAGGAGCAGCTTCGCCTGATCATGCGCAATCACGGCGTTCCGGTAGTGGTTTCGGAATCGAGAACGCCTATACCGCTGCATTTTGCCTTCCTCGAAGGCAGCTATGTCGATGGAGCAGCGGCCGAGCGTATCCGCCGCCCGATCCGCGACTTGTTCGACGTGCCGGACCTCGACGGTACCGACGACCAGATCGCCAACGGCACCTTCGAGGTAGCGCTCGGCGAGGCACGGCCGTTGGCTCCCTTCACCGCGCAGCGTATCGACTACTCGCTGCACCGGCTGTCGCACTACACGGCGACCACGCCAAATCATTTCCAGAACTTCGTACTCTTCACCAACTACCAGTTCTACATAGATGAGTTCGTCGCCCGGGCTCGCGAGCTGATGGCGGCGGGTGGCGGCGGCTACACCGAGTTTGTCGAGCCAGGCAACACGGTAACAAAAGCCGGTGAGAGCCACTCAAGCGACATCACCGCATTCAGGCTGCCACAAATGCCTGCCTACCACCTGAAGAAGCCGAACCATGGCGGCATCACCATGGTCAATATCGGCGTCGGCCCCTCAAACGCCAAGACGATTACGGACCATATAGCTGTGCTGCGGCCGCATGCGTGGGTGATGCTCGGCCACTGTGCGGGCCTGCGCAACACGCAAGCGTTGGGCGACTATGTGCTTGCCCACGCCTATGTGCGCGAGGATCACGTCCTTGACGACGACCTGCCCGTGTGGGTGCCGATCCCGCCCCTGGCGGAAATCCAGGTAGCGCTTCAGGAGGCCGTGCAGGAAGTTACGGGGCTTTCGGGCTACGACCTCAAGCGCATCATGCGCACCGGCACCGTCGCCACCATCGACAACCGCAACTGGGAACTGCGCGACCAGCGCGGCCCCGTCCAGCGACTTTCACAATCACGCGCCATTGCGCTCGATATGGAATCCGCGACAATTGCGGCGAATGGCTTCCGCTTCCGAGTGCCATACGGCACGTTGCTGTGCGTTTCCGACAAGCCTCTGCATGGCGAATTGAAGCTGCCGGGCATGGCAACAGAATTCTACAAGCGACAGGTGGCCCAGCATCTCACGATCGGCATCCGGGCAATGGAAAAGCTGGCTGAGATGCCGATGGAACGGCTGCACTCGCGCAAATTGCGAAGTTTCTCAGAAACAGCATTCCAGTAGAGGTCAGCTCGAACGGCCATTATTCTCCGTTCACCAGCTTCAGGATCAGCCGGTGCATGTTGCCGCCATTGGCCATCTCAACCTGGTCGAAGTTCCGGCTGCGCTCTCTCTGTCGAACCGATGCCTGTGAAAGCGACGGAATGATCGCTTTTCTTACCTTCTGACATTTCGGATCGTCAGCAGCCGAAAAGCCGATTGTGGCCGTCTCGATTTCCGCCAGCATCTCCTTGATATGAACGCCGTGCACTTCTTCATGAAGCCGAACGCCTTCAATGAAAGTGTCCCACTGCTTCTTGACAGTGGCTGGCAAACTGCCGGCGGGCTTAGGCAATGTGTAAGTGATGATCAATTTTGGACGCGCAGACACCAAGGTGCAGCCACCATCGTCCTGAGGCTCATACTTCCTCGACCAGGTCAGCTTGAAATTTGTGTGCGCGATGGCTCTCGCAACGCCAACCTTTGGACCACGCTCACCGATAGACCGGTAGAGCTCGATGCCCGAATTGCCTGCGATGGTATAATTCTCGATACGCTCAATTGTCTCTGCCCTCGCATGGGTGTTCACCATGCTGGCTCCTAGAGCGGTCGTCAGCAAGACTAACCCCCACCTCGCGGCTGGTCTCATTTCATTTCCCATCGTCATCGGCAAAAATTCGGCAGAAACATAAGGACAACGGGCCTTACCATCAATGAGCCGCAATTCCTTGGCCAATCAACGCGCATGAGCCGGGTTCCCCCCTTTTTCCAGTCTTCGATCCTGTTTTGCCTGACCGCGGCAACCATCCCGCTACTGCTGGGATTTTTTGGACCGTTGCACCCGGCGTTCGATTCCCTTGGCCATTTCCGCGTGCATCTTGCCATCGTCGTGGCCATTTTGGCGCTGCCACTGTTGGCCACGACCTATCTGGTGCAAGCCCTCTCGGCTCTGGTATTTGCCATCGCAGCTTTCTCAACCACCACAGATACGCTGAATCTTGTTGGCTTGAAGCCGGTGCACGCCGCATTCGAGGCCAAACCTGCGGACCGGGCAGTCTATCGGCTTCTGCAGATTAATCTTCGCTTCGATAACCGCTCGCCAGAAAAAGTCTTGTCGCTGATCGGGCGGACCACACCAGACGTGGTGACTCTCGACGAAGTCTCGGCAATGTGGGACGGCAAATTCGAGCTGCTCAAAAACGCCTACCCCTATCGTGTGATCTGCCCGCGACCGAATGGGGTCTTCGGGGCCGCGATCCTCTCACGCCGACCTTTTGCAGAAGGTAAGGAAACCCATTGTTTCGAGCGCGGCGCGCTTGCCACGGCAACCGTCGATTTTGCCGGGGCTGAGATAGACGTTGCCGCGATCCACCTCGGCTGGCCGTGGCCTTTCGAGCAGGCGCGGCAGATCGCACTGCTATCGCCTTCTATCGCTTCGTTGTCTCCATCCACCATCTTGGCCGGCGACTTGAATGCAACGCCGTGGAGCGCTGCGGCCCGCAACATTGCCGATGCTGGTGGACTGACGTTGATGCCCTCGGTAGGCGCAACCTGGTTGTTCTTACAGTTGCCCGATTCAGTGCGCTTTGCCGGGCTGCCGATCGACAATGTGTTCAGCAAGGGCGATATCGTCATCCACTCTGCTGAACGCCTGGAAAGCGTCGGGTCAGATCATCTTCCCATCTTGGTCGAATTCTCCATCAAGCCTGGAGGTGACCAGCCAGACGACGAAAACGAAACTGCGACGGTATCCGCCGAACAGATGCGCGGTTAGCTATGCTTGTCCCCACTGCTCTCGCCGTCCACGTTCTAGACGGCTCACCGTGGTCAACTACATATTCTGGTAGACGGGGCCTTCCCCACCTTGCGGTGGAACCCAGTTGATATTCTGGTTCGGATCCTTGATGTCGCATGTTTTGCAGTGAACGCAGTTCTGCGCATTGATGACAAAATGCACATCCTTGGCCGATGGATCGGCGGCCGAATTGCCGTCGGCGTCCACCCATTCATAGACACCGGCTGGGCAATAGCGCGTCGAGGGGCCCGCAAAAACGTCGTGCTCCGACCGCTCCTGCAAAGCCATGTCCTTCACCTGCAGGTGTACTGGCTGATCTTCCTCATGGTTGGTGTTTGAGAGGAAGACCGAAGACAGGCGGTCGAAAGTCAGCACGCCGTCCGGTTTCGGGTAGTTTATCTTCTGATGCCTGGACGCTGGTTCCAGCGATGCCGCATCTGTCTTGCCATGCTTAAGCGTGCCGAATGGCGAGACACCAAACAGCGTGTTCAGCCACATGTCGAGCCCGCCAACGGCAACGCCGGCAATCGTACCAAAGCGCGACCAAAGCGGCTTGACGTTGCGAACCCTCTTCAAATCCTTGCCGATGGCGCTGCCGCGCCACGCATCTTCATAAGCCGACAGCTCATCATTGGCGCGGCCCGCAGCTATTGCCTCGGCAACGTGGTCCGCGGCCAGCATGCCCGACAGCACGGCATTGTGCGAACCCTTGATGCGCGGCACGTTCACCAAGCCAGCCGAACATCCCATCAGCACACCACCCGGGAAAGACAGCTTTGGCACGGATTGCCAACCGCCTTCGGTAATGGCGCGCGCGCCGTAGCCGATGCGCTTGGCGCCTTCGAAAGTGCCACGGATCGCCGGATGCGTCTTGAAGCGCTGGAATTCTTCGAACGGCGAAAGGTAGGGATTCTTGTAGTTGAGGTGGACGACGAAGCCGACGGCGACCTGATTGTCCTCCAGATGGTAAAGAAAGGAACCGCCGCCGGTCTTCATGTCGAGAGGCCATCCGAACGAGTGCTGCACCAGCCCGGGTCGGTGATTTTCCGGCTGGACCTGCCACAATTCCTTAAGGCCAATGCCGAATTTGGCGGGGTCGCGCCCTTCCGCCAGATTGTACTTGGCGATCAGTTGCTTGGCGAGCGAGCCCCGAGCGCCCTCCCCGATCAGCACATATTTTCCCATCAGCGCCATGCCGGGCGCATAGGCGGGTCCATGCGAACCGTCTTTCTCCACGCCCATGTCGCCGGTATAGACGCCGGTGACGGCACCGGCCTCGTTGTACAGCAGGCCAGCCGCGGCGAACCCGGGGTAGATTTCGACGCCAAGCGCCTCTGCCTTTGCGCCAAGCCAACGGCATACATTGCCCAGTGAAACAATGTAGTTGCCGTGGTTGTTCATCAGAGGCGGCATAAGGAAATTCGGCAGCCGCACCGATCCGGCAGGCCCTAGCACGAGGAAATGATCGTCCGTCACCGGTGTCTTGAAGGGATGATCGCTCTCGTCGCGCCAGCCCGGCAGCAGGCGATCGATGCCGATCGGATCGACGACCGCGCCTGAAAGGATGTGAGCGCCAACCTCGCCACCCTTTTCCAGCACCACCACAGACAAATCCGGATTGACCTGCTTGAGACGGATCGCAGCGGCTAGCCCAGCCGGCCCCGCGCCGACGATAACCACGTCGAACTCCATGCTCTCGCGCTCGATTTCGCTCATCAATCCCTCCGCACTGGCTGGCCGGTACTTTGCTGGCTCTTGCGCTCAATAGCGCATCAAATCGCGACGGAAAACCGGTGGCGTCAGAACACCGCTGTTTTCCGTCCCAAACTATGGGGACACAATATTTTACGTTCACGTAAACGTCAAATTACCACACTCTGTTACCTGTGAGGCCATCGCAGTTTTTTGAGTGTGCGACAGCATGCTTATCGGCCATAGTGGACGAATGCGCACCTTTGGACGGCAGAGCTTGTCATTGACGCGCTTTACGCAGTTGCCCGGCCACGCAGGGCTGCTGGCAGCTTTGGTCTTCCTGGTGGCGGCGTCACACGGATCGCCGGCAGGAGCAGACGAGCAAAAAATGTGGCCGGCCGGGGCCTACACATTCTCGGATGAACTCGGTGGATTCGAGATCACGGGCGTAACGGGCAAAGGCACGCAAGACGACCCGATTGTCATTGTCGAAGAATTCCAATCGGCAACGCCGGTAACGCTCACAATTCGCGCGCGGCGGGAGATACGGCCATTCGAGCCGTCGGGCGACTATGTCAACGGCGTCCTCTACATGCGCATCGAGGCGCTCAACAACAGCGGCCATCCCTGGATCGAGTTCGAATTCGAACTGCAGGAGATACTCGACCGGCCGAGCGTCTTCGGTGACGGGCTTTCATTCGACCAGCGCAACAAGTCACCCACCAACATCATATCCAGCAAATTCGCCAAGTTTGACCGCGATTTCGAACCCTATGACCGATTGCTTTTCACCGTAGGACAGGTCGATCCGTTGGCATCGGTATCGTTCCAGTTCCTCATTACCGACTACACGCCCCGTTGGACGTTCTACCTGGTGCAGGACCCGCGCATCCCCTCGACCTGAAAAACCACAATCCACCCAATGCGAACTTGCAAACCGGGATCTATACGCCGAATGTGCCGCCATGACTGCTGCCGCTCCCGATCCCCTGTCCGATTTGAATGCCCTTCTTGCTTTCTATGCTGAAGCAGGGGCAGACGAACCGCTGGGCGACGAGACAGTAAACCGGTTCGCACAGGCTGCCGGCCGGGTCGATGCGCCGCGCGCGACATCGCATACATCGGCCCAACCGCGCGAGCCGAGGCGCAGCCTCCAGCCTGCTGCAGCGCAGCCGGCGTCTCCGCCTCAACGCCCGCCTGCGATCACAGTGCCGGATGAGCAACAGGCGGCGATGGCGCGGCAGTTGGCTTCCGGGGCGACCAGTCTGGAAGAACTGCGTGAACGGATGGCCTTTTTCGATGGCTGCAACCTCAAATTCACCGCCAAGAATCTGGTGTTTGCCGACGGCAACCCGCAAGCGGACATCATGTTTGTTGGCGAAGCGCCGGGGCGCGACGAGGATCTGGAAGGGCGACCTTTCGTTGGCCGTTCCGGTCAGCTTCTTGACCGGATGCTGGCCGCGATCGGGCTCGACAGAGGTTCAGCTTACATTGCCAATGTCATCCCCTGGCGTCCACCCGGCAACCGCGCACCGACACCGCACGAAACTGAAATCTGCCGTCCGTTCATCGAGCGGCAGATCGAACTGGTCGGCCCGAAAGTACTGGTTCATCTTGGCGGAGCTTCGGCCAAGACGCTGCTCAATACGACCGAGGGCATCCTGCGCTTGCGCGGCAACTGGCGCAGCTACGCTGCTGCGTCCGGTGCAAGCATCCCGGCTATGCCGACGCTGCATCCCGCCTACCTGCTCAGAACACCTGCTCACAAGCGACTGGCCTGGCGTGACTTCCTCGAAGTGAAGATGAAACTGCGATCACTGCAATAGGGCTGGGCCAAATTGGCTACCCTTGGGAGGGCGTTACCTTCCGGGCTCGTGCGTGCTCCAGCCCAAGCTGGCGCTCGCGGAAGATGATGAAAATCCCTGCCGCGACAACGATCAGGCCACCCACCAGCATGTAGGCGGTTGGAACATCGCCGAAAACGACATAGCCGACGATGATGGCAAGGATCATTGAGGTGTATTCGAATGGGGCAACCACCGAAACCTCTGCATGCCTGTAGGCGGAAGTCATGAGGATTTGCGCGATGCCGCCGCAAAAGCCGGCAGCGATCAGCAGCATGACCTGCGTCGAACTCATCGCGTCCCAGCCAAATGGCAAAGTCAAAAGCGCGAGCAAGCTCGCCATCATCGAAAACCACAGGACGATGGTGGCCGTGCGCTCGCTGTGAACCAGATTCCGAACCAGAAGTGCTGCCACCGCAGAACTGCCCGCGCCGGCCAGAGCTGCCATCACGCCCAACACTTCCTTATCGTCCATCCCCGACCCGGAGCTCAGCAGCGTCAATTCCGGCCATGAGATGATGACGACGCCCAGCAATCCGACCGCGACCGCGCTCCAGCGGTAAAACCGGATCGCCTCGCCAAGGAAAAGCGAACTGAACACGACAATAAGCAACGGCTGCGCGTAGTTGAGCGTTATCGCGTCGGGCAACGGCAGCCGTGTCAGGGCAAAGAATGTGAAGCCCATCGAGCACACGCCGACGACGCCACGCAGGATGTGGCCAATCGGACGCTTGGTTGCAAAGGCCGTGCGAAGTTCATGCTTGTAGAACAGAAAAATCAGGATCGGGAAAACAGCAAAGAAGGACCGGAAGAACACGATCTGGCCTGCGGGCAACGGCCCTGCTGCCTTGATCAGCGACGACATCGCAACGAAAATCGTTACTGACATGACTTTCAGCGCGATTGCGGTGAGAGCGCCCCGCGAGCCGGGGACTTCGGATGAAGTCACGTTGAAGTGGCGTCCTGTATTGCCGAGCGGATATGCGCCGGAGTTGCAAGCATGTTGACGTGGCCTCGTTTCATGTAAAGAACCGGGCTTTGGGTGTCTTGGGCCAACGGCTTTGCCTCGCCTAACCAAAAACGAAAGGAAAGCAATCGGATGCGCACCGATACAGGCCAGGTCTTCAAGCTGGAGGACTATAGGCCAAGCGACTATCTCATTCCGCAAACGCGGCTGACCTTTCGCCTTTCGCCAGAAGCCACCGTCGTCGTCGCTGAACTGACGATCGAGCGCCGCGCCGAACTCAAGACGGTCACGCCGCTTGCCCTCGATGGGGACGGGCTGACGCTCCAGCGCATCGAGGTGGATGGCAAGGCAGTGCCTTTATCCGCCTATGTCGCTGGCCCGGACCAGCTTGTTTTGAATGCGCCGCCTGCAAAAGCGAAATTCACGCTCGTCACAGAAACCCGGATCGATCCGGCGCACAACGAAGCGTTGATGGGGCTCTACCGTTCCAGCAACGTCTATTGCACGCAGTGCGAAGCCGAAGGTTTCCGGCGCATAACTTACTTCCTCGACCGTCCGGATATCCTGTCCGTCTATACGGTGCGCATCGAGGCATCGCGCCAAGAAGCTCCGCTGCTCTTGTCGAATGGCAACCCTGTTAAGAGCGGCAACCTTGCCGATGGTTGGCATTACGCGGTTTGGGAAGATCCCCACCCGAAACCGTCCTATCTCTTCGCGCTTGTGGCGGGTGATCTCGGCAAAATCGAAGATCGCTTCGTTACAATGTCAGGCCGCGATGTCGCGCTGGGCATCTATGTCGAGCATGGCAAAGAGCGGCTGGCCGGCTACGCAATGGACGCTTTGAAGCGCTCCATGAAATGGGATGAGGACCTCTTCGGCTGCGAATACGATCTCGATGTTTTCAACATTGTTGCCGTCTCCGATTTCAATATGGGAGCAATGGAAAACAAGGGCCTCAACATCTTCAACGACAAATATGTGCTGGCTGACGAGGAGACCGCGACAGATGCCGATTTCGCCAACATCGAGGCGATCATCGCGCATGAGTATTTTCACAATTGGACAGGCAACAGAATCACTTGCCGCGACTGGTTCCAGCTTTGCCTGAAGGAAGGGCTGACTGTTTACCGGGATCACGAATTCTCAGCCGACCAGCGCTCGCGCGGCGTCAAACGCATTGCTGAAGTGCGGACTTTGCGAGCACTCCAGTTCCCGGAAGACCAGGGACCGCTGGCGCATCCCGTGCGGCCCCGCCGTTATCGAGAAATCAACAACTTCTATACGGCCACCGTCTACGAGAAGGGCTCAGAGGTGGTGCGCATGATCCGCACCCTGCTCGGCGCCGAAACGTTCAGGGCCGGCATGGATCTCTATTTCCTGCGCCACGACGGACAAGCGGCGACAATCGAGGATTTCGTGCAGGTGTTCGCGGACGTATCCGGGCGTGACCTGTCGCAGTTCGCGCTTTGGTACAATCAGGCGGGCACGCCGAACCTGACGGTCAGTTCGCACTATGACGCTGGTGAAAAAGTACTCACCCTTGAGATCGAACAGTCGGTTCCGCCGACACCGTCCGAAAGCCGCAAGCGACTTATGCACATCCCACTGGCGTTCGGTCTTGTCGGAAAAGACGGCAAGGACCTGCCATACAAGGCGGCTGACGGCGCGACGGTCGAAAACGGTGTCATCCATGTGCGCAAGCGCCGACATACGGTCCGTTTCAGCGGTGTAACCGAAAGACCGGCGCTATCGCTCAATCGCGGTTTTTCGGCTCCGGTCACGTTGTCTGTCGCGCAAAAGACTGACGATCAGTTCTTCCTGGCTGCGCACGACAAGGACGCATTCTCTCGTTGGCAAGCTGTGAACACGCTTCTGAGCGATGCCTTGATCGCCGCTTTCCGCCGCCAGCGCGGAGGCAAGAAACCCGATTTTACAGCCAGGCTGGGCGAACTCGCCGGTAGCATAGCTGCAAATGATGATCTGGAGCCGGCTTACCGTGCGCTCGCTTTGACGCTGCCAAGCGAGGCCGACATTGCGCGCGAGATCGGCAAGGATATCGATCCAGACGCAATCTTTGCGGCACGCGAGGCACTTGCCACTTTCGTCGCCTCCACCAACAAGCAGCGGTTCGAGGCGCTTTACGCAAGCCTGCTTGACAACCGCCCATTCAGTCCCGACGCCGCAAGCGCTGGCCGTCGCGCACTACGCAACGTGCTGCTCGACTATCTGTCGCGACTGAACGGAGGAGTGGAAAGCGCCGCACGCCATTTCAAGGCGGCCACCAACATGACCGACCTTGCAGCCTCCTTGACGGTGCTTGCGCACCGTCATCCGGGGTCGCCGCAGGCAGACGCCGCGATCGCCGCGTTTGCAGCGAAATTCGCATCCGATCCCCTGGTAATGGACAAGTGGTTCCAGATTCAGGCCAGCGTGCCAGGACCTCAAGCGGTCGAAACAGTACGGGCGCTGATGACGCATCCTGCCTTTTCTTCCACTAACCCCAACAGGTTGCGTTCGCTGATCGGAACCTTTTCCAGCGGGAACCAGACAGGCTTCCATCGTGCTGACGGCGCGGGCTACAGGTTCTTCGCCGAGACGGTGCTTGAGATCGAAAAGCGCAACCCACAAGTTGCGGCAAGATTGGCGACGGCGCTGCGATCCTGGCGCTCTCTGGAGACAGGGCGGCAGGCAAAAGCAAGGGAGGCGCTTTTGACCATGGCCAATACTCCAAACCTTTCAGCTGACCTGAGGGATATCATCGACCGCACGCTGGCCTGATTTGGCCTGCGAAAGGCAGGTCAAATTGAGCATTATTGGCTTTCACCCGAATATTGTTTGCCGATTTTTCATCTTTTTTTGTCCGGCCACTGGACAAGGCGAATCACCTTTGATTCTTTAATGGCGATTCGGACGTGCGGTGTAACCGGGTCGACAAGCATAACAGAGCTTTTGGGGAGAGCCATTTCATGGCCAAGGCGGACGCGTGGAGCGCGCCCGGTGGGACGGCTTTTGAGCGATGCGGCGGCCTTGCGGGCAATACGCGGCTCATCGCTCAACCCGCCTACCAAAGGTTGCTTGCCGCCGAACCTTTTTTGCGCAGGCTCATTCCTGCGCTGATAATCCTGTTTCTTGTCGTCATTGCAGCCGTGCGCTGTGTCTCTTTGATGAACTGGCACGACGATGTCGACCGCAGCGCCAAGGCGCTTCTGACACTCGCTGCCGGGCAATTGGCCTCTGCAGACGACCTCGCAGCGTCAAACGAAACCGCACAGGAATTGTTGGAGACGGTTGGTCGCCAAGCAGCGATGGCACCGGGCCACGTCCTTGTCATCACCGACGGCAAATTCAAGATTACCGCCGTAACGCCGCGTTCGACGGGCTGGTATGGCCGCAACCTGGACAGCATTGTCTCCGGTGGGCAGCCACTGTTCCTGTTCGGTGAAAAGGCCGGTATTCTCGAAGTCAAGGTGAACGGCCAGGATTGGTATGCTGCGGTAGCGCTTCAGGACGGCGGCGCTGCAGCGGCGGCATTAGTGCCGCAAGACGCCGTTTTTGCCGACTGGCGCAAGACCGTTTCGCTCAACGTTACGCTTTTTGCACTCACCGCAGGCGTCCTCATCGTTATCCTCTACGCCTATTTCAGCCAGGCAGCGCGAGCTGAGGCCGCAGACCGGCTTTACCTCGAAGGCCACCAGCGCATCGACATGGCGCTGGTGCGCGGCCGCTGCGGGCTATGGGACTGGGATATGGTCCGCGGCAAGATGTACTGGTCGTCATCCATGTACGACATGCTTGGATACGAGCCCTGCGAAGCCATGCTGTCTTTTGGTGAAGTCGATGGCATCATCCACCCGGATGACGGCAACCTGTTCGAGATCGCAAACCGGGTTGTGGCGCGGGAAATCGATCACATTGACCAGGTCTTCCGCATGCGTCATGCCGATGGACAATGGATCTGGATGCGCGCACGCGCACAGGTCATGGATCCCGACGCTTCCGAAATCCAGCTCATCGGCATCGCTGTCGATGTCACCGAGCAGCGGCATCTTGCCCTGCGCTCGGAAGCAGCCGACCTTCGGCTGCGCACGGCGATCGAGAACATCAACGAATCCTTCGTCCTCTGGGATTCGGCCAACCGCCTGGTCATGTGCAATTCGAAATACCAGAAGGACAACGGTCTTTCCGATCGCGATGTGATGCCCGGCGCATCTCGCGCAATTCTGGAAGAACGCATGTTGGCTTTCGCATCGGAACGGCGTCTGGCCAATGTCAACGGCATGCATGGCGGCGCCTCATACGAACGCCAGCTTGCCGACGGAAGATGGCTCCAGGTCAACGAACTCAAGACCCGCGACGGCGGCACAGTTTCTGTTGGCTCCGACATTACGCAGATCAAGCAGCATCAGGACAAGCTGGTCGACAGCGAGCGCAGACTCATGTCGACCATTCACGATCTCAGCCTTGCTCGCAGAGCAGAAGTGGAAAAAGCGCGCGAACTTGCAGAGCTCAACCGCAACTATGTGAAGGAAAAGGAGCGGGCGGAAGCGGCCAACCAGGCCAAGTCCGAATTCCTTGCCAACATGTCGCACGAGCTGCGCACGCCGCTCAATGCCATCATCGGCTTTTCCGAGCTCATGCAGCAGCGGCTTTTCGGCCCGCTTGGTTCGGATCGCTATGACGAGTACGCCGGCGACATAAATTCCAGTGGTAAATACCTCCTCGGCGTCATCAATGACATCCTTGATATGTCCAAGATCGAGGCCGGCCAGTTTTCGATGGAGCGCGAGGCCATCGACCTTTGCCCGCTTATCCGTGAGACGGTCCGAGTCGTTTCCCTGCAGGCTGCGGCGAAAGCCATCACCGTTGAAACCAACATCGCTGAAGCGCTGACCTTGGTGGCTGACCGGCGCGCCATCAAGCAGATCGTCATCAATCTTCTCTCAAACGCGGTGAAATTCACCGGGCAAGGCGGTCGCATCTCGCTCAGGGCGCGCAACGCTTCCGGCGCCCTGATCCTGACCATAGAAGACAATGGCTGCGGAATTCCCAAGCACGCCTTGAGCAAGCTGGGTAGGCCCTTCGAGCAAGTCCAGAACCAGTTCTCAAAAAATCACAATGGCTCGGGGCTTGGGCTGGCAATTTCGAGATCGCTGGCAGAATTGCATGGCGGAGCGCTTAAGATTCGCTCGACCGAAGGATCGGGGACAATCGTTTCCGTCCGCATTCCGTTGAAAAAACCTGTCCGCCAGATGAAGGCGGCGGCCTGATTATTTCCGCTTTGTCCGGAAAAGCTGGTCGAAACTCTTCCTGACCCCGGTCGACACGTCTTTCAAATGCGCTTCCAGCACCGAAAAGTCCGGCAGGTCTGTCGCGGCCAGCAGAAGATCGGAAAGGCCAGGCGGCACATCGTTCCTGTCGAATGCGCCGGTCAGGCATAACCGCGTCATCTGGGTCACGGCCAGATAAAACGCATAGGCATCGCCCAACTCCTGGCGCATCTGGCCATCGGCATAACCAGAAGAAAGATGCGCGAGAACATCGGCTGTTCCGGTGGTGCCCGGCGAACCGTCGAACTGGCCGGTTATGACAGCCACCTGTGCTATGAATTCCAGATCGATCAACCCGCCGGGGATCAGCTTGATGTCCCAGAGATCGCGCGGCGGTTTTTCCTCTTCGATAAGCTTGCGCATGTCGAAGGCCTCGCGGCGCACTTTCGCCGTGTCACGTGGCAAAGCCAGTATCGCGGCGACTTCGGCCCTGAGTTCGTCGCACAAACCCGGGTCCCCCGCAATCGGGCGGGCACGGCTAAGCGCCATCTGCTCCCAAGTCCATGCATCCTGACGCTGGTACTTGCGAAACGACTCGATATGCGTCGCCACGGGCCCTTTGTTGCCCGAAGGGCGCAAGCGAAGATCCAGTTCGTAGAGCACGCCTTCGGCCGTCGGCGCCGATACAGCCGCAATCAGCCGCTGGGTCATGCGGCTGTAGTAATGCGCTGGCGCCAGCGGCTTGTCGCCATCGGACTCGTCAGCATCCACTTCGTGGTCGTAAAGCAGTATGAGATCGACGTCGGATCCCGCTGTCAGCTCCTGGCTGCCCAGCTTGCCCATGCCCAGCAAAGCAACTTTTGCGCCCGCGACCCGGCCATGGCGCGCCGCAAACTCTGCTGCAACCGCATCGAGCGCGGCACCAATGGTGAGATCGGCAAGATCCGAAAAGGCCCGCCCTGCCCGCCTTGCGTCGATAGATCTGGCCAATAGCCTGACACCGATCAGGAACTTCTGCTCCGAGGCAAAGATACGCAGACGGTCAAGCACATCCTCATAAGGGCGGTCACCATCGATGAAGGCGGCAAGCCGCGCGGCAAGATACTTGCGGTCAGGCAGTTCGCTCAGCAAAGCCGGATCGAGCAATCCATCGAAGACATGCGGACGGCGCGTAATCACCGCCGCCAATCGAGGCGCTGCCCCCATGATTGTGGCAAGCAACTTCAGCAGGGCCGGATTGGATTGCAGCAGAGAGAAAAGCTGGATGCCGGCGGGAAGACCCGCCAGGAACTCGTCGAAGCGCATCAAGGCTTCGTCGGCGCGCCGCGTCTTGCCGAAAGCCTCGAGCAGGGCCGGCGTCAGCTCAGTCAAGCGCTCACGCGCCTCGGCCGAGCGGGTAACCCTGTAGCGCCCGAAATGCCATGCCCTGATAACGCGGCAAATGTCGCTTGGCCGCTGGAAACCGAGGTGATTCAGTGTCTGCAAGGTATCTGGATCATCGACATCGCCGGTGAATACCAAATTACCAATACCTGCCGAAAGCTCCGGCGCGGTTTCGAACAGCGCCGCGTAGTGGCGCTCCACCTGCTGCAGCGAGGCGCGAAATTCGGTCGAGAAAGCGTCGCTGTCAGCGTAACCAAGCATGTGAGCGATGCGCTCCAGGCCTTCGTCGTCTTCGGGGAGCATGTGCGTCTGTTCGTCGGCCACCATCTGGATGGCATGCTCGACGCGGCGCAGGAACCAATATTGCTGGGTAAGTGCATCGCGCGCATCCGCAGTGATCCAGTTGCGGTCCGCAAGTTTTGCAAGCATCGGAACTGTTTCACGGCCGCGCAATTCGGGAAAGCGCCCGCCAGCGATCAGTTGCTGTGTCTGCACGAAAAATTCGACCTCGCGGATACCGCCGCGCCCGAGTTTGACATTGTGACCCTTCACGGCGATCTCGCCGTGGCCTTTGTGCGCATGTATCTGGCGCTTGATGGAGTGCACGTCGGCTATGGCTGCATAGTCCATGTACTTGCGCCAAATGTAGGGCTGCAGTTCCTTAAGGAGCGCCTCGCCCGCCTCCAGGTCTCCGGCGACGGGCCGCGCCTTGATCATCGCGGCGCGCTCCCAATTCTGGCCGCGGGCTTCATAGTAGTTCAGCGCCGCCTCAACCGGAATCGCCAGAGGAGTCGAACCGGGGTCCGGCCGCAACCGCAGGTCAGTGCGGAACACATAGCCGTTTTCCGTCCGATCCTGGAGAATGCGCACCAGCCTGCGGGTCAATCGAGAAAATGTGTCGGTAGCTTCCATCGGATCGATGACTGCCGGCGCATCGGGGTCGAAAAACACGACTAGGTCTATGTCGGAAGAGAAATTCAGCTCATGCGCACCGAGCTTACCCATTCCGAGCAGGATCCAGCCGGATTTCAGCGATGGGTTCGCTGGGTCCACCAGTTCGAGTTTCCCTTGCCGATGTGCATCGACAAGCAGGAAATTGACCGCAGCAGCGGTGCAACTATCGGCAAGGTCGCTCAGGCGGCGCACGGTCACGTCCGTGCTAACCAGCGCAGAGAGATCGGCCAGGGCAATGAGAAAGTGCGCTTCAGTCTTGAGCTGGCGCAGCCCCGTCATCAGGCCGGCTTCGTTTGCCCCTTCCGCACGCCAGGAAGCGGCGATCTCTTCAGCAATCGTATGCAGCCGCTCCTCGACCGACTGGTCAAAAAGAAAGTCGAGCATTTGCGGGCGCCGGCGGGCCAGATCGCGCAGGAACGGCGAAAGGTCGAAGGCAGCCAGAAGAAACCGGCGCGCGACACTATCGGCCCTCAGCAGTTGCGCAAGCCTCGAAAAACCCTCGTCATCGGCGATGGTCGCCAGTTCCGAGATTTCCTGTTCGGCGCGCTCGTTGTCGAGCGGTTTCAACTGCGCCACTGGCTGCAAGAGCCAATCTGCTTGGGCACGATCTGCTGCCATGCGTGACGCCATCGGAAATCACGGCCTGTCTTGTTCGGGAAAACTCATCACGACCGATAATCCGGGATTGGCGGGCAAAAGATCAAGCCTCCCGCGATGAAATTTCATGATTGCCTTGGCAAGACTCAGGCCCAACCCAGATCCGGGCTGTGACCGGCTTTTCTCCAGCCTTACGAAACGCTCCGTGGCACGCGCCCGATCCTCTTCGTTGGGTATGCCCTGTCCATTGTCGGTCACCACCAGCCGGATTTGCCCGTCAGCCCTTTCCAGCTTCACGAGAACCGCTGGCTTTTCACTGGCGTCGGTCGAATACTTGATGGCGTTGTCAACGATATTCGATAGGGCTTGGCCAATCAGTTCGCGATTGCCGTCAATCTCGATGCTCTCCATCGGCGCTGCTTCGAGTGTCACACCACCCTCTTCCGCCACCGGTTCATAGAGTTCCACAACATCGCGAATGGCCGCCGACAGATCGACTTTCGCCAGATTTTCCGACGAATAGCCGGCCTCAAGGCGGGAGATCATCAAAATGGCATTGAATGTCTTGATGAGTTGGTCGGATTCAGAAATCGTCGCTTCAAGCGCTTCGCGGTAGTCAGTGATCTTGTGCTTGCCGGCAAGCGTCGCTTCTGCCCGATTTCGCAGCCGGGTCAGTGGTGTCTTCAGATCGTGCGCGATGTTGTCCGATACCTGTTTCAGCCCCTCGTTGAGCGTCGCGATCCTCGCCAGCATGGTGTTGAGATTCTGGGACAGGCGATCGAACTCGTCTCCGGCGCCTGTTACCGGCAACCTCCCACTCAAATCCCCACCCATGATGCGCTTGCTTGCGGATGAAACGCCGTCGATACGCTTCAACGCCGCTCGTCCGACAAAAAACCAGATCAGGATACCGCCAAGCCCCATCATGCCAAGGGCGAGCATCAAGGCCCTTCGCACCACATCACGGAAGCGCTGCGGTTCGCCAAGATCGCGGCCCACAAGCATGATCATCTGATTGGGAAGCGTGAGGACAACCGCAACCGCGTCGTGACCACGTCTGCTTTCCTCCTGGGTCTGGCTCTGGCTAGTCTCATTCCTCTGTCGGTCGAGTTCGCCTTCTCCATATCGGCGGTAGTAGAATGGCCGCGTCGTCCATCCCTCGTTGCCCAGCACGCCTGGCTCGAGACTCTGCACGTTTCCGGTCAGTATCTGGCCATTGGCATCGGCAATCAGATAGAGGTTGGCGCTTGGCTGGCGAGAACGCTGCTCCACGACGCGCACAAGGGTAGGCAAGCCGCCACGCTTGTAGGCTTGAGCAAGGCCCAGCACCTCATCGTTGATGGTTTCCTGCGTCTGCGTGATCAACATGCGCGCAGAGAGCGAGGTAATATAGAAAACCAGCAAGATCGCACAAAGAGCGAAAAGCAGGAGATAGAGCGCTGAAAGCCGCGCTGCCGTGGTTTTCATGATGGCCGGCATGGAAAGGGCCATGCGGCGTCAGCCGTGCTTCAGCATATATCCGGCGCCCCGAATGGTGTGCAGGATCGGCTTGTCGAAGCCTTTCTCAATCTTGCTACGCAAGCGAGAGACGTGAACGTCGATGACGTTGGTCTGCGGGTCGAAATGGTAGTCCCAGACGTTTTCGAGCAACATGGTGCGCGTCACCACCTGCCCGGCATGGCGCATAAGATATTCGAGCAAGCGGAACTCGCGCGGCTGCAGCGTGATTTCCTGGCTCGCGCGCTTCACGGAATGGGACAGCCGGTCAAGCTCAAGATCACCCACACGGTAAACTGTCTCGCTTTCCCTCGCCCCGGCGCGACGGTTCAGCACCTCCACGCGCGCAAGCAATTCGGTAAATGCGTAGGGCTTGGTAAGATAGTCGTCGCCGCCGGCCCGCAAACCTGTCACCCGATCATCCACCTCGCCAAGAGCCGAGAGGATCAACACCGGCGTGGTGTTGCCGCGGGAGCGAAGCGCTGCAATCACTGAAAGCCCATCACGCCTTGGCATCATGCGGTCGACCACCATGACGTCATAGTCGCCGGAATCGGCCAGCGCGAAGCCTGTTTCCCCATCGCCGGCCACATGTGCGGTATGCCCTGCTTCGGAAAAAGCCTTCTGAAGGTAATCCGCGGCCTCACGATCATCTTCAATGACGAGAATCTTCATTGGATCATTATACGCGATTTCTGCTGGTCGAGTGGACGGCATGTTGCGCGGATCCTCATGTCAGCGCGGCAGCGGACATCTGGTCCGCTGCCGCCGGCACCGAAAGGCGAAAGACTGACTGGAGGCTTCGGTGCCGCTCTTTGCATGGAAATTCGGGGCACGACAGATCCACGCTCAGGAACGAACCGTTCAGCCCTTGTCGAGGGGCAATGCGACGAAGCGGTTGCTGTCGTTGCGGCTTATCTGGACAAGAACCGATTTCCTGCCGGCCTTTTCGGCCTGCGCCATCGCATCGGTGACATCCTTGGCGCTGCCGACTTCTTCGGAATTCACCGCCGTGATGATGTCGCCAGCCTGAATGCCACGGTCTGCCGCATCGCTATCAGGATCGACGTCCGTCACGACAAGCCCCTTGCCGTCATCAGACCGGGTCACTGTCAAGCCAAGATCGGCAAGCGAATCCGTTGGCGTGGCAGGTGCGGACTGATCGTCCGCCGAGGCCTGCTTTTCAGCCTTCGGCAGTTCGCCAAGATTGACCTTTATGGTTTCAGACTTGCCGTCGCGCCAAACCGTGACATCAACCGATTTTCCGGGCGTGTATCCGGCAACCAGCCTTGCGAGTTCCCTTGTCGAATCGACGTTCTTTCCATCCACCTGGGTAATCACGTCGCCTGCCACAATTCCCGCCTTCTTAGCCGGGCCGTCATCTTGCGAGTTGGAAACGAGAGCACCCTTGTCGGAAGGCAGGCCAAGAGACTCGGCTATATCCTTGCCCACCGGCTGGATTTCCACGCCAAGCCAGCCACGGGCTACCGAGCCATCCTTCATCAAGTCCTGTACAACCTGCTTGGCCGTGGAAGCCGGGATCGCAAAGGCGATACCAACGTTACCGCCGGACGGCGAGAAGATCGCGGTGTTGATACCCACAACCCGACCGTTGAGGTCGAATGCCGGGCCACCGGAGTTGCCGCGGTTCACTGCAGCGTCGATCTGGATGAAGTCATCGTATGGACCGGCACCGATGTCGCGGCCACGCGCCGAAATGATGCCTGCCGTCACGGTTCCACCGAGACCGAAAGGATTGCCAACGGCAACCACCCAATCGCCAACGCGAACCGAGGCGTCGTCGGCAAAATCGACATAGGTGAACTTGTCGCCGCTATCGACCTTGAGAACAGCGAGGTCGGTGCGCGGATCGGTTCCGATCAGCTTGGCGTCAAGTTCCTTGCCGTCATTGGTCACGACTGTGAATGCGGTGCCTTCATCGACGACGTGATTGTTCGTCACGAGATACCCGTCTTCAGAAATGAAGAAGCCGGAACCCTGTGCAACCGGCCGGGGTTTGCCGTTGTTGCCACGGCGGTCAAAGCGGCGCGGGTGGTCATTCTGGTCACCGAAACCGCGGAACTCCTTGAAGAAACGGCGCATCGGATGATCGGGCGGAAGATTGTCGAAGCCATCCGGGCCGAATGAAAACCCCGAGCCATCGTCAGCCGCGGGCTGGATCTTTGCCTTCACGCGCACGCTGACCACAGCGGGGGAGACATTGGCCACGACATCGGCGAAGCTTGGAACCTGCGGTGCCTGGACACGGACGGCATCTGCCAGGACCGGCACTGTTCCGGCGGTTACAGCACCGAAGCCAACGGCGCCGGCGATTGCCAGCGATGCGACAGCGGCAGCCAGACCCTTGCGGCTGCGGGAGAAGATTTTGGGAGCGCTAGACATGGATTTCGATCCTCTTTGCAAGAGATGCGCGACGCATCCTCCGAAAGAGAGATAGAGCCCGCTACATTACGGCGCCATTTCCGGTGCATGAAACTTTGGTAATGTGCGAGAGCGCGCAGTGACGTGGCTGAAGTCAGTTGCGGTTCAGGACGTCGTCAAGTGCGTCCTGTTCTTCCTTGCTTAGCCTCGCTGCCTCCACAGGCTGCCTCCTTCTGGACGCGGCGTAGACAAAGACGGCGCCGCCCAGCAGCAAAAGGAAAGGTGCGCCCCACAGCAGCGCATTGCGCAGATCGAAGCGCGGCTTCAGCAGCACGAACTCGCCGTAACGCGAGACAATGTAGTCCATCACCTGTTCGTCGGTATCGCCCGCTGCGAGGCGTTCGCGAACAAGAATGCGTAGGTCGCGGGCAAGATCGGCATCCGAGGCATCGATCGACTGGTTCTGGCAGACCAGGCAGCGCAACCCTTCGGAGAGCGACCGCGCCCGCGCCTCCAGAGCAGGGTCTTTCAGCATCTCGTCCGGCGTTACCGCCTGCACGTGAGATGAGACCAGCAGCGCTAGTCCGAGCCAAAGGCCTGCAAGTGCCAGCCTGCGCATCAGGCCGCATCCGTTGCGGGTGCCGCGCCAACCGGTTTGCGCCGGCGCGACGGGGCACCCACCCTCAGCCGCCGATCCATCAGCGACATCGCACCGCCCGCCATCATCACAAGTCCGCCGCCCCAGATCAGCGTGACGAAGGGCTTCCACCATAGGCGAACCACGAGTGAGCCATCGTCCCCATCGTCACCGATCGAAACATAGAGTTGGCTGAAACCTATCGTCTTGATGCCGGCTTCGGTCGTTGTCGTCTGCCGCACCGGATAGAGCCGCTTGGCCGAGTAGATTTCGCCGACTACGGAATTGGCCGAGTTGAGCAGGGAGAAGTGCGCCCGCTCCTCGTCGAAATTCGGGCCCTTGTATCCGGCAAGACCATCGAAGCGCACCAGCCTGCCGGACACGTCAACCGTTTGGCCAGGCTTCATCGTCAAGATGTGTTCCGTGCCAAAGAAAATCGTGCCCACCAGGCCCAGCACGGTAAAACCCAGCCCCAGATGAGCGAGTGCGGTGCCAAAGACCGAACGCGGCAGGCCGGCAAGACGCCGCACCATTACGGCAGGCGCCACATTGCCGATGCCCGCCTTGATTGCGAGATCGGTCAATGCGCCGAAAACCAGCCAGGCAGCCAACCCCGTGCCAAAGGCCGCCAGCACGGAGGAGCCATCGATCAGGAAGCCCGTGACGAGCGCCACCAAAAGCGACGCTCCAAAAGCGAAAACCAGGCGCTGCGACACCGCCCAGATATCGCCGCGCTTCCAGGCCAGCAGCGGCCCAAACGGAACGATCAGCAAAAGCGGGATCATCAGCGGCACGAAAGTCAGGTCGAAGAACGGTGCGCCGACCGAAATCTTGTCGCCTGATACAGCCTCGATGAACAACGGGTAGAGCGTGCCGATGAAAACGGTGGCGGTCGCCGTGGTCAGGAAAAGATTGTTGAGAACCAACGCCCCTTCTCGCGAGATTGGCTGGAACAGCCCGCCTTGCGTCAGCGACGAGGCGCGCAGTGCAAACAGCGCCAGCGAGCCGCCGATGAACAACAACAATATGCCGAGGATGAAGACGCCACGAGCCGGATCCGTGGCAAAGGCGTGAACGGAGGTGAGCACACCGGACCGCACCAGGAAGGTCCCGAGCAGTGACAGCGAAAACGTCAGGATCGCCAGAAGCAGCGTCCAAATCTTCAACGCCGACCGCTTCTCCATGACGATTGCCGAGTGCAGCAGCGCCGTGCCGGCCAGCCAGGGCATGAACGAGGCGTTTTCGACCGGGTCCCAGAACCAGAAACCTCCCCATCCAAGCTCGTAGTAAGCCCAGTACGATCCCATGGCGATGCCGCCCGTCAGGAACACCCATGCGACCAGCGTCCACGGTCGCACCCAGCGCGCCCAGGCGGCATCTATCCGCCCTTCGATCAAGGCCGCGACGGAGAAAGCAAAGCAGATCGAAAAGCCGACATAGCCCAGATAGAGCAGCGGCGGATGAACGGCGAGGCCGATATCCTGCAACACCGGATTCAGGTCGCGCCCCTCAATCGGCGCAGGCGAAATCCGCATGAACGGGTTCGAGGTGATCAGAATAAACAGAAAGAACGCGGTCCCGACAGCGCCTTGCACGGCCAGCACGTTGGCCTTGAGCGTCGGCGGCAGGTTGCTGCCAAACAGCGCGACGAGCCCACCGAAAAAGGTCAGGATCAGCACCCAGAGCAACATCGAGCCTTCGTGATTGCCCCACACACCGGTGATCTTGAACAAGAATGGTTGCAGCGAGTGCGAATTCTCCCAGACAGTCTGCACCGAGAAATCCGAGCGTGCATAGGCGATCATCAGCACGACGAACGAAAGTGCGGTAAGGGCAAAGCCGGTAAGGGCAACAGGCCCCGCGACCGCCATCATCCGTTCATTGTGGATGCGCGCGCCAATCAAGGGCACCGTTGTCTGCACGAGCGCCAAGGCCAGCGCGAGAACAAGCGAGAAATGGCCAATTTCAACCACGGCGAGACCACCCGCTATTCATTCGTGCTCTCCTGCCAAATGCCCTTGGCCTTCATGCTGTCCGCGACTTCCTTGGGCATATAGTTCTCGTCGTGCTTGGCCAGCACGCTGTCGGCAACGAAGGTGCCATCCGTTCCGAAAGAACCTTCTGTGATCACACCCTGCTCCTCGCGGAAAAGGTCAGGCAAAATGCCGGTATAGGTCACCTTTACGGACTTCTCGGTATCGGTCACCGCAAAGGCGACCGTCGTGCCCTGCCCTCGCTGGATCGTGCCTTTTTCGACAAGGCCGCCAAGGCGGATACGTTGCCCCGGCTGAAGACTAGCTGTCGCCAGGTCGCCGGGCATATAGAAGTACGATGCCTTCTGGCCAAGCGCGTAGAATGTCAGGCCCGTCGCTGCACCGAGAAATGCGAGGCCGCCAACAATCACCGACAGTCTCTTCTGCTTGCGTGTCATCGCTTACTCCGCAACCTCAAGTCCGTTGGAAGAAGCAAAAGCAACGAACTCTTTTGCCTGCTCGCTATCGGGGCCGAAAACCGATACCGCTCTTTTGAGCGCATCCTTGGCCTTATCGGCTTCGCCGATTACAAGATAAGAACGGATGAGTTGCATCCAGCCTTCCGCATCCTTGGGATTTTGCTTCAGCTTCTCGTCAAGACGGGCAACCATGCCGGCGATCATCGATGCCCTGTCTTCGGGAGACATCGCGGCGGCAGCTTCCATCTCGTCTTTGCTCGGCCCGTTCGTCACAGGCGCTTGTGCGCGTGCGAGCGCCTGATCCACTGCGTCCAGCCAGGGCGAGCCCTCCGGCAAACCCGCGCGCATCTTCTGCCAGGTGGCTATCGCTTCATCTTTGCGGCCATCCTGAGCCAGTTCCATGGCCACAAAGAAAGATGCCTTGGAGTTGGCCGGGTCGAGCTTTAACGCTTCATCAAACGCCAATTTCGCCTCAGCCGAAATCTGCCCTCCATCAGCATTTACCAAGGCTTCACCCAGGCCCGACTGGCGCTCTGAAGTTGGCCCCAGCAACTTGATGGCGTTTCGGTAAGCGTTTGCCGCGTCACCAAAACGCTGCATGCGCAGATAGACCGGCGCAAGAACGTCCCAGCCCTGCCCGTCGGTCGGATTTGCGGAAAGATGCGCCTCGGCGCGCGCCACAAGTTCGTCAACCGAGCTTTCAGCCGGATTCTTGACCATCCTCTCGCTAAGCGGTTGCGAGGGAATATCCGGCGACCCAAGGCGGGCATAGGTTCCCCAACTGATCAACGGTACAGCCAGCACCGCCGCAGCGGAAATCAGCCGCAGGTTAGCCGACGCTGATCTCGGTTCCTGCTCGCCGGGCTTTTCTTCACCGCCAAGACGGATAATGCGGCGAGCCACTTCAGCTCGCGCCTGCTCCGCTTCAGTGGGTTGAATCAAGCCACGCGCCAGATCGCGGTCCAGTTCCGAAAGCTGGTCGCGATAAACTTCGAGATCGTGCCGCGAGCCGGCAGTTTCAAGCTTTGGCTTCGCCGCGAGGGGCAGCAACACCGCCAAGCTCGCAACCAGCGTCAAAACAGCGGCAATAACCCAGAATAGCATGGCGTTCTAAATAGCCGTAGTGCGTCGGACTGCCAACACGGGCACGCTGCGACCCTTTGACGAATCTTCGTGATATCAACTTGATCGCCGCATTCGCGGTTGGCTCGCGACCAGATAGCCTTCGTCCTCGCCCAAATCTTTGCCTTGGCGCAACCTAACAAGGCTGCCATCCGGACATTGGGCCAGCGTTCTACGTCAATGGCGTCCAACTGCCATCTGCGTTTCGGCAGGCTGTACCACGAGCCGTCGCCGCCGGTCCGCCGGAGACGACCGTATGGGTATATTGCCGGCAATCCTGAGAACCCACTCGATAGGGCTGTGCTGCGACGACTTCGCCATAGTGGTTGGCCTGGTCGCCTTTCCAGGCCACCGGCTGACCGCCCGCCGTATATTCCAATGCCTTGTATTCCGCTTCCAGACCTTTGCGCCTCTCACCTTCCGAGAGGCCCGACCCGATTGAACCGCTGACCAATCCTCCACCCATGGCGGAAATCACCGTCGTTCCCACCCGACCGCTATTCGAAGCTGCCCCTGTCGTGGCCAAGCCCGTCGAGGCGCCGCCCAGTCCCGTCGTGCCACAGCCTGAAAGCGCAAGCAATCCAACGACAAGCACCATGCGATAGTTCATGCCAGACAGGTCCCCATTGCCGCGCCATCGGATCGCGCATCGCGATAGTTTCGATCTTTGACCGAAGTTTGTCCGAATCGTATCATCTTGACCTACTGGAAGCTTCTTAAAAAGCGCCATTCAGGTCGAAAACAACCTTTGGAAATCCATAGTTACTATATTCGGGCCGATGAACGCCGACTGTAGAAATCGCAATCGGCGCGCCTTTCATAATTGACCGTGAACCTCATTCCACGTTTCTCAGAACGATGCCCGCCTTGAGCCCGCCCAGCGTGGCTCGCTCCAATGCCAGTTTGCCCCCGTATTCGTTGACAAGATCCGCGACGATCGCCAATCCGAGCCCTGTGCCCGGCTTGCTTTCGTCAAGGCGTTTGCCGCGCTTAAGCGCTTCACGCGCCTTGCCTTCTGGAATTCCCGGACCGTCATCTTCAATGTTGATTTCGAAAAGGCTGGCATTTCCTTCTTCGTCCGCAACAAGCCCGACGGAAACTGCCACCACACTCTTTGCCCATTTCATGGCGTTCTCGAGCAGATTACCCAGAACCTCCTCAAGGTCTTCGCGCTCGCCGGCAAAGATAACCTCGTCTTGCGGCAGCGTTAACCGGAGGTCGATGTTCGGATTAAGCTTCTCCATCACGCGGACCATTCTCTGCACCAGCGGCTTGACCGGCGTGCGATAGACGACGCTGTCGCGCTGGGCAGCCATGCGGGCGCGTTGCAGGTAATATTCGACCTGCTGCTGCATGGACGTTGCCTGCTCGGTTATCAGCTTGCCCTTGTCCCCACCAAGCGCACGGCCTTCGTTAAGCAACACGGCAAGCGGCGTTTTCAGCGAATGAGCGAGGTTGCCTACCTGGGTTCGAGATCGCTCGACAATGCGCTTGTTGTTCTCGATCAGTGCATTGGTTTCATTGGCCAGCGGCTCGATTTCAGCCGGAAACCGGCCTCCCAGCCGCTGGGCCGTGCCTTGGCGCACCATTGCCAGCGCGTTGCGGACACGTCGCAGCGGCTGCAATCCGTAGAGGATGGCAATGGCATTGATGGCGATCATGCCGAAACCGAACAGCGACAGATAAGTCAGCAACCGACGTTGAAACGCACTTATCTCCTGTTCGAGTTCCGTCTCGTTACCCATCACGCGGAAGCGGGCGATACGGTTCTTCGCATCCAGCACGAATTCGCTTTCAAAAACCTGCAGCTGCTCGCCATTCAGCCCTTCGGCCAGATATCTGCGCTGGAACTCCGAATCGAATGGAACCTCGGCAACGCTTGGCGAAGGTACGGGTCCGGTCATCGACGATGAGCTGAGGTTGCCGGTCAGTCCGTCGGAAGCAGGCTCCACGGACCAGTACCAGCCGGATTCAGGTTCGGAAAACCTCAAGTCGCCGAGATCAGGCGCCCCTGTCAGAACCCCTGGCTCGGACACGCCGACCGAGCCGATCAGATTGAACAGATGCGCCGAAAGCAGGCTGTCGAAACCACGCTCGCTCGCCTGACGGTAGAGCGTGGTTATCAAAGTGAAGATGACGACCAAGGCAACGACCGCCCAAATAGTCGAGAAGGCTATCACCCGAAACGTCAGCGAGCGCAGCCACACACGCGGCGCGAAACTCCCCGTGCGTGTTGAGGGTGCGCTTGGCGACTTATTGCTCCGGCTCACGGATACGGTAGCCCATGCCACGAACCGTTTCGATCAGGTCCATGCCCATCTTCTTGCGCAAGCGTCCCACGAACACTTCGATCGTGTTGGAATCGCGGTCGAAGTCCTGATCGTAGAGATGCTCGACCAATTCGGTGCGCGACACCACTTCGCCCATGTGATGCATGAGATAGGCCAGCAGCCTGAATTCAAGCGAGGTCAGCTTGAGCGGCACCCCATTGATGTCGGCTTTCGATGCCTTGGTATCCAGCCGCAACGGACCGCAAGTCAGTTCGGACGAGGCATGGCCGGCCGCGCGCCGGATCAACGCCCGCAAGCGCGCCAGCACTTCCTCGATGTGGAAAGGCTTGGCGACATAATCGTCGGCGCCCGCATCGATGCCCGCAACCTTGTCGCTCCAGCGGTCGCGCGCAGTGAGCATCAGCACCGGCGTCTTTTTGCCATCACGCCGCCAGCGCTCGACGACGCTGATACCGTCCATCTGCGGAAGGCCGATATCGAGGATGACAGCGTCATATGGCTCGGTATCGCCCAGAAAATGGCCTTCCTCGCCATCATAGGCCCGATCGACCACATAGCCGGCGTCAATCAGGGCGTCGGAGATTTGCCTGTTCAGGTCCTTGTCATCTTCGACGACGAGTACACGCATATGACCGGTCCCTTTCGATCAAAGGCCAGTTAGCCGAAATCACGGCCAGCTATAGGGCGATTCCAAAACCATTGAAACGTGCGGCCGCTCAACCCTGAGGCACCACGATTTCCGTGCGGCGCGGGCGCTGCCCGTCCTTGCCGGGGATCAGCACGACGATAACGCAGACCGACTGGCCGCCCCTGTTCGCTTCCGAGGCCTTGGCCAGCGTTCCTCCAGCCTGTGCGGCGACCTGCTGGCCGATGGAGTAGCAATCGGCGGCAACCTTGACGACGGGGCTTTCCAGCTGAGGCGCGGCTACCGGCAACGCAATCGCCTCGGAAATCCCAAGTGCGGATGCGCAAATCACCGGCAGAACCGATCTCAAGAGGTGACGAAACTTTTTCATGCTCGACGTCCTAACCAATTGCGGCTGAACGCGGAATGAACACCATGCTTATTCAACATTTTCCCCCACCCGGCTTGGCAAATGCGTGCCAGAAACGGCATGGCTCCCGCCCAGCCATGCCGTGAGCCAATCCTAGCCTATTCGCTCCTTGGCAGACAACCTGCCGAAGACGGCGATCAGGCCGGAAATCGCACTGACAGCCTGAAGAAGGGTGTCGGCGAGCGCCGATCCATCCAAGCCGTCAAGTGGCAGGCCCGTCAGGCCGGCAGCGCCGGTCAATATGGTCACGATCGACGCCCAGATCGTACGCGAAAGATACCATGGTTTTATCGCGATCATTGCGCGGCTCCTTTGCTTGTGTCGATGGTCGATTTCAGATGAGCACAAGGCGCGCGGTGGCGGGGATTCCCCACCCGACCGAGGTGCTCAGTTGCCTAACGGTGATGTCCAGCGTGGGCGGCAAGACGGCGAAATCCGAAGCGATATCGGCTGCAGGATAGAGCCATTGTTGCTGGCCAACCGTCACTGTGCGCACCACGGGACCGCCTGGCCCCGCGATTTCCAGCCTGTATTCTTCGCGCTCCTCGCCCAGCGGGATTTCTGCGGCATCCCAGCTATCCGCCCCGATGCGGCCACGCCTTACCCACGACAGCAGCACATCTCCGGCAGACCGACTTGCCCGCAAATGAACCGGCGAAAGCGGCAATTGCGCCCGTAGCCCTCCGATTTGCCGGCTCGTCACGAATTGAAGACCGGATATATCCGAACCGGACGGGCCGACCCGCCAGTTGAGCTCAAGACCCACCTCTCCCGGCAAAAGCCCTGCGGGAACAACGCCATCGTCTAGAATGACGAAATCGGCTTCGGCAGCGGAACCTACAGCCATCGCGTCGCCGGTGCCTAGCTGCCCCCTGAGCAAGCCTGTCAAGCGCCACTGCTGCGGCGCAATCTCCTCGGCCTGTTGAAATTGCAGGATTTCCCAAGCCCCGGATAGAGATCGAACCGCCGCCGCATTCGCCCCGTTCAGCAACTGCAACAGGCTGACGCTTGAAACCTCGGCGTCGAAAAGCTCGACCGCTACAGACTTCGCGCTGGAAATCCGCCCCTCGACGCCGGGTGCCAACGGTTCGAGCAAACGGCCCAGCATCGCTGGCCGCAAGACCAGCCCTCTTGGCGCGAAGCCGGTCAATTCCGGGGATGTAAACAGGATCTGGCTGCGCCACGGCTTTTGCCATACCGCGACACGAAACTGCTCGGCAGGCGTGCCCTCTCCCACACCGCTCGGTAGGTCGAGAAACACCGCATGCGGTTGGCCAGCGGACACCAGCGCAGCTGCCGGTGGCTGGCTCAGCACACTGCGCCAGGGGCTCGGCGCCGCAAAGGCAATCTGCCGCGCAGACACCCGTCGCACGAGGCCGTCCTCGACGCCCGTCACCAGGAAGTCCGAACTGCTCCCTGAGCCCGGCAATCTCACGACCGCACCCGGAACGATGTCCGCATTCGGCTGTGCAACGGAAAAACTCACAGCCTCGCGCTGATACCAGGCCCGCTGCAGCCAGTCCTCGATCAGGGCGCTCGCCTGTCCGCTCTCGATCACGCCCGGAAATACGATCGTCCGTTGCCGTCTGCCAACCGCACCTAGCCGCCGCGTCCTGGCTGTACCGGCCTGATATTCCGCCATCGGATCGGTAAACGTCAGCAACGCCTCGGCCGGAAACTCGTGATCCGGATTGCGAACCGTCTCGACCAGCGGCACCCCTTCTTCGCTCGCCAACTCATTTACTTCGATGACCCCCGAGCGCCCTGCGCCTGCCTTTTCGAAAGCAAGCCCATCCGGCGTCTCGATCACGGCAAGGTCGAAGAGGTCGACCAGCGGTTCCAGCGCGGCCCGCACCGAAGAGGGATCGGCCACGACATAGCCGTGGACCATTCCCTCGACGCCTTCGACCAATGCCGGCGGCTGGCCGTGATCGGCCAGGATGGCATTCACCAGCGAAGCCAGGTCCGGGCTTGCCAGCCGCCCGTTCAGCCAGTGGCCCGAAAACCAGTTCGCACCGTCCGACCACAAATCGGTCCGCTGCGGAAAAGCCGGAAACGGCCTTGCATCCCAAGCCCAAAGATATATCCGCTCCGGGTCGAGCATGTTGCCGCCATACACGTTCGAAACCGGATTGCCGGCTTCGTTGAAACCCAATGTCGCAGGGTCCCAATGCGCCATATGCGCTTCGATCAGGCTGCGCTGGGCATGGTCAGAACGACCGCCATTGGAAAAGTAGGGCGATCCGCTTTCCGCCGATTTCGGGTCGGGAAACATGTTTGGCTGGTTCGGTCCCTTGTCCACCGCCGGCGCGCCGACCTCTGTCAGCCAGATGGGCTTGCCCCGTGCCACCCAAGCAGTTGGCGTCGCGGCCTCGACCCCACCGATCCGGTCGAAATGCGCGTTCGACCACCAGTTGACGATGTCCTTGTAACGAAACACCCAGGGCTTGCCGTAGGCACCGTCGGTGATCGGCGAACGCTGCCGCGCCGCGCGGGCCTCATCGCTCTCATAGTACCAGTCGAACCCCTCGCCGGAATTTATCGCTGCCTTCAGGCCCGCCGGGTCATACGGCCCGGCAAAACCGTCCGGGCTGCCACCGGCATAGTCTCCATCGCGCCAATCCGAAAGCGGCATGTAGTTGTCGATGCCAACCGCATCGATCGCCGGATGCGCCCATAGCGGATCGAGATGGAACAGCACATCGCCTGAGCCATCCGCCGGTTGGTAGCCGAAATACTCGCTCCAGTCGGCGCCGTAGGTAAGGCGCACCGCTGGCCCCAGAACAGCCCGCACATCAGCGGCAAGCGCCGCCAGTTGGCCGACGAACGGGAAGGTCCCTTCATCGTCGCGCACCGTGGTCAGGCCGCGCAACTCGCTGCCAAGCAGGAACGCTTCGACGCCACCCGCTTTCAGCGCAAGACGCGCATAGTGAAGGATGAAACGGCGGTAGCCCCAATCACTTGGCGTTCCGGAAAACAAGACCGTATCGCCGCCATCTGCAAACTGGGATGGCAGCGCAGCGCCGCAAAACGACGCGACCTGTGTCCGCGCAGTTCCAGTCTTGTCGGCTGTCCCTGCTTGCAAAGGTGCGGGATCGCAACTGATGCGCCCCCGCCACGGATAGCTTGGCTGGCTCGAACCGCCATAAGGGTCCGGCAATCCATTGCCATCGGCAATATCCATCATGACGAAGGGGTAAAGCGTCACGCCAAATCCGCGCGCCTTGATCTCGGCAATGGCGTCGAGCACGCTGCGATCCGAGGGCGTACCGCCATAGGCAGCGCCGCCGTCATGTTGCGAGACCACCATCGCGCCTTGTCTGGCCGTCCCCGACACCAGCCAGTTGCTCGACAGCCCGCCGCCATTGCTCGTGATCACTGCCGGCCGGATTCGGCAATGCCCGGCGCGCAGATCGTCGCCGAACCATGTCACCACCAGCGCAATGTGCTTCAGGTTCGGGCATGTCATTTGCAATTCGTCGAGCGAGGCCGCGATATCGGTGCCGGCGAAAAGCACGTTGCGGTTGAGCGCCTGCTGTTCTCCCGGTCGCTTCTGGCGCGTCACCAGCTTCGGTGAAAGGCCGTACTCGGTTGCGCCAGGCAACAGCGCCACCGACTTGACCGCCGTGCGCAGCTTGCCCACCGGGCGGATCACTTCGAATTGCAGTTGCGGGATACGGTTGCCAAAGCTGCCGATATCCAGCCGGTCGACCACGACATAGGCCACGCCGCGATAGGCAGGCGTATTGCCCTCGCCCTGCTTGGCTTCGATGAGCGGATCGGCCGGCTGATCTTCGCTGCCGCGATAGATCCTGAACTCGACAGTTTCCCGGTCGATTTCCCGTCCGTCTGCCCACACACGCCGGATGCCGGCGATCTCCCCTTCGCACAGCAGGAACGCGGCATTGGCGTAGTACGAAAATTCCGTGACCTTCGGCCCCAGCTTGCCTTGCCGCCTTGTCGTGCGGCTTTCTTCGAAACGGGTCGCCCAGATCAGCGTGCCACCGAGCCTCGCGGTGCCATAGAGGCGCGGGATCGCAGCCCCTTCCTCGGCGCTGAATGGCCGCGCATTGGCCAATCGCGGACCCTCGATCCGCTGCGTGCCGTTGATCAGCGCGCGGTTGATTGCATAGCCGGCCAGGGCGCCGACAGCAGAGCCCACAGCACCACCGACCGAACCAAGAAAGCCGCCCAAATAGGCGCCCGCCGCCTGCAGCAAGATTGTCGCCATGAAATGCTCCGGCGTAGGAAGTTCAAGAATTTGGAAAGACGAACACGCCCGCAAGACGCCGTCGCCACTGCGAGACCAGCGCAGACTTCACCACCGATCCACCGCCCTGGTAGGCGTGGACGAAATGGCTTTGGCTCAGCGCGATGCCCGCGTGCTTGGCCGGCAAATGCGGCCGCCAGCGAAATACCAGCACGTCACCGGCAGCAAATGCACCCAGCGGCTTGGGCTTGAGATTACGCCCTGCTCCGAGAAGCAGCCGCTCTTCTCCACTCGCTTCCGCCCAGTCGGGCGCATAGTCGGCCGGCACTTCGAGTTCATCGCCATAAAGCGAACGCCAAACACCTCGGATCAGGCCGAGGCAATCGCAACCCACGCCCTTGCTGTACGCCTGATGCCGATATGGCGTTCCCAACCAGGATAACGCTTCCGCAACGATTTCGTCTGCCTCCGGTCGCGCACCAATGGTTTTTGCCACGTTCATGGCACCACCGGGCCGCCGTCGAAATTGCCGCCATCGGAGACATAGGCGTAGGCTGCATCGTTTCCCGGCAGGTGTGGAAAGCCACGGAAATTCAAAGCATTGGCAAACTTGGCCTTGCATGTCGCAAAGCTGTGGTCGCAGCCGGCCACGACCTTGAATGCATCGCCTGTCTGAACTGTCGGCCCGAATATGGGTTGCAGAACCAGCAACACCACATCGCCGTCACGCCTATGGTCAACGATGCGCTCGGCACGCCCCGTCCGCGCTCCGCTCGTCCATGTCAGCGCACCGAATGAAAACCATCCCGTCTCGAACCCGGCCAGACCGGACACACGAAGTTCCTCGGCCGCATCGAACCCTGCCACCTCGCCCAGCCCGTTGAAAGCCGGCTGGTCGAGCAGAACACGACAGCGCGCATCGCCCAGTTCCGCGTCGCATTTTCGCGTCACATAACGCCCGTTCGACTGATCCAGTTGATGCGCCGGGCTTTCAAGTTCGGCAACGAAACTGCCATCGCGACGAGTTATCTTGCCGATTGTCGCAACCTTGATGCGGGCGAACTTCTCCGGCTGCCGCCAATTGACAAGATAGGTCTCGACCTTCGCGCCATCATAGACGCCAAAGGCGATGTCCTCGTCCGTGATGCGTTCGGACGACAATACGCCCTCCACGTCCAAGGTATCGACGGAAAGGCCAAGTGACTGGCGCGCCTCGCTGGAACTGAGGCCACTTTCCGGTTCGAACAACGTGCCATCCACGAACAATTTACGGTCGTGATCCGTAAAGCCCAGCGTTGCGTCGTCCTTCCTGGTCAGCCGCCAGCAATGGCATATGCTCGTCACGTCGCGGTTGAAATGGTCAGCAAGTTCCTGCGGATAGTCGGTCATAGCTGAACCTCGACAAGAGGGATCGACGGAATTTGCCCGGCTTTGAAAGCCTTGAGGCTGATGGCGATCCGCTCGGTGTCGAAGCGAACCGGAACATCGAACTCGAAACCGGCTGTAACCCGCTGACCAGCGCCCGGCTTGGCGGCTTCGGTGAAAACGACTTCGCCCGTCGTTTGATCGAACGAAAAGTCCGCAGCGGGGCGCTCCAGGCCGGCCACTGCCACGCGCAGCGTTGCTGCAACCGGCTTCCTGATCGACCGCTGATAGGCGTCGGCGCCCGAGCCGTACACTTTGACAAGTGCAAAGCGTGAAACCGTGCCATCTCCGAAGCCAAGCGATTGGTCCATGGCTGAGGGTGCCAGTGCTGGCGCACAGGACTTCATCTCGAACGGATCGCGAAAACGGAAAGCGTGCAGCGAGCCGCGCCGCGCCTCGAAGAAGGCGATCACTTCCTGCAAATCGTCCAGCGACCGCAGCCCTGTGCCGGCGTCATAGTGGCGGCGTGAATTCGCGAAGCGGCTGTTACGCTTTTCCCGTCCCGAAGTCAGAGAAATGATCTCGTTGCGCCGCTCCGGTCCCCCCGTCGCGCCGAACGACACGCCGAGAGGAAAAAGAACGTCATGGAAGCTTGCCAGATCCGACACCATTCACCTCAAAATGTTCGTGTTCCGCGCGATACCGCCCGCGCCAGCATGCCGGTTATCTGCGCCTCGGATTTGCGGAAGGACGCCGCATCCTGCGCCTTGACGTTGAACACTACATTGACCGGCGTACTTCCCGCCGAAGCGGCAACCCCAAGGCTGCCATCGGCGCCGCGTCTTAGCGGCAGGATCGCTTCGCTGCCGGCTTCGCCCATCAGGCCAAGCTGGCCGCCCATCGGGAAATAGGTCGGTGCCGAAACCACGCCGCCCGAGGCAAATGGAATTGGCGCACCCGTCACCCCGCCTTTCGCGAAGGGCAGCGCTCCTGCCAATCCGCCGAACAGGTTGGCAAACAGCGACCCGGCCAGGTTCGTCAGCGGCTTCAACCCTTGCGACAGCGCCATCCCTGCCAGGTTGAGGCCCAGCCTGCGCAGCACGTCATCAAGCTGCCTGCCATTTACGGTCGCGCCCTTGAGCGCGCCCGCCAGTTGATCGCCGAAGCTTCCGGACAGCTTTTCAAGATTTGCCAGTGCAGCCTGAAAGGGCGCGGTATCCGCCCTGATCGCCACGACCACGTCTTCAGCCAAGACCCGCCTCCTTGCTTAAATTGTCCGGAAATATGCGCATCAGTCTGGCCATATCCGCCCGCGCAGGCGCCACGACCCGCTTTGAAAAGGGTCGGGCCGCCCGCTCGAACTCGATCGGCGTCATCGCCCAGAATGCGCTTGGTGAAAGCCGCAGCAGACCGAAGCCAACCGCCATGACCTCGTCCCAGGGAAAGGCTGCCCGGCCCGCTGCGGCTGCTAGGGGTTTGCGGGCCGATCCTTGGCGGAGCCTGCCCCAAATGTCGTTGTCAGAAGTTCGGTCACGATGGCGGCGAACCCTGCTGCGCCGTCTGCTGTCTGCATCGTCTTGACCGCCTCGTCGCTGACGTCATCGCCCGCGCCGCGCAGGCCGGCGCCAATGATCCGTATCATGTCCAGCGCCGAAAGCCGGCCTGTCGAGAAGCGCTCCACCAGCATGCCAAGATCATCGGCAGCATAGGCCGCCTCAAGCTCGGCCAATGCGCCAAGCGTCAGGCAAAGCCTGACCTGCCTGCCATCGAGTTCAGCGGATATTTCGCCTCGGCGTCTGTTGGCGCTCATGGCGTCACCGCAAACGTAACGGGCCCGGCAGATTCGAGCGCCATTTCGAACGTTACCTCGCCATCATGCGCGCCGGTATATTCCAGCGACGTGATCTGGAACGCACCGGTCACGACGCCGAAGTCGGGTACTGCCATCTGCCAGTTACCGATCTCGCCGGCGAAGAAGCGCGTGCGGATCAATGCGTCGGATTGGGCATCCTTGAATATGCCGGAGCCGCTGACGGCGGCTCGCTGCACACCGCTTCCGGCCAGCAATTCGCGCCACCGTCCGGCAGAATCCGCGTCGGTGACGTCAACCGTCTCGCTGTTGAAGGCGATGCGCTTGGAGCGCAAACCCGCAACGGTGACGAATGTGCCCAGCCCATCGGAATCGATCTTGAGAAGAAGGTCCTTGCCCTTCTGTGCGACCATGTCGGTCTCCTTGTCCGGAAATTGAAAATGATCCGCGCGCGCGGATCACGCGGATCAGATGTCTTCGATCACGGCGCGGAAGCGCAGCAGCCCGTGGTAGACGGCCTGCTCCTCGTCGAAGAGCACTTCTGCGAACTCGAAACGGAAATTGACGAGATGATGCGCGCCGAGTTCGAGCGGTGCCTGATCGAGCCTGGCGCGCATCGCGGCCATGATGTCGAACGCTTCCTTCTTGCCCTTGGCCTTCGACCAGATGTGCAGCGTGCAAAGCTGCTCGGTGCCGCTTTCCGTACCGGTGCTCCAGTCGAAAATGCTGGTCCGCCCAAAGGTCACATAGGGAAACGCCGTCTTGTCCGGCGCCAGGTCGAACACATTCTGTCCGCCCAGAAGGGCAGTCAGCGTTGCATCGTCATTGAGTTCGAAAAACAGCGCCTTTTGCAGGTCAGCGGCTGCGGAGTTCATCGCCTGCTCCTTCCGCCCGGTCACCATCGATCCCAAAGCGAGCCGACGGCTCCACGGGCGGGATATCGCGGCTGCCAGCGTAGCCGTTTTCGGTGCTTTCGGCGAGGTCGTGGGCCTTCCAGCGCAAGGCGCGAACCAGCCCGTCCAGCGTTATCGCCATGGTCAGGTTCATGCGCCTTTCTCCCTCACCCTGCACACCAGATAACGTCCGCTTTCATCGGGATCGTGAACCGTGAGGATATCGAACAACCGCGCATGCCGCCTGAACCGCATGCCGCTTGCCACGCCGTCCCGATGTCGAAGCGTGATGCGGTGCGTCACCGTTTCAAGCGTCTGGTCAGCGCCGAACCTGCTTTGCGCCGCCAGCGGCTCGATCCGCGCGAACACCGTTGCCACTTCGGCCCAGCTCTCGGAAAAGCCGCCGAGATCATCGGCGACGCGCGCCGCTATTTCCAACGCCAGCTCGGTGCGCAAAACACCCGGATTGAGGAACGTCGCCTGCATCAGAGCCTCCGCAGGCGATAGCCGGCAATCAGCCGCTCATAACCGGCGGGGTAGCCCACCGGCTGGTCGTTCGGCCCGAAGCTCGCCCTGAATTCGTACCAATGCGCGACGAGAAGCACGAGGGCGCGGCGCAACAGGTCCGGCACATCGGTTCCCGCCTCGCCGAAGCCTGCCTTGAAGTCCACCTCGATGCCGTTCATGGCGCGCAGCGCCTTCGGTACCGCCTCGAAATGCAGCCGCGCCGGCCTCGACACCGTATCCGCCTGATAGCTCGCCGGATCGACCTGCGAAGCCTCGCCCTCGGTGCCATATGAGGTCACCGACGTAATCGTCTTCACCGGATGCAGCGCAATAGTGATCGACCCATTGGCCGGCCATTCGTCCAACACCAGCCGCCAGTCCTGGTCGATCAGCGCCAGGCCGGTCGCACGTTCGACCTCTTCGCGGGCGGCGCGGATCAGGCCGCCCAGAAGTTCATCCTCCGACGCGTGGTCGAGGCGCAGATGCGCCTTCACCTCGGCCAGCGTCACGGGTTCGACCGCCGGAGCGACGGTTCGCATCAATGTCATTCGATTGCCTTGTGGAGCGAGGGGGAAAAGTTGTGGCCCCGGCGCGTGATACCGGGGCCGCTTCGTGCACTTGCCAGCGCGGCCCAAACCGCGCCGCCTATGCTCAGACGGTGCCGAACTTGAGCAGCTTGATCGCGTCGAAGTCCTGCACGCCGCCGCCCACGCGCTTGGTGGTGTAGAACAGCACATAGGGCTTAGCGGAGTAGGGATCGCGCAGCACCCTGACGCCTGCGCGGTCGACCACCAGGTAGCCGCGCCCGAAATCGCCGAAGGCGACCGGCGTCGCATCGTTGCCGATGTCGGGCATATCCTCGGCCTCGACCAGAGGAAAGCCCATCAGCATGGCCTTCTGGCCGGGCGCCGCCGGCGGTTGCCACAGATAGTTGCCGTCGCCGTCCTTCAGCTTGCGGATCGCCGCCTGCGTCTTGCGGTTCATCACCCAGTTGGCGTTTTGCCGATAGCCCGCCTTCAGCGCATAGATCGTGTCGATCAGAACGTCCGAAGCGTCCTCCGCCGGCAGCGCGCCGGCCACCCCTGTCAGCGTGTAGCCAACCTTGCCCCATTCCCAGGCACTTTCGGCAACCTTGTCGTAGCTCAGGAAACCTTTCGGCTTGCTGTTGCCGTCGCCAGAGACAAAGGCCGCGCCCTCCTGCTCGGCGAAAGCCGCCTCGACCTCGCTCGAAATCCACTGGTCGAGATCGACCACCGCATCTTCCAGCAAGGACGCCGTCGCTGCCGGCATGGCGTAAAGCTCCATGGTCGGAAACTGCAGTTCGGCCAGCGTCGCCGTATTGGTCTGCGGGCGCGCCGCCGTCTCGGCCACCCAGCCGACCGCGGGGCCGCTCACCGAAAACGGCTTCTTCAGCACCGCCGCCGAAACCTGCCGCACCGAAGCGATCGCGCGGATCGGCGACAGCGTCGAAAGCCGCTTGCCGATTTCCGTTTCGGTCTCGGGCGGCACCAGATAGCCGCCATCCTGGCCCGACCCGTAGGACATCGCCTTGGCATCGAGCGAGCGCAGCAAGCGGTCGTCGCCCTGGCGCATATAGGCCTCGAACGCGCTCTTATGCTCAGACGGCGCTGGCTGCCCGTCGCGGCCCAGCACTGGCCGCATCTTCTTCAGGGCAAGGGTGTCGATGGCCCGCTTCTGCTCGTCCAGCGCGCGCGAAATGCGCTCCACCTTCTCGGTGGTCAGCACATCGGCGCCCAGGCGTCCTTCCAGTTCCGCCAGCTTTTCGTCATTGCTCTCCTTGAAGGATTCGAACGTGGTCATGAAGTCACCGAAGGCATCCTTCAGGTCGAGATAGTCGCCGCTGGCCGATTTCGTTTCGATCGGCTCAGGGCTCTCAAATGCGTTCATATGGACAGTCCTCTTTTGTTGATGATGCGTGTGAATGCGCGGATGCGCATGGCGAGGTCCTTCGGAGATCCCGGAGTGACATCCACCGTGCGCACGAGGCTTTCGAAGCCCTTGGTCATGACCGTGCGCGCGTCATTCCTGGAAAGCCCGGCATCGCGCCGCAGCCAGGTTTCGAATTCCTTGAGAGTGGGCAGCAACCGGTTGCGCCTGCCCTTCACCGTTTCGATCCGTGCGCCGGGAAGCATGGGAAAAGTCACCACCGAGATTTCCCAAAGATCGGCCTCGAATATACGCCGCACGCCGTTCGCTACGTCACGCCGCGTCTTGATCGCCTTGAAGCCGATCGACAGTCCATCCAGCGCGCCGCTGCGCATCAGGCTCAGCACTTCGCGGGCGCGGCCCACATCGCTGTTAAGCCGCCCGCGCACGAACAGGCCGCGCTGGTCTTCCCTGATTTCGGTCCAAACCCCTATCGGCTCGTTCGGATCATGCTGGAACAGCATGCGAATGCCTGACGCCTTGCGCCTCAGCAGCGAATTGGAAAACGCGCCCCGCTCGACCACGTCCTTGCCGAGATCGACCCGGCCAAACAGGCTGGCATAGCCTGAGAAAGTGCCATCATGCTCGACATCCCCCAGCACGGCATCGACGAACTTGCGATCGCATCTTCTTGCCAAGGCGTCAGCGCTCATCGGCCGTCTCCTGTTCATTCGCACCTTTTTGCGTCGCCTGAATTGGCCCGGGCGGCCAGCTCTGGACAAATGCCCGCATGATGAAGCCCAGCGCCCACCACGCGCACAGGCTGGCGGCAGCCGAGCCCATCAACATCAGTTCGAGCGAGCCGATCGCATTTGCGATGCCGAGTTCCGTCGCCACCTTCAGTCCGGCGCTGCCGCCGAAAACCAGCCCGCACACCACGCCGACCGCAAAGCGCGTCGCCGCCTCGCGGCGTCCGTGCGGCAAAATGTAAGCCAGCGAAATCGCCGAACCCGCGATGGCGCCGGCACCCTTGGCTACCCACAGCCAGGTGTCGTCGTTCATGTTCGTCCGCTCCAATCGTGAAAAGTGAGGGGGTTAGGGGGATAGGGCAGTAAGGCAGTAGGTGTTTAGGTGCGGGGCAGGAAGCGGGACGAACCCGAGACGGCGGAAGCCCGCGCGGTCACCGACACCACCTCTTTCCCCTACTGCCCTACTGCCCTACTGCCCTATTCCCTGCCCCTTGGCTGATACCCCACCGCCTCGCGCTTCTCGTCCTCGGTCAGGAAGGAAGCCGCTTCCAAGCGCGTCCACAGCGCGTCGCGGTCACCGCTCAGACCATCGATACGGTCCGCGTCGAACCACAGCCGCAGTCCGTCACCGAAGACTGGCCCGAGCCACGCCGAGAGGTCCTTTGCCGTGCGCGCCACCAATGGCAGCACCGTCAGCCGGTAAAAGGCGCGGTTCGCTTCCTGGTAGTTGGCATAGGTGTTGTCGCCCGGAATGCCGAGCAGCATTGGCGGCACCCCGAAAGCCAGGGCAATGTCGCGGCTTGCCGAATGCTTCGCCTCGACGAAATCCATGTCCTTCGGCGTCAGCCCCATAGCCTTCCAATCGAGCCCGCCTTCCAGCAGCAGTGGCCGCCCCGCGCGTGTCGGGCCGGAATATCCCTGTTCCAGTTCGGCTTTCAGCCGGTCGAACTGTTCGTCGGTCAGGTTGCCGCCTTCCTTGGGCGCATAGACCAGCGCGCCTGAGGGCCGTGCCGAATTGTCGAGCAGCGCCTTGTTCCAGCGCCCCGCCGCATTGTGCGTGTCGAGCGCCATCGACGCTGCCTCCAGCGGAGGGAACCCGTAGTGATCCTCCAGCGGATGAAACAGCGTCAGGTGTGCCGCCCCACCCTGTTCACCCAATCCCAGGGCAACGCGGCGGCGCGAACTTCCTTCGCGATGGTCGAGCGCAATTGGCCAGCCGCTCGCATCGGTCGCGACCGACACCCTGTCGGGACGCAGAAGATGCAGTTCACGCGCGCCCTCGCCCAGATCGATGAGTTCGACATAGGCGTTGCCGGCCAAAAGCAGGTGGCCGTAAAGCGCCTCCAGAAAGGTCGCGCCAGCCTGCCGCTGGTTGGGCCGTTCCAGCAGCGCCAGCAGCGGATGTTCCACCAGTTCGGCAGCACCGCTGTAGAGCAGCCACGGCACGGTCGAGGCGGCTTCCGAAACCAGTCTCACCGCGCGGTGTACGATCGGGTTGCGCATGAAACCTTCACGCGCCAGCGTCGCATAATCGCGCCGCGTCCAATGCGCCTCGCCCTGCTGGTGGAGGGCGATGAAGCCGCCGCCGCCGCCGCTCTTGGTTTCCACGCGCACGCCGTCACTCCCCGCAGCGCGAGGCCAGGGCCATTTCCAAGCCATTGCAAATCCTATGTTATTCCGATTTCGGATATGGGGCGGTCGATTTCTCAGATGAAGTCGCGTATTCGCGGCCTCACTACCCGACCCGACATCAACTCGGTCACAGCCCACACCAGTGCGTCCATCCGGTCCGGCGAGCGGCCATTGGACAGCCCGTTCGGCCCGAAGTCGCACATCTCGTCTTCAAGTTCTGCGAAGCGCTCCGCATGGCGGACTTTGCCTTGCTGGTAAAGTGCCGCGACCGGTTCGGCCCTGAGCCACTTGCCGCGCTGCGCCCGCACCGGTTTGACCGGCACTTCCGCGTCAACGGTCCGGATCACGGATGTCGCCATCTCGCCACCCTGGTTCACCTCGACCACAAGGCAATCAGCCTGCAACCTGTGAAAAAGAGCAACCGCCCTTTGAGCCCATTCCTGCGGCTTTGCCGCACTCACGGTCGCATCGGCAATCACCACCGCGCAGCCGTCATCATCCAATCCCGCCGCGACGATGCCGCAGGCATCGGACGTCTTGCGCGAGCTTGCCGGCGGATCGACTGCAACGACGATCCGGCGCAACTCCAAAACGCCGCCGGTCTGCGCCTGTTCGATCATCTGGCGCGACCAAAGGGCATCTTCACGGTCCTCGATCAGTTCGCCGTCAAGTTCCTGCCGCCCGAGCCGGCTGCCTCCGTAACGGCTCTTCACCGCTTTCAAAAAACCGGCGGCGAGGTTTTTCGCATTGTCCTCGGTCCTCAGCCGGGTCACCGCCACAGACGGATCGCCCAGCAGGCTTTTCAGCAGAGGCAGCGGCTTCGGCGTCGTCGTGATCAACTGGCGCGGCTGCTCCCCCAGCCTCAGCCCAAACTGCAGCATGTCCCAGCAGGCCTGAAGGTTCTTCCATTTGACGAACTCATCCAGCCAAGCCGCTTCGAATTGTGGCCCGCGCAAGCTTTCCGGGTCTTCCGAGGAGAATACCTGCGCCACCGCGCCATTGTCCCACAGCAATCGCCGCCGGCTCACTTCGAAACGCGGGCGGCTGCCGCGTGCAATCGTCCTTATCCCGGAAGGCCCGTCGATCATCACCTCGCGCACATCGGAAAAAGTCTCGCCGACAAGTGCGATGGTTCGGTATTTCCAATCGGCAAAGGGGCGCAACCCCCGGACGAGGCCGTTTACCCATTCTGCGCCCAGCCGCGTTTTGCCGGCACCGCGCCCGCCCATCACCAGCCAGGTGCCAAGCATCCGATGGCAGCGGTACTGTTCCGGCAGCGCCCGGCCGACCCATTCGCCCAGAAGCCGCTCAGTCCACCGCGGCTCGATGTTGCTGGCCGACCAGCCGTTCTGCATGTGCCTCAGCCAGTTCGACGATCCTGTCATCGAGCTTTTCAAGCCTTGCTGCGAGTTCTGCATCGTCCGTCGCCCCGCTCTCCGTCACCTGCTCCTTCTTCAAGAGTTCGGAGCGTTCCGCTGTCCGAACCATCGACCACAAGGCGTCGATCTGCGTCTTGTTGAGCTTGCCGCCATTGGTCTCCACTTCGCTGACCATCTCGGCCAATTGGCGGGCGACGAAATCGCCGAGCGGTATGGGATGGAGTTCGCCATCATCCGCCTCCACCAACAGCCGCGCAGGCTCGACCGCTGCCGGCCTGGCATGATCGCGCCAATTCTCTCGCGCAATGCTGCTCTGGAAGTCCTGCTTGTCCCAGTTCTCGCGCGAAGCACGCTCCTTCACCGTGGCCGGATGCAAGTCTGCGGCTGCGGCGAGGAGCGGAAATGTCGGCGGCTCGCCTTCGCGCAAGGCGCGAATGGCCGCCCAGCGTTCGACGCTGACAGGCTGAACCATGATCCATATCTCCGAATAAAAAGACCCGCTCGACGCCACCGTTCTTCCGACATGAGGAAGCGACGCGAGCCAAGGCGAGCCGACAAAAATGGGAATGAAAGAAGCCGGAAGATCACACTTTTCCGACGATACAAACATCCTATCAAAGCACCGCCACGGTGTCAAGAATAAATTCCTATAATTTTTTCCTACCTCGATTTTGTAACGGTTAAGTCTCTTGTCGGCATGATAGGAATAGGTGAAAAGACGACAGGCTCGGCAGTCGAGGCCGAGCCACAATCAGGCAATGTCGTAGATGGTCAGTCCCTTGAAGCCGAAAAAGAGACGGGGCGCGATTGCCGCATTCCTGCTGGCTGTCGATGCGTGGCTCGATTCGTCCCTTTACGAGATCCGTTTCAAGGCTGCCGAATTCTGGGAATCGGCCACCATCTTCTTCCGCCGCTTCCGCGTGAAGGGCTGGCGGCGCGGCGTCATCGAAGTCTTGAGCGAAGGTTTCACGATGGGCGCCGGCGGGGCCGTGGTCATGCTTGCGCTCGCTCTGCCCGCCTTTCAGGAAACGGGCGGTGATTGGCGCGCGCAGGACGACTTCGCCGTCATGTTCCTTGACCGCTATGGCAACGAGATCGGCCAGCGCGGCATCATCCAGCGCGATTCAGTGCCGGTCGACCAGATGCCCGATCATGTCATCAAGGCGGTGCTCGCTACCGAGGACCGGCGCTTCTTCGATCACTACGGCATCGACTTCCTCGGCCTGATGCGCGCCATGACCGAGAACGTTCGCGCCAATTCGGTCGTGCAGGGCGGCTCCAGCATCACCCAGCAGCTGGCGAAGAACCTGTTCCTGTCGAACGAGCGCACGCTTGAGCGCAAGGTCAAGGAAGCCTTCCTCTCGCTCTGGCTGGAAGCCAACTTGTCGAAGAAGGAAATCCTCCAGCTTTATCTCGACCGGTCCTACATGGGCGGCGGGACTTTCGGCATCGAGGCGGCGGCCGATTTCTACTTCGGCAAGAGCGTCAAGGATTTGACCCTCGCCGAAGCCGCGATGCTCGCCGGCCTGTTCAAGGCGCCGACCAAATACGCCCCGCACATCAACCTGCCGGAAGCACGTGCCCGCGCCAACGTCGTCTTGTCCAATCTGGTCGACAGCGGCTTCATGACCGAAGGCCAGGTGCTGCAGGCCCGCCGCCATCCCGCCGACGTCGTTGATCGCGGCGACCGCAAGAGCCCCGACTACTACCTCGACTGGGCCTTCGAGGAAGTAAAACGTCTTGCCATGAAATCGGGCCAGCACTCGCTCGTCGCCCACACCACCTACGACCCCAATATCCAGCAAGCCGCTGAAGAATCACTGGAATTTCACCTGCGCCAGTTCGGCAAGGACTACCATGCCTCGCAAGGCGCCATCGTCGTCATAGAGACCAACGGCGCGGTCCGGGCTATCGTCGGCGGCCGCGACTACGGTGTCAGCCAGTTCAACCGCGCCACCAAGGCGCTCCGGCAGCCCGGCTCCTCGTTCAAGGTCTATGTCTATGCAACTGCTATGGAAAACGGCCTGACGCCCGACTCCATCGTCTCCGGCGCGCCGGTCAGTTGGGGCAGTTGGCATCCGGGCAACTATAACGGCGCATCCGCCGGCACCATGACGCTGACAACCGCGCTGGTGAAGTCGATCAACACCGTTCCCGTGCGCCTTGCCAAGGAAAAGCTCGGCATCCCGCCGATCAAGGCGATGGCCGAGGCGATGGGCGTCGAGTCACCGCTGGAGTCCCACAAGACCATGGTTCTCGGCACTTCCGGCATGACGGTGATGGATCAGGCCACCGGCTACAGTGTGTTTGCACAGAACGGCATGGTCGGAAGCCGGCACGGCATCACCCAACTCGTGACCCACACCGGCGAGGCCATCTATGACTTCGCCAAGGACGCGACGCCGCCCCACCGCGTCCTGTCGGAACAGGCGCTCAAATACATGAATTCCATGCTTGTCCAGGTGCCTGTCATCGGCACTGCGCGGCGCGCCGCCCTGCCCGGCATCGTCTCCGGCGGCAAGACCGGCACCAGCCAATCCTACCGCGATGCGTGGTATGTCGGCTTCACCGGCAACTATACCGCCGCGGTGTGGCTCGGCAACGACGACTACAGCCCGACCAAGAATATGACCGGCGGTTCGCTGCCAGCGATGATCTGGCAGCGGCTGATGGTCTACGCGCATCAAAATATAGACCTGAAACCGATACCGGGGATAGATCACCCGTTTGTCGATCTGGAAACAGCAACAAAGGCAGAGGAAGCCGAAAAGCAGACAGCTCAGGACGCCACGGACAAAGCAGCGGCCGAGCGGCCTCCCGTCCTTTCCAGCCGTACCACGCATGTATTGCGTGACATGAATGTGCAGTTCCGTTCCGCACCGCCGTTGCAACCGGCAACCGAGCCTGAAACCTTATCCGCACTTTAGAACAAGGCATGAAGGCTTCGTTGTTGTGCTTGCCTTCGCAACCGCCACCGCGATATCTGCGGTTGCACAATTCACCACAACCGATGACGGTTCCATGCTGAAGAACACCCTCCTGACGCTTGTCGCACTTGTCATCGCCATCGGCGGCGGCGCTGCGAGCGTCTGGTACGCGCTTCAGGCGCAGAAGGGCGTCGGAGCCATCACTGTCGGTGCGTGGACGGCCTTCCCGGATATCGGCACGTCAGAGGCGGACCCCTACTCCAAGGCCCGGGTGTCACGTGAGGGCGTACTGGCGCTTGGACGAGCAGAGGGACTTGCCTTTGTCGCTGAACGCGATTCGACTGGCGAGGCGCTCAAGCGGGAGTGCGCCTATACGATCGGCGGGAATTTCCCCATCGCCCGGTTCTGGACACTCTATGCTGCCGACCAATCTCTCGACGTGATTAAAACAGAAAAGCCGCGCCTGGCTGCACTGCAATCCTACCAAATCCTGCGCCGGCCAGATAACACCGCCCTGATTTCGGTCGGGAACCATCCTTTACCCGGCAACTGGCTCTACATCCAAGGAAGCGGCGCGCTCTACTTCGTACTGACATTCTACGATACGCCGATCGCCAGCAGCACGGGCCTGTCGGATATTACTTTGCCCCAGATCGTCAGGACCGGTTGTCATGCGTAAGTTTGTTTACGCCGTGCTTCTGGGGTTGGTAGGCGCCGGCATCGTCCATATCGCCGTGCTTCTCATGGTGCCTGACTTTTCAGAGCGTGATGCCTGGTCGCGGCTGGCGCAGGCGTCGGATTTCTACAAGGTGACGCGGCTCGATGCGGAGGCTGGGGGGCCGCCGGTCGTCAAGTCGGTTGATCCGCTGTTTTTCGCAGCCGCCTGCCGCTTCGACCTCACTGACGGCATGGTGCAGATCAAGTCGCCGGGCACGGTGCCGTTCTGGTCGGTGTCAATCTATGACCGCAGCGGCCACAATATCTACAGTTTCAATGATCACAGCGCCACGAACGGACTGCTGGATGCCGTAGCACTTACTCCTGCCCAGATGCTCGAGGTCCGCAAGCAACTGCCGGAAGATCTTGAAGGATCGGTCTTCGTCGAAACCCCGATCGACGAGGGCATCATCGTTGTTCGAAGCTTTGTCCCCGACGAAAGCTGGAAGCCTACAGTCTCGCGCTTCCTCGACCAGAGTTCCTGCACCCTGAGGGAATTCTAGGTCTGGTCAATCAGTGGCGCGGATCTGGCTTGCTGCGGGGCGTGGGCGACGCAATCGTCACAGGCGCGCAGCCATGTCCGACCACATCACCTCGTTCGTAGCGAACGCCCGGAAAAATCACCACGGCGGCTGCCGTCTCGGTTGAAGTTCTCTTGATTGCCACAGATCGCGGCGTGAAAGACAGGACTATGCCCATGTTCGCGCATTCCTCTCGGTTTCCCCGGAGCACAACGCAACGCCTCCATGGTCGATAAGGCCACCAGAGGGTTAACGGAACGCTAACGGATAGCCGCTAATTTGATCATTGTTCGATCTCGTGGCGTTACCGGCACAGAACCGGAAGCGTCGGGCATCTTTAGTAGCGTAGCGTGTAAGGCGTATTCTTCGTGTCATTCTCCGATTTTCGGCAAATCGCGGCACGGACCGAAACAGGCAGGGCCGAACGGCTGTTTCGCGCCGCCATTTCCGCATTCTGTTCGCTCACGCGGCCTTCACGCCGCGAAATTGCGCAACTCGATGACTTGACGCTCCCGCTTTTTAACGAGGTCTCCGCTGAAGGCCTGCGCTTCGCCGCGGCAGCGTTGTCGGAATGTGAATCTGCGCCGCCGGCACTCATAAAGCGTCTGAGCGAAGCGGAAGTCGGCATCGCCGCTCCGTTGCTGACACGCTCACCCGCACTCAGCGACGTCGATCTCATCTCGTTGATCGGACGTCATGGCTTGCCGCATGCGCGCGCTATCGCGCGCCGCAAGAGCCTTCATCCCGCCATAGCCAGCCTCATCCGGGCATTGGAACGGCAAACCGCGCCGAACAGCGCAGCCCGTGTCCGCACCGCCTCGCCGGCGGAACTACGTGTGGTCGAAGAACAGCCAGCAAAAGTTTCGACACCGGGCAAGGCCGAGGAGGAGACACGCAAACGCCTTCGGGAAATCATGCTCGAACGCGCGCCCGCCGTAGCAGTCCACGCAGAGTTATATGCACGGCTGCGAGATACAGCGCTGAGCGGCAATTCAGCCCTTTTCCAAACCGCCTTGGCCGATGCGCTCGGGATCGATTTCGCGGCTGCTAGGGCAATGGCAACCTCTTCCGACTATTCGTCACTCCTGGTCGGACTGCGCACATTGGATATGCCCGAAGCCGAAGCCTTCCTGATCGCGAGCAGCATTTACCCTCGGCTGACACCACAACAACAATCGATCCGCCTGTTCCTCGACCGCTACCGGCAACTGAACCGTGAGGAAGCCTCAAGGAAAGTCGCGATGTGGTCGAACAGATCGGTCAAGACTGAAGCGAAGCTGTCCAAGAAAACATAGCCGAACAGAAAGCCCGCACCCCGCCTGCCTTGATGGCTCAGCCACGAATTGAGATCAGCTCCTCAAGCGGAACCGAGCCGATTTCGATCTCCACCACCCAGATGTCGGGATCGAAACGTTGTTCGCGCTCAAGGCGTTTTTCCAATGCCTCGGTATCTTCATCCTCACCCACAGGGCTGAAAAAGCGTTCGTCAGGCTTGGCCGAATCGTAACTGGTTTGTGGCGCCGGTCCAAACAGAGAAACCTCTCCAAGCCGACCGCGGCTCAAGACGAAGGTTGCCCCGGCTTCCGTCGCACCGCGTTTGACAATCGCGGCAAAGCCTCCCGAGGAAAAAACACGACGCACCAGGGCTGCGACCCACAAATCAGTGGTTACACGCATTTCGTAGACTCTGTGTCGGTTTTGGAGGCTGCACGCCGGGCTGATAGCAGCTTCGCGCTGGATTGGCGAGGAGGCGCTCAGTCGGTCAAGCCGATCTCGCGCATCTTTGCATAGACTGCGTCATCCGCCTCTCCGGTCACCGGCAGTCTAAAGATCGCCTGAAATTCGCGGATTGCCGCCTTGGTGCGGGCGCCCACTACCCCGTCAAGCTGGATGTCCTCGTTACCGAAGGCCTTCAGTCCAGCCTGGATCTTGATGATGTGTGCATCAGGAGAAGTAGCTGCCGTCGGGGCGGGGATCGAACTCGTCGTGTCGGTGCGCAGGGTGGGCGTAGGCACGGAAGCTGCCACCGGCGCCGTGCCCAACTGATTGAGCAACGCATCGTCGATGGTGCCGGTGGCTTCCAAGCCCACCTTTCTCTGATATGCCGCAACCGCATCGCGGGTAGCGGGGCCGGCCAGGCCGTCAGCGCTTCCGTTGTAGAAACCCAGATGCTTCAGGATATTCTGGACCTGTTCGACAACAGGGTCACCCTTGGGTGCCTCCGGCCGGACAATATTGATCGTGGTTTCAGGCTCTACCTGCTCTACCCTCGGAAAATTCTCGATGCTTCTGGTGGCGAAGAAGGCACCCGAATGCGGGAAGGGCTGATACCACAAGGCGTTCGCCGAGACATAAAACAGCGTAACCAAAAACGCCGTCGAGCCACCCACAAGCACCGGGTTGCGCGATACGGCGTCACCCAAGGCGATGGCTCCCTTCTGGAACACGCTGCTGCGATGTGCGGAAGCTTTACGCCGTTTTGCGGAGCGAGCCACTTGAGCCCCCTTGCTTGTTGGCCGTCGACGTTGCCGTCGGCAACACCACGAGTTTTTCCGCCTCGCCCTTCGGTCCATCGACCGGGACGCTTATGGAAACCGTCGTTCCCTCACCCGGCATGCTTTCAATCGACATTGTGCCTTCATGCAAGGTCACCAGTCCCTTCACCAGCGAAAGACCAAGTCCGGTTCCTTCGAAACGGCGGGTATAGTCGTTCTGCACCTGCACAAAAGGCTGTCCAAGGCTGGCGAGGTCGTCCTCGGCGATACCTATCCCGGTATCTCGCACCCAGAAATGAAGGCGCGAACCCACCCGCTGAGCGCCGATCATCACTTCACCGCCTTCCGGAGTGAACTTGATGGCATTGGAGGCCAGATTGATCAGTATCTGTTGCACGGCACGGCGGTCTGCGTTGATCTCGCCGGCGTCCACAGCAATGCGGGTATCGAGCCGGACACCCTTCGAATCGGCCTGCAACTGCATCATCGAGCGTGTCATCTCGACGGCGTCGGCAAAGCGGAAAGGCTCCATCTGGGTCCAGTAAGCGCCGGCCTCGATGCGGGAAACATCGAGGATCGAGGTCACGACATCGAGCAGGTGCTGGCCTGAATCGCGAACGAGTCCAACATATTCCTTCTGGCGCGGGTCCCTGAACGGTCCGAACATCTCGTGCAGAAGCATGTCCGAGAAGCCGATGATGGCGTTGAGAGGGGTTCGCAATTCATGGCTGACGGCAGCCAGGAAACGGCTCTTGGTTACGTCGGCGCTTGAAGCGGACTCGTTTGCCCGAGCAAGGGCCTTCTGCAGGTCCTCGACCTTACTGTTGTTGCGCAACAGTGCGATGAAGCTGTGGCTGTTTTCGCCCACCGCCATCAATTCCATGGAAAATGGGCAATAGTTGTCAGCCAGCGAACCCGAATTTTCCTGGGGCAAGCGAATGCGCACATCCACAATGCTCAAACCGGCGCCGTCGCGCATGTCGGCCAAGGCATTCAGGTAAGCGATCCGATCGGCCAGATGAATGCGATCGAAAAGGCCGGTGCCAAGCAAGAGATCCGGCGCGAGGTTCATCATGGACCGCGATTGATCGCTCGCATCGATAACGTCGCCTTGCGGGGTCATCCGAAATACGACGCCGGCGATCGCAGATTCGAGCTCCCTTTGGGCTGGAATGTCCTGTCCCACCCCTTCTTCGCTGTGGAACCCTGCAAGGCGCGGAACCAAGGTAGCAAACCATGCCAAAGGAAACAGCCACTGCCATGCGGCAGGCTCAGCCAACGGCAAGACAAGGCCGCCGGGCAACAACTGCAACAGGATTGCACCGAACGCCGCAAGCGAGCCGTCGATCGCGGACTGCCGCGACTTCATTGTCCAGAAAGCCTCGACCGGAAGCGCTATGGCAAGAATTGCCATCGGCGACGCCAGACCTCCGGCAGAAGTCAAAAGCACCGCCAACCCCAATGCAGATACTGCCAGGGCCACGCCGCCAACAATGTTCATGCGTCCAGTTGCGGAGACCAATAGTGCGGTAAGCCAGTACAGGCCGAAGACGGCAAATATGACAGCCAGCGTAACCGACGCGCCTACGCTCGCGGTTATCAAAGTCACGGCAGCGCCCGCAGCTAAAAACGGGATGCATAGCATCGTGCCGATGAAACGGCACTGGCTTCGGCGTGCGTGGCGCTCAGCCACAGACCCATGCACAAGACGCTCGCAACCGGCGGCCATTGCGTCAGCTAGTCCAACGTATCTGGTCGCAATCGAACTCAACTCTACGCCCTGTGCTGACCTGCCTGGCAAGTCGATTATGGTTGAGCCCGAAAGTCGCATTCAGCCTTTAAGGAATGGATAAAAGTAGCCGGCAGCGGATGAATTTCGGTTCCGAAGTTGATGTTGGCGGCGTCTCCCACACAGCAATTTCGTCTATGGTAAATGATCGGTTAGGGCGCGCAGCGGCGTTTCGGCATGGAGAAACTTCGTCGTTTCTTTCGAAGATGAAGCTGAAAATACGAACAGGATCAGCGCGTTGACCTGAAAACAGGCGATTGCCGCATGGAAGCGCATTTGTATTGGATGCGCATATGGACGCCATCTTCACGTCTTTCATTAAAATTTGAACTAAATTGTTCTCTTGAGCGCAAGCCGCCCTTGGTTCACCAGTAGGCATAGTACGCTTGAAAAAGGATGCAAAAGCGCGACCGGCGCAATCCGACTGTGAGAGAACGTCGATATGGGTTTCCTGATCAGACTTGCGTTTTGGTTTTCGCTTGTTCTTCTGGCCCTGCCATTCGATGTCGGCCCGGACGAGCAAGGCCGGGAAAGCGTCAATCCGATTCAGGCATTGATAGCCGCCCGGGAAGCCGTCGGTGACATTGCCGGCATCTGCGAGCGCAAGCCCGACGTCTGCGAAACCGGAGCGTCGGCAGTACACACCATTTCCGAACGTGCGAAGCAGACCGCCCGGATCGCTGCGACCCTCATTGAAGACACCCCGGCCGGACAGGCCGAACCTGCCACCACCGGCAGCATATCGAGCGCCGCCAAGGTGGACGGGGCCAGCAACTAGGACCTGTCGAACGTCCTCGAGCTTGCTCTTTTTCCGTGACGAGGCTGCGCGGCAAGACTATATGCTGCGGCATGGGCACCACGATTCAAGCCATTCTCGATGACTTTTCCTTCCTTGATGAATGGGAGGAGCGCTATCGCTACGTGATCGAGTTGGGCGAGGCCCTACCTGAATTCCCCGACAGCGACAGAACTGCGGCAAACAAGGTGCAAGGCTGTGTCAGCCAGGTGTGGCTGACAACCGAATATGGAGCGGGCGCAGACCCCGTCATCACATTCCGTGGCGATTCCGACGCGCATATCGTGCGCGGCCTTGTCGCCATCATGCTCGCGCTGTTCTCCGGCCAGAAGGCGAGCGATATCCTCAAGATCGACGCCGAGGCGACGCTGAAGGTACTGGGGTTGGACGAACACCTGTCGTCGCAGCGCGCGAACGGCCTGCGCGCGATGGTCAAACGCATCCTTCGCGACGCCGAGGCGGCACGTCAAACCGCCTGACTTGCAAGGCCGTTGCCTCGGCATGCCTCATTGGCCGGATATGCTGGGACGATAGTCCTCCGAGCCCCAATGCAGCACTTTTCGTGGTGAACGGCTGTCCGTCCTATGCTCGGGAAAATAGTGGCGTGCCAACACACCCAGGGCGGTCTTAAGGACCACCTTGGCCGATCGCACCGGCCACCCTCGCTCCATCTCAACCTGCTCCAGCCCTTTCAGGAAGCAACAGACATCGAGCAGCACGCCGGACAATTCCGGGCCAACGGTATAGATCGCGCCCTCGACCCGGAGCCTTGCGCCCAGCGCGGCATCCGTGAGTTCAGCAACCCCGCCGCCCGCACGCCGTCCCGACGCGACGCTCGCAATCCAGTTCGCGCCCATCCTTGGCATGAGCTGGCCGCGCGTATAGTCCGAACGAAGCCGCTCCCCCGCCTCGAATTCCCTCGTGGACAAGAAAGCCTTACCCGCCTTTGTCTTCATCCTCATCAACTGGGCAAGCGGCGACTCGGACAGGTTCGCCAACACGTTGCGAAACCCATTCTCCGTTTCTATCGCCACTGTGCCGATCTCCACTTCGGGCGAAGCAGTTGCACGCTTCCTGGCGCCTAGCTGCCGCGCAAGCTCGGTGCCCTCTCGCGAAAGGGAAATGCAATCTGATGACCTGAGCAGCAAACCTCGCGCCACCAGCCTGTCGAGAGTTTCTTCATCCAGAGAAATCGCGCCGCGATCCACCGCTTCGACCAACATTTTCCCACCGCTTGAGGCGATGCATGTCGACGCCGGACCTTTTGAAAGGAAGCGTAACACCCGAGCGCCAATTTGTGCCAGTTCATCCATGTCAAAGCCCCAATCTGGTGCGGAACGCAGCGGACGCCACGCGTTCGAACATTGAGACCACGCGATCGAACTCCGGATCGTCCCGGAGATCCTCGACGATCTGGCAAGCATGGACGACAGTGGTCCGGTCGCGCCCGAACCCCCGGCCGACATCGCCCATCGTCAATCTCAGCACGACATGAGCCACATACATGGCGATCTGGCGGACCCGCGAAACCGGCAGCGTCGACCGCCCTGCCCCTCGCAATTCCTTGCTCGGCAATGAAAAAAGCGCCGAGGCCATGTCGATCAGACATTCGCAAACATCCATGGCAACTTCGTCACGAAGCTTCGGAACCGGCTGGAAACCACTGCCGACCGGATTGGCATCGATAGTCAGGCACAATGGGTCGTCAGTGAGAGAGGCGGTATTGGCATGCACGGAACTTTCCTCCAGAAATAGGAATATGTTCCGCATATTATACTTGACGTACCCAAATCATAGGATTATAAACCGGACATAAGGAGTTATCGTTATGTCCGTTCTGTCAGACCACCATTTTCACGATGAAGCCGCTGCCTACAAATTCGTAGAAGCGCGCATCTGGCCGAACGGTCCCGTTTGCCCGCATTGCGGAGGCGTAGAGCGCATTTCCAAGATGGAAGGCAAAAGCACCCGGATTGGCACCTACAAGTGCTACCAGTGCCGCAAGCCCTTTACCGTCAAGATCGGCACCATCTTTGAGGCCAGCCATGTGCCTATGCACCACTGGTTGCAGGCAATTTTCCTCATGGCTTCGTCAAAGAAGGGCATTTCGAGCAATCAGCTTCACCGCACCCTCGGCTGCACTCTCAAAACCGCATGGTTCATGTCGCACCGTATTCGCGAAGCGATGCGCGATGGCAAGCTTGGCCCGCTTGGCGGCAACGGCAAGATCGTGGAAGCCGATGAAACCTATTTCGGCCAGCGCGCCGACAAGCGCACTACCCGCACCACTGGCGAAAAGTTCATCAAAAAAGGTCGCAGCGGCCCGTCTAACAAGCGCGCTGTTGTTAGCTTAATCGAACGTGGCGGCTCAGTTCGCAGCTTCCACGTCGCATCGGCAACCCAAGAGAACGTGGCCGCGCTGGTTTCCATCAATATCGACCGCGAAAGCGTGTTGATGACCGACGAAAGCCGCCTCTATCCGACTGTCGGCGCGACCTTCGACGCGCACCACACTGTCAAGCACTCGGCTGGCGAATATGTGCGCGGCAGCGTTCACACCAACACCATCGAGAGCTATTTTTCGATCTTCAAACGCGGGATGCGCGGCACCTACCAGCACTGCGCCGAGAAGCATTTGCACCGCTATCTCGCGGAGTTTGATTTTCGGCACAATCGCCGTGTAGCGTTGGGTGTGAATGACGTGGCCCGCGCCGACCGCATCCTGATCAATGTCGTCGGCAAGCGGCTGACCTATGAAACGACTAGTGCAAGGTGAGAGCCCTTATGGCATCTGGCGACCGTCCCGATACAGGCCGAAAGCCAAGCGGGAAAAAGGCAAAAAAACTTAGCCAGAAAGAGCAATCCGAGCGGTTCAAGGAGACTGCTCGGAAGCTTGAGATTGACGAATCTGGTAACGAGTTTGAGGCGGTGGTGCGCCGCATTCTGCCCAAAAAAACCTAGAACCCGATATTGTCCCAAATCAGATTGTCCGGGCGGATTCGCACCTTTATCCGAACGTCAGCGTAGGACATGTCGGCACCGTCCGGCGCATCCAACAGGTTCGCAGTCTCCACCGCGACGTGATTTAGGTATCTGTCGTTTTCAAGAAGGCAGAAGAAAGGATCTTCATGGCTATCTGGGGTTAGCTCCGCATAGCCATCATTCGATCTCGGCACTTCCAAGGCATCAATGATGGTCTTGATCCGATTGTCGATATCGCCGGACCAGACGCTAGACGACGCGTTGTCCAGTCTCTGAAGCAAGATATCGATACCGGTGACTAGTTGGAGCCGACCGGTCACAAGCGGCACAAAGCGCCAGGGTGGCAACTGAAATTCCTTGGCCAGCAGGTCAACTTGATACGGTTTCTGGGTGTTGGCCGAGTCTTGCAAGAACGGGGTAACGGACCATTGCTGCTTTAATTGGCGATGGAAGCCTTTCCGCATAGCGTGTTTCAACTGCCAATGCGCCGCTTTGATGTTTGAGCCTTCCTTAGGGTCGCGCTGGGTCGCGCGCAAAGGACCCCGATAATTCAGGTAAAACTCCACGTAATCACCCACACTTGGATCGTTGTGCTCATCGTAGAGCAGTACCTTCCGATTCGGAACATTCAGCACGGTATCACCTCTTTGGTGGGTACGTAAAGTATAATATGCTGAATATGTTCCTTATACCGATCCTTCCTCCGGGTATGAACAAACAAAGAACCCAAAGCCAAGGCCGTTCAGCCTAACCAATTGATAAATCTATCTTTTCAAATTTTTTACCGTGAACAGATCCGAAATTTTCTCCACTGGTCGCGACACCATCCCAATAGTTCGGGCTTCAATTCATCGGAGACCGCACGGATGGGCAGGCTTGAGCAGGACGCAAACATCTTCGTAAACCAGAAACTGGCGGATGCGGCTGAAGCCGCGCAAAGAGTGGCCCTTCGCTTGCTGGGCGGCATCGACTTATCGGCGGCGCTGGCAACAGGACCGGAGGAAAAGGCCAAGCTGATCAAGCGAATTGAACGTCTGATCAACCGCGAACGGATCAAGGCTTTGAGGAGGCACTGGAGCTATGACTTGAACCGTCATATCGCGCTGAAGCAGGCCCTGGACAGCATTTGCAAGGCAGCAGGTGAGAACCCAACCGCTGCCGGGTGTACGCTGGCCAAATCCAGCCGCTAGAAAGGAAAACGGCGCCAATGGCGCCGCTCAGACATTCAAGGAACCGGAAAACGAGCCAAGCCTACAACTGCGCGACAGTAAAAGCTGGAGCCTGTGTTCCATGCAGCCGCTCCAAATCCGTATCGCCCAAAATCGCCTAGCGACCCTTGCGCTTGCGTCCGAGGCCCATCTTCTTGGCCAGTTGCGACCTTGCCGCAGCGTAGTTCGGCGCGACCATCGGATAGGTCGCATCAAGGCCCCACTTTTCGCGATACTGGTCAGGGGTGAGACTGTAGTGGGTCATCAGGTGGCGCTTCAGGGACTTGAACTTCTTCCCATCCTCAAGACAAACTATGTATTCGTCGTGGACCGATCGTTTCGGATTCACGGCAGGCTTTTGCTTGTCGACAGGCAGCGGCTCTGAGGTTCCACCGACGCGTCCGAGCGCGGCATGAATATCGGCAATCAGGTTCGGCAGCTCGCCGACAGGAACCGGATTGTTACTGACATAAGCCGCCACCACATCGGCAGTAAGCTCAATCAGCATATCGCTGTTTCTGTTAGGGGCTTCTGCAATGTCCATGATCTTTGGATCCCAACGAGAGACTTGGATGGCTATGCCCTTCACTTGTATTGAAGGCATTTTATACGAATTCACACACCACGAATCTCGCACGATTCGTCATGCCAAATCTTAATGGGCCTACACCTGTTCCAAGTCAATTCGCCCGATGGGCTACTTTCGTTGTTATTCAGAAGTTATCGATCTTAACTTCAATTAATAATACACAACCACAACTTACGCAAACTCCCATCTGCCCGCTCCGGTACATGTCTTTACGAAATATTTACGTTACGAACTGAATTGAACGATACAAATGCAGTCAAAACCTCACGATTTCCGGCTTCGGCACAAGCCTTGCTTGCCACCTTTACTAAGTGGTCGTCGCCCTTGAACCGGACGCCTGAACGTGGTCATTCGACGGACGCAATCAACATGGCAGCCTCGATGACAAAGACCGCTTTCCGCACCGCCACCCCACCCCGCGCCGAGCAACACCCCGTTTCCGACACTCGGCACGGGTTTTCACGCACAGACGAATTTTCATGGATGCGGGCGGACAACTGGCAGGAAGTGTTTCGGGATCCGGCGTTGCTCGACACGGACATCCGCGTCCACCTGGAGGCGGAGAACGCCTATCAGGAAAAACTGATGGCCGACACGGCCGGACTGCAAAAGGTGCTGTTCGGGGAGATGAAGGGGCGCATCAAGGAAGACGACTCATCCGTGCCCATGAAAGACGGGCCTTATGCCTATGGTTCGTCTTTCAAGCTGGGCGGCGAGCAACCGCGTTATTTCCGCCGGCCCCGGGAGGGTGGCGACGAACAAATCCTTCTGGACGGCGATACCGAGGCCGAGGGAAAGGCGTATTTCCGCTTGGGCGGGATCGATCATTCCTCGGATCACAAGCGCCTGCTATGGGCTTTCGACGACCGTGGTTCGGAGTTCTTCTCGCTCTGCGTGCGTGATTTGACCAGTGACGCCGACCTGCCCGACCAAATCGCCGATACCGGCGGTTCCGGTGTCTGGGCGGCTGACAACAATGGCTTTTTCTACACTCGGCTCGACGCCAACCACCGCCCATCCAAGGTCTTGTTTCACAAGATCGGAGACAACCCTGCAAACGACCGCCTTGTCTATGAAGAGGCGGACCCCGGCTTTTTCATGGATGTCGGCGGCACGCGCTCCAACGAATGGATCCTTATCGGCATCAACGACCACGAAACCTCGGAATACCGCATATTGAAGGCCACCGACCCGCTTGCCGAACCCAGGCTGGTTTCGCCGCGGGAGACCGGCCTGCAATACGACCTGGAAGAAGGCGGCGACGTCTTCTTCATCCTGACCAATGAAGGCGGCGCGAAAGACTTCAAGATCATGACCGCGCCCGCCGGCGACCCAGTCCGCGCCAACTGGAAAGAGCTCGTACCCCACCAGCCCGGGCGGCTGATCCTGTCGGTCATCGGTTTCAAGAACTATCTTGTTCGCCTCGAGCGGCTGGAAGGCCTGCCGCGCATCGTCATCCGCGACCGTGCAAGCGGACACGAGCACATGATTTCATTCGAGGAAGAAGCGTTCTCGCTCGGCCTGTCAGGTTCCTATGAATACGACACCGACGTCATGCGCTTTTCCTACTCGTCAATGACTACAGCGGCGCAAGTGTTTGACTACAATATGAAAACGCGTGAACGCGAACTGCTGAAAACGCAGGAAGTTCCCTCCGGGCATGACGCGTCGCACTATGTAACGCGGCGGCTGATGGCTCCGGCGCCCGATGGCGAAAGCGTTCCCGTTTCCTTGCTTTACCATCGCGACACCGTGCTGGATGGATCGGCGCCCTGCCTGCTCTATGGCTATGGCTCCTACGGCATCACCATTCCGGCTGCCTTCAACACAAATTGCCTGTCGTTGGTCGATCGCGGCTTCGTCTACGCCATTGCCCATGTCCGCGGCGGCAAGGACAAGGGATACGCCTGGTACGACGAAGGCAAGCGGGCACAAAAGGAAAACACCTTCAAGGACTTCATCGCCGTCGCCCGCCATCTCGTTGCCGAAAGCTACACATCCCACGATCGCATCGTGGCCCAGGGGGGATCGGCTGGCGGCATGCTGATGGGTGCGGTTGCCAACATGGCGCCAGACGCCTTTGGCGGTATCATCGCCGAAGTCCCCTTCGTCGACGTGCTCACAACCATGCTCGACGAAACTTTGCCCCTGACGCCGCCGGAATGGCCCGAATGGGGCAATCCGATAACATCGGTAGAGGACTATCGAACCATTGCCGCCTATTCGCCCTACGACAATGTCGGGGCTCACAACTATCCGCCGATCCTAGCAGTCGCCGGTCTCACCGACCCCCGCGTAACCTATTGGGAACCGGCCAAATGGGTTGCCAGGCTACGGGAGCGCAAGAGCGGCGACAATCCGGTGCTGTTCAAGATCAATATGGAATCCGGCCACGCCGGCGCATCCGGGCGGTTTTCGCGGCTTGAAGAAATTGCCTTCAGCTATGCCTTTGCGCTCAAGGTAACAGGCAAAAGCGACACAACACCGCTCGCTTGATGAAAGGCTCGCGCCGGTGCGAACCGGCGCGCCGACCTCTGTCAGTTTGTCGCCTGCTTGCGTGGCGGGTACCCGTTCGGATGCGGTGGTATTGCCTTGAGATATGCGGAAATGGCAGCGCGATCTTCCGGCGTCAGTTTCGCCATGTTTTTCTGGACTTCCACCATGGCGCCGCCGACCGAATCGAAATCCGGGGTAAAGCCGGTTTCGAGATAATTGGTGATATCCCCCTCTGACCATTCGCCAATTCCACCCTCTCCGGAGGTGATATTGGGAACGATACCCTCCCCTTCAGCGGCAGGCGCACCGGCCAGCCATCGGGTCTTGTCACTGCCGCCGGCAAAATTGCGTGGCGTGTGGCACTCTCCACAATGGCCCGGGCCCTCGACCAGATAGCGGCCGGCAATCACGGCTTCCGGCGTAGCTTCCACGAAGGTCACAACCGGTTCGTTGCTGAGGTAGAGCCGTTTCCATAGCCCGATGCCGCGGCGGATATTGAATGGGAAAGCCAGCGAATGCCCGCCGGTCTTGCCGCCTACGGCGGGCAAGGTCTGCATGAATGCGTAAAGATCGGCGATGTCCGCCGGCTTCATGCGGGCATAAGACGCATATGGAAAGGCCGGATAGAGATGCTCGCCGGAAGGCGAAACGCCTTTCAGCATGGCATGGGCGAAATCCTCCAGCGACCATGCGCCGATGCCATCGTTGCTGTCCTGCGAGATATTAGGCGCTATGAAGATGCCGAATGGAGTCTTGAGGGCCAACCCGCCTGTCAACTCCAGTCTTCCTTCATCCTTGGAACCCGGCTTGGCATGGCAGGAAGCACACCCTCCGGCATTGAAGATGCGCTCGCCCTTTGCCGCGTCACCGGATCCCGCGGCGGCTATCACTTGCGGGTCTATTTTGGTCGGTGCCGACAGCATCCAGCCGGCCACCACCCCGACACCGGCTAGCGTCAGGATTGCACCGGCAAGCTTTTTGAGCCGCGGCATCTGCAGCCGTCAGCCCTTCTTGATCCTGAATGTCTGGTGGCAGGTGCTGCAATTCGACCCAATCACGCCGACCTGCGCCTTGAGCGCATCGACGTCTGCGGGAGCAGCCGCTGCGGCAGCTTTCACGTCGGCCAGGTACTTGTCTTCAGTGGCTTTGAATCCGGCCATATCCTCCCAGATCTTGGGGCTGGCCGTAGTGTCGCCGTCAGTGCTGCCGGCAGGAAAAAGCGCATCGGCATCGAACTTCTCGGCATTCACCTGCAGCGCTTTGAGAGCCGTATCCACCTGGGCTGCGTCAAAGGCCTGTTCGCCCTTGGCCACCTTGGCCAATTCGCCGACGATCTTGCCCCGCTCCTTCATGATCTGCTGGCGGTCAAGAACGGGGTCGGCAGATGCAGCTGACACTGCGAAGGTAAGTATTGAGATGGCGAATATGAGCTTTCTCATTCCGTAGGCTCTCCTTGTTGAGACACAAAAGGTGACCGGCGTACAACGCGCAAGCTGGCTTAAAAATTTCGGAATTTCGCCTCACGGTTACGTGATAGTCACGCCAGAAACAAAAAAGCCCCGGTCAAACCGGGGCTTTTTGCTAGGCCGATCAGGCTTTCGCTTTTTCATACAGCTCCAGGACGTGGTCCCAGTTGATCAGGCTGTCGACAAATGCCTCGAGGTATTTCGGGCGGGCGTTGCGGTAGTCGATGTAGTAGGAGTGTTCCCACACGTCGACGCCCAGGATCGGCGATGCGCCATGAACCAGCGGATTCTCGCCGTTCGGGGTCTTGGAGATTTCGAGCTTGCCGTTCTTGACCGAAAGCCAGGCCCAGCCGGAACCGAACTGGGTCGTGCCTGCAGCGATGAAATCGGCCTTGAACTTGTCATAGCCGCCGAGGTCGGAATCAACCGCCTTCTGCAGTGCGCCCGGCAGCTTGTTGCCGCCGCCACCCTTCTTCATCCACTTCCAGAAATGGATGTGGTTGTAGTGCTGGGCAGCGTTGTTGAAGAGACCGGCGTTCTTGCCGAAGGACTGCTTGACGACTTCCTCCACCGACAGATCGCCCATGCCCGCTTCGGCGGCCAGCTTGTTGCCGTTGTCGACATAGGCCTTGTGGTGCTTGTCGTGGTGATATTCGAGCGTCTCCTTGGACATATAGGGCTGCAATGCCTCATAGTCGTACGGCAAAGCGGGAAGTTCGAAAGCCATCGGTCTACTCCTCAATGAAAATTCGGCTTTTTCTGCTGAACTAAGATAGGTCTGGATCACTCCGGAGCAACACCGAAGCGACGCAACGACGCTCTTTTATGACCTCACGGCGCGGAAGTCGAATGCGCCCATTCCCAATAAAGCTCCCGTGCCTTTTTGGCCACAGGGCCGGGCTGGAGATGCCGGTCCTCGATACGCGTGACCGGCACCACCTTGGAGTGGTTTCCGGTCGAGAATATCTCGTCTGCCTCGAGGAATTCGCGCACGGAAAGCGTCTTTTCGGTGACCTGGAGACCACTATCGGAAAGCAATGCCGCCGTGCGGGCGCGCGTGATCCCGGAAAGGAACGTGCCATTGGCCGCTGGCGTGAAGACATGGCCCTGCTTGACCAGGAATATGTTGGACGACGCCGTCTCCGCCACATTGCCCAACATGTCCAGAACAAGTGCGTTGTCGAAGCCGCGCATCTTGGCTTCCAGGATCGCTCGTCCGTTGTTGGGATAGAGGCATCCGGCCTTGGCGTTGGTCGGCATGGTCTCGATCGTCGGGCGACGGAATGGCGAAACAGTTATCGAGAAGCCGCTCGGCGGCAACATCGGCGCTTCGTAAAGGCACAGGCAAAAGCGAGTCGAAGCGGGGTCCGCCGCCACCGCCATATACCCGCCATGCTCGGCCCAATACATCGGCCTGATGTAGACGGCTGTCTTGCCGTCGAACTTTTTGAGACCGTCCCAGGTCAATCCGACAATCTGTTCCGGCGTCATTGTCGGCTTCAGGCCCAAGGCTATGGCCGAGGCGTTCACCCGGCGAGCGTGAAGATCGAGATCCGGGGCAACGCTCTCGAACCAGCGCGCGCCATCGAACACACTCGAGCCAAGCCACATGGCGTGGCTGCGTGGTCCTACAAGCGGCACATTACCCTCGTGCCAATCACCTTCCACATAGGTCCATGTCGTCGTTTGCGCAGCGGTTGAGATTGCCATTGTCGTGATCCGTATTCCATCGATCAGCTGAACTTCGCCTCTATTGGACAAGGGTTGAAAGCCGTTCGTCAATCATCATGGCGCGGATTTGTTGGTGCCAGAGGCAGAACAGGCGGCAATACGTGCTTGCACAAGGTGGTATCAGGCTCCACAACAGCAGCATGCATCACGCCGCCTATGTATTCGACGCCTACGGCACCCTGTTCGACGTGCACGCCGCCGTGCGCCGCCACGCCAGCGACATCGGCCCCAAAGGCCAACTACTTTCCGAGATATGGCGCGCCAAGCAGCTTGAATATTCGTGGGTCCGTTCCTTGATGGGCGCCTATGCGGATTTCTGGCAATTGACGGAACAGGCGCTCGATTTCGCCTTGCGCAAGGTGCCCAGTGCCGATGCTTCGCTCAGGCAAAAGCTGCTGGATGCCTATTGGAACCTCGATTGCTATCCGGAAGTGCCCGGCGTGCTGCGCGCCCTGAAAGCGTCGGGGGCCAAGCTCGCCGTCCTGTCCAACGGCTCACCGGAAATGCTCAACGCCGCGGTCAAATCCGCCGCGCTCGACCAAATTCTCGATGACGTTTTCTCGGTCGACGAGGTCAAGCGTTTCAAGACCGATCCCAACGTCTACGACATCGTGACAACCGCGTGGCGCCTCTATCCCGCAGCGGTGTCCTTCCAATCCTCAAACCGTTGGGACGTGGCGGGTGCAACCAAAGCCGGTTTTCGCACGGTCTGGATAAATCGCGCCGATCAGCCGGACGAATACCAGGATTTCTCTCCCACTCTCATCTTGCCGTCCCTCGAAGGCCTGCTGACCTACGGCTAGGGTCGGGACGTTCGCATCACCCTGCCGGAAACACGTTGCCAAATTGCAACAGTGACGGCAGCGCCACATGATTGCCTTTGTTTGTCCACCCTGAGGCCAGATTCAAGGCTACCTATCGCGCCCTGTCGGGAGGGCCGATTTGGGAGGGAACGTGCTTTCGGGTGCGCCGTTTAGTCAGTTGGATCGCGAAAATCAGGGCAACGCCATGGCAATCATATCTTCTCCCACCGCGCTGAACAGGCGCGGCTTTCTCAATCTCGCCGCCATGGGCGCCGCGGCGACCGCCGTTTCCGCGTGCACCACCACCAGCCAGATGCCCCCGCCTCCCGTCGAGCAACCGGTGGAGCCGGAGCTCGGCGGCTACGAGATGATGTACGGCCCTGTCATCGACGAAGGCTACGAGGTTCCGGCCGTACCGATCCGCAAGATGGACCCGCAATTCCTGCGCCAGATCGTTGCCGACCCGACGGGTCAGAGGCCCGGAACCATCGTCGTCGATACCTCGGCGCACTTCCTTTATCTGGTGCGCGAAGGCGGCCAGGCGATCCGCTACGGCGTCGGGCTTGGCCGCGCCGGTTTCGAATGGTCCGGCAGCGCCGTGGCGCAGTGGAAGCGCAAGTGGCCAACCTGGACGCCGCCCGATGAAATGATCGGCCGTCAGCCGGAATTGGAAAAATACAGCGTCCGCAATGGCGGTATGCAGCCGGGACTCACCAACCCGCTTGGCGCACGTGCACTCTACATCTTCCAGAACGGCGAAGACACGCTTTACCGGCTGCACGGTTCGCCGGAATGGAGTTCAATCGGAAAATCCGTCTCGTCAGGCTGCGTCCGGCTGATGAACCAAGACATTATCGACCTCTACGACCGGGTCCCCAACAGAACGCCCATCCTGGTCACGTCAGGTCTCGGCGCACCGATCGCCACAAACTCCTACCAATCGAGAACGCCTATCGATGCAGGCGTACCCGAAGGATCGGTGCTGCTCGGCCGCGTCCGCGGCATGTGGTTCTAGAGAAAAGTTGGTCGATGTCGGGGTGCGGCAAACACCCCGGCTGCGATCTACCGACCGCGCGACAGGCTTCCCAGGATGCCGCGGACAATCGCGCGACCGACAGACGACCCCACCGACCTGACTACGGACTTGATTGCAGCCTCGGCTACGGTCTGACGATTCGACGCTCTTGGCGCCGGCGCGCGGCGTCCCGTGCCGCGCTCTGTCGAAGTGCCGCTGTCGCTGCCGCCAAAGTCCGGCAGGGTCCAGCGTGAACCACCTGTTTGCGTAGACTGCTCTTGGGCCGCCTGCGCGTCCTTTGCCTTCTTTTGCAGAATCTCGAATGCCGATTCGCGATCAACCGTCTCATCGTACTGACCGGCGACCGGGCTTTCGGCGATAAGCTTGCGCCTCTCGTCCGGCGTGATCGGGCCGAGGCGCGAGGCCGGCGGGCGGATCAGCGTCCGCTGCACCATCGAGGGCACGCCCTTTGCCTCGAGCGTCGACACAAGTGCTTCGCCCGTACCCAGTTGGGTGATTGCCGTGGCGCAGTCGAAATCAGGATTGGGCCGGAAAGTATCTGCGGCAGTCCTGACGGCCTTTTGTTCGCGCGGTGTGTAGGCGCGCAGAGCGTGCTGGACGCGATTGCCAAGCTGCGCCAGAACGGTTTCCGGCACGTCCAGCGGATTTTGCGTGACAAAATAAACGCCGACGCCTTTCGAACGGATCAGGCGCACGACCTGCTCAACACGGTCGACCAGCGCTTTCGGCGCATCGTCGAACAGCAGGTGCGCCTCATCGAAGAAGAAGACCAGCTTGGGCTTGTCCGGGTCGCCCACCTCGGGCAACACCTCGAACAGCTCCGACATCAGCCAAAGCAGGAATGTCGCATAGAGCCTCGGATTCATCATCAGCTTGTCGGCGGCCAGCACGTTGATCGCGCCGCGACCGTCGCGAGTTGTGCGCATAAGGTCCGCAATGCGCAAAGCCGGCTCGCCAAAGAAGTGGTTGCCGCCCTGCTGTTCCAGCACCAGAAGCGAGCGTTGGATGGCTCCTACCGACGGCTTGGTCACATTGCCGTAACGTGCTCCGATCTCCTCGGCTCGCTCTGCAAGGTTGGCAAGCAATGCCTGCAAATCTTTCATGTCGAGCAGAAGCAGGCCTTCTTCGTCGGCGATGCGGAAGGCGATGTTCATCACACCTTCCTGTGCTTCGGTGAGGTTCATCAGGCGCGACAGTAGAAGCGGCCCCATTTCCGAAACGGTGGCGCGGATCGGATGGCCCTGCTCGCCGAACAAGTCCCAGAAGATCACCGGGAATTCCTGGAACTCATAAGGCTCCAACTTGATCTGCTCTGCCCGCTTGGCCAGAAAATCCTTGGCTTCGCCCATCATCGCGATGCCGGACAGGTCGCCTTTCACATCGGCGCAAAACACCGGCACGCCGGCATTGGAAAAGCCTTCCGCCATGATTTGCAGGCTCACCGTCTTGCCGGTACCGGTAGCACCGGTCACGAGCCCGTGGCGGTTGCCATATTGCAGCAGCAGGCTCTCCGCCTTCTGGTAGCTGTCATCCGGCTTGCGGCTGGCTCCCAGGAAGATGCTTTCGTTGTCGGCCATTATGCAAATCTCCGCAAACCCGATGTGTCCAACTTCGCGAACCGCACCATTTGTGCAGGTATAGTGAGCCATTAGCGAAAATCAAAGGCGCAACTTTGCTGGCGCCTCAGCCATCTGTTGCATTGCGGGATGGATACAGGAACCTTAGAGTGAGCCGATCCAGGCTGATGCGGCCGGCAATCAAGTACAGCGGAGGGCGCCGGAGCCTTGAGCGAGAAAACACAAAATCACGATGGGCAGGAGAAGCGTTGGCTAGCGCTCGCCGAAAAGGCGCTTACCGGAGCTTCGTTCGAGGAAACGCTGGTTTCCCACACCGATGACGGCCTGCGCATCGAACCGCTCTACGCGCGCCGTCCGGATACCCAAGCCAGTGTTCGCGCCCGCCCCTCCCGGCCATGGACGATTTGCCAACGCGTGGACGATCCCGATGTCGAAAGAGCCAAGGCACAAATTGCCGAGGACATCGCCCAAGGCGCGACCGGATTGGCGCTGGTGTTCGAAGGCGCGCCGAACGCTTTCGGCTATGGTTTGCCGAGCAGCGTCGAAACCCTTGAGCGCTTGCTCGAAGGCGTTTCCCTCAATGACGTCCAGGTGCGCATCGACGTTCATCCGGCCAGCCGCGCAATGGCCGATTGGCTCGTTGCCCTCGTCTCGCGCACCAAGGTGGACCCTGCCAAGCTGAACCTGTCGTTTGGCGTCGATCCCGCCGCAACCTTTGCCGGAACCGGCCGGCTGCGCATGTCGCTCGAGGCGCTGAAAGCCTCGATGCCGCAATCGCTGGCGCATTTCTTCGCGATGGATGTGCCCGGCGTCCTGCTCGAAGCTGATGGCAGGGTGGTGCACAATGCCGGAGCGACCGAAGCGCAAGAACTGGGTGTCATGCTGGCGTCCGCCGTCTCGCATCTGAAGCTCTTTGAAGAAGCCCGGCAAGCGCTTGTCTATGCCGCGCCGCATATCGGCTTCGCGCTTAGCGTGGACCAGAACCAGTTCGTCTCGATGGCCAAGATCAGGGCTTTGCGACGGCTGTGGGCGCGTATCCAGGAGGCCTGCGCAATTCCGGCGTCCCCCACCATCGTGCACGCAGAAACCTCCATGCGGATGATCAGCCGGCTGGATACCGAAACGAACATCCTGCGCAACACCATCGCCTGCTTCGCAGCGGCTGCGGGAGGCGCCGACACGATCTCGGTCCTGCCGCACACCATCGCCCACGGTCTGCCGGAAGGTTTTGCCCGCCGCATCGCGCGAAACACCCAACTGGTCATGATGCGCGAAAGCCACATCGATCACGTCAATGATCCGGCAAGAGGGTCGGGCGGCGTCGAAGCACTGACCGAAAATCTTTGCGAGGCCGCATGGGCCGAATTCCAGCGCATTGAATCCGAGGGCGGCGTTCTCGCCAGCCTCAAGGCCGGCCACATACAGGCTCGCGTGAAGGCCGCTGCCGCCGAACGGGCAAAATCGTACAAATCCGGCGACCGCAAGATTGTCGGTACCACGCTTTATCCGGCCAAGACGGAACGGCCCGTGCAAATGCTCACCGCAGCGCAACGGCCCGGCCCCACCGACGGTGTCGTTTTTTGCGATCCGCTCGTTCCTGTTCGTATCGATCAAGAGATCGAGGCATAAAAAGCATGATCCCCGATTTCAGCAATATTGCATGGGCGCCTGCGCATCGCCGTACAATCAAGGTGGACGGCAAGTGGGTCACCCCCGAGGGCATCGCGCTCAAGCGCCTTTACAGCGAAGACGACCTCGCGGGCCTCGACAATCTCGATACTTTTCCCGGCCTCGCGCCTTATCTGCGCGGCCCCTACCCTACAATGTACGTCCAGAAGCCATGGACGATCCGCCAGTACGCAGGCTTTTCGACGGCAGAAGAATCGAACGCCTTTTATCGGCGCAATCTCGCTGCCGGACAAAAGGGCCTGTCCATCGCCTTCGACCTCGCCACCCATCGCGGCTACGACAGCGACCACCCGCGCGTTGCCGGCGATGTCGGCATGGCAGGGGTGGCAATCGATTCCATTCTCGACATGCGCCAGCTTTTCGACGGCATCCCGCTCGATGAGATGACCGTTTCGATGACCATGAACGGTGCGGTCCTGCCGATCCTCGCGCTGTTCATCGTGGCTGCCGAGGAACAGGGCGTCGCTCAAAAGGACCTCGCCGGCACCATCCAGAACGACATCCTCAAGGAGTTCATGGTCCGCAACACTTACATCTATCCGCCGAAACCCTCGATGCGGATCGTGTCGGACATTTTCTCCTATACGTCACGGCATATGCCGAAGTTCAACTCGATCTCGATCTCCGGCTACCACATGCAGGAAGCCGGCGCCTCGGCTGATCTCGAACTTGCCTACACCATCGCCGACGGCATCGAATATGCGCGCGCCGGCGTCGCGGCCGGCCTCGACATCGACAAATTCGCGCCGCGCCTGTCGTTCTTCTGGGCCATCGGCATGAATTTCTTCATGGAAGTGGCCAAGATGCGCGCCGCCCGGCTGATCTGGTCGGAGCTGATGCAGAAGAACTTTGCGCCAAAGGACGCACGCTCGCTCTCCTTGCGTACCCATTGCCAGACATCGGGCTGGTCGCTCACGGCGCAGGACCCTTACAACAATATCATCCGCACGATGATCGAGGCGATGGCGGCGACGCAGGGCCACACACAATCGCTGCACACCAATTCTTTCGACGAGGCGCTGGCGCTTCCCACCGACCACTCGGCGCGCATTGCCCGCAACACCCAGATCATCCTGCAAAAGGAGTCCGGCACCACCGCCGTCATCGATCCCTGGGGCGGGTCTGCCTATGTCGAGCGTCTCACCCGCGATCTGGCGGCGCTTGCCATGAAGCATATCGAGGAAGTCGAGAAACTCGGCGGCATGGCGGCTGCGGTTGAAAAAGGCATTCCAAAACTGCGCATCGAAGAATCCGCGGCACGCACGCAGGCGCGCATCGATTCCGGCGAGCAGATGCTGGTCGGGGTCAATGCCTTCCGGCCCAAGAAGGACATCGAAGTCGATGTGCTGAAGATCGACAACGCCGAGGTTCGCGCCCGGCAACTGTCCAAGCTCCAGCAATTGAAGGGAACGCGCGACGTCAACGCGGTCGAAAGCGCGCTGGATGCGCTTACCAAGGTTGCCCAGGGCGACCAAAACCTGCTCGAGTTCGCCATCAAGGCCGCGCGCGCCAAGGCAACAGTTGGCGAAATCTCATTGGCGATCGAAAAAGCCTTCGGTCGCCATGTCGCCTCCGTGCAGATGATTTCCGGCGTCTATCGCAAGGAACTGGGCAGCACCCCCGCCGTCGAAAAGCTGCAGGACAAGATTGCCGACTTCGAGAGGAAGTTCGGCTGCAAGCCGCGAATTCTCGTCGCCAAGATGGGCCAGGACGGCCACGACCGCGGTCAGAAGGTAATCGGCACCGCCTTCGCTGACCTCGGCTTCGATGTGACCATCGGGTCCATGTTCCAGACACCGGAGGAAATCGCCAAGCTCGCCATCGACAATGATGTACACATCATCGGCGCTTCGTCGCTTGCCGCCGGGCATCTCACGTTGATCCCGGAATTGAAAGCGACGCTCAAGAAATCTGGCCGCGAAGACATCATGATTGTGGCAGGCGGCGTCATTCCACCGCAGGATTTCGACGCCGTGCGTGCCGCAGGCGCCTCCGACATCTTCCCGCCGGGGACAGTCATTCCCGAAGCCGCAGGCCGCCTCATGGACCGGCTGTTGGCTTGACAGGATTGGATTCGGGTTGGTTTCGGCTGCCAGTCGTCACCCCAGCCCGACGATTTCCCATTCCTTGCCGTTGACGGTGGCGACATCGCCAACCTTCTTGCCGAACAGCGCGCGCGCCATCGGCGACACATGCGAAATGGAGCCGCTCGCGGGATCGGCCTCATCCTCGCCTACGATGTTCCAGTTGACCGAGCCGCCATCCTCGCCTTCCAGCGAGACAGTCATGCCGAAACGAACGACATCGCTGTCCGGTTCGGGCTTCGACAATTCGGCGTTCTCACGCCGCGCGTTCCAGTAGCGCAGGTCTCGCGAGAGAAGCGCCATGCGCTCGCGGTCGGACTCGGTTTCGGCCTTGGCCAGTTCCTCACGCAAGCGAAGCAATTCAGCCTCGATCGAAGCGAGGCCTTTTTCCGTCACCAGATTGCGATGCGGGCTTACCGGCCGCTCACCGATGCCCGCAATGGCATTCTCGCTGTCTTCTTCGCGTGTGAAAGCTCTGCTCATCAAACCAACTTAGGCATCGCACCACCGCTGCACAAGCCATGCAGGGCGAAGCCTGGCCTGCGTATGTTGCCGAAGTTGCGTCAGCTCAGATTGGTCTTGAGGAAGAACACCAGGATGGTGAGGATCTGCACGAGGAACGAGCCCACCATGACCATGTTGATCTTCCAGGCGTTGAGCTTGTCGATACGGGCCGAGATCAGGTTCACGCTCTCTTGCGTTTTCGTCAGCGCACGGCCCGCATCAGCGATCATGTTGCTCTCGATCGCCTGCAATTCGTCGACGGCGGCCTTGTCGCCATAGTCCGACTGCAGAAGTTCCTCATGGCGGCGCATGCGGTCTTGCCAACTGTCCGGGTAAAGGATGGCAACGATGCGCCGCATCGACCCTTGCGCGTTCAGGCGAAAGAGGCGGTCCATCGTGTATCTGAGATTGGGATCGCTGGCCTGGCCTGCCAGCAGCAGCAACAGCGAAGCGCGATCCAGTTCATAGCGCTGGACATCGCGCGAGAAGATATCGAGTTGCCGCGATGTCTCGACCTGCGCGTCGCGATCCTGCGTCAGTTGCGCAATCTCTCTGTCGAGCGAGCGCGACATAAGGAAGGAGCCGACTGCGGTCAATATCGCCGGCGACACGATAAGCAGCGCGATGAAGGTCTTGCGGTTCCAGACGAAGCGCCCGAACACACCGGCAAGCGAATTGACCGAAACCATTCCCCCTCCGATCTGCGAACCCCCGTCGATCAGATATCAGCGCATCTCCCCTCAGGAAGAAAGTGCTTCAGCCGGCCGCATCGTCCCCACTTTCGCGCCGATCCGGCTTTCGATATCCGGTCTTGCCAGTCTTTCGAGCGCAGCCGACAGGTCCGCATCCTTGCGCAGCAGCCTTGCCAACACCGAAGCAATCATGACTTCAGCCGCCCTGCCCGCGCCGTCGTCGCACTTCAACGCAATGCCGAACCCCAGTTCGGGCAAGGCCGCGCAATAAACGCCCTCGGCCCCCACCTTGACGAAGATACGCCTAGGCGCCGCCTGCATCAGCTTCAGATCCGCGCGCCCGGTTCCCGACACGAAAAACGGTTCGGCCATACAGGCCGAAAGCAGCCTTTGCGCCGCCTTGGCGCGAACCGGGCCGAGCCCCTTGCCCGACACCATTTTCGCAAAGCCGAGGGCAAAATTCCGCAACGGCACCGCATAGGTCGGAATGGAGCAACCGTCGGTGCCGCGATGGCCGGCATCGTGGGCAGCACCGGTGACGGCTTCCATCGCCTCGCGGATCATCTCCTGCATCGCATGGCCGGCCGTCACGTAACCGTGGTGGTCGATCCCGCCATGGCAGCAAGTGCAGACGAAGCCGGCATGCTTGCCCGAACAATTGTTGTGCAGGGCGTTCGGTATGCCTCCCGTCCGCGCCAGGGCCACCGTCGCCTCATGATCCATCGGCCAATGTGTACCGCACTCAAGAGCGCTCTCGTCGCAGCCGGCTTTTGCGAGCATCGTCCGCGCCAGTTCGGCATGTGCCGGTTCGCCGGAATGCGAGGCGCAGGCAAGCGCCAGTTCCTTGTCGCCGAAGCCGTAGGCATCCGCCGCGCCGCTTTCCACCAACGGCAGCGCCTGGATCGCCTTCACCGCCGAACGCGGGAACACCGGCCTGTGGGTATCGCCGATTTCCCAGACCGCCTTGCCATCGGCGTCGAAAACGGCAACCGCGCCGCGGTGCGCGCTTTCCACAACCGCGCCTCGCAGCACGTCAACCAAAACAGGATTCGTCATGTTGTCAGTCCCTCGCCGCCTTACCTGATCCGGTCGAGGATCGACACGTAGTTGGCAACCGCTGCGCCGCCCATGTTGAATATCCCGCCAAGCTTGGCGTTCGGCACCTGTATGCCGCCGGCCTCGCCAGTCAATTGCATGGCGCTCAGCACATGCATGGAAACGCCGGTTGCGCCGATCGGATGCCCTTTCGACTTCAACCCGCCTGAAGGGTTGACCGGCAGGCGTCCGTCCTTGGCCGTCTCGCCGCTCATCGCCACCTTGGCGCCCTCGCCGCGCTTGGCCAGTCCCATCGCCTCATATTCGATCAGTTCCGCAATCGTGAAGCAGTCATGCGTCTCCACAAACGACAGGTCGTCGAGCGTCACACCCGCCGTCTTCAGCGCGCGGCCCCAAGCCTCCTCGCATCCTTCGAACAACAGGATGTCGCGCTTCGACATCGGCAGGAAATCCTGCACGTGCTCATTAGCGCGGAAGGCAACCGCCCGGCGCATCTTCAGCGCTGTCGTCGAATCGGTCAGCACAAGAGCGGCAGCCCCGTCCGAAACAAGCGAGCAGTCGGTGCGCTTCAGCGGCCCAGCCACAAACGGGTTCTTTTCGCTTTCATGGCGGCAGAACTCGTAGCCGAAATCCTTGCGCAACTGCGCATAGGGATTGTCGACGCCGTTCTTGTGGTTCTTGGCGGCAATCATGGCCAAGGCATCCGACTGGTCGCCGTGGCGCTGGAAATACGCATGCGCGATCTTGCCGAACACGCCCGCGAAGCCAGCCGGCGTGTCGCCGTCTTCCGGCAAATAGGAAGCGCGCAGCAAGTTCTTTCCGATCTCGGGGCCGGGTGTCGTCGTCATCTGCTCGGCACCCACCACCAGCACGATGCGCGCAGCATTCGCATCGATGGCGCGGATGCCTTGCCGCACCGCCGCCGATCCGGTCGCGCAGGCATTCTCGACGCGTGTCGCCGGCTTGAAACGCAGCCGGTCATCGGCCTGCAAAACCAGGCTGGCGGTGAAATCCTGTGCGGAAAATCCTGCGTTGAAGTGGCCGAGCACGATTTCGTCCACGTCATCGGGGCCGATACCGGCGTGATCCAAAGCCTCAGCGGCAACCTTGGTGATGAGGCTTTCCAGCGTCTCGCCTTCCAGCTTGCCGAAACGCGAATGCGCCCAGCCAACGATACATGCAGTCATGGGTAATCTCCTTTCCGCAGCGGTCAGGACCTGTCGGTCGGGTCAAAACCAGCTTGTGGTCATCTACTCCCATACACGCGGAAAAGGCGATGGAAATGTACATTTTTTCGCCGAGCACCGTGCCAGACGCAGGTCGAGGCCGTGTTTTCTCGTTGCCACGCTGCCTTTCGGCCCTGGCCATTGTCAAAGAACTGACCTCTGTTGAGAGGTCGGGAGGACGGGCGGCCGTTCGGTCGCTCGTTTAAGTAAGTAGTGCGGCCTTGCGGCCGCCCGTCCGGTGGTCTTGCCTCACCAGGGGAGCAGCACTCACGCTGAAAGGCCCGGTCGAGGCCCGGACTTGGGGGCTCATCACCCAGCCGCACACCGTCATGCGACCAACCCGGCACCGACGCCCTTCCCTGATACCCGGTGCGCACCAGGTCTCCCGCAAGGGCGATGGGACGGATTATGGGGGAGGTGGCAGAGGGCGGGGATAAGTGGGGTGCGTGTTTTTGTGGGAAGTGAGCGGGAATAAGGGGTTGGGCGGAGGACGGCCCGCGTTTGGTCCACGTTCGACAACTTGGCGCTGCCCCTCACCCGCCTGCCGGCATCCCACCGGCCGGGTGCCCGCTGCTTTGCTGCTTTCGCAGCGACCCGGCGTTCGCTGGCCTTTCATCGTGCCACCGGCACGATGAATTCGCTTCGCGAACCGGCTGCTCACCCCCTCATCCGACCCCGCTTCGCTCGGCCACTGCGCGGCGATGAGGCTAACCCTGCTTCTGCGCCTGCAATCCGGCATCGAATTTTTGTTGATTGATGAGTCAATTAAAAATAAGCTGATCGCGGGAGCGAAACAAATGCCGAAAATCGGAATGGAACCTCTGCGCCGCAGGGCGTTGATCGATGCAACGATCTCGGCGATCGGCGAGCGCGGTTCGCTCAATGTCACCGTGTCGGAAATCGCCGGACGCGCCGGCGTCTCTTCAGCACTCGCCCACCACTATTTCGGGCCAAAGGAAGAGCTTCTGCAGGCCACGATGCGACAATTGCTTGCGGATTTGGGCCATGACAGCGTTGCCGCGCTGCGCAAGGCGACGACGCCGCGTGAGCGCATTTCCGCGATCATCGCCGTGAACTTCAATGCCGGGCAGTTCCGCGAGGAAACGGTTCATGCGTGGCTCGCCTTCTATGTCGAGGCGCAGAACTCATTGCCGCTGCGGCGGCTGCTCGGGGTTTATGCCCGTCGCCTGCATTCCAACCTGATGAGCGGACTGGTGCCGATCATGCCTCGCCAGGAGGCCGGGCAGATGGCCGAAGCCATCGCCGCGATGATCGACGGCCTCTATATCCGCAGGGCGTTGCGCGACGGATTGCCCAATCCGGCCAGCGCCAGCGGCCTGGTGGAAGACTATGTCGATGCCAAGCTGGCGCAGCGCGCGAGTGCCCGATGACCAAACGTCCCAACATCCTGATCATCATGGTGGACCAGCTTACGGGAACGCTTTTCCCGGACGGTCCCGCCAATTTCCTGCATGCGCCGCATCTCAAGGCGCTCGCAGGCCGCTCCGCCCGCTTCCGCAACAACTACACCGCCTCGCCGCTCTGCGCGCCGGGCCGCGCCTCGTTCATGAGCGGGCAATTGCCGTCGCGCACCGGCGTCTACGACAACGCAGCCGAATTCATCTCCTCGATCCCGACTTTCGCCCACCATCTGCGCGCCGCCGGCTACTACACCTGCCTGTCGGGCAAGATGCATTTCGTCGGGCCGGACCAGTTGCACGGCTTCGAAGAGCGGCTCACCACCGACATCTATCCCGCCGATTTCGGCTGGACGCCCGACTATCGCAAGCCCGGCGAACGCATCGACTGGTGGTATCACAACCTCGGCTCCGTGACCGGCGCGGGCGTGGCCGAAACCACCAACCAGATGGAGTATGACGACGAGGTCTCCTTCCTGGCCAACCAGAAGCTGTTCCAGTTGTCGCGCGAGAGCGATGACGACGACAGGCGGCCATGGTGCCTGACCGTATCGCTTTCCCATCCGCACGATCCCTTTGTCGCCCGCCGGCAATATTGGGACGTTTATGAGAACTGCCAGGCGCTGGACCCGGAAACAGCGTTTACGCCGTTCGACCGGCAGGACGCTCATTCCAAGCGGCTTTACATCGCCAGCGACTACGCCAGTTTCGACATCACGCGCAAGCAGGTCCGCCGCTCCCGGCGCGGCTACTTCGCCAACATCTCCTACGTCGATGACAAGGTCGGAGAGTTGCTCGACACGCTCCGCCGTACCCGCATGGCCGATGACACGGTCGTTGTGTTCTGCTCGGACCACGGCGAAATGCTGGGTGAGCGCGGGCTGTGGTTCAAGATGAGCTTCTTCGAAGGCTCGGCGCGCGTGCCGCTGATGATTGCTGGAGCCGGCGTTGCTGCGGGCCTCATCGCCACTCCCGTTTCCAATCTCGATATCTGCCCGACGCTCTGCGACATCGCCGGCGTCGACATGGGCGCGATCATGCCTTGGACGGACGGGCAGTCGCTGTTGCCTTTGACAAGCGGAACCGAGCGCACCGCACCCGTTGCGATAGAATACGCCGCCGAAGGCTCCTATGCGCCAATGGTGGCGCTACGCGAAGGGCGCTACAAATTCGTCCATTGCGAAATCGACCCGCCGCAACTGTTCGATCTCGAAACCGATCCGCTCGAACGCCAGAACCTCGCGGTCGATCCCGCCCATGCCGATCGCGTCGCCGCCTTCATGCAGAAGGTGCGCGCCCGCTGGAACATGGCCGCTTTCGACGCTGCAGTGCGCGAAAGCCAGGCTCGGCGCTGGGTCGTTTATCCGGCGCTGCGCAACGGCTCCTACTATCCGTGGGATTTCCAGCCGCTGCAAAAGGCATCGGAGCGCTACATGCGCAACCACATGGATCTCAACATACTCGAAGAACAGAAGCGTTTTCCGCGAGGTGAATGATGACTGACCCTTATGTGCCTTCACTGGACGATCTCAGGAAAGCCTACGCCGTCACCTCGCAGGCGACGCAACTGACGCCCCTTTTGGAATCGACGGCACTTGCGCGCGAAACGGGTGCGGCCCGCGTCTTTGTCAAGCCGGAATCGCTGCAATGGGCCGGCTCCTTCAAGGCGCGCGGCGCTTACTGGCGCTTGAAGCAGCTTTCGCCTGAAGAGGCCCGCAAGGGTGTCGTCGCCTATTCATCCGGCAACTTCGCCCAAGGCCTTGCCGCGGCCGGCCAGTCGCTCGGCATCCCGGTCACCATCGTCATGCCCATCGACGCGCCCGCGGCAAAGCGCGATGCGACGGCAGGCTACGGCGCGCGCGTTGTGCTCACCGATCATGGCGATCGGGCGCGTGAAGAAGTGGCGGCTGCCAAGGCACGCGAGATTTCCGAAACCGAGGGGCTGGCGCTTCTGCACCCGTTTGACGACCCCCAGATCGTCGCCGGCCAGGCGGGCGCCGGTCTCGAAGCGCTGGATCAACTTGGCGCGAAGGATGCCAGTGCCGACCTTCTGTTCTGCTCGGTCGGCGGCGGCGGCCTGATCGGCGGCGTTTCGCTCGCCTTCCACTATCTGTCGCCCAAGACGCAAACCATCGGCGTCGAGCCGGAGGGTTTCAACGGCATGGGTTCCTCGTTGGCGCATGGCTCCATCGAAACCATGCCGATCGGACCGAAGTCGATCTGCGACGGCTTGATGGCGCGGGCGCCCGGCAAGGCCCCCTTTGCTGCCGTGAAGGCGGCGGGCGTGCAAGGCGTCACGGTTGGCGACGCATCCGTCCGCCAGGCGATGAAGATCGCCTTCGAAAGGCTGAAACTCGTGCTTGAACCGTCAGGTGCAGCGCCGCTTGCCGCACTCTTCGACGGCAAGGTCGATGTGAAGGGCAAGACGGTATTGGTGATGGCCACCGGCGGCAACGTCTCGCTTGCCGACTTCATGGCGCATATGAACCATGCTTGAAGCGGATTTCGTTATCGTCGGCTCCGGGTCGGCCGGTTCGGCAATGGCCTACCGCCTGTCGGAGGACGGCAAGCATTCGGTGATCGTCATCGAGTACGGCGTCACCGATGCGGGGCCGCTCATCCAGATGCCGTCTGCCCTGTCGATCCCCATGAACCTGCCGCTCTATGACTGGGGTTTTTCGAGCGAGCCGGAACCGCATCTGGGCGGGCGCGTGCTGGCGACGCCGCGCGGCAAGGTCATCGGCGGATCGTCGTCGATCAACGGCATGGTCTATGTGCGCGGCCACGCCTGCGACTTCGACCACTGGGCGGAACAGGGCGCGTCAGGCTGGGCCTATGCGGACGTCCTGCCCTACTTCAAGCGCATGGAAGCCAGCGATGGCGGCGAGGTCGGCTGGCGCGGCACAAGCGGGCCGCTGCACGTCCAGCGCGGCACGCGCACCAATCCGCTCTACAACGCGTTCATCAAGGCCGGCAATCAAGCGGGCTTCGAGCTGACCGACGACTACAACGGCTCCAAGCAGGAGGGCTTCGGCCCGATGGAGCAGACCATCTACAAGGGCCGGCGCTGGTCTGCGGCGAATGCCTATTTACGCCCGGCGCTGAAGCGGCAAAATGTGAACCTGGTCAAAGGTTTCGCCCGGCGTATCGTCATGGAGAATCAACGCGCGACCGGCGTCGAAATCGAAGCGCGCGGACAGGTCCAGATCATCAAGGCAAGGCGGGAGGTCATTCTCGCCGCCTCCTCGATCAATTCGCCCAAGATCCTGCTGCAGTCCGGCATCGGCCCAGCCCAGCATTTGAAAAAGCACGGCATCGCCGTCGTCGCCGATCGGCCGGGAGTGGGCCAGAATTTGCAGGACCACCTCGAACTCTACATCCAGCAGGAATCGATCAAGCCGATTACGCTGCACTCGGTGCTCAACCCGTTTTCGAAAGCGCTCATCGGCGCGCGGTGGCTGTTCTTCAAGAGCGGGCTTGGGGCGACAAACCACTTCGAGGCGGCGGCTTTCCTGCGTTCGGCACCGGGCGTCGACTACCCCGATATCCAGTACCATTTCATCCCCGCCGCCGTGCGCTATGACGGCAAGGCAGCGGCCAAGTCGCACGGCTTCCAGGCCCATGTCGGGCCGATGCGCTCGAAGTCGCGAGGATCGATCACGCTGCGCTCGCCCGACCCCAAGGACAAGCCGGTCATCCGCTTCAACTACATGTCGCATGCCGACGACTGGGCGGACTTCCGCCACTGCATCCGGCTGACGCGGGACATATTCGCGCAATCGGCGTTCGACCCCTTCCGCGGCAGGGAAATCTCGCCCGGAGCGGACGTGAAGTCCGACGAACAACTGGACGACTTCATTCGCCAGCATGTGGAAAGCGCCTATCACCCTTGCGGCTCCTGCCGCATGGGCCGGGCTGACGATGATATGGCGGTCGTCGATCCAGAATGCCGCGTCATCGGCGTCGAGGGATTGCGCGTCGCGGATTCCTCGATCTTCCCGCGCGTCACCAACGGCAACCTCAACGGGCCCTCGATCATGACCGGCGAAAAGGCTTCCGATCATATCCTGGGTCGCCAGCCGCTCGCACCTTCGAACCAGGAACCGTGGATCAATCCGCGCTGGCAGGTCTCGGACAGATAGGTCATGATTGCCGCGCTTTTACGCGCCCGGCCCCAACGTACAAATGGAGATAGTATGCGCGCCCAACCCACGGCCTCGCACTACATCAACGGGCGCTATGTCGATGACGAGCGCGGAGCCGAGTTGCCCGTCATCTACCCGGCGACGGGCGAGACGATTGCCACGCTGCATTCGGCAACGCCCAATATCGTCGAACTGGCCGTCGAAGCGGCCCGCGAGGCGCAAGGCGCGTGGGCGCGCATGAAGCCTGTTGAGCGCGGCCGCATCCTGCGCCGGGCCGCCGATATCCTGCGCGAGCGCAACACCGTACTGGCGCGCCTCGAAACGCTCGATACCGGCAAGGCCATCCAGGAAACGCTTGTCGCCGACGCCCCTTCAGCGGCGGATTGCCTCGAATTCTTCGCCGGCGCCGTCGCCACCTTCAACGGCGAGTTCATCGATCTCGGCGGCCCGTTCGCCTATACGCGCCGCGAACCGCTCGGCGTCTGCGTCGGCATCGGCGCATGGAACTACCCGATCCAGATTGCCGGCTGGAAGTCGGCACCCGCGCTCGCCATGGGCAACGCCATGGTGTTCAAGCCGTCGGAAAACACGCCGCTTTCGGCGCTGGCACTGGCCGAGATCTATTCCGAAGCCGGCTTGCCGGATGGCCTGTTCAACGTCGTGCAAGGCTATGGCGACGTCGGCGCCGCCTTGGTCGGCCACGATGCCGTGGCCAAGGTTTCGGTGACGGGTTCGGTCCCCACGGGCAAGAAGGTTCTGTCGCTGGCCGGTTCCAAGATGAAGCACGCCACCATGGAGCTCGGCGGCAAGTCGCCGCTGATCGTCTTTGACGACGCCGATCTCGAAAACGCCATCGGCGGTGCCATGCTCGGCAACTTCTATTCCACCGGACAGGTCTGCTCCAACAGCACCCGCGTGTTCGTGCAGAAAGGCATCCACGACCGCTTTGTCGAACGCCTCGTCGAGCGCACCAAGAAAATCCGCATCGGCGATCCGCTCGACCCGGAAACCCAGATGGGTCCGCTCGTCAACAAGGCGCAGCGCGACAAGGTTGTCGAGTACATCTCGATAGGCCGCAACGAAGGGGCGATGCTTGCCTGCGGCGGCAACCTCCCCTCGCTGCAGGGCTTCGACGGCGGCTGCTTCATCGAGCCGACCGTGTTCACCGGCGTCAAGGACAGCATGCGCATCGCGCGCGAGGAAATCTTCGGGCCGGTAATGAGCGTGCTTTCATTCGACCATGAGGACGAGGTTATCGGGCGCGCCAACGACACGGAATTCGGCCTTGCCGCCGGCGTCTTCACCAAGGATTTGCCGCGCGCGCATCGCGTCATCGGCGACCTGCAGGCCGGCACCTGCTGGATCAACGCCTACAACCTGACCCCGGTCGAAATGCCGTTCGGCGGCTTCAAGCAATCCGGTATCGGCCGCGAGAACTCGCTTGCCGCGCTTGAACTCTATTCGCAACTCAAGTCGGTCTACGTCGAGACCGGCGACGTCGCCAGCCCCTACTGACTTTTGCCGGCGGTAGCATCCAGGTACTGCGTCAGCGCACAGACCAGATGGTAGAAGATCGAGGCCGGCGCTTCGGTGGCCAGCGAGCGGCCACGTTCATCGATGCGGTCGATCCACAAACCAACCGGCGCCGGATCGATGTGCCAGCGGAACAGTCGCCCGACCCGAGCCTCGATCTCGGGCTTCAGGTCGGGTCCACCGGTTCCGTCGAGCGCGATCGAAGCCTTGATCGCTTCGCTCTGCGGCCAGCTTCGCGACACCAGATCAAGCGGCATGCCCTGGCGGGAAACAGCGCCATAGGCCAGCCCGGTCGAGCGGTTGAGGCCGTTTGCCACTGCCGATGCGTAGAGCTTGCGGGCATAGCCCGCCAGGTCCGCCTGCCCGCTGCGGGCTGAGAAATCGACCAGCAGCGAAGCCCACTCGAAGTGGTGCCCCGGTTCCGTCCAGTCGCCCTTGCCGTCGCCTGCCCGATGCCAGCCATCATCGAAATATTCGCCGATTGTCCAGCTATCGGCGTCGAAGAAGTGGCTTCGGAACAGATCGATAATCCGCGCCGCACGGCGCAGGTAAGTCCTGTCGCCGGTCGCGGCATGCCAGGCAAGAAAAGCCTCGAGCAGATGCATATGCGGGTTGGAACGGCGCAGGCCGTGGCCGTTCGGCGTTTCAAGGAAGCCTGCGAGGCTGTCGTCCTCCAGATGGCTGTCGAGAAACGCGAAAGTCTCCCGTCCCAGACGAAGCGCGTCCGGATTGCCGCACATGTGCGCGTGCGCCAGCGCCAGAAGCACGCAGGAGTGATCGTAGGCATCCTCCGTGGCATCTGCCACCGAGCCGTCCATACTGAAGGTGCGTATCCAGCCGCCTCGCTCGGTTCGACCCCTGGCCATGAAAGCAAGGCCGTGGGCGATGAGGCGGTCGGCAGGGCCTTCCCAGCCGCGCGCCTTGGCAACGGCGAAGCCATAGACCTGCCGCGCCAAGGTGCGCATGCGCTTCGGCTTGGCGAGCGGCTCTCCATCGAGGCCCAGAGCCTCATGGAAGCCGCCATGCACGTCGTCCACGCCCGTCGTGGACCACAGCGGCAAAGCCTCCTCGAACAGCCAGTGCCGCACCCGGTTGCGCCACGCGCCGCTATCGACAACCCTGTCGTGAGCGGGCGTGAAGCGCGTCTCCAGCCGGCCGCTTTTCTCGAGCTGTTCAACGACCTTGCGCACATTCTGGCTGTGGCTGACCGGCGCAACAAAGGTCGCATCGGAGGTTGCGACAATTGCCGTGTCCTTGAGGCCGACGGCCGACAAGAGCCGCCCCTGGCTTCGGATGTACGAATTTTCGCAGTCGATCGCGACGACATCGCCAATGATGACGTTACCGTTCTCGTCCGCCGGTCCAACATCGAGCAGCGATTGCCATGAACCAAGATCGCTCCAGCGGAAACTCGCCGGAACCATGGCGATGTGCTTTGCCCGTTCCATCACCGCATAGTCGATCGAGATCGAAGGAATAGCTGCGTAGAGGTCGTCCGGCATATAGAGCCCGGAAAGGTCGCTGGTCGAAGCCGCGAAGGCCCTCTCCGTTGCTTCCCATATGTCCGGCTGGAAAGACAGGAACGCGTCGCGCATCGTGCTGGCGCGAAACAGGAAAATGCCGGCGTTCCAGTAGAACCGCCCCGACGCGACATAGCTTTTCGCCGTTTCGATATCCGGCTTCTCGACAAAGCGCGAAACATCGAGAACGCCGTCCTTCGCCTGACCGGCCTCAATGTAGCCATATCCGGTTTCCGGATGGTCCGGCTTGATGCCGAACACCACGAGGCGACCGTCGCGAGCCGCCGCCACGCCCTTTTCGACGCTGGCCCAGAACTCCTTCGTGGTCGAGATTTCATGGTCGGAGGGCACGACCAGAACGAGGCCGTCATCGAACTGCGCCAGCGTCCGCAACGTCGCCAGTGCAACGGCTGCCGCCGTGTTGCGGCCAGTCGGCTCGAACAGCACGCCGCCGCCCGACCAGTCCATGCCGCCCAGGTCTGCATGGATTCGCGAGGCATGCCGCTCGGAGGCGATCAGGAAAACAGGCGTTTCGCCCTGCGGGCGCGATCCCAGCCGCTGCACCGTCTTGACCAGCATCGAGCCATCGCCGGCAAGGTCATGGAACTGCTTGGGGTTGTCTTCGCGCGACAACGGCCAAAGGCGCGAGCCAACGCCGCCACTCATTATGAAACCGACGATGCGCTCACTCATTGCATTTCCACTTCACCGACCCTCACCGTCAGAAGGTCTGATTGTACGGGCCGACTTCCGGGCTGCGGCGCAAGACTTCGTCGAGTGCTGCGAACATCTCCCGGCGGCGGTCGGACGAAACGGGGCTTTCCACCACCACGACAAGCTCCGGCTTGTTCGAAGACGCCCTGACCAGCCCCCAGGTGCCGTCTTCGGCGACGATGCGCACGCCGTTGACAGTGATCAATTCGACGATCTGCTGAGAGGCGAAAGCCCTTCCTTCCGCCTTGATCCGAGCCATTTCAGCGGTAACGCGCTCAACGACACCGTATTTCACATCGTCATCGCAGTGCGGCGACATGGTCGGCGTGCCGTAGGTCAGCGGCAGATCGCGGTAGAGGTCAGCCATGCTGCTTGCCGGATTGCTGTCGAGCATCCTGCAAATGGCAAGCGCCGTCACCAGCCCGTCATCGTAGCCTCGTCCGATCGGCGGGTTGAAGAAGAAGTGGCCGGATTTCTCGAAACCGGCAATGGCGCCGAGTTCGGCCACGCGCCGCTTGATGTAGGAGTGCCCGGTTTTCCAGTAATCGGTCACCGCTCCATTGGCCTTCAGGCCGGGATCGGTCTTGAACAGCCCGGTCGATTTCACATCCACAACGAAGGTCGATCCGGGATGGTCCCGCGAAATGTCGCGGGCAAGCATGACGCCAATCTTGTCGGCGAAGATTTCGTTGCCTTCGTTGTCGACCACGCCGCAGCGGTCGCCGTCGCCGTCGAAGCCCAGGCCAACATCGGCGCCTGTCTCCAGCACCTTGTCGCGGATGGCATGCAGCATCTGCATGTCTTCCGGGTTCGGGTTGTAGCGCGGGAAGCTATGATCAAGCTCGACATCGAGCGGGATGACTTCGCAGCCGATGCGGGCCAGCGCTTCCGGGGCAAAGGCTCCCGCCGTGCCGTTTCCGCAAGCCGCCACCACCTTCAGCTTGCGGCTGATTTTCGTGTGCCTGACGACGTCTGCCAGATAGACATCGCGGAAGCCGCCGACGAATTCGTACGATCCGCCGCCGACGAGATCGAAATTGCCTGCAAGAACGATCTCTTTCAGCGCCGTCATTTCCTCGGGACCGAAGGTCAGCGGACGCTGTGCGCCCATCTTGACCCCCGTCCAGCCGTTCTCGTTGTGCGAGGCCGTCACCATCGCGACCGACGGCGCATCGAGGGCAAATTGCGCGAAATACGCCATCGGCGACAGGGCAAGCCCGATGTCCTTGACCTTGGCGCCCGCAGCTATCAGGCCGGACACAAGCGCCAGCTTGATGCCGAGCGAATAGGAGCGGAAATCATGGCCGGTGACGATTTCGGGGCCAACACCCAGCCGGCGTATCAGCGTCGCCAGCCCCATGCCGAGGGCCTGCACGCCGATCAGATTGAGTTCGGGCGCCTTGTCCGACCCCGGATGTCCGAACCACCAGCGCGCATCGTATTCGCGAAATCCCGACGCCTTGATAAGCGCGGTTGTTTCAAACGCAAAGGTGTTGGGCAGTGCTTGGCCAGTTATGGTCAGGGTCAACAGAAAGGCTCCACGCCGCATGGATATATGCGGCCCATGAACCGCGCATGCTGCCCGTGGCGTAGCACGCAAGCCTTTAAGGTCGGGTTATTTCGATGCCTTAATTGCCGCTTTGCAGACATTCGCAATAACGCGTCAATTTGTGCGGCCCTGCCGCTTGCAGGAACAAATTCCGGGGGTTATAAGCCCGGCGTCTGGTCGCGGAGTGTAGCGCAGTCTGGTAGCGCACATCGTTCGGGACGATGGGGTCGCAGGTTCAAATCCTGCCACTCCGACCAGAACAAATCCCATGAAAATCTGCGCTTTCCCGGCTGCCCTAGGCGCTTAGCCGAAAGCGTGTGGAATCGACTGCGGCCGCCATCAGCGTCTGCGTGTAGATATCGCGCGGACTGCTGAAAATCTCCTCGGTCGGGCCTTCTTCGACGATCTTCCCCTGCTTCATGACGATGATGTAGTCGGCCATGGCCCGCACCACCGCGAGGTCGTGGCTGATGAACAGATAGGACAGGTTGTGGCTTGCCTGGAGTTTGCGCAGCAGATCGACGATCTGCTTCTGCACGGATCGATCGAGCGCCGAGGTCGGCTCATCCAGCACGACCACCTTGGGCTTGAGGATCATGGCGCGCGCGATGGCGATGCGCTGCCGCTGGCCGCCGGAAAACTCGTGCGGATAGCGGTTTCTGCTGTCCGGGTCGAGGCCGACTTCCCTGAGCGCCGCGACCGCCCGCTGATCACGTTCCCTTGCGTTCATGCCCGGCTCGTGGACCAGCAAGCCTTCGGTCACGACCTGCCCGATGGTCATGCGCGGCGACAGCGAGCCAAACGGGTCCTGGAACACCAGTTGCAGCTCCCGGCGCAGCGGGCGCATGGCCTGCCGGTCGGCGCCCGAAATATCGTGCTCGCCAAACCGGATGACGCCGTCGCTGGGCAAAAGCCTGAGCAGCGCCCGCCCCAATGTCGATTTGCCCGAACCCGATTCCCCGACAATGCCGATGGTCTGGTTTTCCTTCAGCCGGACCGAAATATGGTCCACGGCACGCAGCATCAAAGGCGGTCCGCCGAGAAACCCACCGCCGATCCTGAACGTCACTTCGACATTGCGCCCTTCGAGCAGCACCGGTGCATTCGGCGCGGGCGCGGATTTCGAGCCGGTAGGCTCGGCAGCAAGCAGCATCTGGGTATAGCTATGCTGCGGGTTGGCGAAGAGAGCCTCCGCCTCGCCCTCCTCGACCACCTCGCCGCTGCGCATGACATAGACCCTGTCGGCGAAGCGCCGGACAATGCCGAGATCGTGGGTGATGAAGACAATCGCCATGCCGAGCTTGCGCTGCAGTTCCGCCAGCAGCATCAGGATTTGCGCCTGGATCGTCACATCGAGCGCAGTCGTCGGTTCATCCGCAATGAGAATGTCAGGGTCGTTGGCCAGCGCCATGGCGATCATGACGCGCTGGCGTTGGCCGCCCGACATCTCGTGCGGATAGGACTTCATGCGCCGTTCCGGTTCGGGAATCTGCACCAGTTTCAGTAGGCGCAGCGCCTCCTTGCCTGCGTCCGAAACGCTCAAGCCCCGATGGCGGCGGATCGGCTCGATCAACTGGCTGCCGATCGAATACAGCGGATCGAGCGACGTCATCGGCTCCTGGAAGATCATGCTGATCTTGCGGCCTCGAACCTTGTTCAACTCCGACTTGCTGAGGGTCAGCAGGTTGCGGCCGCGATAGTCCACCTCGCCGGACGCCTCGCCGTTCGAGGCAAGCAGGTTCATCGCCGCCATCATGGTCTGGCTCTTGCCGGAGCCGGACTCGCCGACGACCGCCACCGTCTCGCCAGCGTCGACGTGAATGTTTATCCCCTTCACCGCCTCGACCACGCCATCCAGCGTGCGGAACCGGACCCGCAGGTCCTTTACCTCGAGGATTTTCTCGCCAGCCGCCATGTCAACGGTCCTTCGGGTCGAGGGCATCGCGCAGGCCGTCGCCGACAAAATTCAGTGCAAACAGCGTCGACACAAGGAAGAATGCCGGAAACAGCAGCAGCCAGTTCGCCGTGCCGATGTTCTTGGCACCGACCGAGATCAGCACGCCCCAGCTCGTCATCGGCTCCTGCACGCCCAGTCCAAGGAACGACAGGAAGCTTTCGAGGATGATGACCTGCGGCACCAGAAGCGTCATGTAGATGACGACGGGGCCGAGCAGGTTGGGGATCACATGGCGCATCAGGATTCCGCGCGTGCGCACTCCCAGCGCCTCTGCCGCCTGAACATATTCCTGCCGCCTTATCGACAGCGCCTGGCCGCGCACGATGCGCGCCATGTCCAGCCAAAGCACAGCCCCCACGGCCAGGAACATCAGCACGAAGTTTCGACCGAAGAACACAACCAGCATGATGACGAAGAAAATGAACGGCAGCGAATAGAGCACGTCCACGATGCGCATCATCACTTCGTCGGTCTTGCCGCCGACGAAGCCGGCAGTCGCGCCGTAAACAACGCCGATCGTGACAGCCACAAAACCCGCCAGAAGGCCGATGGCGAGCGAGATGCGGCCTGCCATCAAAGTCCGCGAAAGCATGTCGCGGCCGGTGTTGTCGGTGCCAAAAAAGAAATACTGCTGCTTGACCGACGCGCTCATGGTCATTTCCCGGCCATCGGCGGATTTGCCCTCCACCTTGGCGTCGTCGAAGGTGTCAGACCGATCGAGGTAGCGCGCATTGCGCTCATCGACAGCCTTTGACGAGGCGACGGTAACGAATACGCGTTCCCCTTCCTGGTGCCACTCCTTCACATCGACGCGCATACGCTTGACCGCCTCGGCCAGCGCCGTTTCGATCATGTCGGGTTTCGGATAGGATGAAAGGCTCGGCGCGGTCCGCACATAGTCGGCGTAGATGGTCGTATATTGGTGCGGAACGAAGTAAGGCCCAACCACGCAGATCACTGCCATGGCGATCAGGTAGTAAAGGCTGAACATCGCGGCGCGGTTGGCCTTGAGGCGCGCCCATGCGTCGCCCCACAGCGACCGCCCTGCAATTGGCGTGGCCATGACGTCATCAGTCATAGCGCACCCTCGGATCGACCACGGCATACATGATGTCCACGATCAGGTTGAAGACGATCGTGAACAGCGCGATCACCACGACGGTGCCCATCACCAGCGTATAGTCGCGATTGAGCGCCGCATCGACGAAGTAGCGGCCGATACCGGGTATGGCGAAAATCGTCTCGACGATGATCGACCCGGTCAACAGCGCGGCGGCGGCGGGACCGGTAAAGGAAATGATCGGCAAAACCGCCCCGCGCAGGGCATGGCGAACCACCACAGACCAGTCTGACAAGCCCAGCGCACGCGCCGTCCTGATGTGATGCGAGCGCAGCGATTCGATCATCGAGCCCCGCATCAGGCGTGCCACGATGGCGATCTGCGGCAGCGCGAGCGTCAGAACCGGGCCGATCTTGTTGAGCAGCGCTCCGTCTCCCCACCCGCCGATCGGCAGCAGCTTCCAGCTCAGTCCGAAAACGAGCTGGATTATCGGGGCGATCACGAAGGTCGGAATGGTACTGCCGGCGGTCGCCAGCGCGATCACCGAATAGTCGCCCCATTTGTTCTGGTTGAGCGCGGCGACCGTTCCCAGCAGCGTTCCCAATATCAGGGCAAGGATCAGGGCGGACGCGCCAAGTTGAATCGAAATCGGAAGCCCCTTGGCGAACAACTCACCGACCGTGAAGTCGGGCAGATTGTAACTGGGGCCGAAATTGCCGTGCAGAAGGTTGTTCAGATAGTGGGCGTATTGCAGCCAAAGCGGATCGTTCAGCCCGAATTGCGCTTCCAGATTGGCCTTGATCTCGGGGCTCAATCCCCGCTCCTGATTGAAAGGCCCGCCCGGGGCCACGCGGATCAGGAAGAATGCCAACGTCACAATAACGAATAGCGTCGGTATGGCGGTCAAAAGCCGCCGCAATACGTAGAGCAGCACAGCCGGCCCTCCTCACCTGCAAGGCGAAACCGCCGCTCCACTGGCTGGAGCGGCGGCCTCGATCCGTTCAGTCCTTGCTGATGAAACGGGTCGGATGAATGTCCATGACATTCTCATCGAAGCCGTGGAGCTTCGGCGAGACAAGGTTCTTGTAGGAGTAATACAGGAGCGGAATCTGGCCGACATCGTCAATCAGGACGCGTTCGGCTTCCGACAGATCCTTCATCCGCTCTTCCGGATTGCCGCCGGCGGCAGCTGCCTTGTCCATCAATTCCTCGAACTTCGGATTGTTGAAGTTCGAGTAGTTGTTGCCGCTCGCCTTGCGCGAAATGCCAAGGAAAGTTTCCGGGTCCTTATAGTCCGCAATCCAGCCAGCGCGGGCGACGTCATAGTCACCCTTCTGTTCGAGGAAGGAATAGTGCGTCTTGGTGTCGGTGTTGAGCAAGGTCACCTCGACGCCAAGCGGCTTCAACTGCTCCTGAATGGCAACTGCCGTGTTCTTGTGGTTTTCGGAGGTGTTGTAGCGAATTTCCATCTTGAGCGGCTTTTCAGGCGTGTAGCCAAGCTTCTCAAGGACCTTTTTCGCCTCATCCTCGCGGTCGATCTGCGACATGTCGGCAAACTTGGCCATTGCAGAGCTATAGCCTTCGATACCGGGCGGCACCATTGAATAGCCCGGCAGCATGGAATTCTGCCAGACCTTCTCAGCTATGAAATCGCGGTCGATGGCCATCGAGATTGCGTTGCGCAATTCAACATTGTCCCAGGGGGCTTTGTCGGTCTTGATCGAATAGTAGTAGGTGCCAAGATACGGCCCGATGCGGAGCTGGTCGCCGAACTTGGTCTTCAGATCGGCCATCTGTTCGGTCGGAATGTCGTCGTTGGAGTCGAGCTCGCCCGCTTCGAAGCGCTTGATCGCCGTGGAACGGTCTTCGGTCGGGATATAGTTGACCGTATCGATCTTGACGTTGCCAGCGTCATGGAACTTCGGATTCTTGACCAGCTTGATATGGTCGTTGGGCACAAACTCGGCCAGCGTATAAGCACCGTTCGACACCAGATTGCCGGGCTTGATCCAGTCTGCGCCAAGCTTTTCGATGGCGGCCTTGTTGACCGGATAGCTCGACTGGTGCGTCAGCATCTCAAGAAAATAAGGGGTCGGCGAATTGAGCGTGACTTCGAAGGTTTCCGGGTCCACGGCCTTGACGCCAAGTTCCTCAGGCTTTGCCTTGCCCGTGTTCACCGCTTCGCCGTTCTTCACGACGTAGAGCATGGAGGCGTATTCCGCACCGGTTGCAGGGTCCTCGAGGCGGCGGAATGCGTAGACGAAGTCGTCGGCGGTAACGGGGCTGCCATCCGACCACACCCCACCCTTGCGCAGCTTGAATGTATAGACGGTGCCATCGTCAGAAACGGTCCAGCTCTCGGCAGCACCGGGAATCAGGTTGGCATCCTTGTCCTGCATGACAAGGCCTTCGAACAGGTCGCGCAGGATGTGCGCTTCATAAACCGTGGACGTCTTGTGCGGATCGAGCGATTCCGGGTCGGCGGAATTTCCGCGGTTGTAGACGACTTCCGCGAAAGCGGGCGTATAGAACGCGCCAGTGGCCAAAGCCATTGTTGTGGCGAACACCGTCGCCTTTAACATTCCCTTGAACATGAAGCTCTCCCTTTTGGCGCGGTCAAAACGGCGCCGCTCGAACACTGATGCCCCGGAACCGGTTTGTCCGGTTTCCGTAAGCAGGCGGCGGGCTCCCATTCCCGCAGCTGGTGGAGGGAGACTAGACACGCGCAAATCCTATTTCAACAAAGTCATGCATGACGCTGCGTGAGGCGTGGACACTCTCCCGCTTCGATCCGAGCGGCGGCAGGCTTCTACAACTTAAATACTATTTAAGGTTGTATCATCGCTTTGCGATTTTTACCGAACCGCCCGCATAGCGTCGTGGGATGCTGCGCACCCTTATTTTCAATGGCCGCATGGCCCGCATCCACCGAGACCGCTCAGCGACCGCGGCGGTGGAATTCGCCATCCTGTCCCCGATCCTCATTCTTGTTCTACTCGGCATGGTTGCATACGGAATTTATTTCGGAGCAAGCCATTCGATCCAGCAACTCGCAGCCGACGCCGCGCGGACCGCCATAGCGGGCCTGTCGGCATCGGAGCGAGAGACGCTGGTCACCGACTACATCGACCGCAACGCGGGAAAGTATCCCTTCGTCGATCCCGACAAGCTGGTGGTCGAAGCAAACGACAGCACGGATGACGGCAGCCAGTTCGTCGTTTCGCTCAGCTACGATGCCAGCAGCCTGCCGATCTGGGGCCTGTTCAACGGGCTTGTGATGCCGGACACGACAATCGAGCGGGCATCCACCATCAGGATCGGAGGCTTGTGATGCACAGCGACTTCAGGTTGGCCCTTCGGAGCCACTGGCGGCAGCTGGTATCCAGCAAGCAAGCCAATTTTGCCGTCATGACCGCGCTTTGCGCGCCAGTCGCCATCACCTTGACCGCCTTTGCCGTGGACGAAGGGGCGCTCTACACCGAACGGCGCGCGGCACAGTCACTGGTTGATCTTGCAGCCATCACCGCCGCAGCCAACATCGCCAAGGCCGATGCCGCAGTGCTCGCCACCCTGGCAGACAATGGCATGAACGCCGTCACCCTTGTTGGTTCAGGAAGCGCAACCCAACCCTCCGCAACACAGGCGGTGGTCAAGGTGACCCGAGGGCGGTACGCCGCAGATACCGCTATCGCAGCGTCGGGCAGGTTCGAGGCCGGAAAACAGCCGTACAACGCGGTCCAGGTGTCCATGCGCAAGATTGGCCATCTCTATTTCGGCGGCGCGATCATGGCGCCACCGGTCATCGGCACCACGGCAATTGCCAGCGCCAAGGCGGAAGCCGCATTTTCGGTAGGCTCAAGGTTGCTGAGGCTCGACGGCGGCATCGCCAACGCCATACTGGGCGGGCTCGCCGGCGGCAACATCAAGCTCGACGTCATGGACTATGACGCGCTCATTACGGCGGACATCGATGTGCTTTCCTTCGTCGATGCGCTGGCTGCCCAATTGCACGTGAGCGCAGGCACCTATTCGGACGTTCTCGCCGCCGAGGCCACCATCGGCCAGATCGCAACCGCCATGGCCAATGTTCCGGGCCTCGACCGCGCCAGCAAGCTGGCATTGCAGGCAATCGCAGCCGGCGCGGGCAACACGGTCAAGGTTCCTCTGAAGCATCTTGTCGATCTCGGTCCAGTCGGCAATCTGGGGCTCGGGCAAAAGCCAGCCGGGCTGACGGTCGCGGCGAATGCACTCAGCATGCTTACCGCAGGCGCCGCCCTTGCCAACGGCTCGCACCAGGTCGAGGTCGACCTGGCCGCAACCATACCGGGACTGTCGGCAGTCACCCTCGACCTCGCCATTGGCGAGCCGGAGCAATTCTCACCCTGGCTGGCGGTCGGCGAAGCAGGCACCGTGGTGCGTACTGCCCAGACGCGCATCAAGCTTACCGCCACCGTCAGCCCGGGCACCTCCGCGCTCGGCGGCGGGATCAAGCTGTTGTCAGTCAAGCTGCCGCTTCACGTGGAAGTGGCGCATGCCGAGGCCAAGCTGGCCGACATCAGCTGCCCGACCGGTCGACCCGACAGCATGAGGGTTGCCGTCGCCGCCCAGCCGGGCATCGCCTCCCTCAGGCTTGCCGAAAGCGACGGCGGCGGCTTCGCCGACTTCACGAAACCGCAATCGTTTCATGAAGCCACCATCGCGGAAGCCAGCATCAAGCTTTTCCTGTTTTCGCTCGATCTTTTGAAGATCAAGGGGCAGGCTTTCGCCACCATCCAAAACATCGCGCCGCAGACTTTGACCTTCGACCGGAGCGACATCGACGGCAGGAAGGTCAAGACCGTCTCGACGCGCGATGCCGTGAAATCCCTCACGACATCGCTCGTTTCAAACCTCTCCCTCTCGGTTGAGGCTGCCGGGTTCGGGCTTGACGTATCCAGCCTGCTCGGCACTGTGAAACCGGCGGTGGCGACGACGCTGAACGCCGTCGCCGAGCCGGTCGATACGCTGCTCAACAGCGTGCTCAGTCTCGTCGGGGTGAGCCTTGGCCAAGCCGATATCCGCGTGACCGGCGCAAGCTGCGGCCGGTCCGTGCTGGTGCAGTGACAAGCGTGCTGCGCTCAGCCGATCGTGCCGATAAAAGCCGACAGACCCGGAAGCGTCAGCCCATTTCCATCCACGGCAGTTTCATAACCGCCAAGGTCCAAAGCGGTTACAGCGCCAAGAGCGTCCGCCGGCGTCCAACGCGCCGGCAACTCGCTGAAATTGAACGCGCATAGAAGCTTTTCGCCATCAGCTTCGCGAATGAAGGCGAGCACATCTTCTCCACCATCAAGGAAACGAATAGTCCCCGATCTCAGCGCCGGGTGGCGTGTGCGCATGGAAAGCGCCGCGCGGTAGTGCTGGAGGATCGAGTTTTCTTCGGCTTGCTGGACATCCACCGCCCTGGCTCGATGGCCGGGAGGTATCGGCAGCCACGGCCTGCCGGTCGTGAAGCCTGCGTTGTCTTCCTCGCAGTGCCAGACCATCGGGGTTCTAGCGCCGTCGCGGCCCTTGAATCCCGGCCAGAAGCGGATGCCGTACGGATCGCGCAAATCCTCGAACGCCAGCTCGGCTTCCTCCAATCCAAGCTCCTCGCCCTGATAGAGACAGATGGAGCCGCGCAGGCAACACAGCAGGTCGATCGAAAACCGCGCGAGAGCGGACGGATCGCTCCCCGGCTTTGCCCAGCGCGTAACATGGCGCACGACATCGTGGTTGGAGAAGGCCCAGCAGGGCCAGCCGTCCGGTGCCGCGAGTTCGAAGGCTTCCACGCATTGGCGCACATGGGCGGCCGAGAATTGGGGACCGAGCAGGTCGAACGTGTAGCACATATGGAGCTTGTCGCCGCCCGACGTATAGGCGGCGAGCGTTTCCAGAGAGCGGCCTTCATCGCCGATTTCGCCAACGCTGGCCCGGTTGTCATACTGGTCGAGCAGCGCGCGAAACCGCTTGAGGAAGTCGATGTTTTCAGGCCGGGTCTTGTCGAAAAGATGGTGCTGGTAGAGGTAGGGATTGGCCTCGGCATCCTTGTCGACAGGGCCTGCCGGAAGGGGCGGATTGCTGCGCAACTGGCGATCCTGGAAGTAGTAGTTCACAGTATCCAGCCGGAAGCCGTCAACGCCGCGATCGAGCCAGAAGCGCACGCTGTCCAGCAGCGCATCCTGGACTTCTGGGTTGTGAAAATTGAGCGCCGGCTGCGAGGCCAGGAAATTGTGCAGGTAGCACTGGCGGCGCGTCGAGTCCCATTCCCATGCCGGCCCGCCAAAGACCGAAAGCCAGTTGTTGGGCGCCGTCCCGTCAGGCATCGCGTCCGCCCAGACATACCAGTCCGCCTTCGGGTTGCCCCAGCTCGCGCGGCTTTCCATGAACCACGGGTGCTTGTCGGACGAGTGCGCCAGCACCTGATCGATGATTACCTTGAGGCCGAGCCGATGGGCCTCCGCGACAACGCCATCGAAATCCTCGATGCTGCCGAACATCGGATCGACGGCGCAGTAGTCCGACACGTCGTAGCCCATGTCGGCCATGGGCGACTTGAAGAACGGGGACAGCCAGATCGCATCGACGCCGAGCGAGGCAACATGACCGAGGCGCTTGGCGATACCGTTCAGGTCGCCGCTGCCGTCGCCGGAGGTATCCTGGAAGGAGCGCGGATAAATCTGGTAGATGGCACAGCCGCGCCACCACGAAGCCGGTTCGCTATTCGCCATTGGACGCATCTTTTCTTTCGATCATGAAGGCCACGCTTCGCCCCGCCAGCGGTTGCGAATCCACGGCCGGACCGCCGTCGAGCGCAGCCGTCCAGCCGAAGCCATTGCGATCAGGCAGCACGAAGGTAGTGGGCTGCTCGTCGCCATTCACGACAATTGCCAGCCGCCCGCCGTCCGGGGTTCCTCCGGCCATAACCATCGCGAGACGCCGCCCATCGTGCCAATCGCGTTCCCGCATGGTTCGTCCCGCTTCGGTCAGCCATTCGACATCGGGAATTGCGTCGCCACCAACGGGACGGCCGCTCAGGAAGCCGGTTTCGGTCAAGGCTGGAACGGATCGCCGCAATCTGGAGAGGGCGGCCACGTAACGCTCCAGTTCCTGGTCGCGGCCCGACCAATCGAGCCATGTCAATTCGTTGTCCTGCGCATAGGCGTTGTTGTTGCCCTTTTGGCTGCGTCCGAACTCGTCGCCCGCGGTCAGCATGATCGTGCCACGCGAAGCGAACAATGTCGCCAGAAGCGCGCGGGCATCGTTTCTGCGGCGAAGCACGACTTGTGGATCGGACACAGGCCCTTCGAAGCCATTGTTCCACGACAGATTGTCGTCGTGGCCGTCGCGGTTGCCTTCCCCGTTGGCGTCGTTGTGCTTTAGCCTGTACGCAACGAGATCGGCCAGCGTCATGCCGTCATGCGCAGCGATGAAGTTGACCGTGCGGCTGACGCCCTCCCCGGCCTTGGCAAACACGTCCGACGAGCCGGCAAGCCGGGTCGCGAGCCCGCCCAATGTGCCGGCATCGCCACGCCAGAAGCGCCGCACGTCGTCCCGGTAGCGGTCGTTCCATTCAAGGAAAGGTGGCCGGAAATTACCGAGCTGATAGCCACCCGGACCAATGTCCCACGGTTCCGCGATCAGGATGCGGTCGCCAAGCAATGGATCAGAGCGGATTGCCCGCAGCAGAGGCGCGTCGGCATCGAAGCCGGTTTCGAGGCGACCCAACACCGGGGCGAGATCGAAGCGGAAACCATCGACACCCGCCTCGCGCACGAAATGGCGCAGGCTGTCCAGAACGAGTTCCTGCACGATTGCATGCTGGCAATTGACCGTGTTGCCGGTGCCGGTGTCGTTGACGAGTTGGCCATCCGCCGCGTGGCGATAATAAGCCCTGCTGTCGAGCCCACGCAGCGACAGCGACGTTCCAAGGGCATCGCTCTCGCCGGTGTGGTTGAAAACCAGGTCGAGGATGACACCGATGCCGGCATCATGAAGGGCGGCAACGGCATGCCGAATGTCGGCCAACCCACCCGGCGCAAGGCGTGGATCAAGCGCCATGAAGGTAACCGGATTGTAGCCCCAGGCATTGGCAAGCCCAAGCGGCGGCAGGTGCCGTTCGTCAATCCAGGCCGTAACCGGCATCAACTCGACGGCGGACACGCCAAGCCGGGCAAGGTGGTCGATAACCGCCGGATGGGCGAGCGCGCGGAGGGTGCCGCGATCGTGAACCGGAATATCCGGATGCCGCATGGTGAAGGCGCGCACCGACACTTCATAGATGAGGCCGCCCGGTCGAAAAAGCGGCGGCGCGGGCGCGATTTCAGACGCGCGTTCGCGCACAACGGCCTTCGGCACCAGCGCCGCCGTATCGACGCCACGCTCGCTCGCCGTCAGGCGCGTATCGTAGGCGTAGGAGCGATCGATCTGGACCGCATAAGGATCGGCCAGCAATTTGTCCGGGTCGAACCAGAGACCCTTTTCGGGAGCAAAGGGACCGCCAGCCCGCAGGCCGTAGCGCGCACCTTCCCCCAAGCCGCCGACAAACCGCGCGAACACCCCCTCGCCTTCCGGCGTCAATTCCAGCCTGTCCGTCTCGCGATTGCCCTGCTGATCGAAGAGCGACACCCAGATCCGCTCAGCCGCACCGGACCATGCGGCAAAGCGAACGCCGCCCTCTTTTACAAGGCTGCCGAAACGCGGGGATATATCCGGGCAGGTCGTATTGGTCAGGTGATGACACTCGGCTTGTCGCGGCCGGTATGGCTGTGAATTCCGGCGATATCATCGGCGGCGGCAATCAGGTCGGCAAGGGCTGCTTGCGTTTCCATGCCGTGCTTTGACGGGTCGGGTTCGTAGCGCTCGATGTAAACGCGCAGCGTTGCCCCGCTGGTGCCGGTACCCGAGAGGCGGAAGACGACACGCGAGCCGCCTTCGAAAAGCACGCGAATGCCCTGATGCTCGCTGACCGAGCCATCGACCGGATCGTGATAGGCGAAGTCATCGGCCTTTTCGACGGTCAGGCCACGCACCCTGGTTCCGGGCAGCGACGCCAGTTTGCCGCGCAGTTCCGCAACCAGCGCATTGGCGCGCTCGGTCTCGACTTCCTCATAGTCGTGGCGCGAATAATAGTTGCGGCCGTAGGTGGCCCAGTGCTTGGTTACGATCTCCTTCACGCTTTCGCCACGCGCGGCGATGATGGAGAGCCACAGCAGAACCGCCCAAAGCCCGTCCTTCTCGCGCACATGGCTGGAGCCTGTGCCGGCGCTTTCCTCACCGCAGATCGTCGCCATGCCGGCATCGAGCAGGTTGCCGAAGAACTTCCAGCCGGTCGGCGTCTCATAGATGCCGACGCCCAGTTTCTCCGCGACGCGATCGGCGGCACCGCTGGTCGGCATGGAACGGGCGATGCCCGCCAGGCCCTTCCTGTAGCCGGGAGCCACGGTGGCGTTGGCGGCAAGCATGGCGACCGAATCCGACGGAGTTACGAATATGCCCTTGCCGATGATGAGGTTGCGGTCACCGTCGCCGTCCGAAGCCGCGCCGAAATCCGGCGCATCCGCGCCCATCATCTCGTCATAGAGATGCTTGGCGTGAACGAGGTTCGGATCGGGATGATGGCCGCCGAAATCGGGCAGCGGCTTGAAGTTGCGGCAGGTGCCTTCGGCAGCGCCCAGGCGATGCTCAAGAATCTCCTTGCCGTACGGACCGGTAACGGCATGCATGGCGTCGAAACGCATGCGGAAGCCTGATTCAAAAAGCTTTCGCAAGGCATTGAAATCGAACAGGCTTTCCATCAGCTCGGCGTAGTCCTTGACCGGATCGATGACCTCCACGGTCATTGCGCCAGCCTGTACTTTACCGATCTTGTCGATATCGATCTCACCGATGTCGGCGATCTTGTATTCACGGATCGTCTTCGACTTGGCGAAGATCGCATCGGTGATCTTTTCAGGCGCGGGTCCGCCATTCTCGGCATTGTACTTGATGCCGAAATCCTCATGCGGACCGCCGGGGTTGTGGCTGGCCGACAGGATGATGCCGCCGAAAGCCTTGTACTTGCGGATGACGTTGGAGGCGGCCGGCGTCGACAAAATGCCGCCCTGCCCGACCATCACCTTGCCGAAGCCGTTTGCTGCGGCAATGCCGAGCACCTTCTGGATGACCTCGCGATTGTAGAAGCGGCCATCCCCGCCGAGCACCAGCGTCTTGCCTTCGAAACCGTCCAACGCGTCGAAGATCGACTGGATGAAATTCTCCGCATAGTGCTCCTGCTGGAAAACCGGCACCTTCTTGCGCAGGCCGGACGTGCCCGGCTTCTGGTCGTCGTAAGGTTTGGTGGCGACGGTGCGTATCATCGGTCAGTCAGCCTTTTTGGAAACAAGCATGCGATAGAGATCAACGTATCTGGCAGCGCTTCGATCCCACGACACATCGGCCTTCATGCCTTGCCGCTGGATCGTCGTCCATACCGACGAATTGCCATAGGCTTCGATCATCCGATCGATCGCGTATAACAATGAACCCGCATTGTCCGGCTCGAACTGGAAACCGGTCGCAACGCCTGCCGCAAGGGCCGCATCGTTGGCGTCGATGATCGTGTCGGCCAGCCCGCCGGTGCGGGCAACCAGAGGCACGCAGCCGTAGCGCAAGCCGTAAAGCTGCGTCAGCCCGCACGGTTCGAACCGGGAGGGAATGACAATGGCGTCGCAGCCGCCCTGCATCAGATGGGACAGCTTCTCGTCATAGCCGACGACAACGCCTACCCGTCCGCGATGGCGCGCCGCCGCTGCCAGCAATGCGCCTTCAAGGCCGGCGTCGCCGGAGCCGAGGATCGCCAGCCGCGCACCTGCGGCGACGATGCCGTCCACCGCGGTCGCCAACGTATCGATGCCCTTTTGCCAGGTGAGACGGCTGACCACGCAAATGATCGGACCGGCATCGCTCTCCAGTGAAAACCGTCCCTCGACCGCGGCCTTGTTCGCCTTGCGCGCCTTCAGTGTCCTGGCCGAATACGCCGCAGCCAGTTGCTTGTCGGTCGCCGGGTCCCAGATATCGACATCGATGCCGTTGGCGATGCCGTATAGGTCAGCCGCGCGCATATTGATCAGCCCGTCCAGCCCCATGCCGAACTCCGGCGTGCGGATTTCCTGGGCATAGGTCGGGCTTACCGTCGTAATCGCCCACGCGGCCTGCAACCCGGCCTTCAGGAAGCCAACGCCGCCATAGTATTCGACGCCATCGACCGCCATTGCCTCGGCGGGCAGGCCAAGCCCGCCGAAAATGTCAGCGCCGAACCGTCCCTGAAATGCGAGGTTGTGCACCGTGATGAGCGACGGAACACCTGCCGCCTTGCCGTAGCGCATGTAAGCCAGCGTCATCGCGGCCTGCCAGTCATGGGCGTGCACGATGTCCGGCTGATAGCCCCTGACTGCGCCAGCAGCTATGTCGCCGCCGATGCGACCAAGTGCTGCGAAACGCCGCCAATTGTCCGGCCAGTCCGCGCCTGTCGCATCGCCATACGGTCCGCCGGGGCGGTCGAACAGATGCGGCGCATCGATGACGAGCAGGTCGAGCTCGCCAACCTTGGCGGCGTAGACACTGGTCTTGCCGCCATGAAGCTCCGGATATTGAAGGACGGCCTTTGCCTTCTTGAACCCTGCCATCACGGCGGGATAACCGGGAACGAGCGACCGCATCGCGACACCCTTGCCGGCCAGCGCGATGGGCAATGCCCCCGTCACATCGGCAAGCCCGCCGGTCTTGATCAACGGGAAAATCTCCGGCGTGACCGAGAGAACCTGCATGCGTTTACAGCCCCAGCTTGTCGATCATCGGCTGCGTAATCAGGCAGATGCCCTTTTCCGAGACGCGGAAGCGCTTGGCGTCGAGAACCGGGTCCTCGCCCACGACCAGCCCTTCCGGTATCTGGACGCCGTGATCGATGACAACATTGGTCAGCCGGGCGTTCCGACCGACCACGCAGTCCGGCAGCATGACGACATGATCGAGCGTCGAATAGGAATTGATGCGCGCGCCGGTGAAGATCAGGCTGCGCTTCAACGAAGCGCCCGAGACAATGCAGTCGCCCGACACCAGAGAAGACACCGCCATGCCGCGACGGCCGTCCTCGTCATGCACGAATTTCGCCGGCGGCTTCAATTCCGCATAGGTCCAGATCGGCCAGTCGCGGTCATAGAGGTCGAGTTCCGGCGTAACATCGGTAAGATCGATATTGGCCTCCCAGTAAGCATCGATTGTTCCGACATCGCGCCAATATGGCTCGCTTTCCATGCTGGAGCGCACGCAGGATTTGGCGAAGCGGTGGGCCACCGCCTTACCGTCCTTGACGATCAGCGGAATGATGTCCTTGCCGAAATCGCGGCTGGAATTGGGGTCGGCTGCATCCTTGCGCAGAAAGTCCATCAGGAATTTCGTGCGGAAGACATAGATGCCCATCGAGGCCAGCGCATGGTCCGGCTTGTCGGGGATGCCCGGCGGATCGGCCGGCTTCTCGATGAAGGAAATGATGTTGTCCTTCTTGTCGACATGCATGACGCCGAAGCCTGTCGCCTCCATGCGCGGCACTTCCAGGCAGCCGACCGTGACGTCCGCACCGGCATCGACATGCTGGCGCAGCATCAATTCGTAGTCCATCTTGTAGATGTGGTCGCCGGCAAGGATCACCATGAACTCGGGTCCGTAGCTCTCGATGATGTCGATGTTCTGGTAGACGGCATCGGCCGTGCCTTCATACCACTGCGTCTCGGAAACGCGCTGGCTGGCAGGCAGGATATCGAAGCTCTCGTTGCGTTCGGGGCGCAGGAAGTTCCAGCCCCTCTGCAAGTGGCGGATCAGCGAGTGCGCCTTGTACTGGGTCGCGACACCAAGGCGGCGAATGCCGGAGTTCAGCGCATTGGACAGGGCGAAGTCGATGATGCGCGTCTTGCCGCCGAAATAGACCGCCGGCTTGGCGCGGCGATCCGTCAGCTCTTTCAGCCGGCTGCCGCGGCCGCCCGCCAGCACATAGGCCATGGCGTCGCGCGCCAAAGGTTGGGTTCGCTTCGTCTCCACCATTTACACCCTCCCAAGACCACTCAGTCTGAAATGAACTCAAGCATGATCGTTGCCAGCGGGGGAAGGACAATGGATGCCGAAGCGCCGTCGCGCTCGCCCGTCGCCCTCACTGCACCGCCATTGCCCATGCCCGTGCCGCCATAATCGGCGGCATCCGTATTGATGATCTCGCGCCATGTTCCCGCGCGCGGCAGCGGCACGCGATAGTTGTCGCGCGGCACCGGCGTGAAATTGGAGACAACGGCAATCGGGTTGCCGCCCGGCGCCTTGCGCAGCCACGCAAAGACGGAATTTTCCTTGTCGTCGACGATCAGCCACGAGAAGCCTTCCGGTTCGCAATCACGCGCATGAAGCGCCGGCCGCGACCGGTAAAGATAGTTGAGATCGCGCACCACCTGCCGCACGCCCCGGTGCGGCGCATGGTCGAGCAGCGACCAATCGAGCGACCGCTCCTCGCTCCATTCGCGCCGCTGCGCGAACTCCTGCCCCATGAACAACAGCTTCTTGCCGGGATAGCCCCACATGAAGGCGTAGTAAGCACGCAGCGTCGCAAATTTCTGCCAGTCGTCCCCTGCCATCTTGCCAAGCAGCGTGCCTTTGCCGTGCACCACCTCGTCGTGGGAAAGCGGCAGTACGAAGTTCTCGCTGAAGGCATACATCAGCCCAAATGTCAGCTTGTCGTGGTGATATTTGCGGTGGACGGGTTCCTTGGCAAAATACTCCAGCGTGTCGTGCATGAAGCCCATGTTCCACTTGAAGCCGAAGCCGAGCCCGCCCTCATGCACGGGTTGCGACACCTTCGGCCATGACGTCGATTCCTCGGCGATGGTCATGACGCCGGGCTGATGGCCGTAGAGTTCCTTGTTCATCTTCTGCAGGAAGGCGACTGCTTCCAGATTCTCGCGCCCACCCTTTTCGTTGGGAATCCATTCGCCTTCCTTGCGCGAATAGTCGAGGTAGAGCATCGAGGCCACGGCATCCACGCGCAGACCATCGACGTGGTACTTCTCGGCCCAATAGAGCGCGTTATTTACCAGGAAGGATGCCACTTCGCGGCGGCCGAAATTGTAGATCAGCGTGTTCCAGTCGGGGTGGAAGCCCTTGCGCGGGTCGGCGTGCTCGTAGAGCGCAGTGCCGTCGAACCTCGCCAGCCCGTGCTCATCGACCGGGAAATGCGCCGGAACCCAGTCGAGGATGACGCCTACGCCAGCCCGATGTGCGCCGTCGACAAACCGCGCGAAACCTTCCGGATCGCCGAAGCGCGCCGTCGGCGCGTAGAGCCCGGTGGTCTGGTAGCCCCATGACGGATCATAGGGATGTTCGGAAATCGGCAGGAATTCGATGTGGGTGAAGCCTGTGTCCACCGCATAGGGAATCAGGCGCTCGGCCAACTCGTCCCATGACAGGAAGGTGCCATCGTCGCGCCGTTGCCACGAACCGGCATGCACCTCATAGATCGAAATCGCTTCGCGCCGCTGGTCGGCCTTTCGCCAGAACGAACGATGCGCTTCATCTCCCCATTGGTGGGAAAAAGGCGAGGCCGTCACCGATGCTGTCGCCGGGCGCAATTCCGACTTGAAAGCGAACGGGTCGGCCTTCAGCGGCAACCGCACACCCTTGCTGTCGATGATTTCATATTTGTACGGCCTGCCGGCGCCGATATCCGGCACGAAGATTTCCCAGATGCCGGTGTCCTGCCTGTCGCGCATGGCGTGCCGGCGGCCATCCCAGTCATTGAAATCTCCGACCACCGAAACGCGCCGTGCATTCGGGGCCCACACGGCGAAATGGACGCCGCTTGCACCTTCGTGCTCGATCTCATGCGCGCCCAGCTTGTCGAACAGGCGAAGATGCGAGCCCTCGGCGATGTAGTAATCGTCCATCGGGCCAAGCACCGGGCCGAACGAATACGGATCGGTCAGCCACCAGTCGCCACCGGCATTGCGGGCGTGGTATCGCAGCGGCTGGCGCTTGCGGATGCCAAGCTTGCCCTCGAAAAAGCCAGCCGCATCGCGCCGCGCCAGTTCTCCCGTTTTCCTGCCGGCCAAGGTGTAGGCCGTCACGGCCTCCGCATTCGGCATGAAGCAGCGCGCAAAGAAGGATTTCCCGACCTGCTGGACGCCCAACACCGCAAACGGGTTGCCATGCGTTGCGCAGACGATCGCCGCCACATCGCTTGCGGCGGCCATCCCCTCCGGCTCGCTTGGCGCAGTCGTCGCGCGCGGCCCCTTGGTCAAGCTGTTCCTCCCTAGGGTCAGGACCCGGAATGAGACCCTGGCCACCGGTCAATGCAATCACATCAAGCTGACACGTTCCAGATGTCTTTGGCGTACTGGCGGATGGTGCGGTCGGATGAGAACCAGCCGACGCGCGCCACATTGTGGATCGCTCTTGCGTACCAGTCGGGACCGTTGCGCCAGACGCCGTCCACCTCGCGCTGGGTCGCGGCATAAGCGTCGAAGTCGGCGGCAACCATGAACCAGTCGGTGTTGTAGAGGTCGTCCATCAAGGCGCGGTAGCGCTGGGGGTCGTCAGGCGAAAAGACGCCCGAGGCGATGGCGGCCACCGCCTGCCTCAATTCCGGCGACGCGTCGATGACGGAATGCGGTGCATAGCCGCTCGCCCGGCGCTCGGCGACCTCATTGGCCTTCAGGCCGAAAATGAAGATGTTGTCGTCGCCGACCCGTTCCTTGATCTCGACGTTGGCCCCGTCCAGCGTGCCGATGGTCAATGCACCGTTCAAGGCGAACTTCATGTTGCCGGTGCCGGACGCTTCCATTCCGGCGGTCGATATCTGCTCGGACAAATCCGCCGCCGGCATCATGATCTCGGCGGTGCTGACATTGTAGTTCGGCACGAACACCATCTTGAGCAGGCCGCGCACCGATGGATCGTGGTTTATGACCCGGGCGACGTCATTGATCAGCTTTATGATGAGCTTGGCGTTGTGGTAGCTGGGCGCCGCCTTGCCGCCGAAGAACTTGACCCGCGGCATCCAGTCCCGCTCCGGATGCGACCTGATCTGGTCGTAGAGCGCGACAGCCTCGATCACGTTGAGAAGCTGGCGCTTGTATTCATGGATACGCTTGATCTGGATGTCGAAAAGCGCCGACGGATCGACCCTGATGCCGAGGCGTTCGGAAACCAGATTGGCCAGCCGCGCCTTGTTGAGGCGCTTCACGCCGGCGAATTTCTCGCGGAAAGCCGCATCTTGCGCAAAGCCCTCCAGATCCCGGATCGCTTCGATGTCGTCGAGGAACCGGTCGCCGATCGCCTCGCGCGCAAGGGCAGTCAAATCCGGATTGCACTGGATCAGCCAGCGCCGGGGCGTGATGCCGTTGGTCTTGTTGTTGATGCGGTCCGGGTAAAGCCGGTGCAGGTCGGCGAAGACGGTTTCCTTCATCAGCTCCGTGTGCAGCGCCGAAACACCGTTGATCGAATGTGAGCCGACGAAGGCCAGGTTGCCCATGCGCACGCGGCGCTCGCCGTTTTCCTGGATCAGCGAAATCGCCGCGATCTGCTCGCCCGAGAAACGGTTGCTGGCGCGGGCTTCCAGCAAAATCTCGGCATTGATGGCATAGATGATCTGCATATGGCGCGGCAAAAGCCGCTCGAACAGCGGCACCGGCCAGCTTTCAAGCGCTTCCGGCAAGAGGGTGTGATTGGTGTAGGCGAAGGTGCGCCTGGTGATATCCCAGGCCTGGTCGAAGTCGATGCCGTGCACATCCATCAAGAGCCGCATCAGTTCAGGCACGGCAACCGCCGGATGGGTGTCATTCAGATGGATCGCGGCCTTGTCCGGCAACGACTTGAGATCGCCATATTGGCTGAGATGCCGTTGCACGATGTCTTGCAGGGAGGCAGTGGAGAAGAAATACTCCTGCCTCAGCCTGAGTTCCTGCCCCTCCTTGTGGGAATCGGCCGGATAAAGCACGCGCGACAAGGCATCGGCCTTGTTGCTCTCGGCCAGCGCTCCAATGTGGTCGCCGGCATTGAAGCGGTCGAGCAGGATCGGGTCGACCGGCATGCCGGCCCAAAGCCTCAATGTATTGACGCGGTTCGCCCGCCAGCCCACCACAGGCGTATCGTAGGCGACGGCCAGCACATGTTCGGTCGGCTTCCAGACATGACGTTCCAGCCTGCCATCGCGCGAGGTGATGGATTCAACCGAACCGCCGAAGCCGACCTCGAATGAGCGCTCCCGGCGCTCGAATTCCCAGGGGTTGCCGTGGTCAAGCCAAGTCTCGGGCAGTTCCACCTGCCAGCCGTCCTGAATCTCCTGCCTGAACATGCCGTTTGCGTAACGAATGCCATAGCCGTGCGCCGGAATGCCGACGCTCGCCATCGATTCCATGAAACATGCCGCAAGGCGGCCGAGCCCGCCATTGCCGAGCGCTGCGTCCGGCTCCAGCGCCGCGATGACATCAAGATCGACGCCGAGCGACGACAGCGCCGCGCGCATGTTGTCCATCAATCCGAGATTGGAGAAGGCATCCCGCATCAGGCGCCCGATCAGGAATTCCAGCGACAGGTAGTAGACCCGCTTTTCCTTCTGGTCGTAGGCCTCCTTGGTGCCGCTGATCCAGTGGTCGATGATGCGGTCACGCACGACCTTGATCGAGGCCGTCAGCCAATCGTGCTGGGTGGCAACCGTGGTGTCCTTGCCCAGCCGATATTTCAGTGCATTCAGCACTTCGCCGGCCAAAGTGGCCGGGTCGGCGTCAATAGGGAGCGATGCGGGAATTTCGGCTGTCATAACTCGCGTCATATCACCTCTCGACGCCTGGAGATCGATCCGCCCGCACCGGTTGTGCTATCGGCTTCTACTCCATCGCCACTATTAATCGGCGCGCGCAATTATTCAATCGATTTAGCCCAGCCAAAAATGCAGGTCTTCCACCGCATTTTTGCGAGATCAAGCCGCCAGCGCAGCCTCCGGCGGCGGCTTTGCGCCTGTCATGAAGGCCACGGCATCGGACATCGTGTATTGTTTCGGATCGATCACCGTCAGCCGCCGGCCCAACCTGTGGATGTGGATGCGATCGGCGACTTCGAATACGTGCGGCATGTTGTGCGAGATCAGCACGATCGGCAGCCCGCGCTTTTTGACGTCGAGGATGAGTTCCAGGACGCGGCGCGATTCCTTGACGCCAAGGGCAGCCGTCGGCTCGTCCATGATGACCACCTTGGACCCGAAGGCGGCAGCCCGCGCCACGGCCACGCCCTGACGCTGGCCGCCAGACAGCGTTTCCACCGCCTGGCTGATGTTCTGGATCGTCATCAAGCCGAGTTCGGTCAGCTTTTCACGCGCCCGTTTTTCCATTGCCGGCCGGTCAAGCATTCTGAGCCACTGCCCCATGAAGCCCGGGCGGCGGATTTCGCGGCCAAGGAACATGTTGTCGGCAATCGAGAGCGCGGGCGACAGCGCCAGGTTCTGGTAGACGGTCTCGATGCCGGCATTGCGCGCTTCCATCGGCGACTTGAACGAAATCGGCTGGCCATCCAGCCTGATTTCGCCCTCATCTGGCGTGACTGCGCCGGAAATCGCCTTGATAAGCGAGGATTTTCCCGCGCCGTTGTCACCGATGACCGCGAGGATTTCACCGGGGTAGAGATCGAAGTCGGCATTGTCCAATGCGGTCACGCGTCCATAGCGCTTGACCAATCCGCGAGCGGTTAGAATGGGTTCCTGTGCCATCAGCCAGCCACCTTCCTGATCCACTGGTCGACCGCGACCGCAACGATGATGAGAACGCCGATCAACAGATAGGTCCATTGCGGATCGGTGCCGATCAGCCTGAGCGCCAGCGAAAAGACACCGACGATCAACGCGCCGAACAACATACCGAGGATCGATCCGCGCCCGCCGAACAGCGAGATGCCACCGATCACCACGGCGGTAATCGATTCGATATTGGCGAACTGGCCTGAAGTCGGCGACACCGAACCGATGCGACCGATCAAGGCCCATCCCGCGAGTGCGCAAATCAGCCCGGCAAGGACATAGACGGAAATCAGCATCCTGCCGACATTGACGCCGGAGAGTTCGGCGGCATCCGGGTCGTCGCCGACCGCGTAGACATGACGGCCCCACGCCGTGTGATTGAGCACATACCAGAGCAGCACGACGAGCAGCACCATGGCGATGACGCCATAGGTGAAGACGGCATTGCCCAGCCGAAGGTTCTGGCCGAAAAACTGCAGGATCGGCGCTTGCGTCTCGATATCCTGCGCGCGGATGGTCTCGTTGGCCGAATAGAGGAAATTGGCCGCCAGTACGATCTGCCAGGTGCCGAGGGTAACGATGAAAGGCGGTAGCTTCATGCGCGCCACCAGCCATCCGTTGAGGAAGCCGCAGGCCGCGCCCACGGCGAAACCGCAGAGAATGGCAAGCGGCGCAGGAAGTCCGTAGCGGAAGGTGAATTGTCCCATCACCACCGAAGACAGCACCATTATCGCGCCCACCGACAGGTCGATGCCCGCCGTGAGGATAACGAGGGTCTGGGCTGCGCCGATGATGCCGACGATCGCCACCTGTTGCAGGATCAGCGTCAGCGAAAAGGCGGAAAAGAACTTGCCGCCGATGACGAATGCGAAAACCAGAAGCGAAGCGATCAGGACGATAAGAGGGACCGCCGCGGGACTTGAGTGCAGGAAGTGCTGCACCTTTTCGATCCCCGACCGCTCATGCGTGTCGAATCTGGCGACCGAGGCATCGCTGCCGGTCAGAACCTTTTCGAATTCCTGTGGCTGCGCACGATGCGCCGAAGCGTCAGTCATCCGGCCCTCCTCCCTGGAGTTGCTCCCTACCGACATGCGAGAGAGCGGCCTCAACCGCTCTCTCCGGTCGATACTCTGCCTAAGCGTGGGTCACATCAACCCCAGCAGAGTTCTGTGCCCTTGGCGACGTCGATGGAGTCGACGCCGGCAGCGGGCTTGGCCGTAACCAGGGCCACGCCGGTATCGAAGAACGACTTGCCTTCTGTATTCTTCGGCTTCTCGCCGGAGTCCGCGAACTTCTTGATCGCCTCGATGCCAAGCGAGGCCATCAGCAGCGGATATTGCTGCGAGGTCGCGCCGATGATGCCGGCCTCGACGTTCTTCACGCCCGGGCAGCCGCCATCGACGGAAACGATGAGCACGTTCTTTTCCATGCCGACGGCCTTGAGCGCTTCATAGGCACCGGCAGCAGCCGGTTCGTTGATCGTATGGACGACATTGATCGCCGGATCCTTCTGGAGAAGGTTCTCCATGGCCTTGCGGCCGCCTTCCTCGTTGCCGTTGGTCACGTCGTGGCCGACGATGCGGGCATCGTCCTCGTCACCGATCCTGTTGATGTCCTTGGTGTCGATGCCGAAGCCCTTCATGAAGCCCTGGTCGCGCAGCACGTCCACGGTCGGCTGCGACGGCGTCAGGTCGAGGAAGGCGATCTTGGCATCCTTGGCAGCGTCGCCCAAAGTGGCTGCGGCCCACTTGCCGATCAGTTCGCCGGCGAGAAGATTGTCCGTCGCAAAGGTTGCATCGGCAGCATCTGCGGGCTCAAGCGGCGTATCCAGCGCGATGACCAGAATGCCGGCGTCGCGCGCCTTCTTCACCGCAGGCACGATGCCTGCCGTGTCGGAGGCGGTCAAAAGGATACCCTTTGCGCCATCGGCGATGCAGCTTTCGATCGCAGCGACCTGGCTTTCGCTGTCACCGTCGATCTTGCCCGCATAGGATTTGAGATCGACGCCCAACTCCTTCGCCTTGGCCGTCGCGCCTTCCTTCATCTTCACGAAGAAGGGGTTGGTGTCGGTCTTGGTGATCAGGCAGGCGCTGACGCCGGCTGCCGAGGCAGGCACGGCAAGAGCGACGAGCCCAAACGCAGACGCACAAAACAGTGCAGTCCTGAACGCAGACATTCTCATAAGAAACCTCCCAGAAAATAATGCGGCGCCAGCTCATACCGGTGCCTTGACGCGAGCGCATGCAATGCTTCCCGGCAGCGCCCTCGCACAAAACAAACACCACGGCTTTACAAGAGTCAATAATTAAATCACTCTTATTTATTATTGACTCTGTTGCGTCCATCACACATTCTGGCAAAAGGACGCGAGGGATTGGCGGAGGAGCTCGGTGGAAACCGGCACTGCAAAGCACAGCCCGCCTGAACCGGCCGAAAGCCGATTTCATCGCGGCACAAATCAGAGCGGGATGCGAGACCACAACGAGCGGCTCGTGCTGTCGCTCGTGCGCCAGCATGGCAGCCTCGCCAAGTCCGATATTGCCCGCATGACGGGGCTGTCGGCGCAGACGGTTTCGGTCATCATGCGCGAGCTCGAGGATGACGGCCTGCTTCTGCGGCAGGCGCCCCAGCGCGGCAAAATCGGCCAGCCCTCGATCCCGATGGCGCTCAACCCCGACGGCGCCTATTTCATCGGCCTCAAGATCGGACGGCGCAGCGCCGAACTCGTCCTCATCGATTTCCTCGGCAAGGTGCGCGCGGCCGAACAGCTTTCCTACCGATACCCGACACCGCGCGAGACGGTGGCTTTCGTGGCATCGGGCATGGCAAAGCTTCGGGGCAGCCTCGACGCCGGCCGGGAAAAGCGCATTGCCGGCCTTGGCATCGCCATGCCGTTCGAATTGTGGAACTGGGTCGATACCGCCGGTGCGCCGCGCCAGATCATGGACGAGTGGCGTCATCGCGACGTGCGCACCGACGTGCAAGCCTTGTGCGATTTCCCCGTCTACCTGCAAAACGACGCCACCTCTGCCTGCGGGGCCGAACTCGTATTCGGCCAGTCGAGCGGCCTGCGCGACTTCGTCTATTTCTACATCGGCGCCTTTGCCGGCGGCGGGATCGTGCTGGACGGCCGTCTCTACAGCGGCCCGACCGGCAACGCCGGCGCGCTCGGCTCCATGCTGGTTCCCGGCCCCGGCGGAAAACAGGCCCAGCTCATCGACATCGCCTCGGTCGCAGTGCTCGAAAAGGAACTCAATGCCCACGGCATCGAAGCGCCGCATTTGTGGACCTCGCCGGAAGATTGGGGCGAACTCGGCCCGACGCTCGACGAATGGATCATCCAGGCCGCCGACGCGCTTGCCCACGCCATCATCTCTGCCACTTCCGTCATCGACTTCGAGGCCGCCGTCATCGACGGCTGGATGCCTGTCTCCGTGCGGGGAAAACTGGTCGATGCGGTTCGCAAGGTGATTGGAAGCATCGACGCAGAGGGCCTCACCGTCCCCAAGGTCCACGAAGGAACCGTCGGCGTGCACGCCCGCGCCCTCGGCGCCGCCAGCCTGCCCCTGTCGGAACGATTTCTCATTCGGCCAACCATGATCGCCGGGGGAACCTGAAAATGCTGATTGGAATACCGCCCGTGCTCGGGCCGGAGTTGCTGGCCGTGCTGCGCGCCATGGGCCATGGCGACGAGATCGCCATCGTCGATGGAAACTATCCGGCGGAACAGGAGGCAACCCGGCTGATCCGCGCCGACGGCCTCGAGATCATCCCGGTTCTGGACGCCATCCTCGCCGTCCTGCCGGTGGACGATTTCGTGCCGGACGCGCTGTTCCGTTCATCGGTCAAGGGCGACCCCAAGCTGGCCGATCCCGTCCATGACGAGATGGCGGCGGTCTGCGCCAGGCGTGCGCCGGGCCGCAAGTTGGTTGCGATGCAGGGCGCCGAATTCTACGCCCGCGCCCGCGCCGCGCATGCAATGGTCGCCACCAGCGAGCCGCGCCTCTACGCCAACATCATCATCCGCAAGGGCGTCATCTATCCGCAGGGGACCGGCAAGGCATGATCCTGTGCTGCGGCGAGGCGCTGATCGACATGTTGCCGCGCGAGACGACGCTCGGCGAGCCTGCCTTTGCGCCCTATGCCGGCGGCGCTGTGTTCAACACGGCGATTGCGCTCGGGCGGCTCGGCGCGCCAGCCGGTTTCTTTTCCGGCCTGTCGTCCGATCTGTTCGGCATCCAGTTGAAGAAGGTGCTCGGCGAGAGCAAGGTCGATTGCGGCTACGCCCACACCTCCCCTCGCCCGACGACGCTCGCCTTCGTCCATCTCAAGGACGGCCACGCGACCTACGTGTTCTACGACGAGAACACCGCCGGCCGCATGCTGACGGCGGCGGACCTGCCCAGGCTGGGCGACGAAGTCGAGGCGATGCTGTTCGGGGCCATCAGCCTGATCTCGGAACCAGCCGGGGCGGCTTACGAGGAATTCATGCGCCGCGAGCAAAACCGCCGCGTGACCATGCTCGACCCGAATATCCGGCCAAACTTCATCCCGGACCGTGAAAAGCACCAGCGGCGCATTCGCGCCATGATGGCGATGGCCGACATCGTGAAGGTCTCCGACGAGGATCTCGACTGGTTCGGCGAGCCGGGCTCGCGTGAAGAGGTCGTGCACCGCTGGCTTGATCGCGGCCCCAAGCTCATCATCGTCACTCATGGCGGCGAAGGCGCTGTCGGCTACACCAAGGCCGGCGCCGTCACCGTGGTTCCCGACAAGGTGAAGGTGGTCGATACGGTCGGAGCGGGAGACACCTTCAATGGCGGCGTGCTGGCCTCGCTGCATGAGCAGGGCCTTTTGACCAAGACGGCAGTCGCCAAGCTGTCGCAAGAGGCCGTCCACAAGGCCCTGAGCCTCGGCGCAAAGGCCGCGGCCGTCACCGTCTCGCGCGCCGGCGCCAATCCCCCCTGGCGGCACGAAATCGCCTGAGCGGCCGCCGCAAGCCCTTGATCACTTTATGTTTCGGCACTGCAGCATTGAACCAGCTACTTGCCCCCGCTTGTGCGCCAAGCTTGAATTTGCGGGCCTTTGCGCGCCAAATTCCGCCACATAGCGGTAACATCGGAGAGGCTTGGTCGAATGGAGAGCCGGGCCTGCCGCTTTTCCGGCCCCACCAACTCTGATACCAGCACGCCAATCTCTGGCTCATACTATTGGAACAGACATGCAATTCATCGATCTCGGCGCTCAGCGCGAACGCATCCGTGACAGGCTGAAGGCGGCAATCGACAAGGTCGTGAACGAGGGCCGCTATATCCTCGGACCCGAAGTCGCGGAATTCGAAAACAAGCTGGCCGCCTATGTCGGCGTCAAGCACGTCGTCGCCTGCGCCAACGGCACCGATGCGCTGCTGTTGCCGCTCTATGCCAATGGCATTGGCCCAGGCGATGCTGTCTTCGTTCCGAGCTTCACCTTTGCCGCCACCGCCGAAGTGGTTGCGCTCGCCAAGGCCGAACCGGTGTTCGTCGATGTCGATGCAGACACCTACAACATCGACATTGCCAGCCTCGAGGCGGCAATCGCCATGGTCAAGGCCGAGGGCCGGTTGAAGCCCAAGGCGATCATCCCGGTCGACCTGTTCGGACTGTCAGCCGACTACGAGGCGATCATGGCCATCGCCAGGCGCGAAAACCTGCTGGTCATCGAGGATGCCGCCCAGTCGATCGGCGGTTCCAGCGAAGGCCGCATGTGCGGCGCGTTCGGCCATGTCGCCGGCACCAGCTTCTATCCGGCCAAGCCGCTCGGCTGCTACGGCGACGGCGGCGCGATGTTCACCAATGACGGCGCGCTGGCCGAGAAGCTGCGTTCCTTCGCCTTCCACGGCAAGGGCGAGACGCAGTACGACAACGTCCATGTCGGCATCAATTCGCGCCTCGACACCTTGCAGGCGGCGATCCTGATCGAGAAGCTCGCCATCCTCGAAGACGAGATGGTCGCGCGCCAGAAGGTTGCCGGCCGCTATGCCGAGGGTTTGGGCGACATCGTCAAGGCGTCGGCAAACCTGTCCGGCAGCCGCTCGGCCTGGGCTCAGTATGCCATCGAGACGCCGAAGCGCGACGGCCTCAAGGCGCATCTGCAGGAAAAAGGCATCCCCTCGGTCATCTACTACGTGAAGCCGCTGCATGCGCAGGTCGCCTATCGCGACTATCCAAGGACGCCGACCGGACTTGCCGTATCCGAAACGCTGCCCGAGCGCATCCTGTGCCTGCCGATGCACCCCTATCTCAGCGAATCCGACCAGGATCGGATCATCGAGACGATCCGCAACTACATCGGCTCCAATTCGGCCGAGGCGGCTGCGTAGAAAAGTTGCTGAGGACGTCACCCATCCCTTTTGCAGACCTGCAGCGCCAACACTGATGCCCCCTCTCCCAACGCGGGGAGGGTCGGTCCGCTTTGCGGGTCGGATGCATCGCCAGGCACCCCCCTCTGGCCTGCCGGCCATCTCCCCCTCAGGTGGGGAGATCGGCAGCTTCCAGGTTACAGCCAACTCTGTGACTTCATTGCGGGATATCACGTCGCAATCGGGTGATCTCCCCACTTGAGGGGGAGATGGCCGGCAGGCCAGAGGGGGGTGTGGGCCCTATGAGGTTTCTGATTGAATGGTGGACAAATCACGCCTCTAAGCAGACACCTCCACCCTACTTATCCCCACCCTCCCGCGTCTCTCCCATAATCCGCCC
>NZ_LMFV01000062.1:0-2195 GCF_001427285.1 Mesorhizobium sp. Root552
TGGCCATTGCGTGGGGTGTGGATGCCGCGGTTGTTGAGGGCCGTGGCGATCCCGCGCAGGCTGGTGATGCCGGAACGCTGGATGGAGGCAATGACGGGCAGGACGGCTTGTGCAAACCTGTCAGCTTCGCGCATCGAGATCTGGCGACCCTTTGCTGCAGCCTCGGCGGCGTTGGTCGGGTTGCCGAGCTTCATTCCGGTGGTCTTGCGCGAGGTGAGGGCGGCTTTGGTGCGTTCTGAGATCAGTCGCCGCTCTTTCTCGGCGAGCGCCGCATAAAGGTGCAGCATGAACGGATCGGCATCGGCGCCTAATTCGGCGACCATGAATGGAATGCGCTGGACCATCAGGCCGGCAATGAAGGCGACATCGCGGGACAGCCGATCGAGCTTGGCGACRATSACSGGGCAGCCTTTGTGACGGGCAAGCGCAAGGGCGCCGGCAAGTTGCGGCCTGCGGTCCAGCGCATCRGCRCCTTTGCCGGTTTCGATCTCGGTGAACTCGTCGAGGATCGAGATGGCCTGGGCATCGGCGAAGCGAGCAATGGCGGCACGCTGCGCCTCGATGCCAAGGCCCGAACGGCCCTGCCGCTGCGTGGAAACCCGATAGTAGGCGATTGCGCACTGCGACATGGAGTTGGCTCTCGTGTTCAAACTGCAAACCACCGTTTGCACTGTGCTCGATATGGGGCGAGATGCAAGTCAAGTCACTGATCTTGTGGGGTTTTCGGGGGCACTGTGGACTGAAGGGATGCCGACCGGCGTCGGGCGGCCGATGGTCGCTGCGCAGGATCCGGATCAAGTTGCTGTCGGCAGCGCGCAACAGGGYCWMTGAATTCTTGGGCTCGCTGACAACTTGAATGTGGGGAACCCTTCACGGGCGCTCGCGTTGCTCCACTACCACGAAGTGGAGAACCTCAAATGGCTGACAATATGGAGGAAATGGCCGGCCCGGAAATTGAACAGGTCATCCTTGTGTATCGAATACGCGATGAGGCATGTGGCCAAGAATGAGGGTGAAGAGGCCTCCGCCGATCTCAAGGGCAACATGCTGAACGCGCTGAAAAACGGCGACATCGATATGGCGCTGCTGGAAGAATCAAAAACGTTCGACTTAGTCATCTCCAAGATTGAACAGCTTGCGTGGGACGACCCGATCGCCGAGCGTCGGCAATAGGCGAGTTCCATCTTTCAGCGCGGGAACACTCTCAACCGATCCCAGCTCCTGCCGGAAACAGTTGGATCGACAGGCAGCACTTCAATTGGCGTTGTTTCGTACTTTGTACGATCAGCGCAGTTGCTCGAGTATTTCCTCGTGGGTGGCAAAGCTGACGCGGACATCGRTGGAGGTCGAACTGGTTTCCTTCCAGCGGGCCCTTGTCTTGAGCCAGAATATTGCCGCAGTCACGGATTCGCGGCCTTCGCCCGTCGCCTTCCTGTACAGGCTTTCCGCGACGCGCAGATTGGCCTTGATGCGGCCATTTTCGAGTTCGCGGGCGCAACTGGATGTCAGGAGATCGAGATCGACCTCCAGGACATGGGCGATTTCCTCTGGCGATAGCCCGAAGCCGGCCAAGGCTTCCACTTTGGCAGTTGGCAACCCATGGCCCAGATCTTCAGGCTCCTGTTCCATTGCTACATCTCTCTTGGCTGTTGCTACGTCGAGCGTGCGTCGTGGTCTTTCGTTTCCACACGCTCGCAGGGACGCTCTTCGTAGGTGGTGACGAAGGTGACGTTCGTATCGAGTTTYCCSTCCATCTCGTGGATGCTCGTCTCCTTCCAGCAGGCGCGGGCTTTCAGCCAGAAGATGGCGGCGGTGACGGATTCGCGACCTTCGCCGGTTGCCTTGCGGTAAAGGCTCTCGGCAACCTTGGCATTKGCCTTCAGGCCGCCACAGTCGAGCTCGTGTTCGAAGGCCGCGCGCAAGACGTCCTCATCAATATCCAGCATTTTCGCAATATTGGCCGACGACAGTCCGTAACCTGTCAGAGCCTCGACCTGTGCCGGGGAGGGCAGGGATGTGGAGTTGCATTGGCGAATACTCATGGCTGCTCAGGCTTCCATRTGATCAGGTCCTGATCTCGTTCGGCCCCGATGTGATGCATGACGCGTTCGTCTCGTTCACGCTTCCATTCCTCGCGCTCGGCCGGAGATACGATGATGCGCCTGATCTCATGCACCTGTTTCAGTGGCTGGCCT
>NZ_LMFV01000062.1:2221-177375 GCF_001427285.1 Mesorhizobium sp. Root552
GCATGACGCGTTCGTCTCGTTCACGCTTCCATTCCTCGCGCTCGGCCGGAGATACGATGATGCGCCTGATCTCATGCACCTGTTTCAGTGGCTGGCCTGGAACACCCGCAATCTCGTTKACATTGGTCTCTTTCCAGCGGGCCCGGGCCTTCAGCCAGAAGATGGCGGCGGTAACAGCCTCGCGCCCTTCGCCGGTTGCCTTGCGATAAAGGTTCTCGGCAACCTTGGCATTGGCCTTGGCCCGGGCCTTCAGCCAGAAGATGGCGGCGGTAACAGCCTCGCGCCCTTCGCCGGTTGCCTTGCGATAAAGGTTCTCGGCAACCTTGGCATTGGCCTTSGTATGGCCATGGTCGAGYTCCTGCCGGTAATGGCGGCGTAAGGTCTTTGGATCGATGCCGATCAGGCCGGCAATTTCCGCCTCKGGAATGCCATARCCGGCCAGTGTCTCGACCTGACGCCGATGGTAAGCATCGGGCTGATGTCTCGGGCGCCCCATCAGTCTTTCCCCTTGGTACGATCTGCCTTGACCTGCGCAAAGGCGCGGCCATTGCCGTCCAGAATAGCGGCCCCGCCGGTAAATGCCTGCCAGCGCAGAATGGCCATGTCGACATAGGCGGGATTGAGCTCGATGGCATGGCAGGAGCGGCCGCTCATCTCGGCCGCAACGATGGTGGTGCCGGAGCCGCAGAATGGCTCATAGATGGCCTGTCCGGGTGAGGAGTTGTTCTCCATCGGGCGGGGCATGCACTCAACCGGCTTCTGCGTCGAATGGCCGGTTTCGTTACGGGCAGGCTTCGGGATCTGCCAGACCGTGGTCTGCCGGCGGTCACCAGCCCAGTGGCCTGTGCCGCTCTCGCGCACCGCATACCAGCACGGCTCATGCTGCCAGTGATAGTCGCCACGCGACAGCACCAGCTGGCCCTTGTCCCAGATGATCTGCGAGCGCAGCCGGAAGCCGGCGGCGGCAAGACTGTCGGCGACGGTCCCCGCATGCAGGCCTGCGACATCGCCACCAAACAGCGCCCATGCCTCACGCCAGTCCGCCCGGTCGTCGTTGAGCACCTTGCCGGTGGCAAGCTCGCCCCTGGCAGCCACACCAGCCCTCAGGCGCCACTCGGGGTCATAATCGACGCCATAGGGAGGATCGGTCACCATGAGGTTTGGCCTCACGCCACCCAGCACACGCTCTACGGCTTCGCGATCGGTACTGTCGCCGCAGAGAAGCCTGTGTTGGCCGAGCAGCCACAGATCGCCCTGGCGGCTGACGGCGACCTCGGGAACGTCCGGCACATCATCTGGATCGGTGAGCCCGGGCGTGCCCCGGTTCATCAAGCTGCTGATCTCCTCCTCGCCGAAGCCGGTGAGGGACAGGTCGAAGCCGAGGTCCTGCAGGTCGCCGAACTCAAGTGCCAAAAGCTCGGCATCCCAGTCGGCATTCATGGCCAGTCTGTTGTCGGCGATGACATAGGCCCGCTTCTGCGCCGCGCTCAGACCGGCAAGCTCGATCACCGGCACATCTGCCATCCCGAGTTTGCGGGCCGCCAGCAGCCGGCCGTGGCCGGCAATGACGCCGTTGTCGCCGTCAACCAGGATGGGGTTGGTCCATCCGAACTCCCGCATCGACGCCGCAATGTCCGCCACCTGCGCATCCGAATGCGTGCGGGCATTGCGCGCGTAGGGGATCAGGTCACAGGCAGGGCGGTAGTCGAGGGCAAGAGGGCAAGGATCGGCGGCTTCGTTCACTTTTAGAGGCGCGGGATCGCCGGGTGTCGTAGGCGGGATTTCGTCGGTGATGGTGCTGTCTTTATGCATTTTTCCCGCTCACTTTGGTTCATGCGGGAAGTATAGATGGCAGCTAACTTATTGCTATCCCAGCAGTTTTTCTCACCGCTTCGCTCGATTGCGCAAAGGTCGTCAATTAGCGCCCTTAAAATCAGGCCCATGACGGATATGACGTTTTGTCTGATTACCGCCGTTACGCGCGCGCGTGAACGGTGGATGGCATAACAGGCGTCATATCCGTCATGGAGCGCGCAACGTCTCAGTCGGGTCCGTTGACGGCGATGCCCTGGAACCCGCGACCAGTCATTTTTCGATTGGGCTGGAAACCTTTCGTCTCGAGGGTCTGGCTAAGGTGTTTTGCGGAGCCTATGAACTCGCCGGCCTCGTCGGCCCAGGCCTTCCACGATTCAAACAAGACGGTGCTGGAGGTCCATCGGCTCGGGTCACGCACGCAGCAGTCATCGATCCAGGCCGCGACGACGTCTTCGGCGTCGAGATAGGCAGCGGTCGCGTCCTGCACCGCCTTTGGTGGGATCAGCCCCTCCCGTTGCCAGTTCAGGCAGCCCTGGATCATCCAAGAAAAAATGCCCGGCCATTCGCCCTTCAGCTTGTCTGGCAGGTGAGGATCGCGTTCCTCTGGAGGAATAGTCACCCTAAAGGGCAGCAGATGGAGCCTGCGCCGGATGGCTTCGTCGACAGAGCGAAGCCCCGGCTTGTGGTTGCCGGCGATGACCAGTTTGAACTGTGGTGAGAATTCAAAATAGTCCTGGCGCATGAAACGCGCTGCAATCCTGTCGCCGCCCGTCAATGTCTTGATGCGGCTCTCCGCCCAGCGACGTCCTTCCTCCGTCTCGATTGCCGTCACCAGCCGCGCGCCGCGAAGGCCCGCCAAATCGGTTGGATGCCGCTCCGAAGATGATGCCGTGAACGTTTCGATCGCTGCGGTCCGATGGTAATCTTTTAGAATGCCCGCGACCGTATCGATCATCACCGACTTGCCGTTGGCACCACTGCCGAAAAGGAAAAACAGCGCATGTGCCGAGGTATCTCCGGTCAGCGTGTAGCCGAACATGCGTTGTACGAAGTGCTGGAGATCCCTGTCGCCAGCGGTAATACGATCGAGGAACGACAGCCAGCTGGGACAACTTCCTTCCGCCGAGGCTGCGGTAATTTTTGTACAGTAGTCTAGGGGGCTATGCGGGCGCGTTCCGCCGGTCCGCAGATCGACAATGCCGTCCGGCGTGTTGAGAAGCCAGGGGTCTGCGTCCCATTGATCGGCGTCCGCAGCCAGTCTGCGGTCGGACTTTGCCAATCTCTCAACGGCGGCCACGGTCCTAGCATTGGCAATGGATGAGGCAATCTTGCCATCATTGCACTCGGAAGCTGCCTGCCTGCAAATGGCTCGTACCTGGTCATAGGCGAACAGCGTTTCGTCAATCTGCCACCACTTTCCAGTCCAGCGCAGCCATTTACTCCACGCCGCGACGTAGCGCAGGTCATCTCGATGCTGATCCGCAAATTGCAGAGCGAGTGCGTCGTCAGAGAAGGCCGGCGGGCAGTTCTCCTCGGCAAGGGGGCCGGTGAGGGGTATCAGGTCGCCGGTCATGCAACGCGCCTCTCTGGAACCAGAATTGAGGGCGTCGGAACGGTGTCGATGAGCGACTTCAGCCTGCGGCCATGCAACATGTTGGCGGCAGCGATCGGACCCTGCAGGTCGCGCAGGATACGTGCCGCCTGACCGGCATCGACGATGGCGGCGCCGCGGCAGGCCGTCCTCAGCCACTCGAGCGCGGTTTCGTGAACGGCGAGGCTGCCGCCCATGAAATAGGTAGCCGGATTGAGCGCTGCGCAGAGCCCAAGCAGTGCGCATCTGCCGAACATCGTCGTGACCGCAGCCTTGTTGGCGAGCGGGATGGCGACGAGGTCGACGACCGTCTCGTCGTCGGCGCCAATTGCCTCGAACACCAAGGCCTCGTTGTCGTCCACGACCGAGAAGTCGAAGCGGGCGCCAGGATAGAGCGAGATCGATGTCACGACGATCCCGCCGATATGGCAGCCGACTACCCTGAGGTCGATGCCCAGCGCCCTCACAATCGCCAAAGTCTCGACCAGGCGTGCATCGGCGAGTTCATGCAATTCGCAGCGCGCGGCAAGGAGGACATGTTCTATCATGCTGATCCTCCCATCCTGCGAACAAGTCTTGCGATCAGTTATCCGGCTAGCCTGAAAAAATCCGGTCATCGCGTCCTCCCCGCAAGGAAGGCATGTTCAGCAATCACCAGTGCCAGGTCGGCAGAGATGGCATAGCGGGACAGAAGAAGATGAAGTTGAAGGTTGAGGGGGTTTGGAGTAGAAGTTTCGACGTCATCTTTGCTCACCGGCATCTTGACAGCGGCCCGGCCAGCGCCTGCCAGCGCTCGCGGGCCAACTCTTTTTGATTTCATGATGATCACTCCCACGAACCAAGGATCGAGGAGTGGGTTTCAGCGCGACGGCGGCGTTCGTAGGCCTCCACATCCGTCAAGGCGTAGACGATCTTGCCGCCAAGCTTGTGGTAATGCGGGCCAGTCTTCAACCAGCGCCAGCGTTCCAACGTGCGCGGGCTCAGGCGCCAGCGGCGGGCAAGTTCCTGTTGGTTGAGGTAGATGGGAAAGGTCTCTGCCATGTTGGGCTCCTGAGCCGGCTTTTCGCAGTTGCGCCGATGCACCCGCTAAAGCGTTGTCGATGGCAGGAATTGTCAGGTTTGCGCGGGTTTGCAGATATGCTCAGCTGGAAGAAAGGCGTGACAGGGATGCACCAAATTATGCAACCTTTTCAAGGAAATGGCCAAGTGTCACGACAATGTCACTTAATTTACGTGACAGTCACGTTTCACTTCTTCTTGAGAATCAGGTCAGGATTAAGTCGATAGCCGGTCCAGTTTTGGCTCTCGAGGATCCTATCACCTTCGACCGAATACCCCACGCAACCCACAAACTGTTTCTCGAGCGACTGTCTTATGCGCTTAACATGCTGACGAAGGTTTTGCTCCGAGATCGACATTTTGGTCGTGATGCACCGTGTAGGGGTAAAGCGGTACTCCGTTTTCGCCAGTCCTTCCTCTCGGTCTATCAAAAATTGTTCAGCGAGCAGCATGAATAGCTCACACCTTCGGCCCTCGAGAACTGGTCCATCAGCGAACAAGATGCGGTGAATCTGCTCTTCGATTTCGAGGGCGATCGGCCTCGGTTGTGCCATCATAGTCGCAGGTTGCCCTGTCTCATCTGGCAATGACGGCGGCCATAGAGTTCGGATCCCCGAACTTGGAAGCATTATCTCGGTGTATGCCGCTCTAAGCGAGTCATGAAGAAAGCAAAGGTAATCCTGGCCGCTGCGGCTTGCAGCAAGCTCCAGGGCGGCCCATTGATGTTGGGGTACGATCACATGATCACCAGCATCATCGAAGGCTGCCGCTGAGATGTCTCCTTGGCCCAGATGCCGCCAGAGTGTCTCTCGTGCGCTTTTGATGGACATGAGCATGGGGAGATGCCAGGCGTCGGAACCGACGGCCTCCAGTCCGCAAAGGTGTGAGAGGCTCAGCGGTCCGAGCGTTACCAGCTCTTCGCCAGATATCTCGTAGGGGCCGTCTCCGTCGAGAAATCGTCGATTAAACGAAGTCCATTCCCAGCAGTCGGATCGATAAGCATCCATCGCCTCGCGCACGCAACTGATGTCGCGCCAGGCGATCCATGACACCGCCATCGCCAATGTCCAATGGGACAGGCCCATCGGATCGCAACTTCCTTCCGGCGGTCTCGACGCAATGGGCAAAAGTCCCCATTTTGATGCCAGTTGCTCGATTTCGCCGGAGGCCAGCAGCCCATTCGCGGCAAGCCCGATCAAATGTGTCCGTAACGCCTGAATGGATGCAGAGGGAACCGCTTCTGTATAATTTTTTCGCTCAATCTTCGCCGCCAGCCAGGGGTCGAACTCGTTTTGCCTCACAAAGGGCGTACGCCCAACCAGGCCGTCCCAATACCCGCCGTGCCGGTGCACGATCTGGTCTTCCAGGAAGGCTCGTTCGGGGAAATACACCGAGCCCCAGGAATCTTGGGGAATGGCAGAATTCTCGGAAGCACCAGCTACCCTCACCAACGCGCTCAGCGAGCCCGTTGCGAAAGCGTTCCTGAACTCATCCAACAGCGAATTGGTCACCTTATCCAAGGAAGCTTTGCTCGGGCCTACAATCTGCGGTGGGCACTCCTTGTAGGTGATCATGTCGTGAAGTTCGGCCACAGGGTCGTGGCCAAACCAGAGGCCCAAAACAAACGAATCATACGCCGCACGCAGAGAAATGCAGCCTTCGGGAATCAGGTCCGGCATGAGCAATGGTACCGTACGCAATAGTGCGCAGCATTGCAGTTTTCTGCGCGCCAATCCACGGCAATTCGACGTCAGGTGGTGCGACCAGTTCGAGACAGCTAGATCTTGGCTAGCGAGATCCGGAATACAACTGATTTGTCTGGCCCAAACCCAATCTCACCAAATCTCATGACCGCGGCCGAACGCTTGGTCGAAATCGCGACGATATTGAGCGCCGGATTGATCCGGCTACGTGCACGACAGTCAAGCAGACTATCTGCTCAAAGGGAGAATAGTTGCGTCGACTACACGCTCGACGAATGCCGTCATGCAACTCCAAGCGACCGGAGAACAGCATGACGATCACCGATCCAATTCCCGCACGTCTGATGGCGCTGAAGGCGGCCTCGACCCCAGACCTGAAGAACCAGTGGCGCGAGTTGTTCGATACCGAGCCACCGGCCTTCAATCGCCGTTTTCTGGAAAGCCGGCTGGCATACCGCATCCAGGAACTGGCCTATGGCGGATTAAAGCCGGAAACCATCGAGCGGCTGGAAGTTTTGGGCGAGCAGCTTGATGGCGGCAACATGGTGGTGCGCCGCCATCGCGCCGATGACCGGCCGATTGTCGGAACAAGGTTGATCCGCGAGTGGCAGGGTGTCGAGCACACCGTCACCGTGCTGGCCGATGGTTATGAATGGCAGGGACGGCCCTACAAGAGCCTGTCCTCGGTTGCCCGCGCTATTACCGGCACGCGCTGGAATGGCTGGATCTTCTTTGGCCTGAAAAACCATCGGAGCCGGACATGACCAAGCCTACCATCCGCAAGCTGCGCTGCGCCGTCTACACCCGAAAATCCTCCGAGGAAGGGCTGGAGCAGGAGTTCAACAGCCTGCATGCGCAGCGCGAGGCGTGCGAATCCTATATTGCCAGCCAACGCGCCGAGGGCTGGGTTCTGGTCCGCGATCAGTATGATGATGGCGGCATCTCCGGTGGTACGCTGGAGCGGCCGGCGTTGAAACAGCTGCTGGCCGATATCGAGGACGGCCTCGTCGACGTGGTGGTCGTCTACAAGATCGACCGCCTGTCGCGTTCGCTGATGGATTTCTCGAAGCTGGTGGAAATATTCGACAGGAATGGCGTCACCTTCGTTTCCGTGACGCAGTCGTTCAATACCACCACCTCGATGGGACGGCTGACGCTTAACATCCTGCTCTCCTTCGCCCAGTTTGAGCGGGAGGTGACGGCCGAGCGCATCCGCGACAAGATCCGGGCGTCTCGGCAGAAGGGCATGTGGATGGGCGGTATCGTTCCGCTTGGCTACAGGGTCGACAACCGCAAGCTGGTGATCGAGGAAACCGAAGCCGCCACGGTGCGGATGATCTTCGAGCGGTTCGTTTCCATCGGCTCGGCCACGGTGCTGGCGAAAACCCTTGCAGCCGAAAATGTGCGCACGCGCAGCGGTAAGCTGATCGACAAGGGCTTTCTCTACAAGCTTTTGAACAACCGGATCTATATTGGTGAGGCGGTGCACAAGGGCGAAAGCTATCCCGGCGAGCATAGGCCGATCATCGATCATGTGCTGTGGGACAAGGTGCACGCCATCCTTCTGGAGAGCCCCCGCAAGCGCGCCAGCAATACGCGGGCGCAGACACCGGCCTTGTTGAAGGGCCTGATCTTCGGCCCTGATGGCGCAGCTTTCTCGCCGACCCACACCCGGAAGGGCACAAAGCTTTATCGCTACTATGTCAGCCAGTCGGTCCTGAAACGTGGTGCCGACGCGTGTCCCATCGCTCGCGTGCCGGCTGCCGAAGTGGAGATGGCTGTCCTCGATCAGTTGCGCGGACTTCTACGTGTGCCGGAAATCATCATCGGCACTTGGCGCGCGGCCCGGCCCGAAATTGACGGTTTGCCGGAGGCGGAAGTTCGCGAGGCGCTGGAGCGTCTCGATCCGATCTGGAACGAACTGTTCCCGGCCGAGCAGGCCCGCATCGTGCAGCTGCTGGTCGAGCGGGTGGACCTCTCCACCGACGGCCTTGCCATCCGCCTGCGCACGCAGGGTCTGGCCAGCCTTGTTGCGGAATTGCAAGAGCGAGAGCGAATAAGGGATGCAGCCTGATGCCAAGGGCTTTTGCCAGCGCTCATTCCCTTGTTGCTGAAGTCCGAGGCTCCACGTCGACTGGAACTCTCTGTCTCGGCTCATCGGTGATCTCGGCGTCCACCACCTGTAGCGCCGTCACAAAAGCGCGACGAGCGGCCATGGCTGGAATGAAGCCGTCAAGAGCGTCCCGGCATGCCTGAAAGGCGTGACGCCAGGAACTGTCACGTTTTGGCCAGTCGTCGTTCAGGCACTCCAGCGCTTCGAACGCATTGTCGACGCGACGAGGGGTCGCGCCAGGAAAGGTGATCCAGAGTGGTGGAAAAGACCGGGCACCCATTGCTGCACTCCATTCAAAATGTGCGGATCGCGATGACGGTCTCAGGCATTATGACATCCAGGCAACATTTGCCGGCGGCGGCGGTACACGCCGCGCTTCGGAGGTGCAGATGGTGGTGCCGTGAAAATCCGTCAACGACGCCCGCTTAACCCATCTCCGATATCGGTTCACAAGCCATGGAATTCAAGGATGAGTGCAAGATGATGGAGACGATGGATATCAATAGCGATGTCCCGGTGATCACGGTCACAATTGCGATGAGGTTCAAGGCGCGCGGCGGCCGCAAGCAGATTGTCCTGCCAGATGGTATTTCATCATGGGCGCCGCCACGCCCCCGCATCGACAACACGATGGTGAAAGCCATTGCCCGGGGCTTTCGCTGGCGCAAGCTGCTGGAAACTGGCGTTCATGCTACCGTCGAGGACATTGCCGCTGCCGAGAAGATCAACGCATCTTATGTCAGCCGCGTCCTGCGCCTCACGCTGCTGGCGCCGGCAATCGTCGAGGCCATTCTCGACGGCAGACAGGGGCCGGAGATCACGCTGGCCAAGTTGATGAAGCCGTTTCCGGTGGAGTGGGAGAGGCAGAAGGAGCACTTTACAGCCACGCCCCCGTGCTCGTAACTGGTTCAACGATGCCGCAGGGAGGGTGGTGTGAGACTGGCAATCTGGACATCGATCGCGATGCTTGCCTTCGCTGCCAATTCGGTCTTGGCGAGATTAGCGCTTTCCAAGGGTGGCATCGACCCATGGGCCTATACCGGGACCCGGCTCGTTTCCGGAGCGATCATGCTGGCGATGATCATGCAGTGGAAAGCGCAGAAGGCGGGCTCAGGCAAGCTCGGGCGCGTCAGCGGATCGATGGGCGGTAGCTGGTCGGGGGCGCTGGCCCTGTTGCTCTATGCCACAACCTTCTCGATTGCCTATGTGATGATTGCAACGGCACCTGGTGCTCTCATTCTCTTCGCGAGCGTCCAGATCGGAATGCTTGTCTGGGCGGTGATCAAGGGGGATCGGCCGGCACCATTGGAGTGGACGGGGATTGTCGTTGCATTCGGTGCGCTGGTTTATCTTGTTTCACCAGGTCTGGTCGCGCCGTCACCCACCGGTTCGGTCCTGATGGCGATTGCAGGTGTCTCCTGGGCCGCCTATTCCCTTGTCGGGCGAGGCTCACAATCGCCACTGGCCGATACCGCCGGCAATTTCATGCGCTGCACGCCGGTGGGTCTTGTTCTGATCGTCGCCGGGATATTTCGGTTAAAGCCAGGGCTTGAAGGCGTTGTCTACGCGCTGATCTCGGGCGTGGTGGCTTCCGGTCTGGGCTATTTCGTCTGGTACAGCGTCCTGCCGAGCTTGTCGCGGGCACGTGGCGCCTTCGTGCAGTTGACCGTGCCGGCCATTGCCGCTGTCGGAGGGGTCGTCTTCCTGGGGGAGGCGCTGACTGGCCGTCTGATCGTTGCGACGGCCGGCATCATTGGCGGTGTCGCCCTAGCGCTCGCCGCCTCGCAACGGCGAAAATCCCCGCAAGGCGAGCCCACGAGATGAACGCCCTGCGAGGTAAAGGCCGGTGAAGCCGCTTCCGGTCGAGTGGGAGAGGCAGCGCTGGTAGAGCCGGGCCAATCTCACATTTATCGACAAGGCGGGATTGACCTCTTTGGCTGGCAAGTAATGGTTGCGAAACGCCGCATCTTCGGCAAATTTGATCTTTGGGGAAATTCTCGCGGAAGAAACCTTGTTTCTGATTCAGGAGCGTAAATGCTAACTGATGCGAGGGGTCGAGAAGTCGCGTCGTAACGTTTCTGTTGAAACATCCCGTCGCGGCGGTGAGGGGCGCGATGGATAAATATACGCTCAGCGAGCGCGACATCTGCACAAAATTCATCACACCTGCGCTGCGCAACGCAGGGTGGGACGAGATGGTGCAAATCCGTGAAGAATTCAGCTTCACCAAGGGGCGCATCATCGTGCGTGGCAAACTCGTCACGCGCGGACAGGCCAAGCGCGCCGACTATATTCTCTACTATAAGCCGAACCTGCCGATCGCGTTGATCGAGGCGAAGGACAACAACCACAGCGTTGGTGACGGTATGCAGCAGGCGCTCGGTTATGCCGAGACGCTTGATATTCCTTTCGTGTTCTCCTCCAACGGCGACGGCTTCCTGTTCCATGACCGGACGGGCGCGAGTAATCCGCGTGAGATCAATCTCCGGCTTAACGCTTTTCCTTCGCCTGCCGATCTGTGGGCGCGTTACCGCGCTTGGAAAAGCCTCGATGATGAAGCCGAGCAGATCGTTCTTGAGGACTACTATGATGACGGTAGCGGCAAGAGCCCGCGCTATTATCAGGTAAACGCCATCAACGCCGCAATCGAGGCCATCGCCAAAGGTCGCGATCGCGTTCTGCTGGTCATGGCGACGGGCACCGGCAAGACCTACACCGCTTTCCAGATCATCTGGCGGCTTTGGAAGGCTGGCCGCAAGAAGCGCATTCTGTTTTTGGCCGATCGCAACGTTCTGATCGACCAGACGATGGTGAATGATTTTCGCCCCTTCGGTGCGGCGATGGCCAAGCTCTCAACCAACGCCAAGACAATCGAACGCCAGGACGGCAGCAAGGTCGATCTGGCGCTGGCACTCGACCGGAAGCGGCGGATCGACACAGCCTTCGAGGTCTATCTGGGGCTTTACCAAGCGATCACCGGCCCGGAGGAGCGCCAGAAGCTCTATCGCGAATTCTCACCCGGGTTCTTTGACCTGATCGTCATCGACGAATGCCATCGCGGCAGCGCGGCGGAGGATTCGGCATGGCGGGAAATCCTGGACTATTTTTCCTCGGCCACACAGATCGGCCTGACCGCGACGCCGAAGGAAACCGAATACGTCTCCAATATCGCCTATTTCGGCGAGCCGGTTTACTCGTATTCGCTGCGTCAGGGCATCAGCGACGGTTTTCTGGCGCCCTACAAGGTCATCAAGGTTCACATCGACCGCGACGTGTCAGGCTATCGACCGGAGAAGGGTCAACTCGATCGCGATGGTGAGGAGGTCGAGGACCGCATCTACAACGCCAAGGATTTCGATCGCACGTTGGTGATCGATGACCGCACCAAGCTGGTGGCGCAGAAAGTCACGGAATTTCTGAAACAAAGCGGCGATCGCTTTCAGAAGACCATCGTGTTCTGCGTCGATCAGGAACATGCAGCCCGTATGCGCCAGGCTCTCATCAACGAAAATGCAGACCTGGTTGCAGAAAACCACCGCTACGTGATGCGCATTACCGGCGGCGATGCAGAAGGCCAAGCGGAACTCGGCAACTTCATCGACCCGGAATCCAGATATCCGGTGCTCGTCACCACCTCGCGCCTGCTTTCCACCGGCGTCGATGCGCAGACCTGCCGCCTGATCGTGCTCGACCGCGAAGTCGGTTCCATGACCGAGTTCAAGCAGATCGTGGGACGCGGCACCCGCGTTCATGAAGACACCAGCAAGTATTATTTCACGCTGATGGATTTTCGTGGCGCCAGCAGCCATTTCGCCGATCCCGATTTCGACGGCGAACCGGTTCAGATCTCTACACCCGGATCAGGTGAACCAATTTTACCGCCGGAGCCGTCCGAGGGGAGTGACGATCCGTCATCTGGGCTCGACGGGGACGAAACAGTCCTCATCAACCCCGTCGATCCATCAGGTCCAACCGGCGGTGGTGAGCGTCAGCGCAAGATTTATGTCGACGGTATCGGCGCGACCATTGTGGCGGAACGGGTCGAATATCTCGATGAGAGCGGTAAACTTGTCACTGAGAGTTTGCGCGACTTCACCAAGAAGGCGCTGCAGAAGCGTTTCGCCAGCCTCGACGATTTCCTCAAGCGCTGGAAGTCGGCCGAGCGCAAGCAGGCGATCATCGAGGAATTGGCAGCAGAAGGGTTGCCGCTCGACCTCATCTCCAAGGAACTCGGCAAAAACCTTGACCCATTCGATCTGATTTGCCACGTCGCCTTCGACAGAAAGCCGCTGACGCGCCGGGAGCGGGCCGAGAACGTCAGAAAGCGTGATGTGTTCACAAAATATGGACCACAAGCCCGAGCGGTGCTTGATGCCCTTCTGGCAAAATACGCCGACGATGGCGTGCTCAATCTGGATGATACCAACGTGCTGAAGGTCACGCCTTTCACCGCGATGGGCAGCGTCGTGCAACTCATCAAGGCGTTCGGCGGCAAGCAGGGTTTTGAACAAGCCGTCCGCGAAATGCAGAACGCGATATATCAGGAGATCGCATAGCCGATGATCGTCCGCACCACCGTCAAATCCATTCAGGACATCATGCGCCAGGACGTGGGCGTGGATGGCGACGCGCAGCGCATCAGCCAGCTTACCTGGCTTTTCTTCCTCAAAATCATCGACGACCAGGATCAGGAACTTGAACTGACCAAGGATAACTACCGCTCGCCGATCCCCGAAAAACTCCAGTGGCGCAACTGGGCCGCTGACCCGGAGGGCATCACCGGGCAAACCCTTCTCGATTTCGTCAACGATGAACTGTTCCCTGCGCTCAAGGATCTAAAACTCACTGGCAAGCCCGGCGATCGCCGCCGCGTCGTGCGCGATGTGTTCGAAGATGCCTACAACTATATGAAATCCGGCCAGTTGCTGCGCCAGGTGGTCAACAAGATCAATGAGGTTGATTTCAACAATCTCGACGAGCGGCGACATTTTGGCGAGTTCTACGAGCAACTGCTCAACGATCTGCAATCGGCCGGCAATGCCGGCGAATATTATACGCCGCGCGCCGTCACCGCCTTCATGGTCGATCGGATCGACCCTCATCCGGGCGAAATCCTGTTCGATCCTGCCTGCGGCACGGGCGGCTTTCTCACCTGCGCCATCCGCCATATGGAAAAGGAATACGTTCGCACGCCGAAGCAACGTGAGACGATGCAAGGCGCATTGCTCGCAGTGGAGAAGAAGCAGCTCCCGCACATGTTGTGCGTCACCAACATGCTGCTGCACGGCATCGAGGACCCGAGCTTCGTCAAGCACGACAACACGCTGGCCCGGCCGTTGATTTCATGGAGCAAGGACGAGCGCGTCGATATCGTCGTCACCAATCCGCCCTTCGGAGGGCGCGAGGAAGATGGCATTGAGAGCAACTTCCCAGCACATTTCCGTACCAAGGAAACCGCCGATCTTTTTCTGGCTCTGATCATCCGGCTGCTCAAGAAGGACGGCCGTGCCGCGGTGGTGCTGCCGGACGGCACGCTATTCGGCGAGGGCGTCAAAACGCGGCTCAAGGAGCATCTGATGGAGGAGTGCAACCTCCACACCATCGTCCGCCTGCCCAATTCGGTGTTCAAGCCCTATGCTTCGATCGGCACCAATCTGCTGTTTTTCGAGAAGGGCACGCCGACACAGGACATCTGGTTCTACGAGCACCGGGTGCCGGAGGGCCAGAAAGCCTATTCGATGACCAGGCCAATCCGGCTGGAGCATTTCCAAGGCTGTATCGACTGGTGGGGCGGTAAGGAGCGCAAGGGTCGCGAGGAAGGCCCGCAGGCATGGCGCGTCACCGCCGAGGAGGTGAAGGCACTCGGCTATAACCTTGATATCAAGAATCCGCATATGGTCGCCGAGGATCATGGCGACCCGGAAACGTTGCTGGCCGATTTGGCAAAAGCCGAGGCCGAGACAGCGGCCTATCGCGACCAGTTGAAGGCGATCCTCGCCGCGGCCCTTCTTCGATGAGTGGCGGCCCGATGAACACGGAACGACTGCTGGCGCATTACGAGAAGATCGCCGATGCGCCCGACGCGATTGCGCGGCTGCGTCGATTCATTCTCGATCTGGCCGTGCGCGGCAAGCTAGTGCCGCAGGATGCGGGCCGAGATCGACGTGATCTGGGACCGGCTGCAACCTGCGGTCGAAGACGCGCGCGCGGCGCTGAACGCCGCCCTTGCCGGCCACGCCCAGCCCTTCAAGGTCGAATCCGGCGGCCGCGCCGGCGCAAGGATCGACTTCACCGCGACGGGCGAGGTGAAGCTCCCCTCTGGTGAGCTGGCCCCGGCGAACGGCTTCATGGAATGGGAAATCCCGCGCGAGTCCCCCTCTGGCTGGCCCGCCGCCGCGCAAGAATCCCTCGCCGCCTTCTGGGAGGCCCGCATCAGTCGGCAACGCGAAATCGACGCCTCGATCGCCGCCAAGGCCGATTTCGAATATCTCTACGACAAGCCCTTCGACGACAAATCCAGGGTCCGCGTCGCCGGCCCCTTCACCGTCGAAAGCCTGTCGCCGCACCGCACCCTTGCCGTCGATTGGGATGACGAGCTGATCGACACCTTTGAAGCCGCCGAGGGCAGGCGCCGCGCCGCCGAGACCCCGCGCGACTTTTCCGACTTTGCCCATATGATCCTGGAGAACCTGAAAGCCGCCGGCGTGCAGCAGGCGCATAAGGAGGACCGGATCACCTTCACCAGCCTGCACGGCTGGCCCGGCAACTGGATCGCCGCCGAGGGAACCTTCATGGAAGGCGAGGTCCAGCGCCGCGCCGGCGTGTTCATCGGCCCCGAATTCGGCACCGTCTCGCGCCCCGATCTGGTCGCCGCCGCGCGCGAGGCTGGGGACGCCGGTTTCGACGTGCTGATATGCTGCGCCTTCAACTACGACGCCCACAGTTCCGAGTTCGACAAGCTGGGCCGCATCCGCGTGCTGAAGGCCCGGATGAACCCAGACCTGCACATGGGCGGGGAGTTGAAATCCACCGGCGCCGGCAACCTGTTCGTGATCTTTGGCGAGCCGGATATCCGCATCACCGACGCAGGCGACGGCATGATGCAGGTCCAGGTCTTCGGCGTGGACGTGTTCAAACCCCAGACCGGCGAGGTGCAAAGCGAAGGCACCGACGGCATCGCCCTGTGGATGCTCGACACCGATTACAACGAGGAGTCGTTCTTCGTCCGCCACGCCTATTTCCTTGGCGCCAACGACCCCTACAAGGCGCTGAAGACCACGCTGAAGGCCGAGATCGACGAGGAGGCCTGGGAGAGCCTCTATTCCGACACCTCGCGTCCGTTCGAGAAGCCGAAATCGGGGCGTATCGCGGTGAAGGTGATCAACCATCTCGGGGACGAGGTGATGAAGGTATTTGCGGTATGATCGAGTTCCGCATCGCCGACACCTTCACCGACAGCCTCGGCCGTCTGACGGCGCAGGAGCAGAAGGCGGCCAAGACCACCGCTTTCGATCTGCAGCTGGACCCGAGTTCGAACGGGCTGTCGTTCCACAAGCTGGACCGGGCCAAGGACACGAACTTCTGGTCGGTGCGGGTGAATGCCGACATCCGGCTCATCGTCCACCGCACGGCCGCCAGGATCCTGCTGGTTTACGTCGACCACCACGACGACGCCTACAAATGGGCGGAACGGCGCAAGATCGAACGCCACCCGACGACCGGCGCCATGCAGCTGGTCGAGGTGCGTGAACGGGTCGAAGAGGTGGAGATCTTCAAACCGAAGGAGGTGGTGGCCACACCGCCGCCCTCCGCCAAGCCAGCTCCCCTCCTGTTCGACAACCTGCGCAAGTTCGAACTGATGGCCTTCGGCGTGCCCGAGGAATGGGTGAACGATGTCCGGGCAGCAACCGAGGACACGCTGTTCGACATCATCGGGCACCTGCCGCAGGAGGCGCAGGAGGCGCTGCTGAAACTGGCCGTGGGCGAGAAACCGCAGCCGCCCGAGCCTGCGCCGGTCGAAGCCGATCCCTTCGCACATCCCGACGCCCAGCGGCGCTTCCGCGTGCTGACCAATGCCGAAGAACTGAAGCAGGCACTGGATTATCCGTGGGACAAGTGGGCGGTGTTCCTGCACCCCGCCCAGGCCGATATGGTAGAGCGCTCCTTCTCCGGCCCGGCCCGGGTTTCCGGTTCGGCCGGCACGGGCAAGACCATCGTCGCCCTGCACCGCGCCGTGCATCTGGCCCGTGTGAACCCACAGGCGACCGTCCTGCTGACGACCTTCTCGAAGGCTCTGGCCAACTCGCTGCGCCACAAGCTGGCCAGCCTGGCGGGAAACGAACCGCAGGTCTCTTCCAGGATCGTCGTGAAGGCGATCTCCGCTGTTGGCTATGACCTCTACACGGAACGCTTCGGTCAGCCCCAGATCGTGCCGGCCTCGCTGATCAAGTCTCTGATTGCCAAGGCAGCGACCGAGGTCGAAGGCCACCGCTTCTCGACGCAGTTCCTGATCGGGGAATGGAACGATGTCGTCGATGCCTGGCAGCTGCGGTCATGGGAAGATTATCGTGACGTGTCGCGGCTGGGGCGCAAGACGCGGATCGGCGGCAAACAACGTGAAACCCTCTGGGCAATCTACGAGCGCGTCAGAAACGGCCTGGCGGAGCGAGGTCAGTTGACCTGGTCCGATGTCTTCGGGCGCCTGGCAGACAGCATGACCAACGGTGGCGCCCGGCCTTACGACTTCGCGGTGATCGACGAGGCGCAGGATCTGGGGGTTGCAGAAGCCAGGTTCTTCGCCGCTCTGGCAGCCGGGCGCAGCGACGGGCTTTTCTTCGCGGGTGACTTGGGCCAGCGCATCTTTCAGCAACCATTCTCATGGAAGGCGCTGGGGCTCGACGTTCGCGGCCGGTCGTTCACCCTGCGCATCAATTACCGCACGTCGCACCAGATCCGCCTGCATGCGGACCGGCTTCTGCCGTCAACCGTTTCGGATGTGGACGGCAATACCGAGGGTCGGCGTGGCACGGTGTCCATGTTTGACGGACCGCCACCCCTGGTCATGGCCTGCAGTGACGCCGACCACGAATGCGCCTCGGTAGCTGCCTGGATCTCGGACCGCCTGAAGGAGGGCTGCTCGCCTCGCGAAGTCGGTGTCTTCGTCCGGTCCGATGCGGAACTCAAGCGCGCCCGCGCTGCCGTGAAAGCCGCGGGTGTTCGCGCTGTTGAGCTAAGCGAAAAGGTCGAGGTTGAGGACGGCGCGGTCGCCATCAGCACGATGCACTTTGCCAAGGGTCTGGAGTTCCGGTCGGTGGTCGTGATGGCCTGCGACGATGAGGTGATTCCGCAGTCCGAGCGGATCGAGGCGGTCGCTGACGATGCCGATCTCGAAGAGGTCTACAACACCGAAAGGCACCTGCTCTACGTGGCTTGCACCCGGGCCAGAGACCACCTTCTGGTCACAGGTATTGATCCGGTCTCCGAGTTCGTCGACGACTTCCTCAAGGGGAACTGACCGAAGCAGGGCAGCACTGACTCGGGATCGCCTGCGCGAGCGGCGCCATGGTCTGCGGCCAGAGCGCCGTCGCCTCGATGCTATGCGGAGCGGACGTCCTCGACCCCGATCACCCTGTTGGTCGGAACCATTTGACGATCTTTGCGATGCTCTCGCCGAACATGGCGATGCCGACGGCGATGCCGAGAATGCCGACGATGATCCATTTGACGAATGCGGACACGGTGCTGATCGAGCGGACCAGGCGAATGCCGTCATCGAGCGTCTTGACCTCGTCGGGGCGCAGGGCAAGCAGGAAGGCTTTCGTTTCCTCGGGCAGGTCCTCGAAGCGTTTCGGTGCCTGGTCAGTCATCGGGATGCCTCCGCAATCCGGACATGATGCTCTTGGCGGTGTGGCCACCCATGTAGAGGCCAGTGAACACGCCGGTCAGGGTCATGAGGATGGTGAGATCGACGGCTTCGATTGCAGCGCCGAACGCTGCATTGGCGAGCGGGCGCAGGATCAGGGCGTAGAGCCAGACGAAGGCGAGCAGCCACATCCATCCGGGCCGCCAGCCCCAGGTCCAGAGCGGGCCGCCCTTGTCGAGTTCGGCCCTCAGCGTCTCGTTCATCAGGCGCTGGCTTTCGACATGCTGAATGAGAATGTCGGCGGCTTCCGGCTCGGCGGCGACGATGGCGTCCTGCAGTTCATCTATCGGTAGGTTGGGCAATCTGTCAGGCGACACCCCAGCCTTTTCGGCGATGATGTCGATCACCTTGCCGGCGATCTCGCCGCCGGCAGCGCCGAGCCTGTCGCCAAGAATCTTCCTGATGACGGGGACGGCAAGATCGCCGGCCGCCGTGAGCAGGATGGATGCAAGCGTGCTCATGTCAGCCTCCGAACATGGATGCAGCGACCGCGACCAGCATCAGGACGATGATGGCAAGGATCGCGGCGGCGGGCAGGTCGCGCCTTCCGGCGCCGGGTGCGATGTCGATGGGTGCAGGCGCGGGCGTCGGTGTCGGCGGCGTCACTGGAACAGGTACGGGTTTCTGGTTGGCCGGCGACCGCGACGCGGCGGCATCATAGCCTGCGCCCGCCAGTGCCTTCTCGAACGCGCGCGCATGGTTGGCGATCAGCGCCGCGCGGTCGATGCCATTCACGACCCGTCGCGCGTTCACGAAGTCCTTCTTCGTGCCGGAAACGTAGTCTGGTAGTTTCCTGCCGGTGAAGGTGCCGAGCATCATGCCGTCGATCAGGATCGTGGTCGCATGATCGATCCGGGCGGCCAGTGCCGGATTGCCGACGAGATCGACGCTCAGCCGCTTCGCCCAATCGGTATAGTTGCGCCGGCCGGTGATCTGGACGAAGCCACGTCCCTTGAACCGAACCCCATCGCCCGGCTGCGTGTTGCCCAACGTCGCCCGCCCTTCATAGGCAGCGCCCGACGCGTATTCCTCCATGGTGCGGAAGCGGTCGCTTTCATGATAGGCAGTGGCGAGAATGTAGGCGGCCTGCGCCAGTTCGATGCGCTTTGCGTCGAGCCGCGCCAGGATTGCTTCCAGCCGATCCACCTGCGCTTGCGTGAGCGATGTGCCAAAGACGCCGGAATCACGACGCCGCAGCGCCGCGTAGAAACGCGAACGGTCCATGGTCTTTCTCCCTGTATGAGATGTTCCGGGCTGGGCGACGTCACCATTCACGGCCAGCGCTTCAACCGCGCAGACGGAGGAGATGTCGACGGGCAGTGCTGGCGATCAGGTCGCCACGCCGGATTCGCACAGCATGGTGATGAAGCGACTGCGCCGCTCCATGTCGGCGGATGTGCGAATGTTGTAGATTGTGCCGGAGCGTGTCTCGATCAGCCGCCATGCGGCATTGATGGTTGCGGTCTCGGCATCGTAACGCACGATGATCAGGGCTGGCTGGACGCTTTGCAGGCGCGCGGCAATGACGGTCTCGCCACCCTTGGAGAGCAGGATGCAGGCGTTGCGCTCGAACTGGGGGACCCATTGACCGACAACACCACCATAGCCGTCATCGATTTCCTCGCGCTTTTCCAGGCTGACATGGTCACGCAGATCGTTGGCGGTGATCCTGGCCATCAGAGCGGACTTTTTCGGTAGGGCGCGATCAGCGCGTGAACGGTGCGCTCGATGGCGCTGTCGATTTCGGTGTCAGCGCCATCGAACAGGCGCTGGACGATCAGCAGGATGGCCTGCCGGATGGGCTCAGGCACGTCGGCCGCCGCGCCATAGCCGGCGGTGAAGGTGACGGAGACGGCGTCAGTGCGACGGAAGCTGGCCGGCCAGGATTGCCCCGGCCGCAGGGCGACATGGGCACCGCGCGCGTCGGCAAACAGATCGTAGAGGCCGGGATCCAGCACCTGCTGCACATTGCCGGCGTCGAAATAGCTGACGCTGACGATGGCGATCACCGGCGAGACCGGCAGAGGCAGGCGATCGGCAAAGCGGCCAAACTCCTGCTGCCAGGTCTGTGTGATCAGCGCCCGACCGAGAAGACCGGCATAGCCGTCAAGCCATGCGGTCGCCGCCTTGATCTGGGCGGTGATCAGATCGTCCTGGTCGTCGTGTTCGACACGCAGATGGGCTTTAGCCTCGCTGAGCGACACCGGCATGTTGGCCGGGGCGACGGTGCGAACGGGTGCGAGCACGTTTTGAGGTCCGTATAAGAAAGAGAAACGACCAGCCGTTCAGGCGAGTGATGGGCCGATCGCTTCAATGATGTCAGGACACCGGCGCGTCGTGGGGATGGCCGAGCGCAAAGACCGCACCGGCGGCAATGGACGTGCCGGAGGTCTTGGTGATGACGGCGCGGATATAGCGCTTCGTGCCCTTGTAGCCCTGCTTGTAGACCGTGTTGGCCGCAAGCTCTGCCGGCAGAGATCCAAGCAGATCGCCGGCCGCCACATCGGTAAAATCGCCATCGTTGGTCGTGTTGCTCTCCTGGATGGCAATAACGAAGAGGCCGTCACCGGCAATCGCGCCGGTATTGATGATCAGGGTCGCGGAGTTGAAGCCTTGCAGATCGGCATGGCTGCCCTTGGTGGTGGCCGTGACCACAGCAGGAACCAGCGATGCAACGAGGCCGAGGCCGGAGATACCGTCTTTCATGACAGAAGTCCTTTCGATGAATGGGAATGGTGAAGAGACGGGCTGCCGAAGCCACCCGTCTTGATGGATCAGGTGCTGATCTTCAGGAGCTTGAGGGCTTCAAAGTTGACGATGCCGCCGCCGACACGCTTGGTGGTGTAGAACAGCACGTTCGGCTTGGAGGTGAACGGATCACGCAGCACCCGGATGCCGATGCGGTCGACGATCAGGTAGGAGCGGCTGAAGTCACCGAAGGCGACCGGGAACTTGTCGCCCTCGACCGCCGGCATGTTGTCGTCGGTGTGAACCGGCTTGCCGAGGATGGTGGCGACTTCCGCTGCTCCCGACGGCGGCGCCCAGATGTAAGCCCCGTCCGCGTCCTTGAACTTGCGCACGGTGTTCATGGTCGCATCCGACATCAACCACGCAGCCCCGTTCCGGTAGCCGGACTTGAGCGCATAGTAGAGGTCGATCAGGCAATCGGCCGGGCTGACCGAAGCGGTCGCAGCCAGGAAGCCGTCTGCCTTGCCGGAGGCGACGAAGCCGATCTTGCCCCAAGCATGGGAGGCGTTCGCCACCTTGTCGTAGGCGAGAATGCCGCGTGGCTTGTTAATGCCATCGCCATTGGCAAAGGCAGCACCTTCCTGCTCGGCGAACTCGATCGACACTTCATCGGCCAGCCAGGCCGCCAGATCGATGCGGGCATCGTCGAGCGAGGTTTGTGTCGCGCCCGGCATGGCGTAAATCTCACCGGTATTGATGGCGATCTCGCGCAGCGTCGGCGTATTCGTGCCAGATCGGCTATCTTCCTCACCGACCCAACCGGAAGTCGCGCCACCCATATTGACCAGCTTCTTATAGGTGCTGGTCGAGATGGAGATGGTGCGGGCTAGCGAGCGGATCGTCGACACCGTGCCGAGCACGCGGTCGATGCCGGCTTCGGTTTCTTCCGGGACGAGATAGCCGCCATCGGGATCGGACTGCGTGGTCAGCTTGGCCCTGACCTCCAGATCACGCAGGCCGGCATCGACACCGCGCCGGAAGAAGCGGTCGAAGGCTTGCGCATGTTCGGCCTTGTCCGGATCGATCGTCCTGCCAACACCGCCGACCTTGACCGCCGCCAGCATGGCATTGGTCTCGTCGAGCGCCTTTTGTAGGGTGGTGATCTCGGCATTGATGCGATCGACCTTTTCGGTCTGGACGACATCGGCCATGCCGGCCCTGATGTCGGCCAGCTCCTTGTCGCGCTCGAGTTTGAAGTCCTCAAAAGTCTTCTGCAACTCGGCGAGGATCTTTGTAGCGCTGCCGGAATCAGCGCGAACGGCAACGATCCCGCGCGCAGGCGGGGTGAGTTCGATACCCATGACGGGATCTCCTATGATCTGATGGTGTCGATCAGCCGCTGGATGGCGGCTGCATGGGAGCCAGCGTCGTGCATGGCGGTTTCGGCAGCGTCGTGCATGCCGGCAATCTGGTTGAACATCTTGCGCCGCTCCGTGCGCGAGATGCCCTGTTGCGCCAACGCCGCATCGATGCGGCGCTTGGCATGGATTTCGGGGCGGACCTGCGCGGACGCATTGGTCTCTGCATGGATTTGGGCATCGTCGACGACATCGGCAAAGCCGTATTCGACAGTCTGTGCCGCCGCCATGAACGTCTCCGCGTCCATCAGCTGCTCGATATCGGCGCGCTTCATGCCGGTGCGGGCCTCATAGATGTCGGCGAGCGCCGCATCGAACTGGTCGAACAGGGTGGCGGCCTCGCGCATGTCATGGCGGTTGCCGATCACCATGCCCCAGGCATTGTGCACCATCATGAAGGAGCCGAGCCCCATGCGGATGTCGTCACCGGCCATGGCAATGATCGAGGCAGCGGAAGCCGCCCAGCCCAGCACCTCGACCGTGACCTTCGCCGGATGGGCGCACAGCAGATTGTAGATCGCGATTCCCTCGAACATGTCGCCGCCCGGCGAGTTGATGCGCACGATGATGTCCTTGTTCCCGATCGAGCGCAGTGCGGCCGAGATGCGGTTGGCCGTGACGCCGCTTCCGGTCCAAAAATCCTCGCCGATGACGTCGAGGATGGAAATGGTGGTGTCGGCATCAGCACCGGGCACCGCGGCAAGCGGATGCTCGGCCCATTTCGTCAGCACGTCGGAGGGTGCGTCCCACTGGTAATTGCGCGGACGCGCAAAGACCTGCGCCTCGGGCAGTTTGCGAAGGCTCATGTGTCAGTGTCCTTTTCCATGGGCGGTCGATCATTGTCGCCATTGCCGTCCGCCGGCGTTCCCGCCGTGTTGGGCGGCGGATAAAAGACATCGCCGCCGTCGCGCGGGTTCTGGTCTTCGAGCGCGCGGATTTCGTTGGGGCTGTAGACGCCCCATTGCAAGCCTTTGACGTAAGCTTCCCAACGGGCCTTGATGTCGCCCTTGACGAGCGCCGCCCGGTTGAAGCGGGCATAGAGATTGTCGTCGCGCGTTCCCTCTGGCCCGATCAGGTCGCGGTTGATCGCCTCTTCCCACATGGTCAGATGGTCTTCGAGTGTATAGGCGACGAAGCCGATCGACTGCTGCTCGATGCCGGTGCCCCAGGACGTGCTCTTTTCCGTGTCGCCGATCATGTGCGGCGGCACCCCGAAGAACATGGCGATGTCGGTGCGGCTGAACTTTCTGGCCTCCAGCCACTGCGCATCCTCGGCCGTCATGGCGATGCGGGCATAGTCCATGCCCTCTTCGAGGATCAGGTTCTTTCCCTCCTGCTCGCCGCCGGAGCGGAACTCCTCGAGCCCGGCCTTGAGATGGGCGACGGCTTCCGGGCCGAGCTTGTTCGGATGCTTCAGCACCCCGCTGACGCGGGCGCCATTGCGGAAGGTGGCGGCGCCATGATCCTCCATGGCCAGCGACAGGCCGATGGTTTCACGAGCGTAGCCGATGGCCGACACGCCATGGACACCGTCGAGCGTCAGCCCAACCAGATGGAACACTTCCGTCTGAGCAAGCTGGATGCGCCGCCCGTCCTGGCGCGTATAAAAATATTCCAGCGCAAGATCGTCGGTCTGCTTCACCTCGACCCGATCGGGATGCAGCGGGATCAGTTCCTGCATATTCCCGCGCGAGCGCACGATCATGGCATAGGCATTGCCGCGCAAAAGCAGATGCGCCTGCAGCATGCGCCGAAACTGCGATGGCGTCTGCCAGCGGTTCGGCCGTCGTCGCAGCACCTTCCAGATCGGCGTGTCGGACGCATCCTGCCGGGTGCGCTCATCCACCCGGCGCTTGATGTGCAAGGGCAGCGTCGCCACAGCGCCCGAGATGATGCGCACGCAGGCATAGACAGCCGCCACCCGCATGGCGCTGTTCGGCGTCACCGTGGTTCCCGATGCCGTCACCGCTCCGGACCGCAGCGCCTCTTCCAGCTGCTGGCTGGTCGCAATGACCAGGCCACCGCCGGCATCATGGAACGACGCACGCGGAGATGCGGCCGGCGGTTTTGCGCCGCCGAACCAGTTCGACCAGAATGCCATTGGGTTCTTTCGTCAGCACTTTACAGCATCAGGATGCCGCGGGTCTCATAGACCGAGCGGCCGGCATTGACGTCGCGGGCCAGCGCCCGCCCGAGAGCGTTGCAGATGGCGACAATGCCGTCGATGCGCTCTCTGGAGCGTTCCTTGTCCGGCTTGATGTTGCCGGCCGGATCATGGCGCACGGCAACATTGGAGGCGTTCCATCGCAGCACGGGATGGCCGCCATGCCAGAGCGAGCGTGACACCGAAAGCCGCTCCAGCTCCGCCGTGGGCGCCGCCATGGACAAAAACCCTTGTCCGAACTGCACCAGGTTCAAGCCTTCATCCTGCAGATGCTGGACGATCTCGCCGGCAAAGGTGCGATCATAGGACAGCTCCCGCAGATCATGGCGTGAGGCCAGCTCCAGTATCTCGGCCTCGATGAAGGCAAAGTCGGTGGCATTGCCGGGTGTCGCGGTCAGGAATCCCTGATCACTCCAGACGTCATAGGGCACGCGGTCGCGCCGCACACGGCGGACTATATCGTCCTCGGGAATCCAGAACCGGCAGGTGACGATCCATTTGTCGGCAAGCTTTCCAAGCGCTTCATCCAGTGTCGGCGGGAAGACCAGCACGAAGGCCGACAGATCGTTGACGCGGGCAAGATCGAGCCCGCCATAGCATTCACGCCCCAGCAGCTTGCCTTCCAGTTCCTCCAGTTCGTGTTTGACGATGCGCCAGTCGGTGGCAGCTGGCAGTCCGCCTTCCTCCCACACGCTCATGTCGAGCCAGCGGGTGACCTGCTCGGTCCATTCGTTGAGGCGCAGCCGGCGGATCGCATTCTGCTGCGCCGGCATTTCCCTAGCCTCGTCGATCTGCCGCTTCAGGTCATCCAGCTTTACCGTCACGCCAAGGCTCGGATTGGCCTTCACCCAGACCTTTTCGTCGGTCCAGTCGTCGCCCTCATCGATGGTGGCGATATAGGCAAACCAGCTGTCTGACGACTCCGTTGGCAGTGTTCCCTCCAGCGCCTTCACCGAGAACTCGTGATGCTGGCGGCAGACCGAATGGCGATCATAGCCGGCCGTCGTGATCTCGAAGATCAGCGGCTGGCGCCGCGCACCGGTGGCGGTGTTCAGCTTCTGGATAATCTCGGGACCGGGATGTTCATGGACCTCGTCGACGGCGGCGAAGTGAATGTTGAGCCCGTCCATCTTGGTGGCGTCGGCCGACAGTGGCCGGAACCAGGACGAGGTCGGCAGCACCGCCAGATTGTTCACCGTGCGGGTGATCCGCGCCTGCAGGGCCGAGCTTGCCGCCACCATGCGCTCGGCCTCGCCAAAGACGATCCTTGCCTGATCGCGGGTCGTTGCCGCCGAATAGACATGGGCGCCAGGCTCGCCATCGGCGATCAGTGCATAGAGAGCAGTGCCAGCCAACAGCACCGACTTGCCGTTCTTCCTCGCCACCTCGACATAGGCCGTGCGGAAACGGCGCAATCCATGTTGGCCCGAACGGGTCTTCCGCTTCCAGCCATAAAGCGAGCCAACGACGAATTGCTGCCAGTCCTGCAGCACGAAGGGCTCGCCGGCCCATTCACCGGTCGAATGACGCAAGTGGCCGAAGAAGTCGATGGCATGCCGCGCCGCAGCGCCATCCCATACCAGGCCGCGTTGTCCGCCGGATTTGAGATCGGCGAGATGGCGTTCGCAGGCCAGCTTCACCAGGCGACCGGCGACGATCCTGCCGCTGACGACACCGCGTGCATAAGCTGTGACCGGGCAGGATGACGCTTTCCTGACCGAGCCGGATTTACGCTTTTCGGCCACGGGTCAAAAAGTCCTCGAAGGGGTCGGTGGTCTCGGCAGGCTCTGCCATGCGGATGCGCGAGCGGCTGGAGGGTGTGAGCCCGAACTCGCTTTCGATCTGTGCCATCTGCGCCAGGCACTTGTTGGCAACCGCCAGGAACGGGTTCTGGATGATGTTGTCGTTCGCCGTCTTCACCACATGGCCGCGGCGTTTGACTTCCTGCTCGGCTTCCAGCCAGCGTCGCCAGATCACCACGTACCGGGCCAGCGCATGCGTATCGAGCTCGGTCATCACGCCATGGCGGGCCAGCAGCTCGGCCATCTCGGAGAACTTTTTCCGGGCGTCCTCATCAAGATGATCGGGCGGCGCAGGAACTGCCACCACCGGTTTCGGCTCGGCCTTGTTCAAACGGTGCGGACGGGCCGTGCCCTTCACCAACTTCAGATGCGTTGGCAGCGGCTTGCGGCCGGCCATGTCAAAACTCCATGCATTATCCAGTGCCGTCACCGCGAAGGCGTACCGCCTCGAACAACCTGCGCAGACAGTAACTGCGTGCGATCGACACCACGGTGAAAATCGCGCCCATCGCCATGTTCTCGGCCAGCGTGGTCGATAACCCGAACAGTGGGAACACCAGGATCTGGGTGATGACGGCGATGCCATAGCCGATGGCGACATTGGTGAGCGATTCCACCAGCGACATGGTGCGCGACTGCTTCATGCCGCTGCATCCTTGGCCGTATCTCCGGTGTCGGGCACGCGCTCGGCGGCGATCGCGTCAAAGCTGCGGCCGTCGCCCTCGAGCGTGGCCTGCTTGCCGGTAAACGCCTGCCAGCGTCGGATGACCACGTCGCAAAAGGCTTCCGACAGCTCCAGCCCATAGACCTTTCGGTAGGTCTTTTCGCCCGCAATCAGCTGCGAGCCGGAGCCGGAAAACGGCTCGTAACAGATATCGCCGGGATGGGTGTGCAACTGCATCGGCAGCGTGAACACCCGCACCGGTTTTGAGGTCGGATGCTCGCGCGTCTCGATTTCCGAGGACGGAATGTTCCACACCGTGGTCGGCCAGCTCTCGAACCCCTCGCGGTTGATGCGGGGCTTCTTGCCGCGACGCCATCCGAACAGGCAGGGCTCGTGCGCCCACAGCATCACCGAGCGCGTCAGCACCGGGCGGGATTTGGCCCAGATGATCTGCTGGTGATGCAGCACGTCGAACTGATCCCAGACCGTTTCCAGCATGCGCTGGCGGCGCGACGCATGCCAGCAATACCAGGCGACATCCTCGGCAATGGCATGGTCGATCGCCGTCTTGCAGAACGCCTCGTAAAACTGCGGGCCTTGACTGGAATCATCCCAGTGCGGCTGCTCGATGTAATCGTCGCCCCAGTCCTTGTTGGCGATCTTTTTCGCCCGCGCCGAGGCGTTCTTCTTCGTCGGATGGTTGGTGCCGTCGTAGTCGACCAGGTACGGCGGATCGGTGGCAAACAGCGCGGCGCGCTCGCCGTTCATCAGCCGGGTGACATCGACACCATCGGTGGAATCGCCGCACAGCAGCCGGTGTCCGTCCAGCAGCCACAGATCGCCGCGCCGTGTCACCGGCGTTGCCGGAACTTCCGGAATGGCGTCGTCCTCGGTCAGGCCATCCTGTTCGTCATGGCTGCCGTAAAGCAGGTTCTGCAACTCGTCGTCGCCGAAGCCGGTGAGACCGAGATCGAAGCCGGCCTCCTGCAGGTCGGACAGTTCGAGCGCCAGCAGTTCCTCGTCCCAGCCGGCATTCATGGCGATGCGGTTGTCGGCGAGCACAAGCGCCCGGCGCTGCGTCTCCGACAGTCCCGTCAGCACGATCGTCGGCACCGTCTCCATACCGAGCTTGCGCGCCGCCAGCACGCGGCCATGACCGGCAATCAGCGTGCCATCCTCGGCAATCAGCACCGGGTTGGTGAAGCCGAAGGCGCGGATCGACCCGGCGATCTCGGCCACCTGCGCATCCGAATGCGTGCGGGCATTGCGCGCATAGGGCACCAGCTCATCGAGACGGCGGTATTCGACGGCGAGTTGGCGGGCGGCAACGCCAAGGTCAGCAGCGCCAAGATCAGTTGCGGGCACACAATATCCCTTCAATTCGAACGTTCATTTTATCGTCGCACCCCCCATCGCCATTTTGGCCACGGCTGCGTGTTTGGTGGCGCGCGGTCCTGGGGTCGAACTCTCCAGAGATTTGACCTCCCCGGGGGGCCTACGAGCCGCGCCGCACATTGCCGAAGCCGCCATCCTTCGCTGCGGTCTTCCTGCCGTGGCACGATGCGCACAGCGCCTGCCAGCGGCTGCGATCCCAGAACACCGTTTCGTTGCCATCGTGCGGATCGACGTGGTCGACGACGCTGGCCGGTCGGATCAGATCATGGCGCTCGCATTCCACGCACAGCGGATGATCGTGCAGGAAGGATGCGCGTTCTGTTCGCCAGCGCTTTGAGCGATAGAGCGCACGGGCCACCGGATTGCGCTGGCGGGCATAGTCCTGGTCACGCTCCCGCTTTTCGCGCCGGCCAACCGGGCGATGGATCGGCGGGCGGACAGGCATGGTGCTGATCTCGACGATGATGCTGATGACGATGGTGCTGGCAACGACAACGCCCGCGATGGATCGTCTCCGTCGCGGGCGCGCTGCTCTCCCGAGCATATCCAGAATCTACCCCAAACAAGCCGGTTTTGTCCGTTCGAAAACTGTCCGTCGAACAGAGTTCTATCCGGTTCTCACGCTTGCGACGCACAAGCCAGTTCGATCACCTTGCGCCTCGACAGGTTGCGATTGAACCGCCGCCGGTTGAGCTTCAGGGCAATGAGGCACAGCGCATAAAGCCAGTGTTCGTTGGCTGCGGACCGCTGAAGCCCGACCCGGCCGCAGATCGCCTTCCAGCGCCAACCATGGGCTTTCATCCAGACGATCCTGCCGTCAATCGGGTCAAGGCCGAAGGTCCAGGTCAGCGTTTCCTCCATCTGGCTGATGGCTGTGGGTGACGGCGTCAATCGCATCGGCTGGGGCTCCTGACCGACGAGGTCGGCGAACTCGTAGAAGTAATCCGGCCAGGTGTTGAAATATCCCTGCCGGCGCGGCGCCGGCAGACGGTTGAGAACTGCGGCGGCTTCTGCGAGCCGCCCCTCGACCATGCTCGGCGTCCAGCAGCTCATCGCACACCTCCCGCCGTTTCCGTCGCCCACAGCAACAGCGCGATGGCGTCGGCCTCGTTGTCGTCGGCGGGGCTGAAACCGCGGGCGCGAACAGCGGCAAGTACGGCCTCCTTGCCGGCGTTGCCCTTGCCGGTGGCGTGGCGTTTGATGGTGCCGACCGGCACACCCTGATAAGCGACACCCTTCCGTTCGCACCAGGATGTGAGCGTGGCGAGGAAACCGCCGTAAAGGTGAGCGGCATCAGTGCCGAGATGCCGACGGACCTCCTCGAAATAGATGGTGGCCATCGGCCCTGACAGCCGGTCGATCTCGCCCAGCCAGTTGGCAAAGCGCAGATAGCGCATGCCACCACCGTCGAAGCGGCCGGGACGCAGCGACAGCGTTCCGCTGGTGATCAGCCCGTCCGCATTGCGCAATGCCCAGCCGGTGGTCGTGCCAAGGTCGAGCGCGAGGACGCAGCGGTTGCGGAGCGTGTCGAGCGGCAGCGATTCAATCCTTGCGGCGTCGGATTTCTGGATCAGTGTCGGCTGAGCCATGATGGGTCTCCTTTGCCGGTGGCTTGTCGTGGCGGAAGATGACGGCGGTCTGGTGCTTGGCGGTACGGGGTCGCCGTCGTCGGATCAATTCTCGGGGCCAGACTTGAGCCCGAGAAATTTGCCCAGGGGTAGGTGGTGACACTCCCGCGCTTAGCGGGGAGGTCACCTACCCCTTTAGGGGGGAGTTTTCCGAATTCTGAAATCTGCTCCAAGGCTTTGATCTGAAACAGAATTTCCAGAATCCGGCGCAGAATCCGGAAAGAACTTTCCGGATTCTGGAAAGCACCTTCCAAACCACTGAAAACAAACAGGAAAAGCCAGATTTCAGATTCTGCGTGGGGAGCAGATTCCACGGATTCTGGCCAGAATCCGGAGCTTTTGACCCAGAATCCGGAATACGGATTGGCGTGTCTCATCATGCCTCGTCCTCCTCGTGATAGACCCAGACAGAGGAGTTCTCGACGGGAAGGACGGCACCGGTCTGCGGGCATTTGTAGTGGCTGGGCAGAACCGGGATGAGCTCCGGCGCGACCTCGCCCGTGTCGGGATCGACGGTCTCGCCACCTGTGCCGAACAGCATGCCCTCGACGCAGAGATAGCCGTACTTGCTCCGCTCCGCGGCCAAGCCGATCCGCGTGGCGGCGGGTCCGCGAATGAATTTCACGTTGCCTTTGGTCGCGAGAACGCTGAGCCGATCGTGGACAATGGTCCGTCCGCCGAGGCCCCCGGTATTCTCGAAGGCCTCTGAGAACTGCGCCAATGTGTAGAGCTTGCCGCGTCGTGCCTCCTCGTAGAGCAGGCCGAGGATCACATCGCCTTTGCGCACACGCTCGGCGTCATGCCTGGCGCCGACTTCGGCACGCGCCAGCCGCTCGTTCATCGGGTTGAGTTCGACCCATCGGCCGTTGACCTTGTCGACGAGTTTTGCCGGCAACGCCGGGCCATTGCGCAATTCGATTTCCAGTCGCCGTTGGGATGACTCTTCGTCGGGGCGGTGCAGGATGAGGCCGGTGGTGTAAAATCCACGCAGGGCGCTGGCACCTGAGAGCGCGAGAAACGGATCGTCCTTCACCTGTTGCTTGGAAAGCTTTTTGGTATGGTGGACGAGGACCACGCCGCAATCGGCATCGATGTGATCGCGCAGGACCTCGACGCGCTCTTTGAGGAAGAACATCATCGCGTCATTGTCGTTCTCGCCGCCGCCATCCGGCCCACCGTCGAAGAGGTTGCGGATCGGATCGATGCAGATGATGTCGACCGGATCGACCGGAAAGGCGCGCCGGATTGCTGCGGCGACACGCACGCTGCCCTCGTCATCGAGCAGCATCTGCAGCTTCGGAGTAGCGACAAGATTGTCGCGGGCGGCGGCGAGAATTTCCGGCGGCAGGCTTATGTGCTGCATGCGCTCGCGCAGATAATGATATTGGATCTCGGCCTGAAGGTAGAAGATCCGCAGCGGCCGTGGCGGGGTGAAGCCAAGGAAAGGCATGCCTGCCGCCATATGGACCAGAAGACTGATCAACAGGTCGCTCTTGCCGACTTTTGGCGCGCCGCCGAGCACCATGAGCCCACCTGGCGTCAGCACGCGCGGCGCGATGATGTCGGCAGGCATGGGGCTGGTATCGTCGAGCAAGGCGCCCAGCGTGAAGGCGGGCAGCTCGTTTGGCGCGGGTGCTGCACTGTCGAGGCGAATGAGCGGAGGCCCGTATTTCTCGACATGGATGGCCCAGAGCCGCTCGGATTCGCGCTTCAACCGCTCGACCGGCCACTGGGGGCGCAGCATGGCAGCGTTGTATTCGCAGATCGCCTGCCAGCCTTCGTCCTTCGACAGCCGGCCATCATGCACCATGCGGATGTAATGGCCGATCGCCGCCGAAGCACCCTCGAAGCGTGACCAGTCATCCTGGGCGCCCTCGCGCACCGGCGTCACCAGCACATCGGCGACAGCGGGCTTGTCGGGCGTCGAGAAGTCGGGCTGGAGCGAAATGCCCGGCGCGGGCGGCATGTCGGTGACGGCCTCGATGAATTCCTCGAGATCGTGCTCGAGGCCGGTGTTCAGCTCGACAATGCGCACCTGCGTCTTGAGGCTATTCTTGTAATAGACCGAGCCTGCCACCCGGATCGGCTGATGCGCCGAGCGGAAATGCGTATCGCCACCCATCTTGGCGGCGATGTCGCCGCGCAGACGGCAGACGCGGGCGATGTCATCGCCCTGGGCGGGCTCGTTCAGCTTCCACCAGACATGGGCCTTACGCTGGCCCTCGGGCGTCGCCCCGCCGCTTTCCACCACCATGGTCGGCGGCCCAAGATGGCGCTCGAGATGGGCGCGCTTGGCGGCAATGTCACCGGTGTCGATGTCGACGACCACCGTCTGCATCTGCAAGATGTCGACGGCCTTGGCCTGACCCTTGGTGGCGACCGTGCCGGGGATGACATAGACGGCAGCTCCTTCGCGGCCGGCCCATGCTGCGAAGGTCGCCATCTTGTCGGCAACCGTGCTGTCGGCCTCGATCCAGATATTGTGCGGGCGCCCGTCGAAGCCCTGACCCTTGTCGATGAAGCTGCGCACCGGGATCAGGCCTTCGCAATAGCCGAACACCACCTCCATGAACCGGGCGATCTGGTCGGGATCGGGCTCGTCGCCGAACACGTCGACCTGGCCAGGCGCATCATTGAAGTCGCGCCACGGGTTGAAATGAACGATCTCGCCGGTGGCAGGTACTTCCACCTCGCTATCCTGCAGGTGGATCTGCGGTTGATGGGGACCCTCGATCAGGGTGTCGTCGCGCTCGTCGCTCATGCCGGCAACCTCCAGCAGCGTTCAGCCCATGGGCAAAAGCGGCATTCGAAGAAATCCCGGGTGGTGGCGATGCGCGGCAGCAGCTCGCCAGCATCGGTTGCCTGCAGTATCCGCACGGCACGATCGCTGGCGGTCTGAGCGCGCCCAGCATCGAACGGCACCAACTCGTGGTGGAGCTCGGCGGTGTCTTTGTTGATGGCGGTGAACAGCGCCGGATTTGTCGCGATGCCGGGAACCTGCGGTTCCATGTAGGCCTGATAGACCGCGATCTGGGCGGCATAGACGGGCTTTGACTTCGCCACGCCCTCCTTGACGCAGGCGCGCCAGTTCTTTGCGTTCATGGTCTTGCATTCCCACAGCGCGGGAACGGCGAAGCCAAAACCTTGTGGCCCGGCAGCAATGATGCCGTCGACATGACCGCGGATGCGTCCGCCTGCGACAGAAAAGCCGAACTGTTCGCCGTCGGGTCGGTTGCCCTTGCGCGTATAGAGATCGAAGCCGGCGGCGCGCAGCCACTGGATAGCCAGATCCTCGAGCTGGTGACCGATGGCGAAGATGCGCAGCGTCTGGCCGGTAAAGCCGGCGCCGTCGTCCTTGGGCGTCGCCGTAAACTCGAACTGCAGGGCGCGCTCGCAGGCAACACCGAGACGAGAGCCGCCAAGGTAATCGCGCGGCGGCGTGGCCTCGTTCTCGGCGACAAGTGCTGCATCGATGGCTGTGTTGATGTGGTCGGCGAAGCCCGGGCGGCGATTATAGTCCAGCATGATCGCCTCCCTCGTAGCGACGGTGCGCGCGCCCGTGGCAGATCGAGCACAGCCATTCGACAGCGAGTGGCTGCGAATAGTCGTGGTGGTGAGCTTCGAGTTCGGTCACACAGCCGCAGCGCTGGCACCAGACGGGCACGATGATCCGGCAGCTCAGAATCGCTTTCCTGACAATGCAGTGGGCACGGTGCTTTTCGGCATGCCGCGTGCGGTATCGGCGTTGTGCTTCGCGATGTCGCTTCGGATCCCTGCAGTTCTGAGCATAGATTCGTTGGTACTCACGCCGGCAATCTCGACACCAGCTCTGTCGACCGTCCGCGCTCAGCTTCCGACGACCAAATTCGCCGAGGTCCTTTTCGACGCCACATTTTGTGCAGAGTTTCATCAGAACGGCACCTCCGGAACGAGGGTGGGATTGGCGGCGGCGTGTTCCCGAAGCGCGTCCTGGAAACCGGTGGCGGTCACCTCGATCAGGGTCAGCACCTGCTGTTCGGAAAGATCGGCAAGCCGGGTCTGCCAGCCGATCTCCTCCATGATCTCGGCGACCGGCTTCATGGCACTGCGGATCGCTGCCTGTTCGGCTTCGGTCGGGTCGATCATCATGCCGCCCTCGCCAGGTCCTGTCCGTCCGCACCGAAGACGAGGCTGCGGATGGCGGCGCGGTTGAACTGGAAGGAGAGCAGCGCCGAAGCCTGATAGCGGGTCAGCCCGAAATCATGCCGGTAGTCGGCCGGAAGGTACGCCAGCTGCCGGTCGGTGGGCGGTTGCGACAACCAGCGCCGTGTCTTGTGGGCGCTCTCATCGGATTCGTGCTCGTTCAGCCAGTCGTCAGCGGCGGCCAGACACACCATGCGCTCACCGATCGAGAGCAGGCGCGGCTCGATCCCTTTCGCCGCGCCGACCGCGTACCAGCGGCCACTGAGGAAAAAGACACCGGCCCACGCGGAGAAACCGTTGGCCATCAATGCGGCGTCGTCACCGAACAGATCGCACCAGCGGAAGCTGGAGCGCTTGAGGAGATCGATCTCCGACATCACAAAATCGGTGAGCGGAATGTCGCCAATGTCATCGTCGATGTTTTCGAAGACGAAACCGCAGAGCGGACATTCCTGACAGCCGAGCGGGATGTCCCCATCGCATTGCGGGCAGCATTTGGTCGGTACATCGCCGGACGCTTCGTGCCCGACGAGATCGACCTCCTGCTCGAGCGAGCCGTACATCAGGCTGGACGTGCCGAAATCGAGCACGATGCAGTCGGTCTTGATAACGCCCGGATGCTCCTCGGGCGAGACTGTGCGCAAGCCCCGCCCGACCATCTGGATCATTGTCGATTTGAAGGAGCTCGGCCGCAGCAACACCACGCAGGACGTCGGCGGATGATCCCAACCTTCGGTCAGCACCGCGACATTGACGACGATCCGCAATTCGCCGGCGGCATAGGCGGCAAGCACCGATTTGCGCTCGCTATCCCCCATCTCGCCATGGACGAGACCTGCGGCAATGCCGGCGGCCTTGAAGGCGTCGGCAACGCTACGGGCATGGTCGACCGTCGAGCAGAACACCACGGTCTGCCGATCGGCGGCCTTGTCCTTCCAGTGCTGGACGACTGCATCGGTGACCGGGGCGCAGTTCATGATGCGCTCGACCTCGCCCATGTCGAAATCGCTGGCGGTCTTGCGCACCCTGGCCAGTTCGTCCTTGACGCCGACGTCGATGACGAAGGTACGGGGCGGCACCAGATGCCCCGAACGGATCAATTCGCCAATGCGGATCTGGTCGGCAACGTTGGAGAAGACCTCGTGAAGACCCTTGCGATCACCACGGTTGGGTGTTGCGGTGACACCGAAGATGCGGCAGGCGGGATTGCGCTTGAACGCCTCATCAATGATACGGCGGTAGCTGTCGGCCGTGGCGTGATGCGCCTCATCGATGACCAGCAGATCGAGCGTGGGCATGGCGGAAAGGTTGGTGCTGCGCGACAAGGTCTGCACCATGGCGAAGGTGACCCGGCCATTCCAGGATTTGTGACTGGCATCGACCACCGAGGTGGTAATGGCAGGATTGACGCGGGCGAACTTCTGCCGGTTCTGAACGGTCAGTTCGTCGCGATGGGCGAGAACGGCTGCCTTTGCATCAGTACCGCCGATCATCTTCCCGGCGACGGCCGACAACATGATGGTCTTGCCGGCGCCGGTCGGCGCAACGCCGAGCGTATTGGCGTGGGTGTCGAGCGCAGACAGGCTACGCTCGACAAAGAGTATCTGGCGAGGACGAAGCAACATGGCCGGGCCCTCTCTCTATTGTGCCCATGACGGGCGCGCCGAGGGCGCCGTGCTCTGCTGCCTGGCCTCGGCATAGGCATTGCCCTGCGGCGAGCCAGCCTGTGCCGCGCTGGTCTGCGGCGCAGCCCGGACCATGCCCATGATTGCGGCATAGTCCTTGTGGTCGGGCGTCACGGCAGCACGGACTTCGTTTTTGTCGTCACCATTGGCATCCGTGCCAATGTCGATGCGAGCGACGAACTCCAGGCCATCGAGATCGGCAAAGCCCGAGATGCGGCGCGCGACCTGTGCCGCCTCGCTCATGTCCTTGTCGGAAAGGCCGCGGGCGGAGTTGAGCATGCCCCGGACAAAAGCCCGACCCATATTGGCCCAATCGGGACCCTTGGGGCTGTAAAGGCCGATCAGCGTGAAGATCTTGCGGCGGGCATACGGACCTTCCAAGACGGTGAATTCGCCATTGAGATAGACAGAACCGGTCGAGCCGCGCGTGGCATAGCCGCCGGTCCAGCCCTGCGAGGGGTCATCGAAACCGCCCGGGCGGATGGTCAGACGCACCTTGGCCAGAGTGCCCTTCGGGATCAGGTTGGTGTTGGTCTGTGCGTCGTTGAAATCGTTCCATGCCGACATGGGTCAGGCTCCTTGTTCTTGAGCTGCGGAGGAGGATTGGGTGGAGGCGGCTGTCGCCGGCGCGGCGAAAGCCTGGCGCGCGGCGTTGCGGATCTTGTCCATCAGCCGGCCGAGATCCGGCTGTTCGATCATGTCGAGCCGGCCGGAGCGGTCCTTGGCGGGAAAGCCGAAGGGGTTGAGCGTCTGGCAGACGAAAGCGCGGTAGGGCTCACCCTCATCGTCCTTCAGCTCGACCATGCTGATGACTTCATCGACGATGCCGGGCAGTTCGAGGCCGGTCTTGGCGCCCTCGATCTGCGGCACGAAGATCTTGCGATTGAAGTCGTCGAGCTTCTCGTCGAGGATGCCGACGAACCAGATGTTCTTCGAACGCGTGTGCTGCAGGTGGGTCAGCCAGGCGATCATCTCGCGGCCATGCAGACCGTAGGCGCCGCGAATGTCGGGCTTGCCGGTCTTGTCGGAGAACGCTTCCGGCTGGCCCTTGGCCCACTGGAAGCACAGGCGCCCTGCGACCGTGATCGAGTCGATGAACACCGTCTGATAGCGATCGAGCTGACCCGGATCGCCGAGCTGCTCGACGACGGCGTCGTAGTGCGCCTGGCTGTAGGGCTGGTCGTCGCGCAACGCCGGGTTGGGGCCGCCGATGAAGACGGCGAAGTCGCGGCACTGGTCCCAGGTCTTGGGCCGGATGGTGTCGCCGGCCCAACCCTCGATGGCGAGATCGCCAGCTTCCAGGTCCATGAACAGCGTGGTGGCCGGGTTGAGCGTCCACAACAGCGAGGTCTTGCCGATGCCGGACTTGCCGAAGATGCAGCCCTTGATGCTGCGCGGCGCTGCCATCCGCTCGTCGATGGTGATGACGGGGAGGGCCATTATTTGCCCTCCTTCGTGGCTATCACCACGTCGATGGCAATGTCGGTGCCTAGGGCGCCGGCCTTGCGTGCTTCGTCATGGATGATGCGCACCGCCTCGATCTCGCGATAAAGGGCGGATGACCGTTCAATGAGGCCCAGCAGGGCGAAGGCGAGATCGTCGACGGTGCTGGTCTCGATCGGCTTCAGCGTCTCGTCGCGACCAGCGAGCGCCGGGACACGGACGACGGCAGGGAGCTTGTCGAGACCGTAGTGGTGCTCGCGCAAGGCGGCGATCTTGGTGATGCGGTTGGAAATCGTCATCACCGCCCCCTACGCCGAAGCCTGATGGCGGCGGCCGGGCGTGCTCTGGCGGATCTGTTCCGCCTCAAACGCCTCTACATCTTCAAGGCGATAGACGACGCGACCACCGAGCTTGACGAATTGCGGGCCTTCACCCGTCCAGCGCCAGCGTTCCAATGTGCGATGTGAAATGTTCCAGCGAGCAGCGAGCTCGATCTGGGAGAGGTGCCTGGTAGACATCCGTTTCTCCTTGGGTTTCGTTCGAAGACCCGAGGAGATTGGTGGACGGGCAGAGAGAAAACCGACCCGGTCAGAGAGAGAAAAACAGAGAGAAATTCGTCAGAGGTCGAAACCCCAGAGCCCGCCCTCGGATTTCAGATAGGGCGCGAGCTCCGCCCATTTTTGAGCGCCAAATGCCTGGCGCAGCGTCTTCACGCTGGGCGCTGCATCATTGAGCAATTCACTAGCCCTGTATCGTCTTCGGCTCTTGAAGCCGGCGACAAGCTTACGAATTATCGTGATGTGGGTGTCTGACCTGAATTCAATCGTGACGGTTCCGTTGATGGTCAGTTTCCGTCCGTCCGGTGTCAGATGAAGCCTCTCCTGCACGTCAATAGGAGATGTGCCGTCCAGACGTGCCGTGAGAATATCGGGCCTGATGGCGAGGCCCGCGCCAAAATCGATCACGTCCCTGACGGAGACAACAAGGTGACCGGGGATTGGCTGGTCCGACAGACGGGCGGAAGGTGTGCTGGTCAGGATGACCCGAATCTGCATGATAGGCCGTCGCGCGGCAGCGTCGGCAATCTGCCGCCAAACGGCTGGGTCGTATAGGCGGCGGGCGAACCAGATCGATGTGCGTGTCTTGCGGCGGCCGATGCGGGCATCGCCCACTTCCCACAGCATGTTTGGGATCAGCGCCGTCGCACCGCTACGGGATGCGAGATCGAACTGGACCATCATCTGAGCCAGAAATACCGAATAGTTGACGCCGAAAACGGCCAAGCGCTCATTGGGAACGGTAATCCAGCCCTCAGCCGGGCTGAAATATCCATAGCCTTCGTGCTCGGCGGACCAAGTCAGCGAAACCGGCTCGTCGTCATGATCAGCCAGCGAAACGGCCACCGGAAGGTGGCCGCACGGTTTGAGAAGATTGGCGGCAAGCAGCGCCGCCTCCTGTTTCGGATGGTAGTCCGAAAGCAACGTCCCGGAGATCCTTGCGCTCGGGCTTTCCAGGACCGACAGGATCAACTCGACGGCCTGGCGATCAATCGGTGTCGCCACTTTCCACCTCGGAGAGAATGCCCCAGCGCCGCAGATATTTTTCGCCGATCAGTTGCTCTGCCTCGGTCTGCTCTCTCAGATTGCAGCCCGACATTGTAATCGTCAGGGGGATTGTCTTTCCACGCCTTGCTTCGCCCTTGGGGCGTAGTTTGATGGTGAGCTTCGCCTGCGTCGCCCGCCATCCGCCAACAAGAGGGTCATGAGGACCGAACCGTTCGGTCGCCATGCTCCAGATGGTGCGATCAGCGTTCCGCAGGCATTCGAGCGTCAAGCGCTCCCCATTGTTCTCGAACGGAACCAGGCGGAGCAGCTTCACATCCACGGACTCGATCCCGTCTTCAGGATCGGTTGCGAATTCGTGGGGTGTGAGCAAGACGTCGAGATCATATTTGCGAAGTGGAACCTTCTGGCCTCGAAACTCAATGCCGAGCAGGTCGCGGGTCAGGAAGTGGGCCAGTTCAGCGCGACTCTCGCCGACGTTTGCCACAACCTCGATCACGCCGGTTGCGGGTTCATAGGTCAGTGCCGCCTCAAAGACCGGGCGATACGGGCGGCGCTCCAGCACGCCGGCATTGTTGAAGGCGAACCGGTCGTCAGGCAGGCCCTCGCGGTAGATCGCGATCTGAATGATCTCGAAATCGGTGCCATCAGAGATCGAACGCGTCCGTTCAAAAATATCGACATGCACATTGTTCGATGCAAAGCGTATCCGCAGTGCCGCCGTGAAAGCCTCGAGCGATGCCGCATCTTGGCGTAGGTCACGTCCTGGCATGCTGACGAAGCCATCCCAATATCGTCCGCGGCGCTTCTCATCGGTGTAGCGCGCCTCTTCTGCCCGACGAAATTCCGTCGGCTTTTTCAGAAAAATCCACAAGGCGCGTGCGTGGCCGTTGCCGAGATCATCAAGTACGGCGCGATCGTCGATCACGCCGTAGAGGGCAACCTGCCCAACCTCATCGGCCATTGCGTTGACACGCTCAGCATCGATTCTCACGCGGGAACGGGCTTCGTCCGACATTTCGTCGACAGCTTGAAGAAGGGGTCGCACGACATCGGCGTCCGGCGCGCTCCAGTTGACGGCGATCGGCAGATCGACTCCGGTGTGCTCGAAATAGGTGCGCAGGGACGAGACGGGGGTCTTGCGAATGAACGCAGCAATCGAAGGCATATCTGCTCCTTTTCAGCGTTTGGCGCATCGCACGCCAATCTGCTAAAGAGCGTAGTGTGCAGGCCATCGGAGTCAATCGCAAAAATACGCCATTCAGCGGATTAACGGGGAAAACTCAGAGCGACAGTGTGGATTGCTGCGAAATGCCCACCAGCAGATTCAATGCCTGAAGGCGAACCCGCGCGGCTTCTTCCGACACCTGGAACTCATCCTTGAGCGAATGAACGAGGATCTGACCGTGATCCGACTTGAGCTCGACTGCGCCAAGGATGCCCTGCGGCGTGCAATATTCGTCGACCAGCTTTCGGACAGCTGAAACAGGCATCAGGATGGCGCCGCTGACATAACCTGCCTGCCATTCCATCCAGTCGTTCTGGCGCGCATTCAGGATGGTGTCGCGCTTGCAGATCGCCTTGTTGTCATTTTCTTCCTCGACTGCGAACAGATCGCCGGTGGACAGCTTCTCTGCCCACAGATGCCGGTGGAAACGGACATGGCCGAACTCATGCGCAAGCGTGGTGCGAAGCCGGTTCTCGCGGCGGGGATCATTTGCCAGCCGGTCGGAGATCATCACGTCCGGCTCCCGTTCAGCGTAGAAAGCCGTTACGCCCTCGACATCATCGCCATAATTGGAAAGGTCGACGCACGAATCGAGGTCGGCTCCCTCCATCTCGATCAGCACAGACAGCTCATCGGTGGTGATGGGAAAGCGGATCGCACCGTGGCGGATGGTCAAGAAGCCCGTGACGATCTGCTCGCATTCACGGTCCAGCTCCTCAGCGAGATAATAAGGGCGTTGCGCAAAGCGACCAGACGCATCACGAACCATCTTGACCATGCCCGGATTACCTCTTTGCTACCGTCTTTCGGAAATTCATGAAGGCCACGCCAGCTTCGACGGGATCAGCAACGTCGCGGCGAACATCGTCCGGTATCTTTCCGGCAAGAACGAATAGCGTATTTTCGTCCATGTCGAGGACAACGGCAAATTGCCGAATCAGATGATCCGAGGTGGGGCTTCGCCGGTCGTGCTCGATGTCGTTGAGATATTGCGGTGAGATGGCCCTGCCATCTTCTTCCTTCAGAATACGGCCAGCCAGATCCTTCTGGCTTAGCGCCTTCTCTTTTCTGGCTTTGGCGATCGACTGTCCGAACGTCGCAATAGCCGATGTCATCTTGATCGCATGGCGGTCACCATTCCCTCTCGTTATCACGCATTTATGCGGATTGACGTAGAGCGGAACGCGATGGCCGTCAATCACACGTTTTGTGTCGCGGCCAGTCCGGCAACACCAGAGAGCTGATTCGCATTCTGGCACTGCCACCCGCCCAGCATTGATGCCGACGGCCGTGTTTTCCGACGGTGTTGTGAAGCGCAGTCGTACGAATGATTTCGCGCTCATTAGACAAGTATCTGAATTCGCTTGTGCTTTCCAATTTCGCACCTACCGTTTGCTGATCAGGATTGATTGCGAACGGTCTCATGCACGACATTTCCTCCACCCCGAACCCCTTGTCACCTGACCGCATGACGGCCGATGAGCGGCTTGCCGAAGTCGGCCGGATTCTCGCCGCCGGGCTGAGGCGCATCCTGCCCGAACAATCCAGTCATTTATCTGCCGCCGGCAGAGACAGTTCATTCGACATTCTCGCCCTCAAACGCTGTGTTGGTCGTCGCAAACCGAGCAACCGAGTTGGAGTGCAATGATGTTGAAAGCGACGAAACGGGCGGGGCCCGGACCGAAACGACAGCGCGAGGGTGCCGCCGCTGATGCATCGGTGTTGGCCAGGCTGGCAGCGCTGAAGCGCATGTCGGTCAGGGAACTGAAGGCCGAGTGGGAGGCGCTGTTCGCCGCACCGGCGCCAAACAACAGCCGTGGCTATCTCGAGTTGCGACTGGCCTGGCGCGTCCAGGAACTGGCGCTTGGCGGACTTTCGCGCGAGACGCGCAAGATGCTGGATCTGTTGGCCGACGAGATCGACGGCGTATCCGATCGTAAAGCAATCATCGCCGATCCGCGCAATCCGGTCATCGGCACGCGGCTGGTTCGGGAGTGGGATGGTGTCGAGCACACGGTCACTGTGCTGCGCGATGGCTTCGAGTGGCAAGGGAGACGGTTCAAATCGCTATCTGCTGCTGCGCGCGCGATCACCGGCAGCAACTGGAATGGCTATCGGTTCTTTGGTCTTGGCAATGCGCGCAGGAGTGAACGATGAATATTCAACAGCCCCAGCGCCGCTTGCGCTGCGCGATCTACACGCGCAAATCTTCCGAGGAAGGCCTCGAGATGGAGTTCAACTCGCTCGATGCCCAGCGTGAGTCCTGTGAGGCCTATATCGCCAGCCAGCGCTCGGAAGGGTTCGCTGCCATTCGTGAACGCTATGACGATGGCGGCCACTCCGGCGGCACGCTGGAGCGACCCGCATTGCAGCGACTGCTGGCCGATGTCGAGGCAGGACTGATCGACGTCATCGTTGTTTACAAGATTGACCGGCTGTCGCGATCGCTGATGGATTTTTCCAAGCTGGTCGAGATTTTTGAACGCAATCAGGTGACGTTCGTATCGGTCACCCAGTCCTTCAACACCACGACGTCGATGGGACGTCTGACGCTCAACATCCTGCTGTCCTTCGCGCAATTCGAGCGCGAGGTGATTGGCGAACGCATTCGCGACAAATTCGCAGCTTCTCGCAAGAAGGGCATGTGGATGGGTGGCTATGTCCCGCTTGGCTATGATGTCCACGACCGGAAACTGGTGATCAATGAAGAGGAGGCCAAAACGGTCAGGATGATCTTCGAGCGCTTTGTGGCAATTGGATCGGCTACCACGCTGGCGAAGGCGCTGGCGGCCGAGGGCGTCGTCAACAAACGCGGCAGGCTGATCGACAAGGGCTTTCTCTACAAGCTGATCAACAATCGCATCTATATCGGCGAGGCCGTTCACAAGGGGACCAGTTATCCGGGCGAGCATGAGGCAATCATCGATCGCGAGTTATGGGAAGCGGTCCATTCGATCCTGAAGACCAGCCCTCGGCTGCGTGCTGCCGCGTCGAGAAACCAGACACCGGCGATGCTGAAGGGGCTGATTTTTACTGACACCGGCGCTGCAATGACGCCAACCGCGACGAAAAAGGGCAGCAAGCTCTATCGTTACTATACCTCGATGGACCTGATCCGGAACCGCCCCACCGATGCGGAAGGACCGCAACGGTTTCCTGCCGCGATGGTTGAGGATGCAGTTGTCGGCGAAATCCGTCGCATGATCGCCACACCTGAAATCCGAGCGCGAGCACTTGCCGCCCTGAAATCGGACATGCCGGACCTTGATGACAAGGCAGTGATTGCTGCGCTTGATGATTTCGACACGCTCTGGGCTTCGCTGTTTCCGGCCGAGCAGATGCGGATTGTTCAGTTGCTCGTGGCGCGCGTTACGGTTGGCGCATCAGGCCTTGCCGTCGATCTGCGTCATGACGGCATCAGCACGCTGGCGCGTCAGATATTGGAACCGCAGATGGAAAAGGACGCGGCATGAAGGAAAACACCATCCGCGTAGTCATCCCACTCTCTGTTCGCCGGAAGAACGGTCGTCCGAAAATCCTGCCACCAGCAGATCATGCGTCGACCGAGGCGCGGGTGCAGGACGCGCATGTGCTGCGCGCTATAGCTCGCGCCTGGAACTGGCGGCGCAGGATCGAACGCGGCGAGGCCTCGACCATCGCCGACATTGCCGACGCCGACAATGTCAGCGATCGCTTTGTCAGCCGGATGATGCGGCTGGCCTATCTTGCCCCGGACGTGCTGGAAAAGCTGCTCATCCACCGAACTCCGCCAGCGTTGTCGCTCAACAATCTGATGGTTGTCGCAGAGCGGCCGTGGTCAGAGCAGATGGAAGCGGTGTTCGGCACGTCATTAGGTTCTCTGCAGTTGAGCCGCCGCAGCTGATCGCCGCTTGGCGAACTTGTTGGTTGGCCTCCTGGGACTATTCCGCACCCAAGTCGGACAGCCTGAGCATGTCAGCCTGCTTCCTACCCTTAATGCCTCTGCGATCAGCAGAGCAAGCTCCCTAGCGGCTGGATACCGGAGATACGCTGATCGCATCCCCATGCCTATCCATTATCCCATGGTCGGATCGGTGAAGCTGGCTTGCACTTCACTCAATAGGTGATGCTAGTCAGAACCACGTAAAGGATCGTGGCGGCCAAGCCACCGACCATCAGTATCAGGAACCAGAGGGACGGTTCCGTTCTTATTCGATCAAGATATCGCATCGGATGCTGCCTTTTCGAGTAGAGCACATGCACCTCAGATCAGCCTGTTGTCCTCGGCCTTCTGGCGGGCGCGGCGGCGGGTGCCGTCGGTATCCGATTTTCGGCGCCGTTCAGCCGCCGCCTTGCGGATCTGCTCGAAGCGATTTTCTTCGATCTGCTTGAACGTCGGCTGCGTATCTGTCTTCTTCCCAAACAAGATCATTGCTGAAGTTCCTTCCTGTGGCGGGTGAAAACGCCCTGGCGTCTGCCTGAGCGCTTTAAGCGGGGGTATTATACGCCAAGCGCGGTGACACAGCCCTGGACTCCAAGCCGGTCGGCAGTCGTCTGGCCCGGCATAGTTGCCCAGCCACCGGCTTCGACGAACTGCCGTTTCTTGTAGCTGTCGGATATAGCCTTGAACTCGGCAAGTTTCGCGGCCGCATCCGGCGCTGCGTTGAACCGTTCAACGCATATGGCGGACGCCAGTTCGCCACGCGCCGTGTCGCCAGCGGTCACGGCCATCTTCTGTGACGTGCCGCCGGTGACCCAGCCGCCCCAGCTGAACCCGACCACGATCGTTGCTATCGCCGCGGCAATGCAGGCCCAGACCAGCATGGTCTTTGAAGGTTGGTAGTTCTCCCAACGGCTGGAGAGAGACGGGTTCGTTGTGCTCTGCGTAGCCATGGTGGTCTTCCTTCCAGATTGTGGTGAGGATTGCTTCATCCGACCGCGCCGGCCGAACGGTTCAGGCACTGCTCTCAGTATCCCATTCCACCCATGCCACCGTTGCCGGCCGTTAACGTGGTATCCTTCGCTGGGACGTCGGCGATCATCGCCTCGGCGGTGATCAGGAGCGCCGCGATCGAGCCGGCGTCCTGCAGGGCGGTTCTGACAACCTTGGCGGGATCGACGATACCGGCCTTGATCATGTCGACATAGGTTTCGGTCTGGGCATCAAAGCCCTGGTTGGGGTCCTTGCTGTCCGTGAGCTTGCCGACCACGATCGAGCCCTCGACGCCTGCATTCTCGGCGATCTGTCGGACCGGCGCTTCAAGCGCCCGCCGCACGATCAAAATGCCTGCAGTTATATCGGCGTTGTCACCTGTCAGAGGGGCAAGCACCGCTCTGGCACGCAGCAGCGCCACGCCGCCGCCCGGCACGATGCCTTCCTCGACAGCCGCGCGGGTGGCGTTCAGCGCGTCGTCTATGCGGTCCTTCTTTTCTTTGACCTCGGTCTCAGTCACGCCACCAACACGGATGACAGCGACGCCGCCGGCGAGTTTGGCCAGCCGCTCCTGCAGCTTCTCCTTGTCGTAGTCGGAAGTCGTTTCCTCGATCTGCGCCTTGATCTGACTGATGCGCGCCGCGATGCTTGGCTTGTCGCCGGAGCCGTCGATGATTGTCGTGGTATCCTTCTCGATCACGATGCGCTTGGCCCGACCGAGCATGTCGAGCGTGACGTTTTCCAGCTTGATGCCGAGATCTTCTGAAATCATCTGGCCGGCGGTCAGCACGGCGATGTCCTCGAGCATGGCCTTGCGGCGGTCGCCAAAGCCTGGAGCTTTCACGGCCGCAACCTTCAGGCCGCCGCGCAACTTGTTGACTACCAGCGTGGCGAGCGCCTCGCCCTCGACGTCTTCGGAGATGATCAGCATCGGTTTGCCGCTTTGCACCACCGCTTCGAGGATCGGCAGCATGGCTTGAAGATTGCCAAGCTTCTTCTCATGAATGAGGATGTAAGGGGCATCCAGTTCCACGCGCATCTTCTCGGGATCGGTCACAAAGTAGGGCGAGAGATAGCCGCGATCGAACTGCATGCCCTCGACCACGTCGAGTTCGGTGTCGGCCGTCTTGGCTTCCTCGACGGTGATGACGCCTTCGTTGCCAACCTTATCCATCGCACTGGCGATCATCTCGCCCACCGTCGCGTCGCCGTTAGCCGCGATCGTGCCGACTTGGGCGACCTCTGCCGACGACTTGACCTTCCTGGCGCGAGCCTGGATTTCCCTGACGACGGCAGCGACACCGAGATCGATGCCGCGCTTCAAGTCCATCGGGTTCATGCCGGCAGCGACCAGCTTGGCACCTTCGCGCAGGATGGAAGCGGCGAGAACCGTCGCGGTGGTGGTTCCGTCGCCGGCGAGGTCGTTGGTTTTCGAGGCCACCTCGCGCACCATCTGCGCGCCCATGTTCTCGAACTTGTCGGAAAGCTCGATCTCCTTGGCGACGGTCACACCATCCTTGGTGATGCGCGGCGCGCCATAGGCTTTGTCGATGACGACGTTGCGGCCCTTCGGCCCGAGCGTCACCTTGACGGCGTTGTTCAGCAGCTCGACGCCGCGCAGCATGCGGTCGCGAGCGTCATTAGAGAATCTGATTTCCTTGGCAGACATGATGTCGGGTCCAGTTCGGTTGTGAGGATCACAGGATCGGAAGCTGGCCGCTCAGGCACTTTTCCTACTCGCAGCTTCGGTCTTCTCAACGATTCCCATGATGTCACTCTCCTTCATGATCAGAAGGTCTTCGTGATGGATCTTGACCTCGGTCCCGGACCATTTGCTGAACAGGATGAGATCGCTCGGCTTGACGTCGAGCGGGATCAGCTTGCCGCTTTCGTCGCGGGAACCTGGGCCGACGGCGATGACCTCGCCTTCCTGAGGTTTTTCTTTCGCGGTGTCGGGAATGATGATCCCGCCTTTGGATTTGAGATCGCCTTCCGCACGTCGAATGACGACGCGGTCATGGAGAGGCCGGAATTTCATGTGGGTTCTTTCTGAGGCCGGCGCATAGGGCGGCCACCTCAGATACATAGCGGCTTTGGCACTCGAATGATAGGAGTGCTAAGTTTATTTCTTTAAAAAGACGGGATCGGTGAAATTTATATCGTTTCTATCGATGCGGCATTTGTTGTTTTCAATACGTATTTTCTGATTTTCAATGCGATTTGTTTTTATGGAAGAGCCATTATTCAATTCCAGATAAAATAATATCGACCCGCTCCTTGCTTACCGGGTAGGGACAGCCCATATATAAAACTCGTTGATTTGGCCGACTTGGCTTTTTGCGGTGTCAGAGACCCGCCATTCACCACCGAATTCTCGATAGCGAATGCATCAAGCGCCGACCCGGCGCGCATATCGCTCTGTTCGAACCTTGGAATGAACGCGCCGCTGACCACGGATGTACTGGCAGCACGGAAGTTCGTTCCGGTTCGAACGGGAATGATGCAGGAGGCGCGTTTGCGTGCTCCTGCGGAGTATCGACCATGACAACGCGCACCACACAAACCATCGTCCGGTTCTCCGCACCCTTCATGCTGCCCGGCTTCGACGCCGCACAGCCCGCCGGCGAATATCGCGTGGACCAGGATGAGGAACTGCTGGAGGTATCCTCCCGCCTTGCCTGGAGACGTGTAGGCGCCTTCATCCACCTGCCCGCCATCGGCATTGATGGCCACACACATCAGATGGCGCCGATCGATCCCGCCGATCTCGACGCCGCTCTCGAAAAGGATCACCAACAATCATGATATCGACCAACCCAATCCGACGCACAATCCGTCCCGCCCGCCACGAGGCTCCTGCTCATCTCTTCGCGATCGGACAGGCTGTCCGGCTCAAGGGCGGTTTCATGAGACCAGCTTTGCCCGCCGATATCTACCGCATAACCGGCAGACTGCCGGCACGGGGAGATTCACTGCAATATCGCATCCGCAACGACGACGAACGCCATGAGCGAGTGACGACGCAGGACAGCCTCGAGCCGGTCGACATGTCGCAATCCGGTAATGGCGCAACCCTCATCGAAAGGACGTTCGGACATGGCTAAAGGCCAGAAACGAAGCAATCGCGAGATCAGAAAGCCGAAGCAGGAGAAGGCTCGGCCAAAGCCTGAAAGCACCTTCGGCAACCAGATCAAGGTCGCTGCAAATGCCAACGCGTCACAAGGTAAAGGCAAGCGCTGAGGGAGTGCTGCTCCGGCTGAAAGAGCAATGGGCGCCATGAAAGTTGTCATCGAGTTTTACCGCACGCGGGAGACAGATGACGCTCATGCCGTCGTGGGCCGAGAGGCGGTAGAAGCCGTCGATCTCGCTAACGCCATTGAGATTGCGCAACTGCTTTCGCAGACGCTCGATATGCCTCAACGGCCCGACGCCATCGCGATCACCGACTTATCCGGTAACGTGCTATTTTCCGGCATCATTGATGCCGACGTGACCACTAGAGAAAGGCCACGATCATGACCCGATACATAGATGAAATCGAACGGGAGCGGCACGACCGCGCGATCGGCGTCTGGGACAATGAAGGCGGTGCATCCGCCCGCGCACCAGGCGACGAACAATATGGCCGCCGGATCGAAGCCGACCGATCCTGGACCATCTATCATGTCTTCACCGGCGTTCCAGCCAGCCGCGAAGGGCAGGAGATGATCGGCCTTAGCCACTCGGCCGCAACCGACGGGATGCTTTCCCTCAATCGTCGGAATGATGTGCGACGCAAGGAGCACATGAACGGGTTTATGCGTGTACCACTGCTGCTGCAAACAGTAAGGGCAGATCAACGATGACCCTTGAATTCCTGAATCCCAGCCGCAGCTTCGACGAAGTGCGCAACGCCATTCGCTTTATCGGGCACGACGGCATGTTCGAAGTGCCGTTCTTTGTCGAAGTGGAAGCGCTCGCCAGGTCCCCTGCTGAATTGCGCAGCACTGAGGTGTCGGAAGAGATGTATCTCTCGACCTTCGATGCGACGCGCAGTTCGATCCACGATGTCGCCCGCGAGGCCTACTCGCATCGTCGCCAAACCTCCTATACGCTGACCGCTGCCGATTTCCGGTAAAGACACCACTCAATGCTGATCCGCTACGGGTATGAGATCACACTGACCTGCCAGCAGCCGACCCCTTGGTTTGTGTTGTCGGGTGTCACTTCAAACCGGTAAGTCCGTTCCCCACACCTTCGCCGACTTTATTCTATAGATGCGATGTCGCGTCGTTGCATTGCGTCCTATTCCGCTAGGAAACGCCCACCTCTGGTGTCTCTGTTCAGGCTGGATGGTGAAAGCACCCGTTACAACTCGGGCGTTGTGCCATAACCGTAATACATTGAAATAACGTGATATTTTTTGACCGAACCCAATCGGGTGAGGTTCGCATGGTTTGAGACAAAAACCATTCAGAGACTGAAATTTGCGCTCGAGGCAGTCTCTGTGGTTCGGTCGAAACCGCTAACCACCTTTGAAATCAAAAGGAATTTCGTCGCTCAAATCGGGCTATTGGGAGTTTGCAATCTGATAGTGGCGGAGAGAGCGGGATTCGAACCCGCGATACGGTTCCCCGTATACACACTTTCCAGGCGTGCGCCTTCAACCACTCGGCCACCTCTCCGTCCTTGCGATCTACGACAGCCGGTTACGCTGCGCATGGGTTGGGGCAATCGCTCATCCCTATGGACTCTCCCGGCTGGGCCTGGGTGCCCTCAACCCGAGGGGCAACCTGTCCATCGCACCTGATGAACGAAGCAACAGGTGCGGGGCTCATCTAGTCGATCCAGCCGCGAATGCCAAGCCATAACCGACAAACAAATTTGGGCCGTGAAGAATGAGCGAGAGCAACGTCGTGCCCATGAATGCGGCACCCCCCGATACGGCCGGATATTCCACCGCATTAGGGCGGAAAGCAAAAGGCCCCGGCGTCTCCGCCGGGGCCTTGCGCGATAGGGGAAGCCTGGATCAGACCGAATAGTACATGTCGTATTCGACCGGATGCGGCGTCATTTCGAAGCGCATCACTTCGGCCATCTTCAACTCGATGTAGCTGTCGATCTGGTCGTCGTCGAAGACGCCGCCGGCCTTGAGGAAGGCGCGGTCCTTGTCGAGGTTTTGAAGCGCTTCGCGCAGCGAGCCTGACACGGTCGGGATCTTCTTCAATTCCTTCGGCGGAAGGTCATAGAGATCCTTGTCCATCGGCTGGCCGGGGTGGATCTTGTTCTTGATGCCGTCGAGGCCGGCCATCAACAGCGCCGCGAAGGCGAGGTATGGGTTCGCGCCCGGATCGGGGAAGCGGACCTCGACGCGCTTCGACTTCGGCGAGTTGCCGAACGGAATGCGGCAGGAGGCCGAACGGTTGCGTGCCGAATAGGCGAGCAGAACCGGGGCTTCATAGCCCGGCACCAGACGCTTGTAGGAGTTGGTCAGCGGGTTGGTGAAGGCGTTGATGGCCTTGGCGTGCTTGATGATGCCGCCGATGAAATAGAGGCAGCTCTCGGAAAGGCCGGCATATTCGTTGCCGGCGAAGGTCGGCTTGCCGTTCTTCCAGATCGACAGGTGCACGTGCATGCCCGAGCCGTTGTCGCCGAAAATCGGCTTCGGCATGAAGGTCGCCGTCTTGCCGTAGGCGTTGGCAACCTGGTGCACGACATACTTGTAGAGCAGCATCTTGTCGGCGTTGCGCACCAGTGCGTCGAACTTGACGCCAAGCTCGTGCTGGGCCGCGGCCACCTCGTGGTGATGCTTTTCCACGCGCACGCCCATTTCGGTGAGCACGGTCAGCATCTCGGAACGCATGTCCTGGCAGGAATCGATCGGCGGAACCGGGAAGTAGCCGCCCTTGACGCGCGGCCGGTGGCCGAGGTTGCCGGTTTCGTAATCGGTGTCGTCGTTGGACGGCAGTTCGGTCGAGTCGAGCTTGAAGCCGGTGTTGTAGGGGTCGGCCTTGTACTTGACGTCGTCGAACACGAAGAATTCGGCTTCGGGGCCGACGAAAACGGTGTCGCCGATGCCCTCAGCCTTCATGTAGGCTTCGGCCTTCTTGGCGGTGCCGCGCGGGTCGCGATTATACGCCTCGCCCGAAACCGGATCGAGAATGTCGCACAGGATGACCATGGTGGACTGGGCGAAGAACGGGTCCATGTGAACCGTCTCCGGGTCGGGCATAAGCACCATGTCGGATTCGTTGATGGCCTTCCAGCCGGCGATGGACGAGCCGTCGAACATGACGCCGTCGGCGAACATGTCTTCTTCGACTTCTGCCACGTCCATCGTCACGTGATGCAGCTTGCCCTTCGGGTCGGTAAAGCGCAGATCGACGAACTTCACGTCGTTGTCCTTGATCTGCTTCAAGATGTCGGCGGCTGTCGTCATGTCATGTTTTCCTGTGTGATGACGTTTTTTGTCTTGGGAGTTGCGAAATCAGATTGCGTCGATGCCGGTTTCGCCGGTGCGGATGCGAACGACTTCTTCGATGTTGGAGACGAAGATTTTGCCGTCGCCGATCCGACCCGTCTGGGCTGCCTTGCGGATGGCATCAACGGCCGGTTCGACCGACTCGTCGCCAAGCACCAGTTCGATCTTAACCTTGGGCAGGAAGTCGACCACGTACTCTGCGCCGCGATAGAGCTCGGTATGGCCCTTCTGGCGCCCGAAGCCCTTGGCCTCAATGACAGTGATGCCTTGCAGCCCGGCCTCTTGAAGCGCTTCTTTCACTTCATCGAGCTTGAACGGTTTGATGATCGCTTCGATCTTTTTCATGCCAGGCCTCCACTGCCAATTTCGCGGCTTGTTGTCCGCTCGCGCCACCTAAAAGCATGATCCGTGCCAGTTGGAGTGGGAGTGGCGCGATCGCTCGATTTCGAGGAAAATGCCCGAAAAACGCGAGATTTTGTCGGTTTTGCGCACAAGGTTGATAGATCACCACTGGGTCGAACGGGTTTGGCAAAATGGATTGCACATAAATTAAGCAGACGGGGTATTTATTGGGCAGTGCCCTTGATCCCATTTTCTCGAACTATGAGCGCTGCCAGCACCGAGGCCTCGCATTTGCCCGGCGTGAAAGCTGAAACAATTGTCGAGCCTCTTGACGGGAGGCTGGCAAAGCGGAACGACAAGCAATGTCCATTGAACTTCTTTCCCCATCCGAAATGGCTGAGGCGGATAGGCTTGCAATCGCATCCGGTCCGTTTGACGGCATCGGCTTGATGCGAAATGCAGGCGCGGTGGTCGCAGCCATTGTACTTGAGCGTTACCCCGATGCCGGAAAGGTGCATGTGCTGGCTGGCCCGGGCAACAATGGCGGTGATGGCTACATAGTAGCCCGCCTGTTGACTGAAAGTGGCGTGGCCGTTTCGTTGTGGACGTCGGGCAAGCCGCGCGAGAATAGCGATGCCGCCATTGCCGCTACCGAGTGTCCGGTAGTTGCCGCACCTTTGGCCGATTTCGTGCTGGAACCCGGTTCGGTCGTCGTCGATGCTCTCTATGGAGCAGGCCTGTCCAAGCCGCTAGAGAGTGATGCGGTCCGTGCCATCGAGAATGCAGCCAGCCTCAAGATTCCCGTCATCTCTATCGACCTGCCTTCGGGTGTATCGGGCGAGAGCGGGCAAGTACTGGGCAACGCATTTCATGCTGAGGTGACGGTCACCTTTGCCCGCAGAAAGCCCGGGCACCTCTTGCTCCCCGGCCGACAGTTCTGCGGCGAGGTGATCGTCGCGGATATCGGCATTGGCGACGCGGTGATTGACCGGGTAGGAGCCCGCACCTTCGAGAACACGCCTGATCTTTGGCAAAATGCGTTGCCGTCGCCCGCCGTCGATGCCCACAAGTACAAGCGCGGCCATGTCGGCATCTTTTCCGGCGGGCCGACGTCAACAGGTGCGGCGCGCCTCTCCGCATTGGCCGCAGCCCGCAGCGGGGCAGGGGCTGTGACGGTGCTGTCGCCGGCCAACGCCCTGATGGTCAATGCCGCCCATCTCACCTCGATCATGCTGCGCCAGCTGGATGATGTTGGCGAATTGCACAGCTTCATCGCGGATCGCCGCCCATCCGCATTCGTGCTCGGACCCGGCTTCGGTGTCGGCGACAAAGCTCGCGAGCTTGCGCTGGCCGTACTGGGCGACGGCAAGGGCCGCGCCGAAGGCGTCGAAGCGCTGGTGCTGGACGCCGACGGCATCACTGCCTTTCGCGACGCGCCTGCCTCTCTGTTCATCACCGCCGGCGCCCGCGATGCGGCGGCACTGGTGCTGACGCCGCACGAAGGCGAGTTCGCCCGGCTGTTTTCCGGGCTGGCAAAGGATGAAGGCCTGTCCAAGCTCGACAAGGCCCGCAAGGCAGCCGCCCGCTCGCATGGCGTTATTGTCTACAAGGGGCCTGGTACGGTGATTGCTGCTCCCGATGGCCGTGCGGCGATCAACGCCAACGGGGCATCATGGCTGGCGACGGCCGGCTCCGGCGACGTGCTGGCCGGTCTTATCGCAGGGCTTGTTGCACAGGGCATGCCGGCATTTGAGGCAGCCTGCGCCGCGGTGTGGATTCACGCCGAGGCCGGAGCCCGGTTCGGGGCTGGCCTGATTGCGGAAGATTTGCCTCAGGCGCTGGTTCCGGTACTGCGCGCATTGTTCGCCTCGAGGTGAGACGCTTCGCCTGGAAACCGCCGCGATGCTGCGGTTGACTTGGCGCCACCCTTCCGATTTACACCGTCAGCGACAAATCCCGACAGTTCGGACCTTTCCCATGCTTGAAAAGACCTATGACGCCAAGGCGGTCGAGCCGAAGATCGCCAAAATCTGGGAGGAGGCGGATGCCTTCCGTGCCGGCGCTGGCGCGGAAGAAGGCGCGGAGCCGTTCACCATCGTCATTCCGCCGCCGAACGTCACCGGCTCGCTGCATATGGGCCATGCGCTCAACAACACTTTGCAGGACATTCTGGTGCGCTTTGAGCGCATGCGTGGCAAGAACGTGTTGTGGCAGCCGGGCATGGACCATGCCGGTATCGCGACCCAGATGGTGGTCGAGCGCAAGCTGATGGAAAAGCAGATCCATCGCCGCGACATCGGCCGTGAGCAGTTCATCGAAAAAGTTTGGGAGTGGAAGGCGGAGTCGGGCGGAGCGATCTTCAACCAATTGAAGCGCCTTGGTGCTTCCTGCGACTGGTCGCGCGAGCGCTTCACCATGGACGAGGGCCTGTCCAAGGCCGTGCTCGAAGTTTTCGTCACGCTCTACAAGGAAGGGCTGATCTATCGCGGCAAGCGGCTGGTCAACTGGGACCCGAAGTTCGAGACGGCGATTTCCGACCTCGAAGTGGAGAACCGCGAAGTCGAAGGCCATATGTGGCACTTCAAATACCCGTTGGCCGGAGGCGAAACCTACACTTACGTAGAGAAGGATGGGGACGGCAAAGTCGTCTTCCAGGAAGAGCGCAATTACATCTCCATCGCCACCACCCGTCCTGAAACCATGCTTGGCGACGGCGCGGTCGCCGTTCACCCGTCCGACGAACGCTACGCGCCGATCGTCGGCAAGCTGTGCGAAATTCCTGTTGGACCGAAAGAACACCGGCGTCTGATCCCGATCATCAAGGACGAGTACCCTGATCCGGCCTTCGGGTCAGGCGCGGTCAAGATAACCGGCGCGCATGACTTCAACGACTACGAGGTCGCACGCCGCAACAGCATTCCGCTCTATCGTCTCATGGACACGACCGCGACGATGCGCAGCGACGGCGAGCCCTATGCTGCCTGCGCCGCGCGCGCTGTCGAAATCGCCCGTACCCGTGAGTTGCCGAGCGAGACGGACGTCGATGAGATCAATCTCATCCCGGAGGAATATCGCGGACTCGACCGCTATGAAGCCCGCAAGCGCATCGTTGCAGCCATCAACGCCGAAGGCTTGGCCGTGACGGTCAAGGACGCCGAGGGCAACGATATACCTCACGTCGAGAACAAGAAGATCATGCAGCCTTTTGGCGATCGCTCCGGCGTCGTCATCGAGCCGATGCTGACCGACCAGTGGTTCGCCGATGCTGCGACGCTGGCCCAGCCGGCGATTGCTTCCGTCCGCGAGGGACGTACCAATTTCGTGCCCAAGAACTGGGAGAAGACCTATTTCGAATGGATGGAAAACATCCAGCCGTGGACGATCTCCCGGCAACTCTGGTGGGGCCACCAGATTCCGGCTTGGTACGGCCCGGATGGGCACATCTTCGTCGAAAAGTCCGAAGAAGAAGCATTGGAGGCAGCTATCCAGCACTACCTCGCCCATGAAGGGCCGTGGAAGGCTTGGGTCGAGGAAAAGCTGGAGAATTTCAAGCCGGGCGAGATACTCACCCGTGACGAGGACGTGCTCGACACCTGGTTCTCGTCGGCGCTGTGGCCGTTCTCGACGCTCGGCTGGCCGGACAAAACGCCGGAACTGAAGACGTACTACCAGACCGACGTCCTGGTCACTGGCTTCGACATCATTTTCTTCTGGGTCGCCCGCATGATGATGATGGGTCTGCACTTTATGGAAGAAGAGCCGTTCCACACGGTCTATGTCCATGCGCTGGTGCGCGACAAGAACGGACAGAAGATGTCGAAGTCTAAGGGCAACGTCATCGACCCGCTCGAACTGATCGACGAATACGGTGCAGATGCACTCCGCTTCACGCTCGCCGTCATGGCAGCGCAGGGCCGCGACGTGAAGCTCGACCCGGCGCGCATTGCCGGCTACCGCAACTTCGGCACCAAGCTCTGGAATGCGACGCGCTTTGCGGAGATGAACGGCGTCGCGCGCAACGATGACTTCTGGCTCGGCGATGCAAAACTGGCGGTCAATCGCTGGATTTTGACCGAACTGACGCGCGTTTCGCGCGAAATCACCAACGGCATCACCTCATACCGTTTCAACGATGCGGCGAGCGCTGCCTACCGCTTTGTCTGGAATCTCGTCTGCGACTGGTATGTCGAACTGCTGAAGCCTGTGTTCATGGGCGACGACGAAGCCGCCAAGGCCGAAAGCCGCGCCTGCTTCGCCTTTGTGCTGGACGAGATCTACAAGCTGCTTCACCCAATGATGCCGTTCATGACTGAGGAGCTGTGGGCCGAGACGGTGGGCGAGGGGCGCGAGCGCTCGTCGCTGTTGTGCCACGCGGCTTGGCCGACGCCAGACTTCGAAGATGTAGAGGCGGCCGCCGACATTAACTGGCTGGTCGATCTTGTTTCCGGCATCCGCTCAGTGCGCTCGGAAATGAATGTGCCGCCGTCAGCAATTGCGCCGCTGGTGGTGGTCGGCGCTAACACCGTGACCCGCGAGCGGTTGGTGCGTCACGACACCGCCATCAAGCGCTTGGCGCGCATTGGTGAGGTTTCGGTAGAGGCGAGCGCTCCGAAAGGAGCGGCGCAGATGGTGCTGGGCGAGGCGACGGTCTGCCTGCCTCTCGGCAGCCTCATCGACCTCAAGGCCGAAGCAGCCCGCCTGCAGAAGGAACTTGCCAAGGTGACCGAGGAAATTGCTCGTCTGGCCAAGAAGCTTTCGAACGAGAAATTTGTCGCCAACGCTCCTGAAGAGGTTGTCGCTGCGGAGCGCGAGAAACTGTCCGAATATGGGGAAACGCAGCAGCGGTTGTCGGTGGCGTTGGAACGGGTTCGCGATGCAGCTTGACGGGGGAGAGATTCGCTCCGCCAGACTGCAATTGCGGCCATCTTTCGACCTTCCCCAAAGGCATGCCGCAACGTCAAAATTGACGTAAACGGAAGTTTACGCCCCATTGTTGCCTTAATGTGACATTTGGCGCCTCAACCCCTCGGAATCGGTGATTTTTTCACCGATTTGAGATCGTTTTGCTCGAAAGGGGATCAAGGCGGGCCCGAAATCGGCCATTTTTTCGATGCGCTTCGTGACCCGCCGCACACTGCAGGTTGCACGTATCTAGACCGTACTTGTACAGGCCGAAAAACGTTATTGCGCCGTTAACTTGAATTGGTTCTAGCTAGCCCCCGAGTGATTTCGGGGAGACAAAATCATGAATAAGATGCGTGTCAAAACGCTCCTTGGCGCAACCGCACTGTCGCTTGCCGCAATAGGCATGGCCCAAGCAGGCGGTTTGGAACGTGGCGGCTACAACATCGATCTCCTGTTCGATCCTGCCCCCGTGACCGGGGAAGTTTCGGGCACATATGTCATGCCGCAACGCAAGCTCAAGAACGTGGTAGATACGTCAACTGCGAACGGTTCGCCCGGCGGTGGCAACCTCAATTTCTTGCCCAATTCTGTCGAAGAATCGGAAGCCTATTTTGTTCCTCGCATTGGTTTCAAAGCCAGCATAGGCCAAGGCATCGATTGCATGGCTGACTATTCACAGCCTTGGGGTGTCCATTCCAACCCGGGTTTGAATTGGGCGGGCGCAAACAACAACGTCGAAACCAAGATCGAAAGCAACAACTACGCCGCAACCTGCTCGTACAAGATGGATGCCGGCAAGGGCCAGTTCCGGTTCATTGGTGGTTTGTTCTATCAAGAGGTCAGCGGCTTTAAGGAGCGCCTGGTGCAGATACTGCCGCCAGGGCCTCTCAACGGCATGGGTCGGTTGGAGCTCGAAGGTGATGGTGTTGGTTGGCGCGCGGGTGCAGCGTATGAAATTCCCGACATCGCTCTTAGAGCAAGCCTGGTTTACAACAGCGAAGTAGACCTCGGCGACATTTCCGGCACGCTGGATCTTTCGCAGGTCCCCGGTAGACCGGCGACACCGATTCCGGTGTTCGGCAATCAGTCGATGCCGCAATCAGTCGAGTTTAAGGTTCAGTCCGGTATTGCGCCCGGATGGCTGGCGTTTGGCTCAATCAAGTGGGTCGATTGGAGCGAAGTCGGTATCGTTAGCTTCTGTTCGCCGGCTATCAAGGCTCTTGGTCTCGCTTGTACCTACCAAGGAGCAGGCTTCACGACATCGCTCGACCTGCTCTATCGTGACGGCTGGACTGTGTCTGGCGGCATCGGTCACAAGTTCAACGACCAATGGAGTGGAGCTGCGACCCTGACGTGGGATCGAGGCACTACGACCGGCTTGAGCTCGCAGACGGATACATGGACTTTGGCGGCCGGAGCGTCATACACCCCGACGCAGAATGTCGAACTGCGGTTCGGTGGTGCTGTTGGTGTGTTGACCAGTGGCGAAACAAAGGTGCTCAGCTATCAGGGGGCGACCATTGACAATGGCATCTCGTACAGCTTCGGCAACGACGTGGTCACCGCTCTTTCGGCTTCGCTGAAGGTGAAGTGGTAAACAGTTCAGTTTCCGCTGTTTTTCGAAAAGGCCGGGCTTAGTGCCCGGCTTTTTTGCGCGACGTTTCTGGAACTTGAGCGGCGACGCGGAAACATCGCGGCCAACCAGCAATGCATGTGACGATTTTGCAACAGGCGTCCCCCATCCCATGTGCCGCTCGCGTGCGCCATGGAAATCGCCCACTTCCCGCCATAAACCCGGAGCACTTCGATAGGGCTTGGTAATTTCTACCCAGCTAAAGTGAAGGCGGGCCTGGATAGGACCTCAAGGAACAGCATGGAAGTCACGGTGGGTTCTCGCACGGAAATGGCGATACTTCGGGCCAACGAAGGTCCTGTCGCCGTGCGCCGTCTGCCGCGTCCTGCATTCTACCGCGCCTTTTCGCGCATACCGGGCCTCATCCGCTCTTGCGTGTTGTCAGCTGTCATGGCCTGCGCGAGCTTCGCCGCAGTCGAGCAGGCACTTGGATTCGATGAGAAGGTGTTCGACGACAAAACCGGCGTGAAACCGCAGTCGAGCCCGTGGGCGGTGTTTCAGTTCGGTTTCTCTGCCTACAAGAGTGGCCACAAGGATCAGGCTGTCGAGGCCTACAAATATGCCGCCGAGAAGGGCCAGATCGGTGCGACCTGGAAACTTGCTCGTATGTATGCCGAAGGTGATGGCGTCACCCAGAACGACTACGAAGCCTACAAATTCTTCAGCGAAATTGTCGACCAGGACGTAGAACTTGGTTCGCCTGAGGAAAGTTATGTTTCCGACGCTCTGGTTGCATTGGGCGATTATCTGAAGAGTGGCATTCCTGGTAGTCCTGTGAGTGCCGATCCTGTTGCGGCGCAGGAATATTTCATGCGCGCCGCCGCGACCTACCGCAATCCGAACGCCCAATACGAAATGGGCAAGATGTTCCTCAACGGCGAAGGCGGGGTGAAGGCCAGCGCCAAGCAGGCTGGCCGTTGGCTGCAGCTTGCGGCGGAAAAGGGCCATGCCGGCGCTCAGGCGACGCTTGGCAATCTTCTATTCCACAGTGGCAAGGTGGTGCGTGGACTGGCCATGATGACGGCGGCATTGGAGCGGGCGGCTCCTGTCGACCAACCCTGGATTCGCGGAATGCAGGAAGAAGCCTTCGCACTGGCTCCTGAAGCCGACCGTCGCACGGCGATTGCCCTTGCCGACGACATGTTGACCAAGGGCATCAATCAGTAGTTATCCCGTTTCCACGGTGTTTTGCCGGTCTCGCGAGCCACGAGCTCGCAGGCGCGGTTTTTAGCGCCTGCCATTTCCTCACGATTTGCGCCAAGACAACGTTGCTCCCCGCACCCTCGGCTAAGGATGCTGCCGTAGGCGCATGCCCATTTGTATTTTTCGGCATGTGGCTGCATCGTCAGCAGACCTGAACCTGACTGTGTTGTTCAGTCATCATTTCGAATTGGTGCGTTCTGGATGTAATCTTCCTGAACGAAGTTTGGCGGGCACTTCAATCCAACGAGTGAGGGATTCGATCATGTTTCAACGACAATGGAGCCGGATAATGCCGGGGGTGAGAAACATTGCCGGCATGGCAATGTTTGTCCTGGCCTTTTTCGCCTTTACGGCTGTTTCGCAGGGGCAGACCCATCAGCATGCCGCGCCGGTCGAAACAGTGCAGGCGCAGGCAGATACTGCCGCGGAACCGGCGGCACCCGCGCAGTCGCAATCCACGGCAGCGCCCGTCGTCAGCTACCATTCGCCCACCACCTTCACGCTTAGAACCGGCATCGCCAGCGGGCGCATGGTCTACATAGGCGTTGGCGGCAACATTGACGGTCAGGTCAATCCCACCTTGGTAGTTCACGAAGGTGAGTTGGTTCAGATAAACCTGATCAACGGCGAGGGCGCCGAGCATGATATCGTGCTCGACCAGTATGCCGCGCGCTCTGCAATTGTCGTTGGCAAAAATGCGTCTTCGACATTCTCCTTTGTCGCCAACAAGGTAGGTGAGTTTGCCTACTTCTGCTCCATTGCAGGTCACCGTGCCGCTGGCATGGAGGGACTTGTCAGGGTCTTGCCGGGTGAGCGCGAGAGCACGGACACCGATGCGGCCGACATCGTGCGCGATCCCGCCGACCTGCCGGGACCGATCGGTCAACGTTCCTCGCAAGTCGTACGTGTCGACTTTGAAACAGTCGAACTCAAGGGCAAGCTCGATGACGGCACGTCCTACGTTTACTGGACCTTCAACGGCAAGGTTCCGGGGCCGTTTGTGCGTGTTCGCGTCGGCGATACTGTTGAGGTTCACCTCAAGAATGCTTCCGACAGCGTCATGATGCACTCGGTCGATTTCCATGCGGCAACAGGACCAGGTGGCGGAGCCGAATTCACCCAGACCGCGCCGGGCGAGGAGACAGTCGTCACCTTCCAGGCGTTGAAGCCTGGCATTTATGTCTACCACTGCGCGACGCCGAGTGTTGCCCACCACATTACCAGCGGCATGTACGGACTGATCCTCGTCGAGCCGGAGGGCGGGATGCCGCAGGTAGACCGCGAATTCTATGTGATGCAGGGCGAGCTCTACACGGTCGATCCATTCGGCACACAGGGTGAGATGGAAATGGACTACGACAAGCTCATTTCCGAGCGGCCAGAATATTTCCTGTTCAACGGCTCCGTCGGCGCCCTCACCAAGTCACACCCGCTCTATGCCAACGCAGGAGAAACGGTGCGCATCTTCTTCGGTGTCGGCGGCCCGAACTTCACTTCGTCGTTCCACGTCATCGGTGAGATTTTCGACCATGTCTATACGCTGGGCTCAATCACTTCGCCGCCGCTGACAGGAGTCCAAACCGTCACCGTTCCGCCCGGCGGAGCCACCGTCGTCGACTTCAAGATCGATCGCGGGGGCCACTATGTTCTGGTCGACCACGCCCTGTCTCGTGCCGAGCGCGGACTCGCCGGCTACCTGATCGTGGATGGTCCGGAAGAAGACGCCATCATGCACAAGGGGCCGCCGAAGCAGTAAGCTTTGACAGTCCTGAACAAACGAAACGGCCCGGGACTTATGTTCCGGGCCGTATCCGTTTTATCCTGGAATCAGGCTGCTTTCAGATTGAGGTCGATTGCGACCGGCACATGGTCCGACGGCTTTTCCCAAGCCCGGACATGCTTTTCCACTGAGGCCGATCCGAATCGGTTTGCCGCTTCCGGAGACAGCAATAGGTGGTCGATGCGGATGCCGTTGTTTTTCTGCCATGCGCCAGCTTGATAATCCCAGAACGTGTAGACGTCCGGCGCGTCCGTCGTTGCACGTATTGCTTCGGTAAAGCCCAGGTTCTTCAATCGGCGGAAGGCCTGCCGCGTCTGTGGTTGGAAAAGCGCGTCACCCAGCCAGTTCTCAGGGTGTTTCGCGTCGATCGGCTCGGGAATAACGTTGTAGTCGCCGGCAAGCACCAGTGCTTCTTCCAGCGCAAGACGCTGCTTTGCCCAGCGCTCGAGTCTGTCCATCCACGCCAGCTTGTAGGGAAACTTGACCGGGTCATCGATCGGATTGCCATTGGGCAGATAAAGCGAGACGACGCGCAACGCGCCTTGATCCGTCGAGAACACGCCTTCGATGAAACGCGCCTGTTCATCGGCTTCATCCCCAGGCAGCCCTCGATTGACCTCATCGAAGCGAAGCTTGGACAGGATGGCGACGCCATTGAACCCCTTCTGGCCATGCGTTTGCACATTGTAGCCGAGCGCTTCGATCTCAGCGCGCGGGAACTGATCGTCGACCGACTTGATCTCCTGCAGGCAAACGATGTCTGGCGCGCTTTCGCCCAGCCAATGCGTCAGGTTGCCGATACGGGCACGCACGCCGTTGATATTCCAGGTAGCGATCTTCATGAAAATCTCGCGACTATTTCAAACAGTTCTTGATGGTACAAAACTCGAAACGAGTCGATCCTGCACTATCGCCGTGATTGATGGAACCGGTTTCCAACCACGGCCCGACTGGGGAGGAGGAAACCATGTCGCAAACGTTGCATCCCGTCGACGAGGTCTTGCCTGCACCGAGATTGTTTACGCTCGGTCTGCAGCATGTTCTTGTCATGTATGCTGGCGCTATTGCCGTGCCGCTTATCGTGGGCAGGGCGCTGCAGCTTGAGCCGGCTGACGTCGCATTCCTGATTTCGGCGGATCTGTTTGTGTGCGGCATCGCCTCGATCCTGCAATCGCTTGGCGCCACGCAATGGTTTGGCATCAAGCTTCCGGTCATGATGGGCGTTACCTTCGCCGCGGTCGGCCCTATGGTCTCTATGGCCATAGCAAACCCCGGTGTTGAAGGCGCTCGCATGATATTTGGCGCCATCATTGGCGCTGGCATCATCACCATTCTTATCGCGCCGTTCGTCAGCCGTATGCTGAAGCTGTTTCCGCCAGTGGTGACGGGAACCATCATTCTGGTCATCGGCGTGTCGTTGATGAAGATCGGCATCAACTGGATTTTCGGCCTGCCAGTCGGCCCGACAGCGCCTAAGATCGTCAACCCCGAGCATGCTGCATGGCTGCAATCGATAACCGGAGCAGCGACTGCCACTGGTTCGACGGTTCCGGCGGTGCCTGCCGGTCTGGCACTGGCGCCTACGGTGCCGAATGCGGCCTATGCGCCGGTTTCCAATATCGTCCTGTCACTCGTAGTTCTGGCCGTCATCATCGGCGTTGCCCGCTATGCCAAGGGCTTCTTGTCGAATGTCGCGGTTCTGGTTGGCATCGTCGTCGGCGGTCTGATCGCCGCTTCTCTCGGCATGATGCATTTCGAAAAGGTGGCGAACGCCGCGTGGTTCGCGCCGATCATGCCATTCCACTTCGGCACTCCGATCTTCGATCCGATCCTTATCGTGACCATGGTGCTGGTGATGGTCGTGGTGATGATCGAATCGACCGGCATGTTCCTGGCGTTGGGCGAAATGACCGACAAGCAGATAACCCGACCCATGTTGTCGGCCGGCCTCAGGATGGATGGTCTTGGCACCATGCTGGGCGGCATCTTCAACACCTTCCCCTACACCAGCTTCTCGCAGAATGTCGGCCTCGTCGGGGTCACCGGCATCCGTAGCCGCTTCGTCTGCGTTGCCGGCGGCGTCATCATGGTGGTGCTCGGCCTCATCCCGAAGATGGGGGCGCTGGTGGAGGCGTTGCCGACGGTGGTGCTTGGCGGTGCCGGTATTGTCATGTTCGGCATGGTTGCCGCGACCGGTATCCGTATTCTCTCGGCCGTGGACTTCAAGCGCAACCGCAACAATCTCTTCATTGTCGCCATTTCGCTTGGTTTCGGCATGATTCCAGTAGTTGCGCCGGATTTCCATATGTGGCTGCCCAAGACCATCGGCCCGCTGGTCGATTCAGGTATCTTGCTGGCCTCGATCGCATCGGTTGCGCTCAACCTTGTCTTCAATGGCGCAACCGGTGACGCAGAGGGATTGCGCGAAGCGGCAATGTCCGCTGAAGCCTAGGATTTGACGATACTCTGATTGAAAAGGCCGCCGAGAGGCGGCCTTTTCAATTCTGCCGGCGCTCGACCAGGCCGATCGTGTTGCCGGCAGGGTCCTTGAGAAACGCCATCCACTCGAACTCTCCAGCCGGTCCGAACTGGCCTTCCTTGTCGTGGTGGACAAGCGCGGGTGGGGCGGTGAAAGGCACGCCCGCAGCGTTTGCTGCCGCGTGGAAAGCCGCAAGCTCGCTCATATCGAGATAAACGGTTCCCGGCGGCACGCCATCGGTAAAGAACAGCCGCACGCCATGGGCCACTATGAATGCGATGCCGGGTGGATCGTAGCGTGCATGGACGGAAAGGCCGAGAACATCGCGCCAGAAATCCAGCGTCGCATCGAGATCGCGTCCCGATGACAGCGCGACCTGACGGACCGCGCCAACCGCCGGCATGTCTAGACGGAGAAACTGGTGCCGCAGCCGCACGAAGCGACGGCGTTGGGATTCTTGATCTGGAAAGACTGGCCCATAAGGTCGTCGACGAAATCGATTACCGATCCGCCCATGTACACCAAGGACAAGTCATCGATCAGAACGGTGGCGCCGTCCTGCTCTATGGCGACGTCGTCATCGTTTCGGTTCTCGACAAGGTCGAACTTGTAGGAAAAGCCGGAGCAGCCGCCGCCCTCGACGGAGACCCGCAAAGCGATCTTGCCGGGTTCGTTGGCCATGATCTTGGCGATGCGTTTGAAGGCGGCGTCGGTTACATCAACCTTCATGGCAGTCTTTGCGTCAGCGCCCATGGGCGTCACCTTGCGTTTCAATCTTACTGATAGGTATGAAGCTCTTGTCGCCAAGTCAACAAGTTGGCAAGACCGGGCGACGCGATGGTGAAGACATGAACGAGCGGCGAGGCGAGCAAGGGCTTGGCAATATCGGTTTCGGTTACCGGCCGCGTGCGCCTTATGCCACCGATCCATCCCGCTCCCGCGGCCGATTGTTCGATGAGAGCGAAAGCCCGACCCGCACACCGTTCCAGCGCGATCGTGACCGCATCATCCACTCCACCGCCTTTCGTCGCCTGAAGCACAAGACGCAGGTTTTTATCGCTCACGAAGGCGACCACTACAGGACAAGACTCACACATTCGATAGAGGTCGCGCAGATTGCGCGTGCCTTGGCGCGCGCCTTGCGCGGTGATGAGGATCTCGCCGAGGCGGTGGCGCTTGTCCATGATTTTGGGCATACGCCGTTCGGTCATACCGGTGAGGACGCGCTGAACGACAAGATGGCCTCCTGGGGCGGCTTTGACCACAATGCCCAGTCATTGCGCATCGTGACCCGGCTCGAGCATCGCTATGCCGATTTTGACGGGCTGAACCTGACTTGGGAAGCACTTGAAGGTCTGGTCAAGCACAACGGTCCGTTGGTCGATCGTCGCGGTAACGGCCTGCATGGACCGGTTCCGCCGACAATCGGGGCCTATAACGAACTGCACGACCTGGAACTCGACCGTTTCGCCGGCATAGAGGCTCAATGTGCCGCCATTGCCGATGACATCGCCTACAATACGCATGACATCGATGACGGCCTGAGAGCAGGGCTGCTTACTCTCGAAATGCTGGAAGAAGTTGCGTTGTCGGGCTCGATCCTGCGGGAAGTTCGGAAGCGATATCCGGCGCTCGATCCTGTGCGCACCGGTCATGAACTGATGCGCCGCCAGATAACATTGATGGTTGAAGACGTGATTGCGGCCGCAAGCGCAAATCTTGCCCGCCTGCAGCCAGAGAGCGCCGATGCGGTACGGGCCGCGGGCGAAGCGATTGTTACCTTCACCTCCGCGATGACTGCGCAGGAAAAGGAGTTGAAGGCATTTCTATATGCCCATCTCTATCGGCATCCGGAAGTCATGCGGGTGCGGGTCGATGCGGAAAGGATCGTCCGGGACCTTTTCGATGCCTATTTCAACGATCCGCGCGCCATGCCAGATGGCTGGCGCGAAGGCCTTGATCGGGCCGAAGATCGCATCAAGGCACGCCATGTCGCCGATTTCCTTGCCGGAATGACCGACACCTATGCCTTGAAGGAGCACCGGCGTCTGTTTGACCACACGCCCGATTTGAGTTAGGCCGAACGCGATTTTGCTGGCGAATTGGCCGGTTTCGTTACACTCCATCAGAGCTTTTCCCATGAACATCTTCGCCGATTTCAACGCGCGAATTATAAAAGCCGTAGAAGCTCTTGATTTGAAAGACAAAGAAGGCGCAGGGCCCGATCTGTCCCGAATTGCCGTCGAGCCGCCCCGCGATGCCAGCCACGGTGACCTCGCGACCAATGCGGCAATGGTCCTGGCCAAGCCGACGGGGCAAAATCCACGCGCCTTGGCCGAGAGGATTGTGGAAGTCTTGCGCGCTGACACGGATGTAGCCAGTGCTGAAGTTGCCGGGCCGGGCTTTGTCAACTTGCGTCTCACCGAGGCCTTTTGGCAGGCGCACCTGGTTGGTTTGCTCTCCGAAGGCACGAACTACGGCCGGTCACAGATAGGGCGGGGCCGCAAGGTCAATGTCGAATACGTCTCGGCCAATCCGACGGGACCGATGCATGTCGGCCATTGCCGCGGCGCGGTTGTGGGCGATGCACTCGCCAACATCATGGCTTTCGCCGGCTATGACGTCACCAAGGAATACTACATCAACGACGCCGGTGCGCAGATCGACGTGTTGGCGCGTTCGGTCATGCTGCGCTACCGCGAAGCGCTCGGCGAGAAGGTCGGCGAAATCCCGCCGGGCCTTTATCCGGGCGACTATCTGGTGCCGGTCGGGCAGGCGTTGGCGAAGGAGTTCGGCCGCGATCTCAATCAGAAACCCGAGGAAGAGGCGCTTGCCATCGTCAAGGATCGCACCATCGATGCCATGATGGCGATGATCCGCGAGGATCTTGCCGCCCTGAACGTCAGGCATGAAGTCTTCTTCTCTGAGCGTTCCCTTCACTCTGAAAACGCGAAGGCCATTCGCTCGGCCATCAACGACCTTACTCTCAAGGGGCATGTATACAAGGGTAAGCTGCCGCCTCCCAAGGGCGAAAAGAGCGATGACTGGGAAGACCGGGAGCAGACCTTGTTCCGCTCGACCGAGGTTGGGGACGACATGGATCGTCCGCTGATCAAGTCAGATGGCGCCTATACCTATTTCGCTGCGGATGTCGCCTACATGAAAGACAAGTATGCGCGCGGCTTCGAGCAGGTGATCTTCATTCTCGGCGCCGACCACGGTGGTTACGTCAAGCGCATGGAAGCGTTAGGCAAGGCGATCGCTGGCGACAAGCTTGAAGTAACGATCCTGCTCTGCAATCTCGTCAAGCTGTTCCGCGATGGTGAGCCCGTGCGTATGTCGAAGCGGGCCGGGGAGTTCGTCACGCTGCGCGACGTGGTCGACGAGGTTGGCCGCGATCCGATCCGCTTCATGATGCTCTATCGCAAGAACAGCGAACCGCTCGACTTCGACTTTGCCAAGGTAACGGAGCAGTCGAAGGACAATCCAGTCTTTTATGTGCAGTATGCATCCGCACGGTGCCATTCCGTATTCCGTCAGGCTCGCGAACAGTTGGGCACTTCCGATTTCGACCGGACAAAGCTTGCCGCCGCCGTTTCCAACCTGAAGGACGAGGGAGAAATCGGCCTCATCAGGAAGCTGGCAGAGTATCCGCGACTGATCGAGCAATCGGCCCTTGTACTTGAGCCGCACAGGCTGGCATTCTACATGTATGACTTGGCAAGTACGTTCCACTCGCACTGGAATAGAGGTACTGATAACCCCGACTTACGGTTTGTTAAGGTTAACGACCCACAATTGACGTATGCCAGACTAGGGCTGGTGCAGGCTGTATCGGACATTTTGATGTCTGGTCTAACGCTCATTGGCGCCGACGCGCCGACGGAAATGCGTTAGATTTCGCTAATAGACCTGTCACCTTTTGCCCACATTGCGCTGGTAGGGGCCAACCTTGCGCGACGTTGATGGCGTCCGATAGAGTGTGAGTTCGGGAACGACGATGGCAGAGAGAACCCAGTTGAGGACAACGGGCCGCGACGAGATCTCCGAAGATGATCCGTTCGCGGAACTGACCAGAATCATGGGCTTTGACCCGCGTGTGCCGGTCAATCAGCAGAATGCATCAGCACAGGCTGATGGCGCCGATGATTTCGCAATCGATCTCGAAAAGGAGTTGATGGGCGAATTCGGTGAGGCGGACGAGGCTGTAGCCTCCGCTCATATCGATTCAGCCGATCCTCGCTACGGCACGGATGGTGGTGCAGAGGCGGCAGCCGATGACGATGCCGCTGCCGTGCTCGATCAGGATTTCGAGTTCGACGACGACCTCGTCCTGGACGACGCAGAACTATCTGGCGAGGCTGTACCGGCCTCCGAGCAAGTTCGTGCGACAGTGGATGACGAAGATGCAGGCAGTTTCGAACTGCAGTCTGACAACCGCGTATACGATGATGAGGCCGACGAGGTATCCGGCGATTTTGATCGCGTGGATTTTGAACTGACGGAAGCCGGCGAGGTTCCCTCCAGCGGCGCGTCTGCCGATGATTTTGAGGCCGATTTCGACATGGCGATGGCCGACGTCGATATGGATTTCGACGAACGTCCGGCTGAAGCCGGCGTAGTGTCCGGTCAGGAATTCGAGTCTTCCGAATTCGAGGAAGAAGCCGTCGCTGATGAACCGTCGGCGCCCATTGCGGAAGCCGAGGAAGAAATCCCCTTCGATGCCGTGACTCAGGAAGAGGCATCTCCTTCCGGCGAACCGGCTGGCGAGCCGGCTGCTGCTCGGGGCGAAAGCCTTGAAGACGAGTTGAACGCGCTGCTTAACCAGATGTCGGCGCGGCCTTTGCCTGTCCAGCACCATGAAGATGTCGCCCCGGTAGAGCATAGCGCGGCCGCCGATACGGACTGGTCTCCAGCTGAAGAACCAGTTGCCGTTGAAGTGGCTGTAGAACCGGAATCGGTTGAATATTCAGTGTCAGATGACCAGGACGCCGATCTTCTGGAAGAACTCGAGGCGCAGGATGTCGTTGCTGTCGACGCAAGCGACGCGGCAGAGTTCGTTGCCGCCGCAGAGCACGAAGCAGACGGAGCTGCAGAGATCGAATTCGATCATTCTGATGTTGAAGCCGCCATGGCGGGCGAGGACGAAGTTGAGCAAGCCGAAGCGCAAGACTTGGCGGCTGAGCAGCCAGCTCCTGCCGCCGAAGATCCCATCGAAGCGCTGAAATGGCTGGCCGCCGCTGCACCTGTCGCGGGCGCGGCTGCGTCGGGCCGCATCTGGAGCCGGGGCACGCCTTATCTCCAGCCGGAAACCGCCCCCGCACAGCCGATTGCAAGCGCCGAGCCGGTTGAGTCGCAAGCTTTTTCCAGCAGCCAGCCAGAGTACGAGATTCCGGCGGCGTATGACGTTTCCTTTGATAGTGCGGATTTGTCCGAGGCAACCGACGCTGTCGCCGAGGCCGAGGCATACGAAGCTGCTGAAGCTATCGAAGTAGCGCCCGCTGCACCCGCCTATGATGAAGTGCCGGATGTCGAAACCGTAGACGTGCCGGAACGTGTCGTGGCGCTGGCTGACGATCTCGACATTCCAGACGTTCCGTTTGAAAGCGAAAACGCCGACAAGCCGATCTATGATGATCTCGAGGCCGAGTTTACTAGCCTGCTTACCGAGATGAACGCCCATGAGACTGCCAGCGTTGCGACGCAGCCTGCGGTCTATGCAAGTGAAGCATACAAGCCTGACTACAAGCAGGCCGAGACAGGTGCATCGGCATACGCCAAGCCCCAGCAGGCTCAGGCAGCGCCCGTCGGCAACGACTACGACGATCCGACGCTTGCCGGCTTCGACATCGACGATCTGCCGGGCAGCAAGCCGCTCGAAGGGCAAAACGCGTTGGGCGATGACGACCTCGCCTTCGATCCTGATTTTGATGACGATATGTCGCTTCCCGACCCTGCGGAAACCGCGGCTGCCCCTCAGCCTCGCAGGCGGGCCGTTATGATTGCCGCACTGGTTGGTGCAGTGGCGCTTATCGGTGGCATCGGCGCCTTTGCGCTGTCCTTTGGCGGCGATGGTGGATCAAGCGCGCCGGTTTTGGTCAAGGCTGATGACAATCCGATCAAGGTCAAGCCAGAGAATCCCGGTGGCACCGTTGTTCCGAACCAGGACAATAAGGTTTATGACATGGTTGCCAAAGGCAGCAAGCCGGCGGCACCCCAGCAGGACAAGTTGGTCACCGATGCCGAGGAGCCGGTTGATGTCACGGCAAAGGCTCCAGAAGCCCGCATTGTGGAGCCTGCTGCGGCTGTCGACGACGTCGCGGCAGCGCAGCCTTCCGGCAAGTCGGAAGACCGCATAGCACCGGCTGCGGTGCAAGCTGATACGACAGACCAATCCGAGGTTGCCCTGGTTACGCCCCGTAAGGTGCGCACGATGATTGTGAAGCCGGATGGCTCGCTGGTGCCGCGCGAGGAGCCGCAGCCAGCCGCGGCACAGGTCGCAGCTACTGAACCGGTCGATCCGGCGCCGCAACTCGTCGTCAATCCGACCACCGACGACCAGACCGGGGCCGTGTCACCCTCAACTGAAACGCAGGCAGGTCAGGCACCGGCGGCATCGGAGCCGGCTCCCGCAGTGGCGGCGACGCAGCCCCAGGCTCCACAGCCCGCTGCGCAGTCGGCGGTTACGCCTGCGCTTGCTCCCGTCGCTCCCCAGCGCCCGGCCGAGCAGCCCGTCGACATCGTCGGCGAGGTGAAGCCCGATCAGGTCGCAGCCGTCGATCCGGCGGGAGGAGCAGCAGCGCCCGGTTCCTGGTCGATGCAGATCGCATCCCAGCCAAGCGTGGAAAGCGCGCAGTCGACCTATCAGGATCTGGCGCGGCGCTATTCCTCGGTGCTTGAGGGCCGCAGCGTCAACATCGTCAAGGCTGAAGTGGCGGGCAAGGGCACGTTCTACCGGGTCCGCGTCGCGGCAAACTCTCGCAATGAAGCCATCAGCCTGTGTGAGAACTACAAGGCAGCCGGCGGCAACTGCTTCGTTTCGAAGTAGGCACGGCTTTTCTCGACGAACCGAAGCCGGCGCCCCGCGCCGGCTTCTTCGTTTTGGCAAGCCATTTCTCAAGTGGAATGCGGGCGATTCCCTTTCAGACCGGAAACTTCTAGAATCTCTTCATGAGCGAATCACAGACACTTATCCTCGGATGCCTTGGAAGGTCGCTGACACGCGACGAAATCTCGTTTTATCGGGGGGAGCGTCCCTGGGGTTTCATCCTGTTTGCGCGCAATATCAGCGAACCTGAACAAATCCGCGATCTCGTCGCGTCGATGCGCGACAGCATCGATCGTCCTGACGCCCCGGTATTCATCGATCAGGAAGGGGGCAGGGTGCAGCGCCTGCGCCCGCCGCTGGCGCCCAACTACCCTGCCGGAGCGGCCCTTGGCGCGCTTTACCGCGACGACAGCGAAGCTGGCCTTCGCGCAGCTTGGTTGTTGGCCCGGCTGCATGCCTTCGACCTGATGCGTTACGGTATCAATGCGGATTGCCTGCCGGTGCTTGATGTGCCGGTAGAAGGCGCCAGCGAGGTCATTGGCGCGCGCGCCTATGGCAAGGAGCCGTCAAGCGTCATAGCCCTTGGCCGTGCCGTTGCTGAAGGTCTGATGTCCGGCGGGGTATTGCCGGTCATGAAGCATATTCCCGGCCACGGTCGCGCAGCAGCCGACACCCATTTCGAGTTGCCGACAGTCCACACTCGGCTGGATGATCTTCGCAGACACGATTTCGCCCCCTTCAAGGCGTTGAACGACCTGCCGATCGCCATGACCGCGCATGTTATTTTCAGCGCCATCGATCCGAATGCTCCGGCGACGACGTCTGGAAAGGTGGTTGAAGAAATCATTCGGGGCGAGATCGGCTTCAACGGCTTGCTGGTGAGCGACGACACTTCCATGAAGGCACTTTCTGGGGATTTCCAGACAAAGGCGGCGTCGATCCTTGCAGCCGGCGTCGATCTCGTTCTTCACTGCAACGGAGATATGGACGAGATGCGGGCGATAGCCTCGCGAGCCAAGCCCTTGGAAGGTGAAGCGCTGAAGCGGGCAGAGCGCGCAATCGCCTCTCTCGATGGGCAGGACAATGCGGACGAGGCAGGCCTGCGCGCTGAATTCGGGGAATATTTCAAGGCGGTGGCATAGGGCTGCTGCTCGGGGAGCAAGAGGACATTGGCGCAGACGGCAGACCAGAAGGCTGAGAAAGCTGCGCCCATGGACCGGCTGTGGGCGGAAAGCGACGAGTCTCGCTTGACTGGCGACCCCGAGTTGGTGGTCGATGTCAATGGTTTCGAAGGCCCTCTTGATCTGTTGCTGCATCTGGCCCGCAACCAGAAAGTCGATCTCACGCGCATCTCCATCCTTGCACTTGTCGAGCAATACCTTGCCTTCATCGACAAAGCTCGTGCAGTGCGGCTTGAATTGGCCGCAGACTATCTGGTCATGGCTGCGTGGCTCGCCTTCCTTAAGTCGAAACTCCTGATCCCCAAACAACCGGGAGAAGAGGGTGAAAGCGGTGAAGAACTCGCCGCCGTCCTACAGTTCCGACTGCGTCGCCTTGAGGCGATGCGTGACGCTGCCGCCCGGTTGGTCAACCGCAACCGCCTCGGCCGTGATGTGCTTGCCCGTGGCCTGCCCGAACTGGTGATTGTGGAAAAGCGCAACCAGTATTCGGCAACGCTCTACGATCTTTTGACCGCTTATGCCTCCCAGCGCCAACGGCAAGCCATCACCAATGTCCAGATCGCCAAGCGTGGGGTGTGGTCGCTCAAGCAGGCGCGTGAAATCCTCACCCGCCTTGTCGGCTCACTGCAGGACTGGACGGTACTGGACAGCTTCCTCGTCGAGTATCTGGCGGCACCTGAGGAAAGGCGCACAGCGGTTGCCAGCGCCTTCGCCGCCTCTCTGGAACTTGTCCGCGAGGGCAAGCTGGAAGTGCGCCAGCAGGAAGCCTTCGCACCGATCTATCTTCGTGGTCGCAGCCAGAACGCCAAGGCAGTCGAGGTGGCATGATGAACGACAGTGCCAACGCATCGGTCATCCCTTTTAAGATCGGCGACGATCTGGGCGAAGCCGCACCGATGCAGAATCCTGCTGCGCGCCTGCACATGGCCGAAGTGGTGCGTATGGCGGAAGCCATCGTCTTTGCCAGTGCAGAACCGGTCAGCGAAAAGCAGATCGCTTCGCGTCTGCCAGAAGGAACGGACGTTGAAGCGACGATGCGCGAACTGCAGCAAATCTATTCGCGCCGAGGCGTCAATCTGGTTCGCGTAGCCGACGCATGGGCGTTCCGCACAGCAGGGGACCTGGCGTTCCTGATGAGCCGGGACACCGTCCAGCAACGAAAGCTGTCGCGCGCCGCCCTCGAGGTTTTAGCCATCATCGCCTACCATCAGCCCGTCACACGCGCCGAGATCGAGGATATTCGAGGTGTCGAAACCTCAAAAGGCACGCTCGACACACTTATGGAAACCGAATGGGTGCGCATGCGCGGTCGCCGTCGCACGCCTGGACGCCCCGTCACCTACGGCACTACCGACGAGTTTCTCGATCACTTCTCCCTTGAGGAGTTGCGTGATTTGCCAGGTATCGATGAATTGAAGGGGGCCGGCCTGCTTTCGACGCGTATGCCGGCAAACTTCTCTATTCCGCTGCCGCCAGCCGATGCCGATGTGCTGACGGAGGACGAGGATGCGTTGACCGATATCGACCTTGAAGAGCTGGGCCTGCTCACGCCGCGCGTGACGGAGGATTGAGCTTACTTCCCGGCATGGCCATCGCCGTGCGGCGATTTAAAGCATCGTCCGGTTTCGAAACTGCGTGACATCGGGCAACCATTCGTGAAGATTGCTGTAGTTGTGTTTGAAACCAGACACGAAAACGCATAGATCAGCATCTGGGAAAACATTCGAGAGAGAGTGCAATGGGTTCGTTTTCGATTTGGCACTGGTTGATCGTGCTGGTGATCGTGTTGCTGGTTTTCGGCCGCGGCAAGATTCCTGAGCTGATGGGCGACATGGCCAAGGGCATCAAGAGCTTTAAGAAGGGCATGGCTGACGACGAAGTTGCGGAAGACAAGCGCACCGTCGAGCACCGAGCTGACGAGACGGTTTCGCCTTCCAAGGAAAAAGCCAGCAAGAGCTGATTCCGTTTCGGCGCTAGTCAGGTTGAATAGCCATGCTTGATGTCGGCTGGTCCGAAATGCTGGTGATCGCGGTCGTCATGATCGTGGTCGTCGGGCCGAAGGATTTGCCCCAGATGTTGCGCACCTTTGGCCGCATGATGGCCAAGATGCGCGGCTTGGCCAATGATTTCCAGAAGCAGTTCAACGAGGCGCTGAAAGAGGCCGAACTTGACGACGTCAAGAAGTCGGTGGAGTCGCTGCGCAGCCTCAATCCGGCTGCTGAAATCCGCAAGCAGTTGAACCCGTTCGAACAAGCCGCCGCCGATGTGCGTGCGGGTCTCGACAACGCGATGAAGTCCAAGTTGGCTGAAACGCCAACGGAGACGCCCGCATCGGCAGTCGCTGAGGCGCAGCCCGCCGAGCCTCTTACTAACGGCGTTGGTGTTCCCGGCGGACCTGACGCCATGCCGACCCCCCCGACATTTCCGCCAATGACGGATGCGTCGGCGACTGCGCCTGTGTCGCCCTCTGGCGAGGCGGCAAAGCAAGCACGTAAGGCAGCCAAGCCGGCGACCGCGAAAGCGACTCCCGCCAAACCTTCGCCTGCCAAGTCGGCAACAGCTAGGGCAACGACTGCAAAGGTGAATGGCCCTGAACCCACAAAGGGGAGCAGTTCGCCTAAGCCAGCAGTAGCCAAGGCGGCAAAGTCCGCCACTGCCAAAGTTGCCACCGCCAGCAAGACACCAGCCAAGGTCGCTACAAAATCGGCCAAGCCCGCAACGAAACCTGCGAGGGCGCCGAAATGAGTTCGACCGAGAAGGACGAAATCGAGAAGTCATCGGCGCCGCTGATCGAGCACCTGATTGAGCTGCGCAAGCGACTGATCTGGTCGGTCGGCGGTTTCTTTGCTGCGTTCCTGGTCTGCTTCTTTTTCGCCAAGCAACTGTTCAACCTGTTGGTAGTGCCGTTCAAGTGGGCGACCCAATGGGCCGGCCTTGATCCGCAAAAGGTTGAGTTGATCTACACGGCCCCGCAGGAATTCTTCTTCACGCAGATCAAGCTTGCGATGTTCGGCGGCATGGTGATCGCCTTTCCGCTGATCGCGACACAGATCTACAAATTCATTGCACCCGGTCTCTACAAGAACGAGCGCGCCGCCTTTTTGCCGTTCCTTGTTGCTTCGCCGCTGCTATTCCTGCTGGGCGCGTCACTGGTCTATTTTTTCTTCACGCCGATGGTGATGTGGTTCTTCCTCGCCATGCAGCAGACCGGTGGGGCAGATCAGGTCCAGATTTCACTGCTGCCAAAGGTGTCGGAATACCTCAGCCTCATCATGACGCTGATCTTTTCCTTCGGCCTTGTGTTCCAGTTGCCCGTGGTAACCAGTCTTATGGCGCGTGTTGGGCTTTTGACCTCCAAGGCACTCGCCGAAAAACGCAAGTGGGCAATCGTCATAGCCTTTGTCGTTGCGGCTGTCCTGACGCCTCCTGATCCGCTGAGTCAGATTGGCCTCGCGCTGCCTACGATCATTCTCTACGAAATATCGATCATTACAGCGCGGATGATTGAGCGCACGCGTGCGAAGGCAGAAGCAGAACGCGAAGAAGAGGCTGCTAATTCCGACCAATCATCGCCGGAAACATCCGCTTAGCGCCGGCGCTTCGACCAGAACTTCCTGCAACTTCCAGTATCAGGCCTTGAAGTAGCTCAAGTTTACGTGTGCGCGTGAACGATGGCTATTGTCGTTACCGTTATTGGGTATAAGAATAACGCTTCACCGGCGTTTCAGTCGGACGCCGCGTACCAAGGTTAACACCCAGGGGAGGCTCCATGTCGGAAGTATCGTTGACGGTAAACGGGAGGCGGGTCAGCGCATCCGTCGAAGATCGAACGCTTCTGGTGCACTTCCTGCGGGAGCATGTGGGTCTTACCGGCACCCACGTAGGATGCGACACATCGCAGTGCGGAGCCTGTGTTGTCCATGTCGACGGCAAGGCGGTAAAATCCTGCTCGATGCTCGCCGCGCAGGCATCCGGTTCTGATGTGATGACTATTGAGGGTCTCGCCAACGGCGGTGATCTGCATCCCGTACAGGCAGCTTTCAAGGAACATCACGGCCTGCAGTGCGGCTTTTGCACGCCCGGCATGATCATGACTACCGTCGACATGATCGCGCGCCACCCCGAAGGGTTGGACGAGGCGACGGTTCGGGCCGAGCTTGAGGGCAATATCTGCCGCTGCACCGGCTATCACAACATCGTCAAGGCGGTGCTCGCCGCATCGAAGACGATGTCCAAGGCCTCGAAGGGCAAGGCAAAAAAAGCAGCTTAAAGAAGGGAATAGGGCAGTATGGGAATAAGGCAATAGGGGACGATCGGTTCGATTTCCCTACTGCCTTATTGCCCTACTCCCATACTCCCTTACCGAAAGTTCTGGAGGAGAACTCTGATGGGTATCGAAGGCGTTGGCGCGCGGGTTTCGCGCAAGGAAGACAAAAGGTTCATCACCGGAGCAGGTCGCTATGTCGACGACATGGTGGTGCCGGGCATGAAGCATGCAATGTTCGTGCGCAGCCCGCACGCGCATGCGCAGATCAAGAAGATCGACGTCAAGGCTGCGCAGGCGATGCCGGGCGTCATCGGCGTGCTGACCGGCAAGGAACTCAAGGCTGATGGCATCGGCAACCTTATCTGCGGCTGGATGATCCATTCCAAGGACGGCTCGCCGATGAAGATGGGCGCATGGTCGCCACTCGCCGTCGACAAGGTTCGTTACGTCGGCGATGCGGTCGTAGTCGTCGTCGCCGACACCAAGGCTCAGGCGCGTGACGCCGCAGAGGCCGTCGAGATCACCTACAAGGAATTGAAGGCTGTCACAGACGCTTCAAAGGCAATGGACAAGGGTGCGCCTCAAATCCATCCGGAAGCCGAGAACAACCTGATCTTCGACTGGGATCTCGGCAATGCCGACGAGACTGCAGCCGCCTTCAAGAAGGCAGCCCATGTCGTCAAGATGGATGTCATCAACAACCGTCTCGTCCCCAATGCCATGGAGCCGCGTGCAGCTCTCGGCCACTATGACAAGGCCGAGGATCACTACACCTGCTGGACGACCTCGCAGAACCCGCATGTTGCTCGTCTTGTCATGAGTGCGTTCTATAATGTCGCCCCTGAAAACAAGCTGCGTGTCATCGCGCCCGATGTCGGCGGCGGCTTTGGTTCGAAAATCTACATCTACCCGGAAGAGATCGTCTGCTTGTGGGCCTCGAAGAAGACGGGCGTGCCGGTGAAATGGGTCGCCGACCGTACCGAAAGCTTCCTCACAGACGCACATGGCCGCGACCATCACACCCATGCCGAAATGGCGTTCGACAAGGATCACAAGATTCTCGGCTTCAAGGTAGAGACCAAGGCCAATCTCGGCGCCTATATGTCGCTGTTTTCCTCAGCAACACCGACCTACCTCTATGCGACGCTGCTTTCCGGCCAGTATGATATCCCGGCCATCCACGCCAATGTGAAGGCCATCTATACCAATACCGCGCCGGTCGATGCCTATCGCGGGGCAGGGCGGCCCGAAGCGGCATACCTCATTGAACGCATGATGGAGGTATCGGCACGTCAGTTCGGCGTCTCTCCAGCCGAGCTGCGCCGCAAGAACTTCATCAAGTCGTTCCCGCACCAGACGCCGGTCATCATGTGCTACGACGCCGGCGACTTCGCCACCTCGCTGGACACTGCGATGAAGGGCGCGGACTACGCAGGCTTCGAGAAGCGCCGCGAAAAGGCGAAGAAGGCCGGCAAGCTGCGCGGCATGGGCTTCTCCTGCTACATCGAAGCCTGCGGTATCGCACCGTCCGCCGCCGTCGGCTCGCTCGGCGCAGGTGTAGGGCTTTGGGAATCGGCCGAGGTGCGAGTTAATGCCGTTGGCACCATCGAGGTGCTCACCGGATCGCACAGCCACGGCCAGGGTCATGAGACGACCTTCGCCCAACTGGTTGCTCAACGCCTGTCGGTGCCGCTGGACTCCATCTCCATCGTTCACGGCGACACCGACAAAGTTCAGATGGGCATGGGCACCTACGGCTCCCGTTCCGGTGCCGTTGGCATGAGCGCCATCGTCAAGGCTCTCGACAAGGTCGAGGCCAAGGCAAAGAAGATCGCAGCCCACCTCATGGAGGCCGACGAGGCCGACATCGTCATCGAGAACGGCGCCTTGAAGGTGGCCGGCACGGACAAGAACGTGCCCTGGTTCCAGATGGCTCTCGCTGCCTACACGGCACATAACCTGCCCGGTGGAATGGAGCCGGGCCTGAAGGAAACCGCTTTCTACGATCCGGCGAATTTCACCTTCCCCGCGGGTTGCTACATCTGCGAGGTGGAGATCGACCCGGATACCGGCCAGACCGACATCGTCCAGTTTGTGGCGGCCGACGATTTCGGCAACATCATCAACCCGATGATTGTCGAGGGCCAGGTTCATGGCGGCGTCACGCAGGGTATCGGACAGGCCATCCTGGAAGGCGCGAACTACGATGCCAGCGGCCAGCTTCTGACGGCGAGCTACATGGACTACACCATGCCGCGTGCCGGTGATGTTCCGTCCTACAAGCTGTCGACGTCCAACACCCCGTCTCCGTCCAACCCCCTTGGCATCAAGGGCTGCGGCGAGGCGGGAGCGATTGGCGCCCCGCCGGCCGTCATCAACGCCATCACCGATGCCATCGGCACGGAAAACCTGACCATGCCGGCCACACCGCAAAAGGTGTGGGCGGCAATCCGGTCGGCGAAACATTAAGGAGGCACGATCATGTATTCGGTCAATTATCACCGCGCTGCCTCCGTTGCCGACGCGGCAAAGCTCGCCAAGGGTGACGCAAAGCTCGTGTCTGGCGGAATGACGCTGATACCGGCGATGAAGACGCGGCTCGCCGCGCCTTCCGATCTGGTCGATATTTCCCGTATCGATGCGCTGAAGGGCATCAAGGTGTCGGGCAAAACCGTCACCATTGGTGCCGCCACCACGCACTATGAGGTCGCCACCAGCGACAAGCTCGCCAAGGCGTGTCCGGCGCTTTCGCATCTTGCCTCGATGATCGGCGATCCGGCCGTGCGCCACAGGGGCACGATCGGCGGTTCCATTGCCAACAACGACCCGGCGGCAGACTACCCGGCCGCCATGCTGGCGCTCGGGGCAACTATCGTCACCAACAAGCGCCAGATCGCGGCGGAGAAGTTCTTCAAGGGTTTGTTCGAGACGGCGTTGAAGGATGGCGAAATCGTCACGGCCGTAACTTTCACCGCGCCGGCAAAGGCAGCCTATGAAAAGTTCCGCAATCCGGCTTCGCGTTACGCCATCGTCGGCGTCTTCGTGGCCAAGGGCGCCGACGGTGTTCGCGTTGCGGTTACCGGTGCGGGCGATGATGGCGTCTTCCGCTCCAGGGAATTGGAGACGGCTCTTGCCAAGCAGTTTGATGCGGCAGCACTTACCTCGGCAAAGGTTCCGGCAAGAGCCTTGATGACCGACATGCACGCTTCGGCGGACTATCGCGCTCATTTGATCGTGGTAATGGCGCGGCGCGCGGTGGCGGCAGCCAACGCCTGATTTCGCCTCGATTCGACTGAAAAAGGCCGGTGCCAAGCACCGGCCTTTGTTATTTATGCCACATCAAAAATTCGACCATCGTCGTATTGCGGTGGAATGGCACAATTATATCGTTGCACGATCGTATCGTGGCGCGACCATATCGCGACACGAGCGATTACGCCGCGCGATCATGATCAGGCCGAGCGTCGTGTCCAACAAAAAACAAAAATCGTTTGGAGGGATTCATGGCAACGCAGACCGAGAACTGGTTTAGCCGGTCGCGCACCGTGGCGCGGCCGGGCTACAGCCGGTGGATGGTGCCGCCAGCCGCACTTTGTGTTCATTTGTGTATTGGTCAGGCCTACGCTTACAGCGTGTTCAACCTGCCGATGACAAAGCTCATCGGCATTACCGATTCGGCTCCGGATGACTGGAAGCTGACGGAACTGGGCTGGATATTTTCCATCGCCATTTTCTTCCTTGGCGTTGCCTCGGCGGTTTTCGGCCGTTGGGTCGAGGAGGGCGGCCCGCGCAAGGCCATGTTCACCGCTGCGTGCTGCTGGGCTGGCGGGTTCCTTATTTCCGCTGCTGGCGTGGCCACCCACAATTTGTGGCTGATCTATCTGGGCTACGGCTTTCTGGGCGGCATCGCACTTGGCATCGGCTACATCTCGCCGGTCTCGACGCTTATCAAATGGTTCCCTGACCGTCCCGGCATGGCAACGGGCATGGCCATCATGGGCTTCGGTGGTGGTGCGTTCATCGCGTCCCCACTATCGGTGTGGTTGATGAAGCAATTCACCACCGAAACGCATATCGGCGTGATGGAAACCTTTATCGTGCTGGGCGTCGTCTATTTCGTCTTCATGGTCGTCGGCTCGATTATCGTTCGCGTACCGCCGGATGACTGGAAGCCGGAAGGCTATGTCGCACCCAAGGCCAACAAGCTGATCTCCAGCAACAACGTCTATGTTTATGATGCGCTTAAAACCCCCCAGTTCTGGCTGATCTGGGTGGTCCTGTGCGTCAACACCACGGCTGGTATAGGCGTGCTTGGCCAGGCTTCGGCAATGAGCCAGGAAATGTTCCCCGGCCAGATCACGCCCATCGCAGCCGCAGGCCTCGTCGGCCTGATGAGCCTATTCAACATGGGCGGGCGTTTTGCCTGGGCGACGACGTCCGACTATCTCGGACGCCGCAACACGTACTTCGTGTTCATGGTGCTGGGTTTCATCCTTTACTGTCTGGTGCCTTACATGGGCTCGATCGGCAGCGTCGCCGGTTTTGCGCTCTGCTTCTGCATCATCATCTCGATGTATGGCGGCGGCTTCGCGACGGTGCCAGCTTATCTGCGTGATATGTTTGGTGTCCGCTATGTCGGCGCCATCCACGGCCTGCTGCTTACCGCATGGTCGGCAGCGGGCATCTTCGGGCCGGTGTTGGTGAACTATATCCGGGAATACAACGTCACCCACAATGTGCCGAAGGCGGATGCCTACAACACCACCATGTATATCATGGCAGGATTGTTCGTGATCGGCTTGATCTGCAACTTCTTCGTCAAGGCGGTCAATGAACGCTACCACATGAAGGTCGATGACCGGGCCATGTCCGCGGCAACCGCATAACGGATCGGGAGATTTGATCATGCAATCAAATGATAGCCAGACCACAAAAGCGCAGCTTGTCATGGCTTGGGGCTTTGTCGGTATTCCCCTGCTGTGGGGTATTTCGCAGACGCTGCTCAACGCCTTGCAACTGTTCAAATAGAACGGGCGCAAAGGTTGATCTTGGTGATCGGCGGCCGGGAGTTCCGGCCGTCTTTTCTTTGTCTCCGCACTGGGTGCGCAGGTGTCGCAGTTTTCAACCTTGAACTGACGCAGTCCAGCGTCTAGGAAGCGCGTGTGCGGGACGGCCCGCGCCTCAGAAGAACATTCCGGGACGACCCGGCCCCCAGCAAGGAGGGTCGGTATGGCCGGACCCATCGACCAGTTCAAGATCAAGCCGTTGGTCAGCCTCGGAGAGGTCGGCGGCTACGAGATCGCCTTTACCAATTCCGCAGCATATATGGCACTGACGGTTGTTGCCGCCGGCGGTTTCCTGTTCCTCTCGACGATACGCCGCGCCTTGGTTCCCGGTCGTTGGCAAGCTTCCGCCGAGATGCTCTACGAGTTCGTTGCAAAAATGCTGCGCGAAAATGCCGGTGAACATGGCATGCGCTTTTTCCCACTCGTCTTTTCATTGTTCATGTTCGTGCTGACGGCCAACCTGATCGGCATGTTCCCCTATGCCTTCACGGTCACCAGCCACATCGTGGTAACCTTTGCATTGGCCATGCTGGTGTTCCTCGTGGTGACGATTTACGGCGTCGTCCTCAATGGATTCGGCTTCCTGCGTCTTTTCCTGCCTTCGGGCGTGCCGCTTGCGCTGGCCCCGCTTATAGTGCCGATTGAGATTGTTTCTTATTTTTCACGGCCCGTCAGCCACTCGGTGCGCCTGTTCGCGGTCATGCTTGCCGGCCACATCACGCTGAAGGTTTTCGCCGGCTTTGTCGTCAGCCTTGCCGGGATTGGGTCAGTTGGCCTCGTTGCCGCCATCTTGCCTTTGCTGATGACAGTCGCCATCACCGCATTGGAGTTTCTGATGTCGGTAATCCAGGCGTACATATTCACCATGCTGGCCTGCATGTATCTGAATGACGCCATCGTTTCATCTCACTAGCGTTTGTGTTGCTGCACATACGTAAGGCATGGCTGCTATGCATCGCTGCGTCTTGCGAGATCGCCCGAAAGGCATAAACTTGCGGGCAGGAGGAACGACCTCCCCATATCGGGAAAAATGTCCGGGACGGCCCGGCCTTGAAAAAGGAGAGCCGCTCCATGGCTTGGGTCTATCTCGTCGTTGCCGGGCTTCTTGAAGTCGTCTGGGCCTTCTACATGAAGAAGTCGGAGGGCTTTTCGCTTCTTACGCCCTCCATCATCACCTTGATTACTATGATCGCCAGCTTTGGCTTGCTGTCGATTTCCATGAGGTCATTGCCTCTCGGTACCGCTTATACGATCTGGACCGGCATCGGTGCCGTCGGCGCTTTCGTGGTCGGCATTGCCGTGCTGAGCGAGCCGATCACGCCCATGCGTGTGTTGGCCGCAGCTCTGATCGTCTCCGGTCTTGTCATGATGAAACTGTCGAGCTCGCACTAGGGTCAGGACCCTGGAGCTTCGGCAAGAAGCAGTCTGGCCGCAACGGCCATGAGAACCGCTCCAGGACGTAAATAAAAAGGCCGGCGCGCTGGAGGCCAACACGCGCCGGCCAGCGGCGCTTGGGAGGGGACTGGCCGCATAAACCGATATGGCAGGACCGTTGGAAGTTGCACGGCCGGCGCGGTGAGTGTGCAATAGTCGGGATCGTGCGCCGGCCTGTGCATTAACTAAACTGGTCCGCCGTCTCCTTTTCGAGAGTGTGCCTCGATAATTCCATGAACTACGGTCGCCAACTGTGAGGAGTTTCACATTTGGCGTTAACTTTTTTCTCGGCTGCTCGTCTGCCCGGGACAGGGCGCAACGCCAAGCTTTAGCTTCAGATTTCCCGTGCGAAATAGCGTACGGTCTTTTTGCCGCCGTGGATCGCAGCGGTGCCGATTTCGTGAAATCCGAGCCGGGTGTGAAAGGCATCGGACGCCGGGTTCGGCGGGTCGGCGTTAACCTCGCACGTTACCACACCGTGACCTGCGCGCTTGGCTTGCTCGAAAAGGTCTTCGTAAAAGCGCCGCGCGTGGCCCCGCCCGCGCGCTGCTTCATCGACTACCACGCGGTCTACATAGACGAAACGGGGATAGCGCTGTTTGAGCCACAGGAAGTTGGGGCTGTCATAGCTTGCGTCCTGGTCGAATGTCATGATGAAGGCTTCGACTGTGCCGATCCGGCGAGCATAGAAGGCTTGGCCGAGCAGCAGGCTTAGCCGTTCTTCTTCGAGCCAGGACAATTCTTCCGCATGGCGATTGTTGAGCGAAAGGATAGCGGCTTCGTCGGAAGGCGCGACAGCGTCTATTGGAAGCAGTTTCGTCTCGCTTGTCATGCGCGTGCCGCTGCTATCGTTGCCGCAACCAGTGCCTCGTCGGTCACTGTGTTGCGATATTCCCGATCCAGGTCTGTGCCGCCCATTCCCACATGCGGGTTGCGGTAGCTCATGGCGCTCGGCACATCCTTGAGTGAGGCGAAATGCATTTCCGTGAGGCGGGTTTTGCGGCGGACAGCAGCGATATTGTCGGGGTCGAGCGCGCCACAGCCGAGGATGATGATGCGGCCTGCCGCCTGTTTCACAAGCTCAGCCAGAAGTTCCGAACCCTCCGCTGCTGTGTCGCGCTGGCCGCTCGTCAGCACGCGCCCGACCTTGCAGCGGATAAGCGCCTCCAGCGCCTCTGAAGGGTCGCGCGTCATGTCGAAGGCACGATGGCAGGTCACGTTGAGAGGCCCGGCCGCAGTGACGAGATCGCTCATGCGCCTCTCATCGATGGTGCCGTCGGCATTGAGGCATCCTACGATTACGCCGGCAACGCCGAGGTCGCGCAATGCAAGCACGTCCGCCACCATAGAGCGATGCTCGGCCGGGCTGTAGAGAAAGTCGCCGCCACGCGGCCGTACGATGACGTGGAACGGGATTCTTGCCAACTCCAGGGCCGCACGCACTGTGCCGAAACTTGGCGTGATCCCACCCTCAAGCAGGCTAGCGCATAACTCCACACGGTCGGCTCCCGCGTTCTGCGCGGCAATCAGTCCATCTATTCCTTCGACGCAGATTTCGATCAGCGGCAGGCGGGCATGGTCGCTCAAGGCAGAAGTCCATCAATGATTGCGCAAGCCGAAACCGTAGCATCGCTGCTCCGAAGGCAAAAGCGGCCTTTGTTAGGCCAAGCTTGCGGCCTGCCTCTGCAACAGGCTATGCAGCACCTGTATGGAGCGCCTGATCGGGCGATCCTCGGAAGCACGGGAATAATGACGGACAAGCCGCAACAGCATCGGCCGAGTTATGACACCATCGCTGGTGCGCCCATTGTCGCCGTGGCGCCTATGATGGATTGGACCGACCGCCACTGTCGCTTCCTTCACCGCCAGTTGACGGGCAGGGCGCTGCTCTACACGGAAATGGTGGTGGCCGATGCTGCCATCCAAGGTGCGCGTGAGCGCCTGCTCGGCTTCCACCCCGCCGAGCATCCCGTTGCATTGCAGCTTGGCGGCTCCGACCCGTTGAAGCTGGCGGAGGCAGCGCGCATAGGTGCGGACTTCGGCTACGACGAGATCAACCTCAACGTTGGCTGCCCGTCCGACCGTGTTCAGTCCGGCACTTTCGGCGCTTGCCTGATGAAGACGCCTGAATTGGTGGCGGATTGTGTGGTCGCCATGAAGGCGACGGTCAAGGTGCCGGTCACCGTCAAGTGCCGCATCGGCGTCGACGAGCAGGATCCCGAACCGGCCCTCAATACGCTTGCCGATGCGGTCTTTGCAGCGGGTGCCGATGCTTTGTGGGTCCATGCACGCAAGGCGTGGCTGGAGGGGTTGAGCCCCAAGGAAAATCGCGAAATCCCGCCGCTGGACTATGAGCGCGTCTATCGGCTCAAGGCAAAAAACCCTAGCCGTTTCATCGGTATAAATGGGGGGATTCAGACTCTGGATGAGTCCGCCAACCATCTCGCCCGGGTGGACGGTGTCATGCTCGGGCGGGCCGCATATCACACGCCGGGGGTTTTGGTTGGTATCGATGCGTTGCTGGCTCACGATGCCGCCGGCAGCTTCGATTTCGAAGTGCTGATCGGTGCGATGGCCGACTACGCCTCGGCCCACATCGCGAAGGGTGGGCGGCTCGGCCATATCACGCGTCATATGGTCGGGTTGTTCCACGGTCTTCCCGGCGCTCGGCGCTGGCGGCAAATCCTTTCCACCGACGCCACCCGGCCGGGGGCAGGGCCGGATATCCTGTATAGGGCCTTTGCGGAAGTCGATTTCACCCGCGACGACGAAGCGGCCTGAACAAGGCAACGCCGGAACGCTGCCTTGTTTCCGTCTTCCCAAATGGAAGCGTGGCTACCGTTCCAGTCGGGCCAGCAGCGCCGACGTATCCCAACGACTACCACCCATCGCCTGCACGTCCTTGTAGAACTGATCGACAAGCGCCGTCACCGGCAGGGAGGCACCGTTGCGGTTGGCTTCCGCCAAGCAGATGCCGAGATCCTTTCGCATCCAGTCGATTGCGAAACCGTGGTCATACTTGCCGACATTCATGGTCTTGTGGCGGTTTTCCATCTGCCATGAACCGGCTGCACCCTTGGAGATGACTTCTACCACCTTTTCGATGTCCAGCCCCGCCTTCTTGCCGAAATGAATACCTTCGGAGAGGCCCTGCACCAATCCGGCGATGCAGATCTGGTTGATCATCTTGGTCAACTGGCCCGAACCTGCTGGTCCCATCAGGCCGATCATGCGCGCATAGGCGTCAATGACCGGTCTTGCCGTGTCGAATGCGCCCTGCCGGCCCCCGACCATGACGGTCAATACGCCGTTCTCCGCTCCCGCCTGGCCGCCGGAAACCGGCGCGTCGAGAAAGGCAAAGCCTGCCGCTTCAGCCTTGGTTGAGAGTTCACGTGCGACCTCGGCCGAAGCCGTGGTGTTATCGATGAAGATCGCGCCCGTTTTCATCGAACTGAAAGCGCCATCGGTTCCGATGGTCACCGAGCGCAGGTCGTCGTCGTTGCCGACGCAGGAGAATACGAAGTCCTTGCCCTCGGCTGCGGCCGCGGGTGTCTTTGCCAGCTTGCCGCCATGTTGCGCCACCCATTGCTCGGCCTTCGCCGTGGTGCGGTTGTAGACGGTGACATCGTGGCCACCCTTGTTTTTCAGGTGTGCGGCCATCGGGTAACCCATCACACCGAGACCGAGGAAAGCCACTGCTGCCATTTTGATATTGCCTTTTCGCACGCCGAGTTTCTCGACGCAGGTCTAGGCGTTAGCGAAAATTCGTCAAGACCACGTTCGTTAGCCCAGCCCTCGGAGCATAAGGGACGACCGAAGCCGGGTCAGCGCTTCAGGTGGCGTGTGATGCGCCGTTCGATCCAATCGATGGCGTGGCGCAGTGTCTCCACGATCAAGAGGTAGATGATGGCTGCCCAAAGATAGGACTGGAAATCGAAGGTGCGCGAGTAAGTCAACCTCGTGATCCCCATCAGGTCGTAGACCGTGATGATGGCAACGATGGCCGAGCCTTTGATCATAAGGATCACTTCATTGCCATATGGCCTCAAAGCCACAATCAGCGCCTGCGGTAGTATGATCTTGCGCAGCGTCTGCAATTTGTGCAGGCCGAGCGAGGCGGCACCCTCCCACTGGCCCTTCGGTACGGACTGGATCGCACCGCGCAGGATTTCGGCCTGATAGGCAGCCGTGTTGAGCGAGAAGGCGAAAATCGCGCAATTGAACGCCTCGCGGAAGAACCACCACAGTCCGACCGCATCAAGCTCCGGCCTGAACGAGCCGAAACCGTAGTAGACAAGGAAGGCCTGCGCCAGAAGCGGCGTACCCCGAAAGAAATAGACATAGGCGTAGGCCAGCCCAGCGATGACCGGGTTGCGCGACATGCGCCCATAGGCGATCGGAACCGACAAAATTGCCCCGACCACGATGGATATGCCGACCAGCGAAAGCGTGATGCCGATGCCGGACACGTAACCGGGAGCATATTTCTGGAACAGTTCGGTGTTCCATGCGGAGATGAGGTAGGCGACGAGCCCGATCCCCATGAACGCCCAGAGCACCACCAGGCCGTACCCGAGGATACGCTGGCGCGACCAGCCGTGAGGCGGCAGGGGCGGCCGCTCGACGCTGTCGGCAGTTTGCATCGAGGCGCTCATCGGTGCGCCTCCTGCTTGCCGACCCATCGCTCAATGGCGCTGATGCCGATGGATGAAACTATTGCTAGAGCCAGATAGATTAGCGCGGCGACGCCGAAAAACAGGAATGCATGCTTGGTCACGCGCGCGGCAACGCCGGCCTGCCGCAATATGTCGGTCAGCCCGATTGCCGAAACCAGCGATGTGTCCTTGAGCAGGATCAGCCACAGATTGGCGAGGCCGGGCAGTGCGATGCGGATTAGTTGCGGAAGAACCACAAGCCGCATCGTCTGTGCCTTGGAAAGGCCAACGGCAAAGCCACCTTCGTACTGTCCCTGCGGAATAGCCCGGAAGGCCGAAAGAAACACCTCGCTGGCGTAGGATGAAAACACAACACCAAGTGCAATCATGCCGGATACGAAGCTGTTCACCTCGACGGTGGCTTCCGGATTGAACAGGCGCACCGCCTGCTGGATTCCAATCTGGGCGCCGAAGAACACGAGGAACAGCGTTAGCAGTTCCGGCAGGCCACGGAAGATCGTCGTATAGATATCGCCGGCCAGTCTTAGCGAACGCTCGCTCGACTGCTTGGCCAACGCGATCAGAAACCCGATGAGAAGGCCGACTGGCAAGGTCGCGAGCGCCAGGCAAACAGTGACGAGCGCGCCATAGGCGATATCGTCCAGCCACCCTTCCGATCCCCAGCTCAGCAGCGTCCAAACGCTCTGCATGGCCGACCGTCTCCCCTATGGACCCTCGTTCCACGCTACGCCGCCAAGCGCGCGCGGTTATTGTTGTTGTTCAAAGTTCGATATGCAAACGGCGGGAGTTCCCCGCCGTTTGCTCTTTTTATTCCGATGATCAGGAATCGCCGCCATATACGTCAAACTTGAAGTACTTGTCGTTGATTTCTTTGTACTTTCCGTTTGCGCGAATGGCATCGATCGCTGCATTGAACTGGTCCCGAAGCGCGGTCTCGCCCTTCCGGATTGCAATGCCGGCGCCCGGGCCGTGGATTTCCACAACTGGCTTGATCGCGCCGATCAGCTTGCAGCATGCGCCGTCGGGTGAATCCAGCCACTGCGAAAGCACGACGATATCGTCATTGACGGCATCGAGGCGGCCATTGGCGAGGTCGAGTTGGTATTCCTGCGCCGTCGGATATGGCTTTACCGTGCTGTCGGTATAGGTCGCCGTCGAATAGTTGAAGTGGGTGGTCGAAGCCTGAACGCCGATGGTCTTGCCGGCGAGGTCTTCCTTGGTCACGCCTTTAATGTCGCTATCCTTGGGCGCCGCGATTGCCGGCGGGGTATTGTAGTACTTGTTGGTGAAATCGACCTTTTCCATGCGCTCCGGCGTGATCGACATCGAAGCGATGATGGCATCGAACTTGCCAGCCTGGAGAGCGGGAATGATGCCGTCCCAGTCCTGCGCGATGAACTCGCACTTGACCTTCATTTCGTCGCACAGCGCCTGTGCGATGTCGACGTCGAAGCCTTCGAGCTTGCCGTCGGCGGTCAGGTTGTTGAATGGAGGGTAGGCGCCTTCGGTGCCGATCTTTAGCACTTTTTCCTGTGCCTGGGCCGTGCCCAGCGCTAACAGCGCGGCTGATGCCGCGAGTGCGATACGCATTGCTATACGCATAATGGTCCTCTCTTTAGAATTAAGGATGTCGTGAACCGACTCCCCTTTGGGGCGATGCTCCCGATCACCCTCTGGCCGGATACTCCCACTGTTTTCAGCAGAAAAGCAACTGCAAAACCACGCTCAGAGGCCACCTTGAACCGCTTGTCTAGGCGCGCCAAAGGCGGATCCGCTGGGTTTGATATGGTGCCGTTGGGGAAGGCTCAGGCGCTTCGCCCGCCTTTCAGGCCGGTCGTCCGTTCTATGAAATCGGCTATCGACTTGATGTCATCGAGGCGGAACACCGGCAGTGTCTCATTGGGCTGCGGATGATCGGCGGCAACCGCCACGATATGGGGATCATTGGACGCGAGCGGCGACCTGTCCTTTGTATCGGTACGCCGCGCCTCTATCTTGAGATGGGCTTCGCGCTTGTAGCCTTCGATCAGCACGATGTCGCTCGGCGCCAGCCGCGTCAGTATCGTCTCCAGCGTTGGTTCGCTTTCTGATCTCAATTCATGCATCAGCGCCCAGCGTTGACCGGAAACGATCGCTACTTCCGAAGCGCCTGCTTTGCGGTGTCGGAAACTGTCGGTGCCTTCCTTGTCGATGTCGAAGTCGTGGTGGGCGTGCTTGACTGTGGCGACCTTCCAGCCCCGCTCGACCAGTTCGCTTACCAGTCTCTCCGTCAGTGTCGTCTTGCCGGAGTTCTTCCAGCCGGTGATGCCGAAAACGCGTTGGGTCATGAAATGCGGTTTTCCACTTATCTGTTCGCCGTCCTAAAGCCCGTCAGGCGCCATGCTGGGCCCGGTGCTTTCGGCTGCGGTCCGGTGCTTGCCCACAACTCGTTCGCGATAGAGCGTGTAGAGTCCGGATGCCACGATGAAGGTTGCCCCCACGATCATCGGCAGGTCCGGAATCTCATGGAAGATTATGATGCCGAGCACGATGGACCACAGCAGTGAGGTGTAGCGGAATGGCGCAATGAACGACATTTCGCCGGTGCGGGTTGCCAGAATGATGAAGTGGTATCCGAACAGCACGAAGATAGCGGCAAGCAACAGGAGCAACGTGCTGTTCAGGCTCATCGGTGTCCAACCGCCCATCGGAACGATCAGCGCTGCCCCGGTAAGCGTGACCGCGATAGATGTGGCGCACGAAACCAGCAGCGTTGGAATATTGGGCGGCAGCTTGGACGTGATCAGGTCACGGATGGTGCAGAAGCCGACGCACAGGAGCGCCATCAGCGAGTAGACGCTGAAACCTTCGAAACCAGGTCGTACGATGATCAGCACGCCGATGAAGCCTGCCATGATCGCTAGCCAGCGCCGCCAGCCTACCCCTTCGCCGAAGAACATCGCTGCCCCCATTGTGACGGCAAGAGGCAAAGCCTGCAGTACCGCCGAAACATTGGCGATGGGCAGGTGCGCCAGGGCGATAAGAAAGGAAACCGTTGCCGAAGCCTCGCAAGCGGCACGCACCGCAACGATTGGCTGCACGATAAGGCGCGGATTGGCGAAAGCGCCGCTGCGCCAGGCCAGGAAGCAGATAAGCAACGAAGCGAAAATGCCGCGCACGACCATGACCTGCGCCATGTTCATCGATTCCGACGAGAACTTGGTGATCGCGTCATTGCTCGTGAAGGTAACCATGGATATGACCATGAACACGGAGCCGCGCAGGTTCGGGGATAAGGGCAAGAGATGTCCTCATTCTCACAGGCCAATAAGTGCCTGTAACAGCAGTGCGCAAAACAGCAATGCCAAAAGGGTGGGCCAAAAGCTCAAATTGGCAGATAGGCGAAAAAGCGCAGGGGCGGCCACATGGGCTGCATTACGGATCGTACTTCGTTCACCGTAGAGGCAGAGTTCAGGGTCCCTTGAGGCTGGTCGCGATCTTGCCGGTCAACGGGTCGTATTTTGCTTTATGCGATCTGGGATATTTGAGCACCAGGCCGTGGACTGTGCCGCTGGCGCCAAAAAGATAACGTTCGTAAAATACAACGTTGCCTTCGAAACCCGACAGAACCAGCCAATTCTTGCCAGCCTTGCTGTAGGTCAATTCGCGCTCGCCTGCCGCTTTGGCTGTGGCTTGCCGGCTTCGGGGTGTCTCGTCGAGGGCATTGTAGGAGCCGAAGATCGCAAGGCTTGCGCCGTCGGCCGATTGCCAAGTCAGGCCGTCACCGTTCTCTGGCGGCTCTTGTTGTTGGGTGAAGATGTCGGCCGGGAAGGTGGCCGAGGTGCCGAACCGCTCATTGGTATAGGTCAGCGGCTCTGCCGTGGCCGCCTGAGTAAGGGACAGGAACGCCAAGGCAATAAAAAGTACCCGGATAGGCTTCACCACGATCTCCCAGCCTCGTTGCGAGGAGCATCCTTGCACGGACGGCGAGGAGAGAAAATCAGCCGCCGGTCACGCTCATATGGCGTGACACCGAGGGACGGTTCGTGCGTCGATCGATGACGAAATCATGGCCTTTCGGTTTGCGTCCGATTGCCTCGTCTATTGCCGCCGCAACAAGGTCATTGCCCTCCGAGGCCCGCAGAGGTGCACGCAGGTCGGCAGCATCTTCCTGGCCGAGGCACATGTAGAGCGTTCCGGTGCAGGTCAGCCGCACGCGGTTGCAGCTTTCGCAGAAATTATGCGTCATGGGGGTGATGAAACCGAGCCGTCCGCCGGTTTCTGCCACCTCGACATAGCGGGCAGGCCCCCCGGTCTTGTAGGGTATGTCCTTGAGTGTGAACTGCTTTTCGAGGTCAGCCCTCAAGATCGACAGTGGCAGGTATTGGTCGGTGCGGTCTGCCTCGATCTCACCCATCGGCATGGTTTCGATCACGGTCAGGTCCATGTCGCGTCCATGTGCCCAGCGCAGCATTTCGGGCAACTCGACGTCGTTGAAGCCCTTGAGTGCGACCGCGTTAAGTTTCACTTGCAGTCCGGCGGCTTGTGCGGCGTCAATACCGGTCATCACCTTGTCCAGATGGCCCCAGCGGGTGATCGCATGGAATTTGTCGGCATCCAGCGTATCAAGCGATACGTTGATGCGCTTCACGCCGGCATCGGCCAATTCACCGGCATATCGTGCCAGCTGCGAGCCGTTGGTGGTCAGCGTCAGCTCTTCCAGTGCGCCGCTCTTGAGGTGCCGGGACAGTTCGCGGACGAGATGCATGATGTTCTTGCGTACAAGCGGTTCGCCGCCGGTCAGGCGAAGCTTGCGCACGCCCTTCTCAATGAACACGGTGCAGAGCCGGTCCAGTTCTTCAAGCGAGAGCAGATCCTTCTTGGGCAGGAATGCCATGTCTTCCGACATGCAATAGACACAGCGGAAGTCACACCGGTCTGTAACCGATACCCTCAGGTAGCTGATTGTGCGACCGAAAGGGTCGATCATGTCCATTCCCGGCATTCCCAGTCTCCGCGCAGCGCCGACAGGCGCAAACGCGCTCAAGCGTTATATACCCATATGTGATACGAACCGCCATGCCGTTCAAGATAGTTTCCTGGTGATCGCGACATATTGCTCGTGAGCCGACGAGGTAACGTCTTGCGATAGTCTTCCCCTTGCTGGCAAAGCGGCGTAGCACTCAGAAAAATTCGAGGCTTATGCAATGACCGCACCATCGGAATTAAGGGTCTCCAAAGACCGCAAGCTGCTCACGGTGACCTTCCCGGCGCATGCACCAATGGAATTGCCGGCGGAAATGCTGCGCGTCCTGTCGCCGTCGGCGGAAGTGCAGGGCCATTCACCGGAGCAGCGCGTTACCGTGCCGGGCAAGCGCAACGTCACCATCCGCAAGATCGATCCGATCGGCAATTATGCCGTGCGCATCACCTTCGACGACTTCCACGACACCGGTATCTTCACCTGGGACTATCTCCACACGCTCGGCCATGAGAAAAACCAGCGCTGGCAGGACTATCTCGCCGAGCTTCAGGAAAAAGGTCTTTCCCGCGACCGCTGACGACCGGATTATTGCGATTGGACAAGCCCTTGAAGCCCGGACTTGACTCAATTTCCGAACACAAGCGGCGCTAGCTTCCGTTCAGTGCCTCGGCCACCTTACGCATCTGCTCGCCGATCAGGTCGCATTGATCGGGCGTCGACTGGCTCATCGCCACTTCGATAAGGGCCGAGTGAATTTTCAGCGCTTCCATCAAAAGTGCCGTACCGTCTTCGGTTAGCGCGAGCCGAAGGATACGCTTGTCCTTACAATCGCTCTCGCGCAGCACCAGCCCGCGTTTTTCCAGTTGCGGCAGCAGCATCGTGATGTTCGACCGCCCGACCAGCAACTTGCGCGCGAGATCATGCTGCGACATGCCCGGATGCCGGTAGAGGTTCATTAGCACGTCGAGCTGTGCCGGCTTCAAGTCCAGTGGCGCGAGCTTGGCCGCCAGCGAGCGCTCCAGAGCGTGGCAGGCGCGCGCCACCGCCACCCAGTTGCGAAAGCGCGGATTGTCCCAAGGTAAGTCTTGTTTATTGTTCATGTTTGAACTAACATGTTCATTGCTGAACGAATTTGATGGACCAGCACTATGGCACCATTTCGATTGAAGGTCATCCGCACCATGTTCAGCGTTGGCGAGCGGGTTGCACCGGCGCTTACAGGCCGCGCTGCCTTTGAATTGTTCTGCCGCACGCCAAACGTCAAGCGTCTCACCGCTGGCGAGAGGCGCGCGGTCTCGAATGCAGTGGATTTCATGGCCGAAGCGCGCCATCACCGGCTCAAGACCGGATCTGGCTGTGTAGCCGTACACGAATTTCGCCCGGAGCCGGGCAGGGCGCGCGCCGGGACTGTTCTGGTCATTCACGGCTGGCGCTCACGCACGGAATACATGCGAGCCCTGATCGAAGGTTTTCGCGACGCCGATTACAAGGTCGTTTCGATTGACCTTCCCGGTCACGGCCAGTCAACGGGCCGCCGTCTCACCATGGTCAGCGCAGTTGAGGCCGCCAGCCAAGCGGCACAATGGTTTGGCCCGTTCGAGGCCGTTATCGGGCATTCGTTTGGTGGTGCGGTTGCCGTCAACGCAGCTGTGGGTTCCATAGATGGGTTGCAGAAGCTGGTTGCGAAACGCCTTGTGCTTGTGGCCGCGCCGAGTTCACTGCCGTTGGTGTTCGACGGCTTCAGCCAGATGCTCAATGTCGGCCCGCGATCCCGTACGGTAATGGCCGGGCGCGTCAAGCGCATTGCCGGCCGTCCGCTATCCGATTTCGTTGGCGACCGCCAGCTTGCCGCAACGCAAGTGCCGACACTGGTGATCCACGCGCCTGACGACCGGGAAGTGTCTGCCGAGCAGGCCAAGCTCTATGCCGACGCCGGTCCGCATGTCGAATTGTATTGGGCTGACGGTCTCGGCCACCGCCGCATTCTCTCCGACCCGGCGGTAGTTGAGCGTGCCGTCTCCTTCGTCGAGCCAGTTGCAAAAGTGGCGCTACACTGAGTCCTGAACCCGCTACTTCTTCTTGGCCGGTTCGATCGGCAGGCCGGCTTGTTTCCAGGCAGTGAAGCCACCCAGTATGTGCTTGACCGGCTCTAGCCCCATATCCTGTGCGGTCTTTGTTGCGAGCGCCGAGCGCCAGCCGCCCGCGCAGAAGAATACGAACGACTTGCCCGATGCGAAGAACGGCTTGTGGTACGGGCTGTCTGGATCGATCCAGAACTCAAGCATGCCGCGCGTGCAATGCTTGGCGCCCGGAATATTGCCTTCGCGCTCGATTTCGCGTGGGTCGCGCAAGTCGACGAAGATAGTATCATCGTCGTCAAGCAGCGCAGCCGCTTCGTCAGGCGAAACCGCCTCTATTTCGGCATTCGCCTCATCAAGCATTTCGCGAAAACCTTTTCTCATTTCCGACGCCCTTTCACCTCGCTGGCCTTGCGCAAATTTGCACATTGCCATTCATCCCGCCATTGGACGAAGGAGACAGGCTAAGGTCGGATATTGGTGCAGCCAATGTGCAACATTGGTGCGAAATTCATGAAAGCTTAACCAAATCGGGGTGAATCAGTATATCTACGCCTTACATGCGCCACCCGCAGGGCCGAAGGTCTCGACGGGCAACAATCGGGGTCCGGACGATCTCCGGAGCGGGTGATACATGCAATCATTTCGAAAAGGATCCGCCTTGTTGCCGTTGGCCGCACTCGTTGCAGGCTTGGCGACCGGCACGCAGCCATCAAGCGCGCAAGGCCTGTTCGACATGCTGTTCGGTGGCCAACCTCGGCACGGGACGCGGTTGCAGGGTGAGTTTCCGCCGCCGCCCACCCAGAAGAAGCCTGTCCCGGTAGCCAGGATTTCGAGCCCTACCTATAACACCTACAGGCCCGACCGCCTGGTCCGGGTCGATTTTTCGGCGCTTTCTTCGACGCCGCAGAATGCGACTTTTGCGCCAACTCTGACTGGGAATACATTCCGTGAAGCGTTGGCGGGACTGGACGCGTTCGAACTGACAGCCGAATCGTCCGTCGCCAAGGCGTTGGTTGCCTACTACTCGGAAAATCCCAACTTCATTTGGGTGTCGGGCACTTCCGTTAATGCGCGTGGTCAAGAGGCTGTGCGTGTTCTGGGTGAAGCGGCGAGTCACGGGCTCGAGCCAGCCGATTACGCCGTGTCGATACCGGCCGCTGGCTATTCTTCGGACGACACCGCTGGCCGCCTGAAGGATCTCATCCGTTTCGAGATGGCACTGTCGGCGCGTGTGCTGCGCTATGTCCATGACGCCCAGCAAGGTCGCATCGAACCCAATCGCATATCCGGCTATTACGATTTTCCGGCGAAGCCTCTCGACATGCCGGCTATCCTCAAGACGCTGGCGCATACGCAGGAGGCGAGGGCTTATCTGGAATCACGTCACCCGCAAAATCCAGAGTACCAGGCGCTTCGCATCGAATTGGAAAGTCTGGAAGCGAGTGCCGAAAACGAGATCGTCGTTAATCCGAAGCTTCTCTTGAAACCGGGTCAGACCAGCGCCGAATTGCCGAAGTTGCTGACCCTCATCGCGCGCAACCTTGATGACCAGATGGGGGCGGATTTCGGAGAGACTCTGGCGCGGCTTGGAACCAGCGAAACCTACGTGCCCGAACTCGTGCCGGTCTTCGAGGCCGTGCAGAAAAAATCTGGACTGAAGCCTGACGGCGTCATCGGCCCGCGCACTGTAGCAACGCTTGCCGGCAACTCGAAAGCCGATCGGCTGGAAAAAGTGAAGGTCGCGCTGGAGCAGTTGCGCTGGCTGCCATCCGATCTCGGCAGTCCGCGTGTATTCATCAACCAGCCGGCCTATAGCGCCAGCTACATTGACGGCGGCGAGGAGAAGCTGAAGACCCGCGTTGTGATCGGCAAGACCTCAAATCAGACCAGCTTCTTCTACGATGAGATCGAACAGGTCGATTACAACCCTTATTGGGGTGTGCCGCAGTCCATCATCGTCAACGAAATGCTGCCTCGCCTGCGCAGCGATCCGGATTATCTCGACCGTTCAGGGTACGAAGTCACCGACGCCAAGGGGCGCCGAATACCGTCCTCGTCAATCGACTGGAGCCAGTATGGCGGCAAGGTTCCGTTCAGTGTGCGCCAGGCCCCCAGCGAAGCCAACGCACTTGGCGAGTTGAAAATCCTTTTCCCGAACAAGCATGCCATCTACATGCACGATACGCCGCAAAAGGCGTTCTTCCAGCGCGACAATCGAGCGCTAAGCCATGGTTGCGTGCGCTTGCAGGACCCGCGCGGAATGGCTGCGGCGGTGCTTGGCACATCGGTAGACTATGTCGCGCAAAAGCTGAAGCAGGGGCACTCGTCTGAGAAAGTCACCCGCAAGATTCCGGTCTACGTGGCTTATTTCACGGCCTGGCCGGACTTGTCGGGCAAGGTCGAATATTTCGGCGACGTCTATGATCGCGATGCCCGCCTGAGGCAGGCGCTGGACGCAACCGAAGCCGTTCGCGTCCCTGCAAGCTGATAGAGGTCGAAACCCCTGGCGGTCGGCCAAGCCCCCCTGAAATCAGGGAGCTCGGTTGCCGTCTATGGTGATCTGGTGCGCTTCACCTGCTTCGCCGACGTGATATTCCACGACCTTCACATCGCATGCGCAAAACATGCTTTGCGCACTCAACACGATGTCATGGATATGATCGTCGGCAGAGTATTCCGTATCGACAGCGGTCGAAATGGTAAGCGTCACCGCTACTGGTATGCTCATTCTGGGCGTCTCCACCGTTACATCAGTAGATGCCGATATAACGGGAGATAGAGCAAAATTTTTAGCTTCGCAATTGGACTTTTGGAGTTCCCGAAAACACCTGTTGATAGCTGGTTGTCAATGCGAGAAATCAACCCTCAAGAATCTGCTTACTAATTGATAAATATATGTATTTTTATTCTTAGGGTCGGCCTGTATCAAATTGGGATTTGCGGTCTGGGGCTCGTCGGTAGTGGGAAAATTCGATACCCCAACGTAAGCTTGGATGGGCGTTGGCAAAATATCGATTTTAGCGCATCCGCTGCCAGCCAGAATCACTTTGCTTCTTCGTTGCCATTTGTGTGTTTTGTCAGACTATTCGGCCGATCGAGCTAAGCCGCTTTTCGCGGGGGCCGATGCTGCTCGATGACCAGCCTAAGAGCATCCATGACGGCTTCTATCGCCTGCCCCTTCGATATGTTGTCTTCGCCGTCCGGCTCGTACGAGTCATCGAAGTTGATCTTCAAGGCAGCGGCGACCGCGACTTCTTCCGCATCGACGTGAGGTTCACCGCACTCGGGGCATGCATATTCTCGGTGGCTTTCGACAGGCGTGGTCATGTCGTCGCCGCGAACGGGAAGAAGGACTATTCTGGTTCCGCAGCAGATAGGACAAACGCTCATGGCTGGCTCCTATCGCCCCCATGCGCATGATACACCAAGCGCGGTTTCTCGCTCGCCTCGTGTGATTTTGTCGTTAACGGGCGTGCAATCAAGGGCGGGCGGCGCATTTGCCCGTGTTCAAATGCCGTAACTGAGGATTTTTGCTGACTACCGAATAACAGTCAAGATATCCGACAAGAGGCGTGATGCGATCAGTTTGGATCCGAACAACGATAAATGCGCCCCATCACTATAGATGAGATTCCCGTCGACCATGGCAGGGCAGAACTTGCTATCGCAAAGATACTTAGTCGGATCGACAATGACTATTCCATGGTCGGCTATTGTACCCTCGCGAAGGGTTTCCGTTATAATTGGCGGTGCAAACCGCACCTTCATCAAAGCAGCACAGGGATGACCAAAAAAGCTGGGAGAAGTTATGCATTCGTAAGGTGCTAGCTTTGTGCCTGCGAGGCTAGGGGCTCCGCCAAAAACAATCAGCTTTTTATTGCCTATTGCTGCTTTGGTTTCGAGCAGGTGGGCCACCAGATACGATAGATAATTGTCTGTGCTCCTAAATGTGATCTCGGAATCACTGCCGTTGCCGAGCACATATTCATATCTCATCCAGCTTAGAGCGAACAATATTGGCTTCTCATCGCGTCGAAACGAAGAGATCGCCGACGATATCGAGTTGGAACAGGTTTTATCTCGCCCGCCATTGAGAATCCGATTGGTACCAATCAGCATCGGGCAGCCATTGTCGACAAAAGCATCGGCAGCCATCTTTCGGATTTTCAGTTCCCGATCCAATCCGCTGAGTAATTGGTGCGCGTAACTGTCGCCCATGATATGAAACGAGACAGGCGCGCCATTCGCTCCCAAATGGACTAGTCGATTGGCTTTGTAGCCGGCGCCACCGAAATGCGTGATGTGATATTGCGTCGAATTGACGGCCTCTATCCGCCTCTCCACGGGAACCCGCCACCAAAGGCCCGTTGTCGCAAATCCGCAAAGAACAACGGTAGCAGCTGCCCACTGGGGAGCAATTGACCACGCCCGTTTTGCGAGTCGCCCGTGCCAGAACGGTTCCTCGATCCATCGGTAGAGCGCTGCGCCACCCAGCAACGATGTCAGACCGATGGCAGCCGCCGCATTTGCAGAAAGTGGCTGCGCCGTGTAGCTAACGACAAACGCAATCAGCGGCCAATGTACGAGATAGACGGAGTAGCTGCACCTGCCGAGGAATGTAATTGGAGAAATGCGCAAGATAGCGCCAATGCCACCCGCACCACCCCATATGACGAGAGTGGCACCCAAAGCCGGAAGAAGTGCGTAGTAAGATGGGAAGGGCGTCTGTTCGGTGAAAAGAAACACGCTTGCCGCCACCATCGCGAGACCAGCGATAGTCGAGACCTCGGCGGTCCACCTGTTTGCCCTTGGCAGCCAAAGAACTATCGCTCCCATTCCAAATTCAAAAATACGAAAAGGCATCCAGAAAAAGGGCGAGGTCGGGTCGAGCCACCACAGGGCACAGAGAACGGCGGACGCTATCGACAGCGCCGTGATCGAGATGGGTAGGAACCTGCGTGGCGTAGCCCACAGGATGAGTGGCCAGATCACGTAGAACTGCCACTCCAACGACAGTGTCCAAGTGTGAAGCAGCGGTTTCAGTTCCGCTGCCTTGTCAAAGTATCCCGCTGCTGTCCAAAAATAGATGTTCGACCAAGCCGTTACTGATGCGAATGATGAGCGCGCGAGATCTATCAGGAGACTGGGTGGCAAGATCAGCACGCCTGCTGCGAGGCATGCCAGTATCGTGAACATGAGCGCTGGATACAGGCGCTTGAAGCGGTTCCAGTAAAAGGCGGTGAATGAAAACTTGTCTTCGTCGAGTTCTCTCAGGATCATTCTGGAGATGACGAAGCCGGATATGACGAAAAACACATCGACGCCGACGAATCCGCCGGAAAAATTCGTGCTACCAAGATGGTAAAACAGGACGGCTAGGACCGCAATGGCGCGTAGTCCGTCCACATGCGTCAGTCGATTCATGCCGAGGCCTAATGCAATCCCATTCCACCGAGTGCCTAATCGGCAACGCAACTATCCACCCAACCGCTATAGATCAGATATCGCGACGAACATCAAAGCAACAAAGCTTTTTTGCGCTCAACGGCCAAGTATGTGTTCGGCCTTGTCCGCCTGTTCGTGACTGTTGGAACACATAGGGGCGGCATTTGCCGGTGCCGGTCAATTTCCGCGCATGCTGTATGCGTCAAATCTGCCCGGCTATCGGGAACAGCTCATAGCCCTTGCTGGATAATCCAACTGCATGCCTGCTGGTTGCCCTCGAGGTTACAGGCACGATTGGCCTGCAGGATTTGCATGTAGTAGTTGCATCCGGCCGGATCTCCTCCAGCGCAATTCTGCCCCAGGTTCGCCATCCGGCATGCCAGCGCAAACCCGTTAACCTGACAGGCGCGCTGGTGGTATGGAAGGCAATATTTCGGGTCTGCATATGTCAGGCAGGAAGCTTCCAGCATATTGGGATTGTTGTTGCTGTAGCAAGAAAGCTCGCCGGATGCGTCCAGTTCACACGGCCCGTTTTGCGCGCTTGCAGCCGCAGGGAACATCAGGGCAATAAGCGCTGGCACAATCCAGCGCGCGCTAAGAAGAACTTTGGCCATGCCACGCCTCCTTGACGCGATTGCCAAAGCTGGACGCTATCACAGGCCAGAGACCCGGCAATCGCCCATTTAGGCGATGCCCGATGGGCCGTCCGCTGCATCTGTCTAGTTCGGAGGTTGTAGTTTGCTTCTTGCGTCAGGTCGCTGGAATGGCAGTCGTTCAATTCGGTTCAAAGGAACCTGCCACTAGCCCGTCGTCAAGACGAACGGAATGGTGGGCGATGTAGGGATTGAACCTACGACCCCACCCGTGTGAAGGGTGTGCTCTCCCGCTGAGCTAATCGCCCGCTCTTTGCCAAAAGGCCAAGCGCGCCGCGATATAAGGTAGGGCCGCTATCGAAGTCAACCGCCTGAGACACCGCTTGCCGGCCAAATCCCAGAAGGCGAGCCATAGCGCTACTTCGCGGCGGAAATCAGCCGGTGGGCGAGGTCGAGCGTCAATTGGTCGAAGTGCGAGATGACCGCCGACGGATCGAATTCCCGCACGTGTCGGTCGGTATAGCCGAAATCCACGGCGGCGACCGGAATCCCCGCAGCCTTTGCCGTGTCGATGTCTGTTTGCGAATCTCCGACCATCAGCGCCTCTGCAGGGTCGCCTCCGGCGCGCTTGATAGTTTCGAGCAGATGCCGCGGGTCTGGTTTGCGGAACGGAAACGTGTCCTGCCCGCAATTGGCTGCAAAATGCCTGGACAGCCCGAGCGCCTCGATCAGTGCGAGCGAATTCGCTTCGTACTTGTTGGTGCAGATGGCCAACAGATATCCGGCGTTCTCGAATCTTGCGATCGCGTCCAGCACACCGGGGTAGGGCCGCGATTTTCCGGGAATGCCTTGGGTGTAGGAATCGAGGAACAGATCGAGCAGCCGCTCATGTTCTTCGATGGGCAATGGCTTGTTTTGCGCGGCAAAGGCGCGTTCGATCATCACGCGGCCTCCATTGCCGACAAAACGGCGGAAGGCGGGAGCATCGACATGGGGCAGGGCGGCTGCGCTCAAAGAGTAGTTGAGACTGTCCATCAGGTCTGGCGCTGTATCGATCAACGTGCCGTCTAGATCGAAAACGATGATCGGGCGTGTCATGGCGATTCTTCTTCCGTTAGTGTGGCCAAGGCGATAGCCCGCTGAAAACGGCTGTGCAAGCCGCGCGAAGGGCTGGGTCTGCGCCTTTGACCCAACGATCAAAAGTGTTAGAGGCGGAATTCAAGAATGGGTACGGGAAAAGATTGACCGTCATGGACGCACGGCAGTTGAAGATCGAGGCGGCACGGGCAGCGCTTGCTCATGTGGCGGGAGGCATGCGGCTTGGCATCGGCACAGGCTCCACCGCCGAGGAGTTTGTGCGCTTGCTCGCCGCCAAGGTTGCGACTGGGCTCAATGTCGTTGGCGTGCCGACGTCGGAGCGCACCGCGGCACTCTGCAGGGAACTCGGCGTGCGGCTTTCGACCTTGGACGAAACGCCTGAGCTCGACCTTACCATCGATGGCGCAGACGAAATCGATGCTGAACTCACGCTGGTCAAGGGCGGCGGCGGCGCGCTTTTGCGTGAGAAAATTGTGGCGGCTGCCTCTGCGCGCATGATCGTGATCGCCGACAGTTCGAAGCTCGTCGAAACGCTTGGCCGCTTTCCCCTGCCGATCGAGGTGAACAAGTTCGGGTTGCGCGCCACGGAACTTGCCATTGGCTCTGCCGCCCGAAAGCTCGGGCTTTCCGGTCCGTTCACATTGCGGATGACGGACGGCCAGCCATTTGTTACAGACGGTGGCCATTTGATCCTGGATGCATCTTTTGGCCGCATTCCGGATACAAGAGCGCTGTCTGCTGCTCTTCACGCCATTCCCGGCGTGGTCGAGCATGGTTTCTTCATCGGGCTGGCGTCTGCGGCGATCGTCGCTGGCAGCGACGGCATCGAGACAATCCACGCCGCCCGGTAAATCAGGGAGTCCTGCCAATCATGATGTCGAATATCCGTATCCGTCGCTTTGCCGCAGCTGTGGCGACTTCAGCTGTCGTTGCCTTTGCCATGCCCTCGTTTGCGCAGGATATTGCCGAATCGCACCTCAAGGCAGCCAAGGCGGCGGTTACCGCCATTCACGCAACGGATCCCTTCGACAACATCCTGCCGCAGGCCGCTGCCGCACTGGAATCGTCCCTGATCCAGAAGAATCCAGATTTGCAGGAGCTGATCACAACGACCGTCGCAGCCAAGGCCCTCGCATTGGCGCCGCGTCGCGCCGATCTGGAGAAGGAGGCCGCAACTGCCTACGCCAAGGTGTTCTCCGAGCAGGAGTTGAACGACATCGCCACTTTCTACAATTCCGAGGCTGGCAAGAAATTGCTCGGAAGCGGTCCCATCGTAACGCGTGAGTTGATGAAGGCTGCTGAAATCTGGCAAAACGGCATTGCGCGCGATCTCGGCCAGCAGGTTGGAGAGGCGATGCAGGCTGCAGCCGGTGCAAAAGCTCCGGCGCCCGCAACCGATGGTGCGGCACCTGCGACAGACGGAACGGCGCCTAGCGGCAACTGATAGAACTCACCCTTACATGATTTGGCAAAAGCCCGGTTCGTCCGGGCTTTTCTTTTAGGCTCCGCCGTCCTACCTGTCCGGCTGCAACGCTCCGCATCAGGGACCCTTCGTCATGACCGCATACGACTACGATCTTTTCGTCATCGGCGGCGGATCGGGAGGCGTGCGAGCTGCCCGCGTTGCGGCGAGCCTCGGCAAGCGCGTCGGTATCGCCGAGGAATATCGTTTTGGCGGCACCTGCGTCATTCGCGGCTGTGTTCCCAAAAAGCTGTTTGTCTACGCTTCTCAGTTCCCCGAGCATTTCGAGGACGCGGCTGGTTATGGCTGGAAGGTCCCGAAGGCGACCTTCGATTGGTCAACCCTGATCGCCAACAAGGATCGCGAGATTGCGCGGCTGGAAGCCATCTATCAGAGGAACGTCGCCAATGCCGGCGGCGAAACATTCCAGTCTCGCGCCGTGTTGGTGGACCGCCACACCATCCGCCTTGAGGCCGAAAACCGCACTGTGACCGCCGACCAGATTCTGATAGCCACCGGCGGTCGTCCGGCGCTGCATCCGGCACTTCCCGGCAGCGAGCACTGCATTACTTCCAATGAAGCCTTCCACCTCGCTGAACTGCCCAAGGCAATCGTCATCGAAGGGGGCGGCTATATCGCAGTGGAATTCGCCAACATCTTTCACGGTCTCGGCGTGGAGACGACGCTCGTCTACAGGGGTGCCGAAATCCTCAGCCGGTTCGATATGGACCTGCGCAAGATGCTGCACGAAACCATGGAGAAGAAGGGCATCCGCATTCTTTGCCACGCGGTGTCCGAAAATGTCACCCGTCGCGCGGACGGACGGCTCGACATCCGCGTCAGTGGCGGCGAAGTGCTGACTGCCGATCAGCTTATGCTCGCGATCGGTCGCGTGCCGAATACCGAAAGCCTGGGTCTTGAACTTGCTGGCGTGGAAATGGCCCGCAACGGCGCCATAAATGTAGATGAATATTCACGCACCAATATCGACAACATCTGGGCGATCGGAGACGTCACCAACCGCGTGCAACTGACCCCGGTCGCAATCCACGAGGCGATGTGCTTCATCGAGACCGCCTTCAAAGGGAACTCGACTGCACCGGATCACGACATCATTGCTACCGCCGTTTTCTCCCAGCCGGAGATCGGAACCGTAGGCTTGTCGGAAGATGAGGCAGCGAAGCGCTTCCCCAATCTTGAAATCTACCGCGCAGCCTTCCGGCCGATGCGCCACACTTTGTCAGGCCGCGACGAGAAGATGTTGATGAAGCTCGTGGTTGATGGCGTGACCCGCAAGGTGCTCGGTACGCACATTCTCGGCCCCGACGCTGGCGAGATGGCTCAGTTACTTGGCATCCCGCTCAAGGCCGGCTGCACCAAGGACGATTTCGACCGCACCATGGCCGTGCACCCGACTGCGGCAGAGGAATTGGTGACGATGTACAAGCCGAGTTACCGGGTCGAGAACGGCAAGCGCATCGACTGAAATTCGCACGTTCCACGGCCTTCCGCCCGCCGGGATTCGGCTACCTGCGCGTAGTGTCGCATTCGAAAAGTTCGCCCTTCGAAAAACTGGGTGCTTGGACTATGGTGCGGAGTGGACAGGACGCTTTGCGTTCGTTGGAACAGTGCCAGACCTTCCGGAACTGCTGGACCATCGACAGGAAGCGGGGGGATAGATGGGCGAAGAAATACCACCCAACTTGCCATGCTCGACAATCTCGCGGGAAGATTACCGCGCGCTTTCCGAGTTCCGCTACCTGTTGCGGCGTTTCCTCGAATTCAGCCAGCAGGCAGCTCGCGGCGTCGGCCTGCAACCCCGCCAGCATCAGGCCATGCTTGCAATAAAGGGGTTTCCGGAGGATCGGCCTGTCACCGTCGGCGATCTGGCGGAGCGCCTTCGCATTCGTCACCACAGCGCAGTCGAACTGGTGGATCGCCTGTGCGAGGCTGACCTCGTTGTCAGGAAGCCGGATCCGGAAGACCAGCGCCGCGTCTTCCTTGTCCTGACCGCAAGGGCCGATGCCTATCTTGCCAAGCTCTCACACACCCATCTCGATGAATTGTCGCGCATCGGTCCGCTGCTCAAGCGCATTCCCGTGCGCGAAGGCGGCAAGCGCTAGCGCACAATTCCGTGCACCGGACGCGGCGGCCGTTACTTCTGCCGTTGCCTGATGCGCGGCAGGCGCAGCCAGCCGTCGTTGAGCGGTTCGGGATTCGCCAGGATGGTGGTGAGTTCGGCCGGCAGCGTCGGCGCCAGCGGCTTCTTCGAGGTCGTGCCGTCCGCGATGGTAAGCACGCTGTGATAGAACTCCTCGCCGGTTGCCGAGCGCGGGGGGATTGCTTCGTGCATCACGGAGATGACGGTCACGCCGGGGCAATTGTCCTTGATCGCCTGATGAAAGGCGATCTTGCCTTCCGGGTCGAGCGCGCCGGTCGCTTCGTCAAGGAACAGCAGGCCCGGTTGGTGGAGCATGATGCGGGCGACAACCAGCTTCTGCTTCTGCCCGCCTGACAGGAGCTGATCCCATGTCATGCCGGTGCGTGTCTCGTCGGCCATGAATTCGATGAAATCGCCAAGGCCGGCCTTGTGAAGCGCCGCGGCTGCGCTGGCGTCGGAATGCTGGTCGGCTGCTTCCGGCAGGCACACGAGCTCCTTCAGCGTTACCTGCGGCAGCTTGACCTCCTGAGCCGCGTAGAATGTCGTGATCCCCTCGGGGAAGACGATGGTGCCGCCGCCATAGGGCCACAGGCCGTTGAGCGCCTTGATCAGCGAGGTCTTGCCGCAACCGGATTCGCCTTTGAGGAAGGTCCATTCGCCGCGCCGGAACCGCAACCTTTCGCTGGTCAGGAACGGCTCGGCCTGGTGGCCCTGATGGTTGAGTTGCAGGTTTTGTATGGTCAGCCCGAATACCGGGTTCTGAACCGTGTAGCGGAATTCCGACAGGCCCGTCTGGCGATAGAATTCCGCCGGCTTCTGCACGTTCTCGATGGCATCGGCCAGATCCATTACGCGGCGGCTGTTGGCGCGCAGCGTGGCAATCGCCGGCATGACGTGGATGAACCACGAACACTGGCTGATCAGTGAATTCACCAGCTCGGCCCCGGTGATGTAGCCTTTGAGGTCGATGCGGCTGTGGATGAAGGGGAGCAGGCCCGGCCCGTAGGCCACGACCCTTGCGCCGACGAAATTGTAGATGCGCTCGAAGGAATCGTAGCTTGCATTTATCCAGTTGAGCTTGCCCCAGGTGCGGTCGATATCGACGTAAAGCCGGTCGTGCATGGCTTTCTGAACGCCTTCGCCACGCGATGCCGCGACGTGGAAGCTGCGGCGCAGGAAGGTCGTCAGTTCGCCGCGGTAGCTGCCTTCGGCCTTCTGCATGCGGATCGACAGCCGCTCCAGCAGCCCACCCAGCTTGATCGCGATATAGGTGTTGACCGGCACGTAGGCGACGACTGCCACGAAGGCCAAAGTGGCGCTGCCGTAGGCGCCGAGGAATTCCAACCCGTAAACCTCGGTCGAGGTTTCGAGCAGCTTCTGCCCGACGAAGAACAGCGACGAGGCAACCGCGATGACGCCCATGGCAAGGCCGATTGCGCCTCCGGTCATGCCCTTGATCGATTCCTGCACGCGCTGGTCGATATTGTCGGGCACCTTGTCCGAGCCGTGTTGCGCATGGAAATGGGTGTGGTTGTCGTCGAGCAGGGCCTCGTTGAACCGGCCGTTCAGCCAGCCGCGCCAGCGCCGGTGCAGGGTGGCCGAGACAAAGCTCTTGGTGCCGGTAATGCCGGCATCCTTGAAGATGACGATCGCAACAAGGATCGCTGCGTTCGTGAGCAAAGTCTCAAGCGGCGATTCATTGGCGGCGTCATGATAGTAGGCGATGGAGTTGATGAGCTCGCCCGAAGCTTCCGCGAACCAGACACCGGCCTTGCTCGACAGGGCGGTGAAGAATGCCACGACCAGCGTCAGGGTCCAGGCTTCGGTCCACCTGTCGGAGAACCAGTAGGCCCGCATCAGGCCCCAGAAGTTCCGCATCGACGAGACCGGCGTCGGGTAAGTCGGCCTCACTGCGCCGCTTTGCGATTTCCCCGATATTGAGTGCCGTGGTCTGCCGACCCGAATCACGTTCCGCCCAAACCTCTTTTCTATTGTTACGAAGGGTAACACCAATTGATCATTTTCAATTACTTTATTGACGCCGCGAGGCGCGCAAAGGTTCCTACGTTGCGGTGCTGCAACAGGCCGATTGGAGTAGGCCGGGCCTACCCCTGCGGCGGATCGTCGAATGGATTCAATCAATTGGGAGGAGGGGATCGGTAAAAATTCTGGTTAACGTAAGGTTAACTGTTGCGGTGGCCGCTTTCGCCTATCTTTCGGATGAGGCTTCGTTTTTCGACTTCGAAAGCAGCTTTCTTTCGAATCGCGCACATATATGATTCGGCGAAACTCATCCCGCGGCCCCCGTCTAACGCCACGTCCGGCGCGTCATCGGCCAAAATTGCCTCCAGCTGTCTTGCGACGTGATCGGTGCCGGGGCACCTCGCTTGGGTTTGGGCCTGCGCCTCGCCTGCGCGCCTTGCCTTCTCCCCTTGTGGGAGAAGATGCCTGAACGGAGTGAAGGCGGATGAGGGGTTTCAGCGCTCCGTCCAACACCCCTCATCCGACCTTGCTGGCGCTCGGCCACCTTCTCCCACAAGGGGAGAAGGCAGGTCGCCGCACACTTATTCATTGCCACGCCCGCTTTCGCGTCTGACCATTGTCAAAGAACTGACCCCGGTTGAGAGGTCGGGAGGACGGGCGGCCGTTCGGTCGCTCGTTTAGGTAAGTAGTGCGGCCTTGCGGCCGCCCGTCCGGTGGCTTCCCTCAACCAGTGCACCGGCCATGCCGCAGCTCCAGCCTCAATGGCCGACAACCGCGGGCAACACTGCGCCCGGTTCGAGGGCCGAACTTAGGGGTTCATCACCCAACCGCACACCGTCATGCGACCAATCCGGCACCGACGCCCTTCCCTGATACCCGGTGCGCACCAGGTCTCCCGCAAGGGCGATGGCAGGATTATGGGGGAGATGCAGGCGGTGGGGATAAGTGGAGCGAGAGATTTTGTGGGAAGTGAGTGGGATCAAGGGGTTGGCGGGAGCGTGGCTCGCGTCTCATCCACATTTGCCGAAGTTGATGCTGCCCCTCACCCTTACCTACCGGCCGGGTGCCCACCGCTTACGCAGCGACCCGGCGTTCGCTGGCCTTTCATCGTGCCACCGGCACGATGAATTCGCTTCGCGAACCGGCTGCTCACCCCAGCAGGCGGGGAGAGGAGACGTTTACGTCGGTGCTGGACACCCCTCATCCGACCTCGCTTCGCTCGGCCACCGCCCGGAGCCATAGCGAAGGGCTGCGCAACGGTCGAGGCGAAGCCGAGACAGATGAAGGCAGCTACGCTTCGCTCGAAAGCGAATTCCGGGATGCCAAGCACCAATACCCAGCGTGGCAACGATGCAACATGTGCTCGCGGGCGTGGCAATTCCGGGCTAGTATGGAAAACAGCCTTCATGTATTGAGCCGGAATTCCCATATGGGAGAACTGCGGGCAATTGTGCCTGCCGAAACGAGTGTTGGTACGACAATGACGAAGTGGTCCCCGAACTCCTGGAGAGCAAAGCCAATTCAACAGGTTCCGGCTTATCCGGACATGAATGAATTGAACGCCGTCGAGGCCCAGCTTGCCAGTTTTCCGCCGCTCGTTTTTGCAGGCGAGGCACGCAAGCTGAAGAAGCAACTTGCCTCCGTCGCGGCCGGCGACGCGTTTCTCTTGCAGGGCGGCGATTGCGCCGAGAGCTTCGCCGAGCATGGCGCGGACAACATTCGCGACTTCTTCCGCGTATTCCTGCAGATGTCGGTCGTGCTGACCTTCGCCGGCTCCCAGCCGGTGGTGAAGGTTGGCCGCGTTGCCGGCCAGTTCGCAAAGCCGCGTTCGTCCGACAACGAGACCAAGGGCGAGATCACGCTGCCGAGCTATCGCGGCGACATCATCAACGGCATCGAGTTCGATACCAAGGCACGCGTTCCCGATCCGCGCCGCCAGGTCATGGCCTACCGCCAGTCGGCGGCCACGCTCAACCTGCTGCGCGCCTTCGCGCAGGGCGGCTATGCCAGCCTCGAGAACGTTCACCGCTGGATGCTGGGCTTCGTGTCCGACAGCCCGCAGGGTGAGAAGTACGAATCCCTTGCCCGCCGCATCACCGAGACGATGGACTTCATGAAGGCCGTCGGCATCACCTCGGAAACCAACCATGCGCTGCGCGAGACCGATTTCTACACCAGCCATGAGGCTCTGCTGCTCGGCTATGAGGAAGCGTTGACCCGCGTCGATTCCACCTCGGGCGACTGGTACGCGACCTCCGGCCACATGATCTGGATCGGCGACCGTACGCGCCAGCCCGACCATGCCCACCTCGAATATTGCCGGGGCATCAAGAACCCGCTCGGCCTGAAGTGCGGCCCGTCGCTGACGCCCGATGGCCTGCTGGAGCTGATCGACCAGTTGAACCCGGAAAACGAGCCCGGCCGCCTTACCCTGATTGCGCGCTTCGGCGCCGACAAGGTCGGCGATCACCTGCCCAAGCTGGTGCGCGCGGTGAAGAAGGAAGGCCGCTCGGTGGTCTGGTCCTGCGATCCGATGCACGGCAACACCATCACGGCAGCCGGCTACAAGACCCGTCCGTTCGACCGCATCCTGAAGGAAGTGCAGTCCTTCTTCGATGTCCATCGGGCCGAGGGCACGCATCCGGGCGGCATCCACGTCGAGATGACCGGCAAGAACGTCACCGAATGCACCGGCGGCGCCCGCGCCATCACGGCAGAGGAGTTGCAGGACCGCTATCACACCCATTGCGATCCGCGCCTCAACGCCGATCAGGCCATCGAGCTTGCGTTCCTGGTCTCGGACCTTTTGAAGAAGAACAATCCGATCCAGCACAAGCACGCCGTCAACGGCTGATTGGCTGGATAAGGCACCCGTATCGAAAAAGGCGTCCGCAACAGCGGGCGCCTTTTTCATGTCGGCCCTGTCAACGCCGGCTATGGCCGGGGCCGGGGCAATGGGAAAGACTGGAACTGCGGCGGTGGCAGGTGGCGAACGTCCTGACCCTAGTCCTTCTTGTAGAGCATCCAGTTCTTGCTGCCTTGCCCCACCATCGAGGAGTGCCGCGTCACCTTGTTGCGGCCGCCGACCTTGGAGCGGTAGAGCGCCTGGTCGGCCTTCACGTAAAGGTCTTCCGGATTTTCCGCTTCGGAGGCCATGCACACGCCCATCGAGACGGTAACGGTGCCGTAGTTGGTGGCGGTCTGGCTGCTGGAGAACTGCGTCTGCTCGATCAGCTTGCGCAGGCGCTCGGCGATGTCGCAGGTGATGTCTTCGCTGGTACCCTCGACGATCAGGGCAAATTCCTCGCCGCCGGTGCGGGCAACGAAAACGCCGCGCCTGACGCTGGATTGCAGGATATCGGCAACGGTGCGGATGATCTTGTCGCCGACGGGGTGGCCGAACTTGTCGTTGATGTCCTTGAAGCGGTCGATGTCGACGAGGACCAGGGCGTTGAACAGGATGCCCTTGTTGCTGTTGTAGATGCGGGCGATTTCCTTGTCGAAGGCGCGCCGGTTCCAGACCTGCGTCAGCGGATCGGTGTCGGCAAGGCGCTTGTATTCCTCAAGCTTGGACTTGACGCTCTCCAGTTCCGCCGTCTTGTCGTTCAGCGTGTTCGCCACCTGCTTGCCGCGGTCGATGGTCGAGGCGGTGGCCACCGAAACGGCGCTGACGATCTTTTGCAGGAGGTCGCGCGAGATCGTGGCCCGGTTGGCCAGGCCGCCGGACGTCTCGTGCAGGATCTTGCCGTATTTCTCGACCTGCGTGCGTTCGTTGCGCAGAAGGGAGGCGATGTCTTCGAGTTCCTTGGCCAGCACGTCGCGGGCCTGGTCGACAATGCCTTGCCCGTGGTTTTGTGCGAAGAACTGGCGACCGATGCGGTCGAGGTCGTCCTGTGTCGGGCGGCTGCTCAGCGCCACGACGGCGAGGCTGAGTTCCGGATTGGTGCCGGCGAGCGCCTCGTAGAAGATTTCATAGTTTCGAGGAGCACCGACCACGCCAAGCTGGCGCATTGTGGCCACGACCGTGGTGGCCAAGTCGGAGTTTCGGTCTTGCGAAACTGCTGCCGGCTGCATGAAACGACCCCCACTCCCTCAGAGCCGGTGGGCCTCTGCAATGGCATGATCACCGGTCGGGGAGCGCATCCCGAAATTTCAATAAACATTGCGAAGATACGTGCCCCCAAAGATCGATCTTCACAACCATACCTATAATTTGCCTTGGCTAAAGTTTCCTTAATTCCGCGAAAGTGAAGGGTCTTTCTTCTACCTGAAGATGTAGATCGTTACTGGTCGCAGTCAGGACAACCATAAATGTATTTGCTGATAAACAGATGTATCGGATAACGGCATGTCAATTGGCAGGGGCAAGATGATGGCAACGACACACACCGGATCATGCTTGTGCGGCAAGGTGCGGTTCAAAGCGCGCGGTCCATTGCGGGGCGTTGCCTATTGCCATTGCTCGCAATGTCGCCGGCAGACGGGGCACTACCTTGCGGCAACCAACGTCAATGACGCGGATATAGATATCGAGGGCTCGGATGCCCTTGTCTGGTACGCGGCATCCCGCTTCGCCAGGCGCGGATTTTGCGGCTCGTGTGGGTCGGTGATGTTCTGGAAGCACAACGACCTCGACGAGGTTTCAGTGATGGCCGGATCGTTCGACATGCCGACGGGGCTGAAGGCGGAATGCCACATCTTCGTGGCCGATAAGGGCGATTATTACGAGATCGACGACGGTTTGCCGCAATTTGCCCGTTCAACACCGTCGATCAAGGTTGCCGACGATTGAAGGTTGGAGGATAAGCGCACCGTTTCATCGAACGGTCACAATCCTGCAATTTTTGCTCCCGGCGACTCTCAAGGAAATAATCACATGAAGCGGCTGATCGATGCGTTCTTCAACTCCGTGCGGGCGTTTCGCCGGCTGGCCGGCAGCGAAGCCGCATTCCAGCAGGAACTCATTCTCCTGCTGATCGCGATTCCGGTGGGCTGGCTGATCTCCTCGTCATGGAGCGGCTATGCCTTGCTCATCGCTTCGATCCTCGTGCTGATCCTTGTCGAGGTGCTCAACACCGGCATCGAGGCGACCTGCGATGCCGTCAGCCGCGAGTTCAACATAGACATCCAGCTTGCCAAGGATTGCGGCTCGCTGGCGGTGCTTATCGCCGTCGTGCTCACCGCGGGCGTCTGGGGCTTTGCCCTCATCGAAAGGCTCGTGGGCGCGCCTGTCTGAGCTTGCTGCGCAACGGTGCTTCTAACGCCCGCGCAAAGTGCTAGATTGAGCGCATCGGGGAGGGGCGTCATGTTGTCTTTCCAGAAGATTCGCGCACGGGCAGCCGACCGCAAGGGCGGCGACGACGTGCTGATGTCGCTTCTCGGTTCCGCGCCCGACAATGCCGCAGTCGCGCGGATCGCCGACGACCGGATCTTGTCGACTATGGCCGAGCGCATTTTCGCAGCCGGATTCGTTTGGCGCGTCATCGAGCAGAAATGGCCGGGTTTCGAGGAAGCGTTCCTGCGTTTCGAGCCGAAGCGGCTTCTCTTCCAGCCGGAAGATTTCTGGCACGACCTTGCCTCCGACAAGCGCATCGTGCGCAATCCGCAAAAGATACTGGCTGTGCGCGAGAACGCTTTTTTCGTTGATCGCGTCTCGAAGGAACATGGCGGCTTCGGGAAATTCCTGAGCACGTGGCCGGCCAACGACCAGCTGGGGCTGATGGCTTACCTCGGCAAATATGGCAGCCGGCTCGGCGGGAATACGGGACAGTATTTCCTGCGCTGGCTGGAGTGGGACACCTTCATCGTCTCGCAGGACATGGTAGCCGCGTTGCGCGATGCCGGGCTCGACATTGCCGAAAGCCCGACATCGAAGAAGGACCTGGCCAAGGTCCAGGCGCAGGTCAACGAATGGGCCGACGAGACCAAGCTTCCCCGCAAGCACATATCGCGCATATTGGCGATGTCGATCGGCCAGAACAATTCGCCCGAGACGATCCGCGAATATACGGGTGAGTAGAAAGCGGCCATTGCCGGTTGCGTTGCCGCAAGTTAAATCCAAGGCATGACCAAGAAGACCATTCCCGATACGTTGCGCATCGCAATTGCCCAGCTGAACCCTACGGTTGGTGACGTCGCCGGCAATCTTGCCAAGGCGCGCGAGGCGAGGGCGGATGCGGCTCGCCAAGGCGCTGATCTCGTCCTGTTCACCGAACTGTTCATCGCAGGCTATCCGCCGGAGGACCTTGTTCTGAAGCCGGCCTTCCTGAAGGCATGCGAACGCGCCGCGCAGGAGCTTGCCGGCGAGACCGCCGACGGCGGCCCCGGCGTCATCATCGGCACGCCGCTGAAGCGCAAGAGCGGCACGCACAACTCGATCGTCGTCGCCGATGGCGGCAAGATCATCGCCGAGCGCTACAAGATCGATCTGCCGAACTACGGCGAGTTCGACGAGAAACGCGTCTTCCAGGCGGGGCCTGAGGTGCCGGGGCCGGTCAATTTCCGCGGCATCCGGCTGGGTATCCCGATCTGCGAGGACATCTGGGGTGAGCTTGGCGTCTGCGAGACGCTGGCCGAAAGCGGTGCCGAAATCCTGCTGGTGCCGAACGGTTCGCCTTACTATCGCACCAAGGTCGACATCCGCCATCAGGTCGCCATTAAACAGGTCATCGAGACGGGTCTGCCGCTGATTTATGCCAACCAGCTTGGTGGTCAGGACGAGCTGGTGTTCGACGGCGCGTCCTTCGCCATTGGGGCCGACAAGTCGCTCGCCTTCCAGATGAGCCAGTTCGAGGACGCGGTCGACGTCACGACCTGGAAGCGGAAGGCCGACGGCTGGGTTTGCACCGAAGGTCCGATGTCGAAAATCCCCGAGAAGCAGGAGGCCGACTATCGTGCCTGCATGCTGGGCCTGCGCGACTATGTGAACAAGAATGGCTTCAAGAACGTCGTGCTTGGCCTTTCAGGCGGCATCGATTCGGCGATCTGCGCGGCACTGGCGGTGGACGCGTTGGGCGAGGAGCGGCTGCGGGCAGTCATGATGCCATACCGCTATACGTCGAAGGACTCGCTGAAGGACGCCGAGGATTGCGCCCGCGCGCTTGGCTGCCGCTATGACATCGTGCCGATCTTCGAGCCCGTCGAAGGCTTCATGCATGCACTCACCCAGCTTTTCGACGGCACCAAGGAAGGCATCACCGAGGAAAACCTGCAATCGCGCGCCCGCGGCACGATCCTGATGGCGATCTCGAACAAGTTCGGTTCGATGGTGGTGACGACGGGCAACAAGAGCGAGATGTCGGTTGGCTACGCCACGCTTTACGGCGACATGAACGGCGGCTTCAATCCGATCAAGGACCTCTACAAGATGCAGGTCTATGCCATTTCGCGCTGGCGCAACACGCATGTGCCGCCCGGAGCGCTTGGGCCTTCGGGCGAAATCATCCCGCAAAACATCATCGACAAGGCACCGTCAGCCGAACTGCGCGAAAACCAGACCGACCAGGATTCGCTGCCGCCATATCCCGTGCTCGACGACATCCTTGAATGCCTGGTCGAAAACGAGATGGGCGTGGACGAGATCGTCAAGCGCGGCCACGACCGCGCTACGGTCGCGAGGGTGGAAAATCTGCTCTACATCGCCGAATACAAGCGCCGGCAGGCAGCCCCCGGCGTCAAGATCACGAAGAAGAACTTCGGCCGCGACCGCCGCTATCCGATCACCAACCGGTTCCGCGACCGGGACTGATCGAAACGGCGCGATCTTGTAAACCTTGAAAGCATCCGTTACGCCCCGTTCATGACCGTTACAGTCCGCTTTGCTCCGTCGCCCACGGGCCGAATCCACATCGGCAACGCTCGTACAGCCTTGTTCAACTGGCTGTTTTCGCAAAAGGCCAAGGGCCGTTTCATCCAGCGCTTTGACGATACGGATGTCGTCCGTTCAAAGCAGGAGTATTCCGACTCGATCCTTTACGACCTGCATTGGCTAGGCATTTTCCCCGATGCGATCGACTATCAGTCCAAGCGCTTCGATATCTACGATGCCGCGGTTGAGAAACTGAAGGCGGCGGGTGTTCTCTACGCCTGCTATGAAACGCCGGAAGAACTTGACCTGCGGCGCAAGATTCGCCGCACGCGCGGGTTGCCGCCGGTCTATGGCCGCGAAGCCTTGACGCTGACGGCCGAGCAGATTGCCGAATACCAGCAGGACGGCCGCAAGCCGCACTGGCGCTTTTTGCTTCCCAATTTCGCGTCCGATCCGTTGCATCCCGAGCGCACTGATATCCGCTGGAACGACCTGGTGCGCGGCGAGGAGACCGTAGACCTCGCCTCGCTGTCTGATCCGGTGCTGGTGCGCGAGGACGGCACCTATCTCTACACGCTGCCTTCGGTTGTCGATGACATCGACATGGGCGTCACCCACGTCATCCGTGGCGACGACCATGTCACCAACACCGGCGTGCAGATGGCCTTGTTCAAGGCGCTTGGCGCTGAGTTGCCGACCTTCGGTCATCACAATCTGCTGACGACGACGACCGGCGAGGGCCTTTCCAAGCGCACCGGCGCGCTGTCCATCGAGAGCCTGCGGGAAGCCGGCATCGAGCCGATGGCCATTGCGTCGCTGGCGGTTCTCATCGGCACTTCCGAAAGCGTGCAGGCAATGCCGACCATGACCGAGCTGGCCGATCATTTCGACCCAGCGGCGACATCGAAATCGGCTGCGAAGTTCGACCCTGACGAGCTTTTCGTACTCAATCGAACCCTGCTTCATCACATGCCTTTTTCCGAGGCGCGCGATCGGCTGATCGTGTTGGGCGTATCGGATTCCCGCGCCGAACCGTTCTGGAACGCAGTGCGCGGTAATCTCGACAAACTGCCGGATGCGGCCAAGTGGTGGCGGATCGTCAACGACGGCGTTCAGGACAAGCCCGAATTCTCGGACGAGGATCGGGACTTCCTGCGCCAGGCTTTTGATCTGTTGCCGGAGGAGCCGTGGGACGGTTCCGTCTGGAAAACTTGGACCGCAGCCGTTCGCGAAAGTAGCGGACGCAAGGGCAAGGCGCTTTTTGCGCCGCTTCGTCTGGCGCTTACCGGGCTGTCTTCCGGGCCGGAGCTTGCAGATCTATTGCCTCTTCTCGGTCGGGAAGGAACGTTGGCCCGACGACCCTGACCTTGCGGTCCTCGTCGATCTCTCGCTCTACCGGCGTGATATCCTTTGCCGTGTCCGTTGAAGGGGCAGCAGGCCTGGTCGGTTCGACTTCGACAATCGACGATCCCGGCTGCGAAACCACCTTCGGGAACCGGGCATCAGGCGTGCTTCCAAGTAGTGAGGAATCCCGGACGGTGCCGCAACTGCAGCTTAGTTCGCGGGTTACGTCCAGCCGCTTGAAAACGAAAGCGTTGGGCAACTGGCTGTAAGGGCCTCCCGTGACGGACGACAGCATGTCGCCGGCCTTGGTGTCGCCTCGCTCGGCATAGAACAGCTCGACATTCGTGCCGGGGCAGGCGGCTTCGCATCGGGCCTGGTCGCGCTGGAAGTCGCCGGCTGAGGCTACGGTCGACATCGGGAAGAAATAGCCGTCGCAGGTGCGCACGCAAAGCGTGCGGTATTCATCGTCAAGACGCAGGAAACCTTCGCCGCTCCTTCGGATGATGACGCCCTTGTTCAACGCCTGCTCCTGTCTTTCGACATGTGGAGCCTCACCTAGTCGTTCTTCATCATCCCACGGCGAGGATCGCAGGATGATGACCTGCCCCTTGCGGCAACCATTGGCTTCGAGGGAAGCCATGATGCGGGCATGATCGCGGTGGCCCGTTTGACCAGCGTTCGACGCTCGCTCGCGTTGCAGGGTGTCGAGATTGGCATTCATGCGATCGATGGTGCTGTTGATGTCGGCGCAGTCCTTGATCGCATTGCCGGAGAGTTGGAAATCGCACTGCTGCTGGCGCGCATGGTCGCGCGCGATCTCGATCTGCTCGACCTGTTCGGCAATCGCATCGTCAAACTGGCCGGCAGTGCCTGGAGCGCCAGCGAGTTCCGCCTCGAGTTGACGGCAGATGTCCGAAGCAGCGACAGACGGAAGCGAAGCGGCGACCGTCATCACGCCCGCAAGCGCCAAGGCAATTGTCAGTTTTCGCTTCTGACCCTGCACTTTCGCCCCATTTTCAAAACCGCATCCGGCAGGCTAGCGCGCAGCAAGTTAACTACTTCTTTAGAGTCCTCTTTGACCGCGACGCTGGCTGATCGAGATTCAGCGTTGCCTGAGCCTTTTGTGCGGCCTCCACGATCGCCAGCGCCGTCATGTTGACCACGCCGCGCGAGGTGACCGATGGGGTCAGGATATGGGCCGGCATGTCCGCGCCCAAAAGGATTGGCCCGACATGCAGCGCGTCCATCATCTGCTTGACGGTCGACATCGCGATATTGGCCGAATCGAGATTGGGGAAGACGAGCAGGTTTGCTTCGCCCTTGAGACGCGAATGGGGATAGACGCGCTGGCGCAGTTGCGGTGACAGCGCCGAATCCGCGTTCATCTCGCCATCGCATTCCAGATCGGGCGCGAGCCGGGCGATAAGCTCCGCCGCGTGGCGCATCTTGGCAGCGCTTGCCGTATCGCGCGAACCGAAATCGGAATGGGACAGCAGCGCAGCCTTGGGCTCGATGCCGAAGCGGCGGATTTCCTCTGCCGCGAGCACCGTCATTTCGGCGATCTCCTCTGCGGTCGGATCGACCGAGACGAAGGTGTCGGTGAAGAAGGTGATGCCGCGCTGGGAAATCAGCATGGAGAGCGTCGAAAGGTCATTGTCCTTGATGCCCGGTCGCGGCCCGATGATGAGCGAGACGTTGCGCAGATGCTTGCTGAACCGGCCCTCCAGGCCGCACAGCATCGCGTCGCCGTCGCCGCGCTTCAATGCAAGGGCCGCAATCACGGTGTTGTCGGTGCGCACCATCGTACGCGCAGCTTCCTGCGTGATGCCGCGCCGTCCCGCCAGTTCGATGAGAAGATCGACATAGTGCCGGTAGCGGGGATCGTCCTCGGGGTTGATGAGTTGGAAATCCTTGCCGGCCTTGATCTTGAGCCCGTAGCGCCTGAGGCGGACGTCGATGACATGCGGCCGCCCGATCAGAATCGGCTCGGCAATGCCTTCCTCGACGACAACCTGCGTTGCGCGCAGCACCCGCTCGTCCTCGCCATCCGCATAGACCACGCGCTTGGCCGTGGAGGCGCGCGCGGTCGTGAACACCGGTTTCATCACCAGGCCGGAGCGGAAGACGAAGCGGTTGAGCTTGTCCACGTAAGCGGGGAAGTCGGTGATGGGGCGTGTGGCAACGCCGGTGTCGCAGGCCGCCTTGGCCACCGCCGGCGCGATCCTCAGGATGAGGCGCGGATCGAACGGCGAGGGGATGAGGAACTCCGGGCCGAAAATCGGTGTTTCGCCGGAATAGGCGCGCGCGGCGACATCGGAGGGTTCCTCGCGGGCAAGCGCTGCAATGGCGCGCACCGCGGCCATCTTCATTTCCTCGTTGATCGCCTTGGCGCCGCAGTCGAGCGCACCGCGGAAGATGTAAGGAAAACACAGCACGTTGTTGACTTGATTAGGAAAATCGGAACGGCCAGTGCAGATCATGGCGTCCGGGCGCGCTTCGCGCGCCGTCTCCGGCATGATCTCCGGCGTCGGGTTGGCAAGCGCGAGGACGAGCGGCTTGTCCGCCATCAGCTTGAGCAGTTCCGGCTTCAGCACGCCCGCCGCCGACAGGCCGAGGAATACGTCCGCGCCCGGAAGGACATCGGCAAGCGTTCGCGCTTCGGTGTCCTTGACGTAAGGGTCCTTCCAGCGGTCCATTTCATCGACGCGGCCCTTGTAGGCGACGCCGAAACGGTCGGTGACCCAGATGTTCTCAATTCTGACGCCGAGCGAGACGAGAAGATTGAGGCAGGCCAGCGCCGCCGCGCCCGCACCTGACGTGACGACCTTGATGTTTTCGATCGACTTGCCGGCAAACTCCAGTCCGTTGAGGATCGCCGCCGCAACGATGATGGCGGTTCCGTGCTGGTCGTCGTGGAACACCGGGATGTTCATGCGCGCCTTGAGCTGCTCCTCCACCTCGAAGCATTCGGGCGCCTTGATGTCCTCGAGGTTGATGCCGCCGAAGGTGGGCTCGAGCGCCGAGATCGTGTTGACCATGCGCTCGATGTCCGGCGCATCGATTTCGATGTCGAAGACGTCGATGCCGGCGAATTTCTTGAACAGGACGGCCTTGCCTTCCATCACCGGCTTCGAGGCGAGGGGGCCGATATTGCCGAGCCCGAGAACGGCGGTGCCGTTGGAGACGACGCCGACGAGGTTCGCCCTTGCCGTGTAGTCGGCGGCGGTGGCTGGGTCGTCGCGGATTTCGAGGCAAGGGGCTGCCACGCCGGGGGAATAGGCGAGCGCAAGGTCGCGCTGGTTGCCAAGCGGCTTGGTGGCCTGGATTTCCAGTTTGCCGGGGATGGGATGCTTGTGGAAGAACAGCGCGGCCTCTTCGAGATCGGACCGCGTCGTTTTCGTATTGCCGCCGTTCATATCGCTGCTCCCCTCGCTCACCATGGGACCCAGAAGCCGATGCTTTTTATTATTGTCCGGCTCTAACCGTTTGTTTTGGCGCAATCATTTCCGGAAACAAACCGGCGTTACGCTCTGCGTTACATGTTCGTACTAGCACGCTTTCGTCAAAAGGCACTCACGTAGAGGCCGCCATCCACCGGGATGTTCTGCCCTGTCAGGTAGCCAGCGTGGACGGAACAGAGGAAGGCGCAGATTTGCCCGAATTCTTCCGGGGTGCCCAGCCGCTTTGCCGGAATATCCGCGCTGATGCGCGCCTTGCGCGCGGTTGCCGCGGCAGGGTCCTCGACGGAACCCGGTTCGTGCGGTCCGCGCAGACGGTCGGTATCCAGCTTGCCGGGCAACAGGTTGTTGATGGTGACGTTGCGGTCGGCCACCGTGCGGGTAATGCCGGCGAGGAAGGAGGTCAGGCCGGCACGGGCGCCAGACGAGAGATCGAGTCCGGGGATCGGCATGTAGACCGACAGCGACGTGATGTTGACGATGCGGCCGAAGCCGCGCGCGGCCATGCCATCGACGACGGCTTTGACCAGTTCGATCGGCGTGACCATGTTCTGAGTGACGCCGGCGAGGATCTTTTCGCGGTCGAGTTCGCGAAAATCGCGGAACGGCGGGCCGGCGTTGTTGTTGACGAGAATGTCCGGATCGGGGCAGGCCGCCAGCAGGGTTTTCTGGACCGCTGGCTGTGAAACATCGCCGGCGATTTCGGTGACGGTGACGCCAAAGCGCTCGCGGATTTCAGCGGCGGTTCGGGCCAGCGCCTCGGCATTGCGCCCGTTGACGACTATATCGCAGCCGGCTTCGGCCAGCGCCATGGCGCAGCCGCGCCCGAGCCCCTTGCTCGACGCGCAGACGATGGCTTTGCGGCCGCGAATACCAAGATCCATGAGATGTTCCTTCCAGTTCCTGATCCGGTCACTTGCCTGACGCTACCCTGCGGGCTGGATCAATCGCAACTGTCATACGCTTGTTGCATGAATCGCGGCATAGGCATCACCAAAAGGTGAGATTGCGATGCCCGGCCAAGAACCCCGCACTTTCCGCAGCATTTTCATCTCCGATGTGCATCTGGGATCGAAAGCTGCCAAGACGGAATTCCTCATCGACTTCCTGCGCCATCACGATGCCGATACGATCTACCTTGTCGGCGATATCGTCGATGGATGGCGCTTGCGCAGGACGTGGCATTGGCCGCAGAGCCACAACGATGTCGTGCAGAAACTGCTGCGCAAGGCGCGCAAGGGCAGCAAGATCACCTACATCGCCGGGAATCACGACGAGTTCGCCCGCCAGTTCCAGGGCGTGCATTTCGGCGGCATCGTTGTTGCCGACAGCGTGATCCATGAGACCGCCGACGGCAGACGCTTCCTCGTCATCCACGGCGACCAGTTCGACACGGTCGTGCACAATGTGCGCTGGCTGGCCTATCTCGGCGACTATGCCTACGACGCGGCGATGTTCACCAATCGCGTCATCAGCCGCATGCGCAGCCTGCTCGGCCTCGAATACTGGTCGTTTTCCTCGTGGGCGAAACTGCGCGTGAAGAAGGCCGTCAGCTTCATCGGTTCCTTCCAGACCGTGCTTGTTCAGGAGGCGCGCCGTTCAGAGGCGGATGGCGTTATCTGCGGCCACATCCACCATGCGGCCATAGAGACGTTTGGCGATGTCGAATACATCAACACCGGCGATTGGGTGGAAAGCTGCACGGCGGTGGTGGAGCACTTCGACGGGCGCATGGAAATCCTGCGCTGGGCGCAGGTGAAGTCCGACGCGCCGCCACCGAGCAACGTCCTTGTCCCGATCCGCCTGGACGTTCGCGTGCCCGAGGCCGCCTAGCGCGCGGATACAACCGTCGGTATGACCGTTCCGCCCCATCTTGCGCTGTGGTAGATCGATCGAAGCCTGGCCTTCCGGATTCGGAGGCAGCTTGTCGGATCGTTTCAATTCATGTCCCTGCCGCCGCTTTCGCCAGAACAGCAGATCAGGCCGCGCCATTTCGAATTGCGCATGGCCGCAATCTTCTTCACGCTGCTGATACCGAACGGCATCTACATCCCGTATTTTCCGCTTTGGTTGACCGAAAACGGCTTTGGTCCCGAAGAGGTCGCGGTGATTCTGTCCGCGCCGATGTTCCTGCGCGTGGTGACGACGCCTTTCCTGACCGCGATGGCCGATCGGGCGCGCGACCGGGCCAACGTCTATGTCGCGCTTGTCGCGGCCTCGGTCTTGGTCTCGGCTGGCTATTTCCTGAAGCCTACTTATGTGCTGGTGCTGGCGGTGTCGCTCGCGCTGGCCGTGGTGTGGACGCCGCATTCGCCCATCGGCGATTCGATCGCGCTATCGGGCGTCAGGCGCTATGGCGCGAACTATACCGGGATGCGCATTTGGGGATCGATATCGTTCCTTTGTGCAAATCTCGCCGGTGGCTTCATCCTGGCGCATACCGGTGCCCAATCGGTACCCTTGATCGTATTCCTGTCGTTCTGCGCGGCACTGATCGCGGGCCTGTTTGCACCGCGCCTCGGTCCGCCGCGCCGCGCCTCACCCTTGTCTGCGACCGATATGCAGGCATCCGGGCCGAAGCTGCTCAATGCATATTTTCTCTATTTCGCCGCCGGCACCGGCATCCTCATAGGCAGCCACGGCTTCCTGTACGGGTTCGTTTCGATTTATTGGAAGTCCATCGGCATCGGCGATTCAACAATAGGCCTGTTGTGGGCCTGGGGCGTGGCAGCCGAAATCGGCATGTTCCTGTTCTTCAACAGGCTCTTTGCCTCATCGACCGTCGTGAAGGTGATGGTGCTGGCGGGGGTTGGCGCGGTCGTGCGCTGGCTGATTTTCCCGTTGATCTGGCCCCTGGGCCTTGGCATCGGCGGCTTTTTCGCCGTGCAAACGCTTCATGCCCTTTCTACGGCCCTGATCCTGATCGGCTTGCAGAAGATGATTGCCGAGACCGTTGCGGAAGAGCAGACCGGGGCCGCTCAAGGCATTGCCTATTTCACCAACGGCTTTTGCACGGCCGCGGTGACACTGGTTTCGGGACCGATCTACGACCGGTTCGGCGTAGACGGCTTCTTTGCGATGATCGCCGTAGCCTTGGTGGGCCTCGCGTGTATCGGTCTTGCCGCGCGTTCAGCCCCAAAGCGCTCGTGACGGCGGCGAGACGAGCGATCCCTCGTAGGTGAGGCCGGGCTCACGGTCCCGTGCGAGCAGCAGCGGTCCATCCAGGTCGACGAAATCGGCTCCTTGCGCCAGCAGGACCGCCGGCGCCATGGCGAGCGAGGTGCCGACCATGCAACCCACCATGATGCCGAAGCCGAGTTCGACGGCGCGGTCCCGCAGCAAAAGGGCTTCCGTCAGCCCGCCAGCTTTGTCGAGCTTGATGTTGACGGCATCGTAGAGGTCGACAAGCGCTTCCAGATCGCGTGCTTCGTGAACGCTTTCGTCGGCGCAGATCGGTATCGGATGCGCGATCTTCTGCAGGATGCCGTCGCGCCCTGCCGGCAGCGGTTGTTCGACAAGCGCTACTCCCAGTCCTGCCGCCGCTGCCAGATTTTCGGCAATGTTGTCGTCGTTCCAGCCCTCATTGGCATCGAGTATGATGCGGGCGCGAGGTGCCGCCTCCCTGACTGCCCGGATGCAGGCAATGTCGTTGTCGCCACCGATCTTGACCTTGAGCAGCGGGCGTTCGGCGTTTGCACGCGCCTGCGCCGCCATTGTTTCCGGTGTACCCAATGACAAGGTGTAGGCCGTCTCCAGCGAAACGGGAGCGATGCCTAGTCGCTCGGCCACGGAGGTATCGCCGGCCTTTGCTTCCAGATCCCAAAGCGCGCAATCGATTGCGTTGCGGGCGGCACCTGCCGGCATGGCCTTGAGTAAGGCTTGCCGGTCCATGCCAGCGGACAATCGCTCCTTCGCGTTTTCAATCGCCGCGTGAACGCTTTCCATCGTCTCACCGTAGCGCTTGTAGGGAACACATTCGCCGCGTCCCGAGTGAACACCATCCGTGATCGTGCAGGTAATGACCTCCGCCTCGGTCTTGGAGCCACGCGAGATGGTGAAGGTCCCGGCGATGGGAAAACGCTCGGCCTCGACCGAAATGACACGCGCCATATCTTTCTTCTCCATCACGAGCATGCGATGGCCTCTGCAAATCGACAGCCAAACGCCAACGGGTTAAACAGGGCGCCATGTTGACCATTGGCAAACGCGACGCAAGAAGGGCGGCTGCAAGGCAGGCAGATCACATGCCGCGCATCACGCTGAGCGAGGACGGCGACACGCTGGGCTGCGCGTTTTCCGGCATCTGGACCACGCGCACGGTCGCGCATGTCGATGCCGAGATGCGCAAGATCGAAAAGCGCAGCGGGTTTGCAACGCTGGCGCTCGACCTCTCGCGAATCGAAAAGCTGGATACGGCAGGCGCCTGGCTGATCGATAGGCTGCTGACGGCCAACAAGGCGCGGGGCGTAAACGTAACGATGCAGGGCGAAAGCGAAATCGCGGCCATCCTGCTCGGCGCGGTCGGCGATGCTGCGGCCCGTTCCGATGAAGCCAAGCCCGAGCGCGCGCCCAACATAGTCATTCGCGGGCTGGAGGCGGTTGGCCGCAGCGTCTATGACATGCGCGACGACTTTCTTGCGGCCATGAACATTCTTGGCGCGACCATTCGCGGCGCGCAAATGAAGCTGGGCCGCGGCCATGCGGTCAATCCGGCCGCGATCTTCAACCAGATCGACCGCATGGGCGTGGGCGCAATCCCGGTCGTGCTTCTGATGTCGGCCATCGTTGGCGCTATCGTTGCGCAGCAGGGCGCATACCAGTTGAGCTATTTCGGCGCCGATATTTTCGTCGTCGATCTGGTCGGCGTGCTGGTGCTGCGCGAGATGGGCGTGTTGTTGACCGCCATCATGATCGCCGGCCGTTCCGGCAGCGCCATTACTGCCGAAATCGGCTCCATGAAGATGCGCGAGGAAGTGGACGCGCTCAAGGTGATCGGCCTCAACCCGATCGGCGTGCTGGTCTTCCCGCGTCTTGTGGCCCTGGTCATTGCGCTGCCGTGCCTTACGATCATGGCGAACTTTGCCTCGCTCGGCGGCGGCATGCTGGCAGCCTGGCTATATTCCGATATTCCGCCCGCCGCATTCATCGACCGGCTTCGCGTGGCCATCGATCTCAGCACCATTTTCGCTGGGCTGATAAAGGCGCCGTTCATGGCCATGATTATCGGTACCATTGCATCGGTAGAGGGGATGAAAGTTGGCGGCAGCGCCGAATCGCTCGGCCAGCACGTAACCGCATCCGTGGTGAAATCGATCTTCGTCGTCATCGTGCTCGATGGCCTGTTCGCAATATTCTACGCGGCGATCAATTTCTGACATGGCAATGGCTGGCGAAACCATGACGAGCGCAATTCCCGGAGGCGAGGGGACGGAAGTCGTCCTCTCCGCGCGCGATGTCACCGTCGCCTTCGGCACGAAGGTGATATTGGACAAGCTTTCGCTAGAGGTCCGGCGCGGCGAAATCCTCGGCTTCGTGGGCGCATCCGGCGCGGGAAAATCGGTGTTGCTGCGCACAATACTGGGCTTGACCAAAAAGCAGTCGGGCTCGATCACGCTGTTTGGCGTCGATGTCGACAAGGCAAGCGACGTTGAACGCCTGCGGATCGATATGCGCCTTGGCGTGTTGTTCCAGCACGGGGCGCTCTTTTCGGCGCTGACGGTTCAGGAAAACGTCCAGGTGCCGATGCGCGAATATCTCGACCTGCCGAAGAAGCTCATGGATGAACTGGCGATGCTCAAGATCGAGCTTGTCGGCCTGCCGGCAGACGCGGCGCGCAAGTTTCCATCCGAGCTTTCCGGCGGCATGATCAAGCGCGCGGCGCTTGCGCGCGCGCTGGCACTCGATCCCGACATCGTTTTTCTGGATGAGCCCACGTCCGGCCTCGATCCCATCGGCGCGGCAGAGTTCGACGAACTTGTGGTCAAGCTGCGCGATACGATGGGGCTCACCGTCTACATGGTCACGCACGATCTCGATTCGCTTTTCACCGCGTGCGACCGCGTTGCCGTGCTCGGCAACAAGAAGGTTCTGGTGGAAGGCACCATCGAGGACATGCTGAAAAGCGAAGAGCCGTGGGTAAAGTCCTATTTTCGCGGAAAACGCGCCCGTCAGCTTGATCTTGCCGTCCGACAGCAAAGATAGTCAGCCCAATGGAAACCAGAGCCAACTATGTCATTGTCGGGATCTTTACGCTGGCCGCAATTTTGGCAGCGTTCGGCTTCGTCTACTGGACGGCGGCTATCGGCGACCGTGGCGAGACGGCACTGCTTCGGGTGCGCATTCCGGGTTCCGCTTCGGGCCTCGCGCGCGGCAGCTTTGTGCTGTTCAACGGCGTCAAGGTTGGTGATGTCCGCCGCGTCTATATCGACGTCGACAACCCCACGGTTGCGATTGCGGACACGGAAGTCGACCGGCTGACGCCAATCACCAAGTCCACTCAGGCCGACATTGGCCTTGCCGGATTGACCGGGCAGGCGAACATCGAACTGAAGGGCGCCGACCCGCGCGAAACCAAGCTGCTTGATGACGCGGAAGCGCAAAACAAGATCGCGGAGATAACCGCAAATCCTTCTGCGGTGACCAACCTGTTGCAGACGGCGCAGGACATCTTCACGCGCGCCGACAAGGTTCTGTCGCAACTGGAAGGCTTCACCAGCGACGTGCGCGGTCCCCTGACCAAAACCGTCGAAAACGCGCAGAAGTTTTCCGATGCCTTGGCAAAGAACGCCGATGGCATCGACAAATTCCTGACCAGCGTCAGCGCGCTGTCGGTGGAATTGCAGGGTGTGTCGGGCAAGCTTGACGGCACGCTCAAGGCAGCGGAGGGCCTGCTGAACTCGGTCGACAAGGATCGGGTGAAGGAGATTGTCGCCAACATCGACACCTTCACCAGGAACCTCAAGCAGTCTGGCGACCAGTTCGACGGCGTGATCAAGGGCGTGAACACGGCAGTCGCGTCGATCAACGATTTTGCCCAGAAGACGCAAGGCACGCTGGCCAAGGTTGACGGCGTGCTGGACGGGGTCAATCCGAACGATGTGCGCGAAGCCCTGTCGAACATCAAGAGCGCGAGCGAGAACGCCAACAAGGCCGCGAGCGACATTGCTTCAGTTACAAAGAAATTCGGCGACCGCGCCGACGATATCGACCAGACCATCAGCGATGCGAAACAACTGGCCGAACGCCTCAACAACGCCTCCGTGCGCGTCGACGGCATCCTGGCCAAGGTGGACAGCCTGCTTGGCTCCGGCGAGGCCAACGGCGTGATGGCCGATGCGCGCGAGACGCTGAAGTCGTTCAAGCAGGTGGCAGATACGCTGAATGCGCGGCTCGGCACGATCACCGACAATCTCGCCCGTTTCTCGGGCCAGGGGCTGCAGAACGTCGAGGCGCTGGTGCAGGACAGCCGTCGCTCGATCAATCGCATCGAGCAGGCGGTGAGCGATCTTCAGCGCAACCCGCAACGCATATTGTCCGGCGGAGACGGCGAGGTGCGCCAGTACGATGGAAGGGTGCGGCGTTGACTTTGCCGTCCAATCACCGCACAAAACCGCCGGTTGAGGGCCATGCCGCACCGATCGCGGGATTGCGGCAGGTGCGACCGCAGCAGACCGGGGAAACTTCGTGAAGGCTGTCAGAGCTACATTCGTGGCCGTGGTGTTTGCTGTCGGGCTTTCCGCCTGCGCGGTGTTGCCCGGCGGCGGCCCCGCACCCCTGGATACGTTCGAGCTTTCGGCACCAGCCGTTGAGGCGAAAGGCCATAGCCGCCGCCAGATCCTCATCGCGGAGCCGGCCGCGCTGAAAGCATTCGACGGCCAGAACATCGTCATCAAGCCGAAGGACGGTTCGATCCAGTACTTGAAGGGCGCGCAGTGGGCCGACCGCTTGCCGCTGATCGTGCAGGCGCGTCTGGCGGAAACGTTCCAGCGTTCGGGAAGCTTTGCCGGTGTCGGCAAGCCGGGCGAGGGGCTGGCGATCGACTACCAGGTGATCGCCGAAATCCGCGCCTTCGACGTGAGGGTCGCTGGCGGCGACCGCGCCGTGGTCGAACTCTATGTGCGCCTGCTCAATGACCGCAACGGCGAGGTGCGCGCGGCAAGGAATTTTACTGCGTCGGCGCCTGTGTCGGGAGCCGGCAACCAGGCCTACGTGGCCGCGCTCGACCGGGCGTTCGGCGATGCCGCAACGCAGATCGTGCGCTGGACGGACGCCACCCTATAGCTTGATGAATTCAGTATCCTGAACAGGCAGCGGACCGGGCCGCTGCCTTGCCGTGCCGGCATTGGGCTTACGAGCCGTAAGGATCAGACCTTGGCCACGATGCGCATGAAGGCCGGCACGTCTTCGCCGAAGCCGACGGTCGCGTCGTTGTCATCGTCGCGATGCCGGTCGGGGCGACCGCTGCGCTGCGGCCTCGTGTCGTTGCGGTTCCGTTCAGACGAATCCCTGCGGTCGTTGTTGTCGGCGCGGATCGCATGCTTGCGCTCGCGGCGGTCCGTGCTTTCCGGCTGTGCGGTTTCCTCAACAGCCGATGCGATCGGTTCCGGCTTGGCGGCATCTTCCTTCGGCGATTTATGCTCGCCGCGTGGCTTGCGGTCCCTGCCGCCATCTTCCTTGCGCCCGGCTCTGCGGGGCGCGCCACGGCCGCGACGGGGAGCGTCGTGCTCGTCTTCGCTGACCACGACGGTCGAAAGATCGCCGTCATGCCATTCGATGCTTTGGCCGATCAGGCGTTCGATTGCATCGACGTACTTCGTGTCGAGGCGGGTGGCGATGGTGAAGGATTTGCCGGACCGGCCTGCTCGTCCTGTGCGGCCGATGCGGTGAACATAGTCTTCCGCGTGGATCGGCACATCGTAGTTGAAGACGTGGCTGACGTCAGGAATGTCGAGACCGCGCGCGGCGACGTCGGAGGCGACGAGCAGCTTCAGCTTGCCGTCGCGGAAATTGCTCAGCATGGTCATGCGCGCCCGCTGGTCCATGTCGCCATGCAGTGCGCCGGCATTGAAGTCATGCTTCGTCAGCGAGCGGAAAAGTTCCGAAACCTCGACCTTGCGATTGCAGAAGATGATGGCGTTCTTCAAGCCGTCTTCTTCCTGCCGGATCAGCGTGCGCAGGACTTCGCGCTTGTTCCAGGGTTTCGCCCCGGACTTGACCAGCCGCTGCGTGACGGTCGTTGCAGTACTTGCCGCCTTGGCGACTTCCACGCGTACCGGAGCTTGCAGGAATTTTTCGGTGAGCTTGGTGATCTCGGGAGGCATGGTCGCCGAGAAGAACAGCGTCTGTCGCGTGAACGGGATCATCTCGCAGATCCGCTCGATGTCGGGGATGAAGCCCATGTCGAGCATGCGATCGGCTTCGTCGATGACGAGGATTTCGACGCCGTTCAGCAAAAGCTTGCCGCGCTCGCGGTGGTCGAGCAGGCGTCCCGGCGTTGCGATCAAAACGTCCGCGCCGCGCTCCAGTTTCTTGTCCTGCTCGTCGAAGGAAACGCCACCGATCAGCAGGGCGATGTTGAGCTTGTGGTTCTTGCCATATTTGACGAAGTTTTCTTCGACCTGTGCGGCCAGCTCGCGTGTAGGCTCGAGGATCAGCGTGCGCGGCATGCGGGCGCGGGCGCGGCCTTTCTCGAGGCGCGTAATCATCGGCAGCACGAAAGCAGCGGTCTTTCCGGTGCCGGTCTGGGCGATGCCGAGGACATCCTTGCCAAGCAGTGCGTGCGGGATGGCGCCAGCCTGGATTGGCGTCGGCTGCGTGTAGCCGGCGTCGGCAACTGCGGAAAGCACCTTCGGCGACAGGCCAAGGTCCGTGAAGGTCAACGCCTCTTGGGCGGTCTGGGTGTCTGAGGACAAATCGATTGCTGTCTTTAGCTTGTTCTGAGAGCGCGGCGGCTACGTTGCGGCCTGCGCCTCGCATACGCGATAATTGGATGCCGATATGCGCAAGTCCGCGATTTGTCAACACAAACGGGCGGAAATGCTAGGATAGCAGAGCGTTATTCTTAATTCGTTCCGCCGATTTTCTAGCGGAGAACCATCAATATCTGAATTGTTCAGTCAGGATGCGCTCGTTCCAGGAATGGCTGGGATCGAAAAGCAATGTCGCCGTAGCGGTCAGCGACTGCCGAATGACCACGCTTGCCACGCCCTTGACTTCGGTATGGTCGGCTGCGGCGTTGACGGGCCGTTTGTCCGCCTCAAGTATGTCGAATTGAACGACTGCCCTATTGGGCAAGAGCGCACCGCGCCAGCTACGCGGTCGGAACGGACTTACCGGGGTCAGGGCAAGCAGTTGCGCATCCAGTGGAAGGATAGGCCCGTGGGCGGACAGGTTATAGGCCGTGGAGCCTGCCGGCGTCGCCACCATGACGCCATCGCAACTCAATTCGGCCATTCGCAACTGATCGTCGACGGTAATGCGGATCTTGGCAGTCTGGTAGGATTGGCGCCATAGCGCGACTTCATTGATGGCGAGGGCGGTTACCGTTTCGCCGGCCGTTGTGACCGCCTGCATTTCGAGCGGCCGTATGGTTTCGGAGACCGCGGCCCGAAGGCGCTCGGGCAGCGCGTCCATGTGATATTCGTTCATCAGGAAACCGATGGTGCCACGGTTCATCCCGAACACCTTCTTGCCGGTGCCCATCGTGTCGCGCAGCGTCTGTAGCAGGAACCCGTCGCCGCCGAGCGCAATGACGATCTCCGCTTTGTCCACGCCGACATTGCCGTACTGCGCCGAAAGCTCATGGAGCGCGGCTTTGGCGTCGGGCGTGTCCGACGAGATGAACGCGAACCGGGCTGGCGCTTTGGTCATGGCTTTTCGAAGGGAAATCCAGTTTCGATGTTTTCGCGGCGTAGCATGGCCGTTAGCGCATGCAAAGTGACACGGATTTCTATCGGGTCGGAGCACAGGTTTGATCGTGGCCTGCTACAAATGGTCACCGAGGTTAAGATTCCTCTTAATTTCTTATAAAGGCCCGTTTCTCATGCTAGGCAGAACTGGAAGCCAGGCGGGGGCCTAGCCGACAGGAAATAGCCTTGCCGTTCATGCGCATGACAATCGTTGCTCTCCTTATGGGAGTTTTCGCGCTCGCATTTGCAGGACTGACCCGCCAATCCGATGCACTGAGCACAAGGCCCCAATCAACGGCATCGAATTGCGGCGAAGCCGCGGGTGCTCCATGCCCGACCAGGCGGGCTATGTAGCTTGCCAGTTTCAGGGAGGTGTTTGCCGTAAAAAAGCCCCGCCAGAGAGCGATTTGACAACTCAGAGGCAGGGCTTGCCGGGATGCCCCCACCACGGCGCACCGATGCTACCGAGAGTTTGCTTGGCCGACCCTGAACGCGATGTTCATCTGGCGTTCATCTATGCACCTGCGGTGACCCGGCTCAGTAGTCCGCTTTGAGGCCGACGAAGAAGCCGCGGCCGTCACCCGGCAAGAAGGCAGCCTGATCCGGCCGGGCTTGGTCGACGATCAAGGTCGAACCTGCATATGTCTCATCGAAGACGTTGGTGATTTCGCCAAAGACCGTAAGATGGTCGCCGACCTTGAATTGCGTGCGCAAGTCGACCACGGCGTAAGGGTCCGCGTAGAGGGTATTCATATTGTCGACGGGCGTTTTTTCCGGATTCCAGCGCACACCCGCCTGGACCGACCATGTCTCGCTTACATCGTAATTCAGCGCAGCGTTGATGACGTGCCTTGGCGCGCCGGCAAGGCGGTTGTTGCCGCGAAGCGGATCGTCATGGAACCTGAAGTCCTGATAGGTGTAGGCGAGCCTCGCAGTCCAGTCGGCCGCGATTTGGGCCGTTAATCCGAGTTCGATGCCGAAGTGGCGGGTGTCGTCCGCGTTGATCGCTCCGAGCGAGGCGCCCGTTGCGTCGCGCAGGCTCAGCAACTCGTTGTCTACCCATGAATAGTAGGTGACCGCGTCCCAGGCGAAATCTCCGGCACTGCCACGCCAACCAGCTTCGATTGTGGTTGCCGTCTGCGCTTCCAGGTCGGGGGTCCTGAAGGCATCGGCCGGCGCGCCGGGAGCACCCGGATTGGGGCGCCCGGCACTGCTGTTGGGCGTGCCGTTGATTGTGGCAAGCAGGTCGTCATGGGTGGGAGGTTCGAAGCTGCGGCTGACCGCGCCAAAGAATGTATTGGTCTCGTCAGGCCGGTAGGTCAGCCCGAGACTTGGGCTCCACCCGTCATAGGTGCGCGCATAGCTGGTGTCCTGCGCAGGCACTGCTCCGTTCGGCAGGCGCTGTGTCGGGTTGGCTGGATTGAACGCGATCGTTGGACGGGTAGCCAGGCCATAGCGGTCCGCGTTGTCTCTCGTGGCATGAGCATAGGAGATCGCGGGCGAAACCGTGAATGCATCCCCCAACGGGACGTTGAAGCCGGAATGCAAGGACAGGGTCGCGGCGTCGAGATCGTTTTTGCCGAACAATGCGCCCTGGTTACCGGCATCGTTGAGATAGTAATCGCGTTCGGCCGATCCGATTGAGTACTGGGCGGTTGTCTCGAAAAGCGGCAGCAACGCACCTTCGTCGCCGCTATAGGCATAGCGCACCACGCCGGTGAAATCACCGCCCTTGGTGTCGCGTATGCCTGCTGAGATCGGGAAGCGGAACATGTCGTCGGTAAAGGTGTAGCCCAGGACAACGTCAAACAGATGCCGGTCGAATTCGGCGGTGGTGCGAGAGCCGATGAGATACTGGCTCGCCTCGCGACGTGGTTGGTCGCGAATGACGTTCGGTCCGGGATTGATGGCGCCGCCGGGGGTGACGGTCGGACCGATATGGACTTGCCGGGGATTGGCTTCCAGTTGGCTCTTCGTCAATGGGCCGGCGACGTCGAAGCCGAGGTCGGTATAGCCGGCAAAGACCCTCGTCTTGATATTGTCGGAAATCTCGAAGCCGATGTTGCCGCTTATGCTTGCCCGTTCGGACGAATTGTAGTCGCGAAATCCGTCGCGCGTTGTGAGATCGAGTTGCAGCATTCCGTCGAGTGCATCGGTCTGGAAGCCGGCGCTGCCCGAAATCCCGGCCTGGCCGAACGAGCCGCCGCTCGCCTGCACGGATAAGCCCTGGTCCTGCGAGCCGGTCGGCGAGACGAAATTCAGCGCACCGCCAAGAACCGTGGCGCCGAGACGGTTGGCCATATAGCCCTTGTAGACTTCGATTGAATCGGCACGGGCGGGATTTGCGAATCCCACGGCATAGGAGCCGTCGGCACGATTGAGCGGCAGGCCGTCCTGGAGCACGAGGATGCCGCGCTCGACCGGGTTCTGTTGCAGGCCCGAGCCGCGAATCTGGATGCGCGGTTGATCGTTGCCGCCGAAAAAGTCCTGCACGACGACGCCCGGCACCGAGCGCAGCGCGCTCGAAACGGTCTGGTTTGCGGTAACCGGTTTCTCTGTCTTGTCGACCAGCGTGACACCGCCAGGCATGACGCCAAAGCGTTCCGCTATTGGCTCGGAGGCCGTTGCATTGATGACGATGCGCTCCAGCATGACAGATGAACCCGGCGTGGCCGATTGCGCCAGTGCATAGGTGCTGGCGCTCGCGAGCAGAAAGCCCGACGCGGCCGATAGCCGGAACAGGCCCCGACATGTCGCATTGATGTTTCCGAGCTTGATGCTTGCCCCGGTGCTGTACTGCATGAACGCCCCCGTCTCTAGCAGGCACCCATGCGCGGCCTGCTATCCCCTGATCCGACAATTTGGGTGCCCCGAAGGTATCCGCTCGGCCGCACGCGCGACGGCGGACGGTCTGGCCCCTCGACCAGATCCTCATCAACGCCAGTAATCTTGATGAAAATTCTCTTCTTTGCGCTGGCGCAAAGTTGATCCGTTTTATCCGGTTTAGCGATGTGCGGCCTTGTCGCTCGGCCGAAGATCTAACCCTCAGGAGAATTTGATGTCGAAAACGGTGCAGGCAATCCTCACCCAGCCTGTCGATCGGCGGATGGCGCTAACCGGCTTGGGTGCGGGTCTCGCGCTGGCGAGCCTGCCTGCAATTGTGCGGCCGGCAAAGGCGGCATCGTTGCAGGAGCTTGTCCTGTTCGGGCCTCCGGCCGGCCCTTCGATTATTCTTGCCCAGGCCGTCGCATCAAATGCGCTTGCGGGCGTCGCCGACAAGGTTTCCTTGAAGATCTGGCGCAGCCCCGATGAGATGCGCGCCGGCCTGACATCGGGAACGATGTCGGCAGTCGTGCTGCCGGTTCAAGTGGCTGCCAATCTCTACAACCGCGGCATGAAGCTGAAGCTGCTCAACATCATGACCAAGGGGCTGATTTACATTGTCTCGACCGATCCTGGTCTTACCGATATCAGGACCTTGAAGGGCAAGAGGTTGGCCGTTCCGTTCCGTAACGACATGCCTGACCTGGTCATCAAGCGGCTGCTTTCCGCCTACGAGATGACACCGGAGAAGGACATCACGCTTGAAAGCACAGGCTCGCCGATCGAGGCGATGCAGATGCTGGTCGCCGGCAAGGTAGACGCCGTGCTGGCGCCCGAGCCCGCTGTGTCTGCCGCGATCATGCTGGGAAAAATGGCCGGCAAGGACATCCGGCGCGTCATCGACGTGCAGGAAGTGTGGGGTGAGGTGACAGGTAAGGCGCCAATCCTGCCCCAGGCGGGGCTTGCACTCACCGACAGCCTCACACTGGAGAATCGCGATCTTGCAGACGCATTGCAGGGCACATTGGCGGATGTCGCGGCCCGCGTCAACGCCGATCCGCAGGCTGCTGCGCAGGCGGCTGCTTCGTCGCTCGATTTTCCCGAACCGGTTATTGCTGCGTCCATCGCCACCTCGAAGCTGGTAGCAATCCGCGCCAGCGAGGCACGGGCCAGCATCGAAGCCATGCTTGAGACGCTTGCCGCTAGCGATGCTGGTATCATCGGTGGCCGGCTGCCAGACGACGCGTTCTATCTGTAGCCGGGGCGGCGGTGACTGAATGGCTTGAGCGTCTGGGCCGCAGCGGCCGCTTCGCGTGGTCGGCGTGGTCCGGCCTCGCTGCCCTGGCGTTGCTCGCAGCCTTGTGGCAGGTCGGCCACGAGGCCTATGGCGATTTCATCCTGCCGTCGCCGCTGGCGACGATCGAGGCAGCGCTTGCCATGCTTGCCGACCCTGCTGCATGGGAAATTGCGCTGCTGACGAGCCGTCGCGCGTTGAAGGGGTTTCTCGCCGCAAGTATCGCCGGGGCGGCCCTCGGCCTCGCCGCGGGGTACTTCCCTGCCGTACTGCGGGTAGCGCGTCCTTTGGTGACCGTGCTGCTCGGCGTGCCTCCCATCGCCTGGATCGTGCTCGCTATGATCTGGTTTGGATCGACGGATGGCACCGTGGCCGTCACCATCCTTGTGGCTGCCTCGCCATTGGTGTTCGTCTCCGTCGCCGAGGGGGTCATGAGCCGCGACCGCAAGCTGGACGATATGGCCCGCGCGTTCGGGGCCAAAGCGTTCAAGCGATTGACGACCTTGAGCCTGCGCCATGTCGCGGCACACCTGTTTCCGGCTTTGGTCGTTTCGCTTGGATCGGCATTCAAGGTGGCTGTCATGGCCGAATTGCTGGCCAATGTCGGCGGTATCGGCGGTGAACTTGCCCGTACGCGCGCCAATCTCGATATTGCCGGGGCCTTGGCCTGGGTGTTGATCGCAGTTGCTGCCCTGATCGTGGTCGAGTACGGCCTAATCCATCCAGTTCGAGCCGAATTTGAACGCTGGCGCGTCGCTGCCCAGCCATGGGGCGTGAAGCGATGAGTGCGCTTCAGCTCACGCGCATAGGCCACGCTTATTTCGGCCGCACCGTGCTGGATCATATCGACTTTCAGGTGGATTCCGCCGAGGTCGTGGCGCTGGTAGGCCCATCGGGTTGCGGCAAGAGCACGCTCGTCCACATCGCTGCCGGCATCGTGGAACCACTGCGCGGGCGCGTCGAACGCGGTTATCGCCGCCACGGCATGATCTTCCAGGAGCCGCGCCTTCTGCCTTGGGCTACGGCAAGGCACAATATTTCCTATCCGCTGCGGATTGCGGGAGTTCCGCGATCCGAGCGCAAGGAGCGCGCGATGCAGGCTGCGCTGACAGTGGCCTTCGATCCGGACGATCTCGACAAATACCCGTCCGAACTTTCGGGCGGCATGCGCCAGCGCATCGCGATCGCCCGGGCGCTGGTCATCGAGCCGGACTTCCTGTTTTGCGACGAGCCGTTTACCGCGCTCGACGTGGCGTTGAAGCGCCGCATGCAGGACATCGTTATCGAGACGTCGCGGCAGGCCCGCTTTGCCGCCGTTTTCGTCACCCATGACCTGATGGAGGCGGCGAGAGTTGCGCATCGCATCGTCGTGCTGGACAGCACGGGAAACGGCATTGCCGGTGAGCGCCGCTTGCTGAACGCACCGGGTCACCGATCGGATGAGATGATCTTCAAGACCGTGCAATCGTTTCTGCGCGACGATCCGATCTTCCGTCATATCGACGATGTCGATGAGCGGAGGCTGCCTTGACCGCCGTGGCAGAACAACGATTGCCCAACGCATTGCCGCTGCTTCGCGCGGTTGGCGACGAAGGCCTGCGGTTGTTTTTTCCTCTTTCCGCGCTTTATTGCGCGCTCTGGCCATTCCAGTGGGTGCTGGTCTTTTCGTTAGACCTGCCGTTTGCCCGGACAACGCCGCCAGCACTGTGGCACGTGCACGAAATGATTTTCGGAGCGTTCGGCGCGGCGCTGATCGGGTTCATCACCACCGCAGTTCCCGAGTGGACGGATACGCCTCGTCTCAAAGGCAGGCGGCTTTTCATGCTGGCTGCATTATGGGGAGGTGGCCGGCTCGTCGGCTTTGCGGGCGCTGATTTCGCTGGCACGCTCGGCGCCATGTGCGATCTGGCTTGGCTGGCCCTTCTCGTCGCTTACATGGCGCATGTTTCAATTCTCAAGCGCACGGACAAGCTGCTTGCCTTCATCGGCTGGATCGCTGCTTTGGCCATATGCGAGACCGCCGTGCGGCTCTGCTTTAGCTTCGAAGCGATCGAATTGGCCAGTCGCCTGCTGCGGATTTCAGGATTGGTGTTTGTTGGATTGCTTGGTGTGGCGCTGGCGCGGATCACTGTGCCGGTAACGAATCTGGTTCTCGATCCGACGGAGAAGACATCTCCATTTCGCCCACATCCCGGTCGCCTCAACCTCGCGCCGGGACTGGTCGCCGTCGCGGTGGCCGTGGATCTGGCAGCGTTTTCGGATGCCGTATGCGGTTATACGCTGATAGCGGCAGGCGCCGCTTTCATGGATCGCGTCGGCGAGCTCTTCATCGGGCGTTCGGCTTTGCGCGCCGAAGTCGCGTCCCTTGCCGGCTCCAGCGCCTTCGCCGGAATTGGCCTGTTGCTCCTGGGTGCTGCGCAGCTTGGCGCGCCAATTTCCGGTATAGCAGGATTGCATGTCGCTCTTATGGGTGGCCTTGGTCTTGGCGTACTGGCCGTATTCTGCATCGCCGGCCTGCTACACACCGGCCATTCACTGAGCTTCAGCCGAAGCGCCAAGCTGGCAATGGTTTGCCTGGTCGTGGCGGTTGGGCTCAGGGTCTTGCCGGACCTCGATCTGATGCCGCAACCACCGGGGCCACCTTATGCGTTGACGGCATGCTTCTGGGCCGCAGCGTTCCTGTTGTGGTTGAAAGACTACTGGCCCCGTCTGCGCAATTCGTTCAAATCCTGCGAGTGATCGTCCATTGGAGCGGTCTGTCCAGAACGAGGGGCCGCCGACGCGCGCGCACACCCGCTAACATTACCCGTCGATCTTTGCCATTGCCGGCATCTGTCTGGCATCAGCCCGATCTGCCTCAAGGGCGCTTTCGCTGCACAAGAACCGCAACGGCAATGCTGCTGCGGTCCCATGGCTTTTGCCTGTGATGGACCTACGCTTGTTTGGAGGTTGTGCAAATTTGGGGTGTGATCGGAAAGCCGGATCGGGGGATCGACATGCCACGCCATCTGTTTCACCTGTTGTTCGGGTTGATTTGCTCGGTCCTGCTCCTTGTTTCCCTGCCCGTGCGGGCAGACATTCCGGACGAGACCTACACGGCGCTCGGCCTGACCAAGGAAGCTTCCCCCAAGGAACTCTATGATGCGCTGGTCAAGCGCTACCACGATCCCAAGCAGGGGCATGGCAAGGGCGCGTTCGGCGAACTTTGGGAGCCGACCCCGTTCACGCGCTATCTCGATCCGAAGACGCTCTACGTCGCGCCTGACATGGATTTCGAGGCCAAGCGGGAAGAATGCGTTGAATGCCACACCAGTGTGACGCCGGGCTGGGTCCATTCATGGCAGAAGAGCGTTCATGGCGACCTCGACGAAATCCGCAACCTGCCGGCTGAAGATTCCCGCGCCTACAAGAAGGAGCTGATCGACCAGGTCGAGGCGAACCTTCATTCGATGGGCGTGCTGCCCGAAGGCCAGAAGCTTGGCGATGTCGGCTGTATCGATTGCCATATGGGCGTCGGCAAGCAGGCCGGAAATCACAAAGCCGACCTCCACATGCCCGATGCGGCCAATTGCGGCCAGTGCCATGTGCAGCAGTTTGCCGAACGCGAATCCGAGCGCGACACCATCACCTGGCCGCAGGATCAGTGGCCGGCTGGCCGGCCGTCGCACGCCCTGTCATGGCAAGCCAACGTGGAAACCGCGATCTGGGCCGGAATGGCGCAACGCGAAGTGGCCGACGGCTGCTCGCTCTGCCACACCATGCAGAATACCTGCAATTCCTGCCATACCCGCCACGAGTTTTCCGCTGCCGAGGCGCGCAAGCCCGAGGCCTGCTCGACCTGCCACAACGGCGTCGATCACAACGAGTTCGAGGCGTTCAGCCTGTCCAAGCATGGCGTCATCTACAAGACCCAAGGCGCTTCGTGGGATTGGGAAAAGCCACTGGCCGCAGCGCTTGGCGAAGGTGGCCAGACCGGCCCGACATGTCAGACCTGCCACATGGAATTCAACGGAGAGTATGGTCACAACCTCGTGCGCAAGGTGCGCTGGGGCTTCGAGCCAAAACCTGAGATTGCCGACAATCTTGACCATGAATGGTTCTCCGACCGCAAGGAATCCTGGATACAGACCTGTTCGAACTGCCACTCGCCGGCCTTTGCCCGCTCCTATCTTGATATGATGGACAACGGCACCAAGCAGGGCATCGAACTGGTCAAGGAAGCGCGCGGCGTCATGAACAAGCTGTACGAAGACAAGCTCCTCGTTGGCCAGACAACCAACCGTCCGGCTCCTCCCAAACCTGACGCCGACAGCGCGGGCGCCTTCGCCGGGCTGTTCTTCTCCGCCGGCAACTTCCCGACCGCGATCGACTACGAATTCGCGGAAATGTGGGAGCAGCACATAATGAAGCACTTCAAGGGTCTCGCCCACGTGCATCCCGGTGGCTTCACCTACTCGGAAGGCTGGTCGCGCCTGATCCGCAGCCTGGCCCGCATCAAGGACACTGACACGCAACTGCGTGAGAAGGCTGCGCTGATGCAGCGGGTGGAAGCTCTTGAGGCTGCGGGTGGCAAGCAGGGCTGGCTGGACCTCGATACACCGATGAAGCGTGCGGCAGCAGGGGGCGCAGGCGTCACGCTCGCCGGGCTGGGGCTTGGCCTCATGCTCCTGCCGGCCTTCCGCCGCCGCCGTCGCGACTAGTCACGAAAAGGGGAGACGATCATGAACCTCTCCAAGATAGGAACCACTCCCGGCCTCGTTGCCGGGATTGGTGCTGTGATGCTGGTGGCAGGCGGCCTGCTGACCGCCTATGCGTTTCAGGTCGAAAAGCGCCCGACACCTTATGTCTACGAATTGAAGGATGTCGAAAAACCGGGCGAGGCCAGCCTTGCCCTGGCGCAGATGTTGCCCGACGCGAAGCTGAAATCCGTCAGCCTCAGGACGGCTGATACCGGCAAGTTGCTTGTAAGTGGAGAGGTTCTCGAGCGAGAGGGAAAACCGGGCCTCATCATTGGCTGGAAGAGCGAAATAGGCGAACCGGTTCTTCGTTCGGATATTTCTGTCGAGGAAGACCGGAAACTCGCGCAAGCTTTGCAGGCGCACTTGCCGGCGGACAGCCTCGTTTTTGCCATGCCCAGCCTGTCCCAAAGGCTGGCGGCACTGGTTCCGGCCCGTTTCCCACTAGCCGGAGCCGACGACAGCGCCACGCTACGCGCGCCCGACGTCTGGCTGGGTTCCAAGGAAGCGATTGCCGAGACGGAGAAGCAGTGGCGGCCTTCGGTCGACGCGAAGGTCGACGAACGTTTCGCGGCGTTCCTCGACGCACTTGGGGCCGAAGACAAATACGGTATCGCCCGCTTGCAGGTCATGGCCGATACACAGGAAAGCTACATTGTCTTGCATGTGCGCGATGCCTTCGACATCGGCGTGGCCGCGCCGGATCGGTTTTCCGTCGGCCTGCGCGATTTTCCCGGCGCCAGCGACGTCCACGACGTCACCAAGCTGGTGAAGACCTGGGTGAAGGATGAGGGCTTTGCCGCCTATGCAGTGATCCCGCGCGACGAAAACGCCGTGCGCGCCTACTACCTTGCAGATAGCGCCGGCAAGTCCTCGCTGCTCGGCCAGTTGCTGCCGTTCAACTCGGCCCAGATAGGGCAAGTGCCGGACGCCACGCTCGTCTACCAGAACGGCGGCTATTGGGTTTATCGGATTTCCGCGGTCCGCGCTGGCTGACGCCCTGGTCAGCAAGACCAACCGGACCTAGCCGGCATCAGCGTTTTTTGCTCCTGTGGTACCATGCATTGCTGGCATTTCAGCTAGTCTATGGGGCCAGGGAGGGCTCGCGATGCAGGTCGTGTTGACGATCAATCCGAGTGATTCCCGCACGTTGCAGCGTCAATTGTTTGATCAGATCAGGGGACTGATCCTTGAAAACAAGCTGCGAAGCGGGGATCCTGTACCGGCGTCACGCGCGTTGAGCGAACAGCTCGGCGTGTCGCGCAACACTGTCATGCTCGCCTATGAGCAATTGCTGAGCGAAGGCTACATCGAAAGCCGTCCCAATGTCGGTACCTTCGTCAGTTCGAGCCTGCCCGAAAATGGCATGTCGATCACTCTGCGTGCCACCGGCGGCGAAGATTTCCAGGCCAACGACAACAATGGCGATATCCACCCGTTGTCGAGCCGGGTGAGGGCTCAGACGGTCATCAGTCCGAATCGTGGCAGGTTTGAGCACGACTTCTGGATCGGGCGCGTCGACGCCTCGACCTTTCCCGTCAACGAATGGCGCAGGATACTCGACGCCAAGGTGCGCTATGGCGGGGCGCGGTTCGCCGAGTACCAGGACCCGCAGGGCCTGCCCGAGCTTAGGCAAGGCATCGCCGATCACATCGGCCCGGCGCGCGGCGTTTCGGCCAAGCCCGATGATATCGTCGTGGTCAACGGTTCGCAGGATGGGTTGGATCTCATCGCCCGCACGTTGAGCGGCTACGCGAAATACTTTGTCCACGAGGACCCTTGCTACCAAGGCTCGCGCTTCCTGTTCGAAAGCTGTGGCTTCAAACCGGTTCCCGTTCCTGTCGACCAGGATGGCATCGACGTTTCGCGATTGCCTGAAACCAGGCGCAACCTGCTCTATGTGACCCCGTCGCACCAGTATCCGCTTGGCGTGACGCTATCGCTGGAAAGGCGTTTGGCCTTGCTCGAATGGGCGGCGCGCACCGATAGCTATGTGATCGAAGACGACTACGACGGCGACTTCCGCTACGAGGGCGCGCCGCTGACGGCCTTGCGCGGGCTCGATTGTCGTGGGCGGGTGCTCTACCTCGGCACGTTCTCGAAGTCGCTGGCGGCAGGCTTAAGGCTGGGCTTCATCGTTGCGCCACCGGCGCTGGCGCGCGCACTGCGTGAATGGAAATCGCTGACCAGCAACGGCAATCCCTGGCTCGAGCAATCGGCGATGGCCGAGTTCATGAACAGCGGCGGCTTCATGCGCCATCTGAGGCGCATCCGCGCGATCTACAAGGCGCGCCGCGACGTACTGGTCCAAACGCTGAAGCCGACGTTCACGGACGCGGAATTCAAAGGCATGCGCGGCGGCATGCACCTGTCGCTTCGCTTGCCGTCGCGTTTCGGGGACGCGCGCGACATAGAACGGCGTGCCGCAGAGCGCGGCGTTGGCATCTATGTGCCGGGTTCCGGCGGTGCGTTCATCACCCCGGACAATCCGCGTGCGAAGGATACGCTGCTGTTCGGCTACGCAGCCCTTTCGGAAAAAAGCATCAGGATCGCGACTGCCCGCATCGCGGATGTCGTGACAGGTAGCAGCAGGGGAGCGGCGGATGGTTGAGTCCCTGATCAAGCTTGGCCAGCTTGCAACATCGCTTGCGCTCGTGCTCAGCGTGGTGGCGGTAGCAGGGGCGACACTCGCGTCCTTGCGTTCCTCCCCGGCCTGGCTGCGCACGGCGCGCAATGCGCTGTTCGCCAATCTGGCGCTCGTCGCCTTCGGGTGTGCGACGCTTGTCTGGTCGTTCGCCACGCTCGACTTCTCGGTCGCTTATGTGGCGCAAAACAGCAACTCGCAACTGCCGATGATCTACCGGCTGACAGCCATGTGGGGCGCGCATGAAGGCTCGCTCATGCTGTGGCTGTTCTACCTGGTGCTGCTGTCGGCGATTGCGGTGAAGGTGCACTGGAAGGACCATCCGCTGTCGATGCCGTGGATCATCGCTACGCTGGCAGCGATCCAGTTCGGCTTCCTCGCTTTCATCGTGTTCCTGTCCAATCCGTTCCTGACCATGACACCGGCGCTTCCCGACGGGCAGGATCTCAACCCGTTGCTGCAGGATCCCGGCCTCGTTTTCCATCCGCCGGTGCTTTATCTCGGCTATGTCGGCTTCGCCGTTCCATTCGCCTTTGCGATTGCTTCGCTGATCCGGACCCATTCGGGTGCCGAATGGGTGCGCGCCGTGCGGCGCTGGACGCTGTTTGCCTGGACGATGCTGACCAGCGGCATCCTGATGGGCGGCTTCTGGGCCTATTACGAACTGGGCTGGGGTGGGTACTGGGCTTGGGACCCGGTGGAGAATGCCTCGCTGATGCCGTGGCTGACGGGCACGGCGCTGCTGCATTCGATGATGGCGCAGAACAAGCGCGGCCTGTTCCGCACTTGGAACGTGTTCCTGGTGGTGACGACATTCCTGCTCACCCTGATCGGCACTTTCCTCGTCCGTTCCGGCGTGCTGACTTCCGTCCATGCCTTTGCGGTCGACCCGGGGCGAGGGGCCTACATGCTGGGCTTCCTCACGGTAACGATGGTGTTCGGCTACGGGCTCATCCTGTTCCGCTCCGACCGGCTGCTGTCGGATGCGCTGGTCGAGAGCCCGTATTCGCGTGAAAGCGCGATCCTCGCCAACAACGTACTGCTGCTGGTCGCGGCAGCGACGGTTTTTCTAGGTACGCTCTATCCGCTGTTCGTCGAGGCGGTGTCTGGCGAGCGGCTGAGCGTCGGCGCGCCCTACTTCAACAAGGTGGTGGTGCCGCTGATGCTGGCCGTGGTCTTCCTGCTCGGCATCGGCCCGTCGATCCCTTGGCGCAAGGTCGAGGCCCGGCGCCTGTCCACGATGTTGCGTAAGCCGCTCGTCGGCGGCGTGCTGGCGGTTGGCGTTGCGCTGATTGCCGGCGTACGCGACCTGCTCACGCTCAGCGCCATAGCGGCGGTGGCCTTTGCCTTCTCGGCGACGCTGGCCGATATCGGCACCGGCATTTACGCGCGCCGACGCGTCACGGGTGAATCCTGGCTACGGGCTGCGCGCAATGTGCTTTCGCTGGGACGCCAGCGTTTCGGTGGGCTCATCGTCCATCTCGGCATCGCACTGATCGGGGCTGGCATGATCGCGTCAGGCCTGTTCCAGACTGCGGTGACGGTATCACTCAAGCCGGGCGATAGCTTTGAACTGGCCGGCAACGTCATCACCCTGCGCGAGGTTTCGGACGCCAGCGGCTCCAACTACCAAGGCCGCGCGGCTATCCTAAGCGTCTCGCGCGACGGCAAGCCGCTCTACGAGATGCAGCCGGAAAAGCGCTTCTACACCGTGCGTTCCATGGCCACGACCGAGATCGCGATCCGATCCTCTTTCAGCGGCGATCTCTACATGATCATCGGCGAAGAGACGCAACAGGGCGGGGTCACCATACGCGGTTACTGGAATCCGCTGGTGAGCTGGATCTGGGCCGGCTGGGTAGTCGTTGCCTGTGGTGCGCTACTGTCGCTGTCCGGAACGAGCAGGCGCAGGGTCGAACGCGCGGCGGCGGTGGCTGCTCCGCCGGCAAGGGGAGTGCCCGCCGAATGACCATGCTTGCTGCACAAAAGCGCCCGATACCGCGTTGGAAGTGGCTGCTTGGCGCTGCCGTGGTTGCAATCCCGCTGCTGCTCGGCATCGGGCTCACCAAGGACCCGTCCTTCATCCCGTCGATGATTGTCGGGCGCTCGCTGCCGTCCTTTTCGCTGGAACCGTTGGCGGGCACTGAACAGGTCGCGTCGGAAAAGCTGCTCGGCAAGCCGCTTGTCATCAATTTCTGGGCGTCGTGGTGCGTGTCTTGCCGTGACGAGCATCCGCTGCTGGTCCAGCTTGGCGATCGCGCGGAACTGTTCGACGAGTTCGATATCATTGGCATCAACTATCGCGACAGCCCGGTCGCGGCAGCTCAATTCCTCGATCGCCAGGGCCATTTTCCTTATCCGTCGGGGCAGGACAAGCGCGGGCGGCTGGGTATCGATTTCGGTGTCTACGGCATGCCCGAGACCTTTTTCGTCGATGCAGAAGGTGTCGTGCAGGCGCGTCAGGTCGGGCCGCTGACGCCGCAGGCGATCGAGCAGAACCTGAAGCTGATCGGAGCTGTGCGATGAAGCGGTTTGCAGCAGCTCTCGCTTTCAGCCTCGCCATGGCGACGCCTGCGGCGACCGCGCCGTTCCAGACAGAATCTCCGGTGGAGACGCAGGTCCGCGAGATCGGCGCCAAGCTGCGCTGTCCAGTCTGCCAAAGCGAGAACATTCTCGATTCCCAATCCGGTACTGCACGCGAGATGATCGTCATGCTGCGCGAGCAGCTTGCGCAGGGCCGAACGGAAGCCGAGATCGTCGAGTATTTCCGCAGCCGCTACGGAGACTATGTGCTGCTGTCGCCGCCTGTGGCCGGTTTCGGTGGCATCATCTGGACCGTGCCGGCCGTGCTGCTTTTGCTGGCCGGCGGAGCCTGCCTGCTTCTCGTGCGCCGAAGCGCCGACAAGGCTTCGCGCACGAACGAGGAAGCCAACACCCTTGAGCCCCTGAACGAGCAACGCCTGCGGAGGCTGGAATTATGACCACATCGCTGATCGCATTCCTGCTTTGCGCTGCTGCCGTGGTCATCATCGTCAGTCCGTTGTTGCGTAAACGCGCCAGCCTGCCCCTTGGCACAGGACTGGAAGATGCCAGTCCCGTCCGACGCTGGCAGGAGGAAAAGGACCGGCTGACGGGCCAGCTGCGCGACAACGACCTGGCGCTCGCCGAAGGACGCGTCGATGCCGCGCAACATTCTTCGATTGCAACCCGGCTTGCAGGCGAGGCGGAACATGCGCTTTCGCGTTTGCGCGAGATCCGCGGTGCATTGACGCCGACCTATCCGTCGACGCCGCGCAGCGAGCGCTGGTGGACGGTTGCACTGATCGCCGGGTTCGTCGTCGCGGCCGCCTACGGCGTCCATAGCTTTGCCTCGATGGGCGATATCGACATGACGCGTTCGCCGCACGGCGACACGCCGCCGGTGGCCGACGCGGGCGATGCCAACGGCGTGCCTGCCGGAATGCCGACGGGTGCGGATGGGGCGCCTGACATAGGTGCAATGGTGGCCCGGCTGGAAGGGCGCATCGGGAGCGGTGACTATTCGCCTGACGATGTCGCCATGCTGTTGCGCAGCTACCGCGTTCTGGGTCGCGAGGCCGAAAGCGAAGCGCTGCTCGACAAGGCAGTGGCCAAATTCCCCGACGATGCGCAAGTCAGGCTCGCATTCATCGATGCCGCTCTGGCTGGTTCCGACCAGGGTCACCTCGACCGTGCCGAACAGATGCTCTCCGGTCTTCTGGCCGCGCAACCGAACCTCGCCGAGGCGCGCTGGTATCACAGCCTGTTTTTGATCCGAAAAGGCCAACTCGACGTCGCCCGAAAGGAGTTGCGCGCATTGGAACCCATGGTTGCCGACAACCCGCAGGCGGCGGAAGCGGTTCGTACGCTTCTTGCACGCATCGATATTCCCCAGCACGACCAGAGCCAGCCGCAGAACTAGGAGCAAGGATATGGAACGTCGCCTTGGCGAGACGCCCGTACGAGATGACCGGTCCGCATACGCTTCGCGGGGCGTTGGTCCAGACTACGATGACATGCTCCATATGTCGCTGCTGGAATTGAAACAGGAGGGCCGCTACCGGGTCTTCCAGGAGCACCGGCGCATCGTCGGCGAGTTTCCTCTATCGGTTGCCGTGACTGCCGAGGGCGAGCGTGTCGTTACCGTCTGGTGCTCGAACGATTATCTCGGCATGGGCCAGCACCCGGCTGTGCGCGCCGCCATGCACGATGCCGTGGATGGCTACGGGGCAGGGGCCGGTGGAACCCGCAATATTTCCGGCAATCATTCGCCCATAATTGCGCTGGAGAGCGAGCTTGCGGCGTTGCACGGCAAGGAGGCCGCGCTGGTGTTCGGTTGCGGCTATCTCGCCAATCTCTCGACGCTGGCGGCATTGGGCCGGCTCTTACCCAATTGCATCCTTATCTCGGACCAACTCAACCATGCTTCCATGATCCAGGGTATCAGCGCCAGCCGCGCTGAGAAACGCGTGTTCCAGCATAACGATGTTCTGCATCTGGAAGAAATCCTGCGCTCCATTCCCAAACATCGCTGCAAGGTGGTTGCATTCGAGTCCGTCTATTCGATGGATGGCGACATTGCGCCGATCCGTGAAATCGTGGACCTGTGCGAACGGTATGGGGCCATGACCTATCTGGATGAGGTCCATGCTGTCGGCATGTATGGCCCGACCGGGGGCGGCGTGGCTGAGCGCGACGGGCTGGCCGACCGCATCCATCTTGTTCAGGGCACTCTTGCCAAGGCCTTCGGTGTCGTCGGCGGTTATGTTGCTGGTTCGGCGGTGATGATCGACGCCATCCGCAGCCATGCGAACGGTTTCATCTTCACCTCCGCGCTGCCCCCTGCCGTAGCAGCAGGCGCTCTGGCAAGTATCCGGCATTTGCGTGCGAGCGATGCCGAGCGCGAGAAGATGCACGCTAATGTGCGCAAGCTACGTACTCGCCTGCGCGAGGAGCGCATTCCGTTCCTTGATGCGGCAAGCCACATCGTGCCGGTGATGGTGGGCGATGCCGCCCGGTGCAAGGCAGTTTGCGATCTTTTGTTCGAGCGGCACTCGATCTATGTCCAGCCGATCAACTACCCGACTGTGCCTTATGGCAGTGAGCGCCTGCGCATCACGGCGTCACCGGTTCACACCGACCGGATGATCGATGATTTGGCGACTGCGCTCGCGGATGTCTGGCGGGATTTGCAACTGCCGTTCGCGAGAGGGACGGTTTGATTTGGCCCAGGGCAGGAAATCTAAACGCCTATTGATCCTTGGCGCGGCGGGTCTGGTGCTTGCCGTTTCGGCGACGCTGGTGCTGAGCGCTCTTCGCGACGACATTGTCTTCTTCCGTTCCCCCACCGAGATAGTGAGCGGCGCGGTGGCGGCGGGCGCGCAAATCAGGCTTGGTGGCATGGTCGAGGAAGGTTCGATCAGCCGTTCGGCGGACGGCTTGCAGGTCGCTTTCCGCGTCACGGACGGAACGGAATCATTGCCCGTTTCCTATCATGGCATCTTGCCGGACCTGTTCCGCGAGGGGCAAGGCGTAGTGGCCGAAGGGCAGATGCACGACGGCACCTTCAAGGCTGTTACGATACTTGCCAAGCATGACGAGAACTACATGCCGCGTGAAGTGCAGGCGGCACTGGAGCGAGGTGGCTATCAGGCCTCCCCGATGAAACCATAGTGACGGACCTTGAGAAACCGCGCCGGCGTCAAGAATGAGGCTGGCCTTTCTGTTGAGGCTGCTCACGGGACGGTGAAATCCCCATTATTCGAGACGGTCGTACCGCTTGATGATTTCGAGAAGCGGAACGATTGGGATAGCTTCGATTTTGCTACGGTTGATACGTGTTCCAACCATATCCTCGGCCGCCAGCATGGCATTGACGACGGATTCTTCCACGGCATCGACCACTGCCATGTAGATTGGGTCGAAGGCGTCGTCGTCCAGCATATCAATGCTACGCAGAGGCGGTGCGACGTCAGTCAGCGGTGCTGCATTGGCCGTCGAAAACGCGATGAAAATATCGCCGGAATTGTTGCCGCCCGGTGTGCCGTTGCGACCGATGCCTATGGTGCAGCGGCGCGCCAAACGCTTGAGCTGGTGTGGGGCCATAGGGATATCGGTGGCAACCACGACGATGATCGAGCCGCGTTCGGCCATGCCTGCACCGGCATCGTGCATATGCCGGCCAACCGGTACGCCGCAAATCGTAAGCCAATCCCGCTGGCCGTGATTGGCCTGTACCAGCACGCCGACCGTATAGGGGCGCCCACCGATTTCCACGCGTCTTGAGGACGTACCTGTTCCACCCTTGAAGCCATAGGTGATCATGGCGGTGCCACCACCGGTATTGCCTTCAGCTACCGGTCCATCGGAGGCGGTGTCGAGAGCGGCCAGCACATCGGCTTCGGATAGCGCCAGGGTATTGATATCGTTGAGGATGCCGTCGAAGGTTTCCGCGACCACAGGCATGATCCAGCGCGGACGCTCGCCGTAATAGGTTGTACGGTAACGTTCGAGCATCCACTTGACCGTGGCATGGTGAGCCATTCCAACGCTATGGGTGTTGGTGATGGTGATGGGTCCGAGAAAGTAGCCGCCATCCTCGATCCAATGCGTTCCCGTCATCTCGCCGTTGCCGTTGAAGCGATGCACTCCGGCAAAGACAGGGATGGGTGTATCCGCATCTGGATGAGGCACGATCGAGGTGATGCCCGTGCGCACCGGCAGCATGCGTCCGGGGCGAGGCGCAGCTTCACACAGGCTGTGCAGCCCCACTGCCACGTTCGGTACGTCGGTGATGGCATTGTGGGGGCCGGTCGTGCCGGTGAAGGGCAAGCCCAGTTCGCGCGCTCGAAGCTTTCTGTCGGGGCTTTGCTGTGTGTTCATGGTCATTTCTGGCGAGAGCGCAGGTAAAGGCCGAGCGATGCGACGAGAAAGGAGAATGTCAGCATCATCACTGCAATGGCATTGATTTCCGGTTTTATGCCGCGCCTCAGCATGGCGAAGATGAAGATCGGCAGGGTCGTGACATCAGTGCCGGCGATAAAATACGTGATGACCAGGTCATCCATCGAGATGATGAAGGCAAGCAGCGCGCCTCCCATGACGCCAGGCATGAGCTGTGGCAGGACTACCTTGCGGAAAGTCACCCATTCGTTCGCGCCGAGATCTGCGGAGGCGTGTTCAAGGCTGCGATCCATGCCGGCCAGCCGGCTGGAAACAACTATGAACACATAGGAAATAAGGAAGGTGCATTGGCCGATGATGATCGTGCCGATACCCAGATGAACGCCTGCATTCACAAAGAAAATCAGCAGGGCGATGCCGAGCACGATGTCCGGCACGAGCATCGGCATGAACATCAGCACCCTATAGGTGCGAGCACCAAGGAAATCATATCGGTAAAGCGCCAGTGCCAGTGCCGTCCCCAGCACCGTTGAGATCAGCGTGGTGCTGAAAGCGATCACGATGCTGTTGCGCAGCGCCGCCAAGAGCTGGCCGGTGGATTCGATATACATTGCGGCTTCCGAGACGGTCGTCTTGAAGCCGAGTACCTGCCAATACCAGTCCGTCGTGAACCCTTCCCAGGTCATCATGTTCACCGGGTTGGAGTTGAACGAGTAAACGGCAATCAACGCCAGCGGCAGATAGATGAAGGCAAAAAACAGAGCGGTGTAGGCAACGAGGCCGCCCCGGAAAAGCCAGTTCAAGCTCATTGCGCCCCCCTCTGCCCGCCGCTCAGGGAAGCCATGGAACTTCTGCGGCGCCCCGAGACAAAGACAAAGCCCATCATCGTGACAAGCATGACGCTCATCACCATCATCGCCAGAGCCGATCCGAACGGCCAGTTGCGTGCTGAAAGGAATTGCTGCTCGATGAGATTGCCGAGCATCATTACCTTCGCGCCGCCCAGAATGGCGGGCACGATAAAGTTGCCCAGTGCCGGGATGAACACGATGAGCGAGCCGCCAATGATGCCCGGGGCCGTCAACGGCAGGATTACGCGCACAAAGGTGCGTATGGGGCCGGCTCCAAGATCCTGCGACGCCCGGATCAGCGACCAGTCCAGCTTTTCGACGCTGGCGTAGATGGGCATGAACATGAAAGGGATGAAGATATAGACCATGCCGAGGATGATCGCGCCTTCGGTGTAGATGAGATCCAGCGGCTGGTCGATCAGCCCCAGTGCCAACAAGACGCCGTTGACGGGTCCGCTCTGCCGCAAGATCAGCACCCAGACGAAAAGGCGAACGATCAAGCTCGTGAAGAAGGGCAGCGCTATGAGGAAAAGGCAGAAGCTTTTCCATTTGCCGGGCATCATGCTGATGCAGAACGCAGCTGGATAGCAGACAAGCAGCGTTGCGATGACGGTCAGGACAGCGATCCGAACCGAGCGCAGAAAAATCTCAAGATAAACGGGATCGAACTCTTCGAAAGCCGGGTCGGCGAAACCGAATATGCGGCCGAAATTATGCGGATAGAATTCCCATTCGACCCCGCCATACAGGCCGGGCGCAAGGAAGCTGGTGACGACCATGATTGCGAGCGGAATGAGGAAGAATACCGCGAGGAAGACCGTGGCAGGCCCAAGCAGCAGGCCCAACTGCATACGGTCGCGTGTGGAAGCGATCATTGGCTGCCTCCTTCGCCGGGCATGAGATGTATGTTTGCCGGAACGTAGATCAGCCGCGCGCGCCTGTCCGACTCCGCTCTTGCAACATCGTCGCGCGCGGAAGCAGGTGCCGATACCACAAGCTCCCGGCCGCCTCGGGTCCTTGCATAGAGTTCGAAACCGGCGCCGACGAAAATGACCTGGTCGATGGTGACGTCGATGCCGGCGCGGGTATCCTGCTCGAAGGAAAGCGAGAATTGCTCCGGCCTTATGACGGCGGTGGCGCGTCCCTTGCAGTCTTGCAGCGTTCTACCCAGTTGCAGGGTTTCGCCCCGATCCATGACCAGGCTTCCGCTATCGATGCTGCCCTCAAACATGTTGCTGACACCGATGAAGCTGGCCACGAACGGGTTCGCGGGCCGATCGTAGATTTCGCGCGGCGCGGCGATTTGCTGGATACGCCCATGCTTCAGGACGGCAATGCGGTCCGACATAGTCAAAGCTTCCTCCTTGTCGTGGGTGACGAACACGAACGAGATGCCAAGCTCGTTCTGGAGGTTTTTCAATTCGATCTGCATGGAATGCCGCAGGCCACGATCAAGGGCGGATAGCGGTTCATCCAGCAGCAACAGCTTGGGGCGGGCCACGATTGCCCTGGCAAGGGCAACCCTTTGTTGCTGGCCACCGGAAAGCTGGTTCGGGCGCCGCTTCTCCATGCCGCCGAGCCCTACCATGACCAGCGCGGCGCCTACCTTCTCGCGCCGCTCTCGTGCCGGAATACCCCTCACTTCCAGGGCGTAGCCGACATTCTGTTCGACCGACATATGCGGAAACAGAGCGTAGTTCTGGAAAACCGTATTGACCGGTCGCAGATGCGGCGGAACCCGCGTCATGTCTGCGCCATCAATGGAAATGGTTCCGGCGTCCAGCCGGACGAAGCCGCCAATCGATTGCAGGAGCGTGGTCTTGCCGCATCCGGAGGGACCGAGCAGCGTGAGAAACTCATTGCGGCGCACATCGAGATAAATGTTGTCGAGCGCTTTGACCTCGCCGCCCTCGGGTGAGGCGAACACCTTTCTGGCACCGGCAAGCTCGACGATGGCATCCTGCATTTTGCTCTCTGCATTTATGTTATTAAAGTAACGCTTGCGTCACTTTGGGATTTGGATATCTTTTTTTGATCGAAGTCAACGGGCTAAAGAAACCGGGCTGCGACACACGGGATACGTTGCGAGCCACAGGCTCCGCCGCAAAGAGGAGAACTTTCATGGGTCAGTTCGGATCGGGATTACGCAGAGGCCTTTGCGCAACCTTATGCGCCAGCGTCACGTTTTTGCTATCGGCGGGAAGCGCATTTTCTGCCGGCGAACTCAACATCTACAACTGGGGTGAATACATCAATCCAGAGGTGCTGAAGAAATTCGAACAAGACACCAGCATCAAGGTGAACCTGTCCACCTATTCGTCAAACGAGGAGATGCTGGCCAAGATTCAGGGTGGGGCGACCGGATACGATATCGTGTTCCCGTCGGTCCATATGCAGGACATCATGGCCAAGCTCGACCTGCTCGAAAAGACCGACATCAACCAGTATGAAGGGTTCCAGAACATCGATCCGGCGTTCCTGCGGGCCAAAAGCGACCCGAAGGGCGAATACTGCCTTCCCTATGCCTGGGGAACGGTGGGCATCATGTACAATCGAACCAAGCTCGGCAAAGACATTACCGGCTGGCGCGACCTGATCGAGACGGTGAAGGCCAAGAACCTGAAATTCACTTTGCTCGATGACGTGCGCGAAGTGATGGGCGTTGGCCTGATGCTCAACGGTCATAGCGTCAACTCGGCAGACTCGGCCGAGTTGCAGCAGGCAGCCGACACCATCATCGCGATGAAGCCATATGTCGCCGCCTTCACCTATGATTCAAGGCCCATGGTCGTATCGGGAGACGTTGCTGCGGCACATTATTTCATTGGCTCGATGATCGACGTCTTTGCGCACCAGAAGGACCTGGGTTATGTCATTCCTGAAGAAGGAGCGACCATGTATCAGGAAGATATCTGCGTCCTGAAAACTGCGCCTAACAAGGAAAATGCCATAAAGTTCATGCAGTTCTACACGCAGCCTGAGATACCTGCCCTCAACATGGCCCAGCAGACCAACGGCACGGCGAACATGAAGGCGCGCGCCTTGACGCCGGACAACATCAAGAACAGTGAAGAGATCAACCCACCAGCCGAAACCATGAAGCGTCTGCAGATATTCCAGGATCTCGGCAAGGATATCCGCCAGTACGATCGTCTGTGGACCAAGATCAAAACCGCGCAATAGGTTCATGTCGAAAGCGATCCTCGAACGGCTTGGCGACGAAGACCTTCGTCGATCGAAATCCGACAAGCTTCTGGCCCAGTATCTGGAAAGGCACTTGGCCGAGCTTCCGTTCGAGACTGCCCGTTCGATCGCCGCCAAGGTAGGCGTCAGTCCGATGACGGTCGGCCGGTTCCTGCGCCGGATCGGCTTCGATGGGCTGGAGCCGCTCAAGCAGGAACTGCGCCATGCCCGCTCGAACCCCGCCTGGCAGGTCAAGGGCGAGGTCGACGGACTGCAGGCAGACATCCGCGAAGGAAAACTGCTTGCCAAGCTGATTACCCAGCAGATCGACAATCTGCGCCAGGTCTACGAGGTGACGACCGCGCCTGAGTGGCAGGCATGCGTCGACACATTGATCGAGGCGACCGAGGTCTACGTGGCGGCTTACCAGAATATACGCGGTACAGCCGAATACATGGCCGCGCAGCTCTCCTATGCGCGACCACGCGTGCAATATGTCGATGGTCTCAACGGCACCTACGCGGAAGTGCTAGACGGTTCAGTCGAGGGTCGCGTACTTTTCCTGATCGAGGCCCGCCGCTTTGCTGCAAAAGCGCTGCCACTGGCGCTCGAAGCACGCAAATCCGGCGTCAAGGTGATCCTGTTGACCGACGAATTCTGCCCTTGGGCCAAGGAAGCCTCGGACATCGCCTTGATCATACCTGGCCCGCACGGTCCGCTCTGGGACGGTTCGGCGACAATCATGGCCGTGATCGACCTTCTGCTTTCCAACCTCATTGTGGTGCTTGGCGAAAAGGTTCACCGCCGCGTTGAAATGCTGACACGCCTGCAGGATTTGTTCGGCGACTTCGAAGACGATTAGGTCGCCTTGGTAGACGGCGAGCAACTACGGAAGCGATACGAGGGGCACCGGAGAGCCAGTTCCTGCTTCAAAAGATCACAAGAAGCTGCTGCAGCCTGCGCGAAAGGCCGGGCATTTGAACGCCATCACCCGCTCGCGGCCGGCAAATTCGGCGAGGCGGGCGATGTCTCCCACGGCGACTGTATTCTGATTGATCCGCACTCCCAGAGCCCGCAACCGCTGGAACGCGCGTGACAGGCTCTCCGGCTTCATGCCGAGCCGTCCGGCGATCAACAGTTTCTCATAGGGCAGGGCAATCGTGCAGGCACCCCGCGCTGTGGGCGCCAAGTCCACGAGGAAGGCCGCCAGCCGCTGCGGGCCGGTACGCGCCTTGAGTTCCTCTATCTGATCGACCAGCCTCCGCAAATGCGCTGATGTGGATGCCAGCATGGCCAGTCCGATTTCGGGGCTCGATCGGTTGAGTTCCATGATCTTGCGTGTCGGCACCGCGAGCAGGCGCACATCGGTCACCGTTTCTCCGCTGACGGGATAATTGCCGCCTGCGAGACAGGGTACCTCTGCAATGGAATCTCCACGTGTGAAGACGCCGACCACGGCCTCGTCGCCGCCTGTCGTCATGCGGAAAAGTTTCACCCATCCCTCCATGACGACGTAGAACGTACTGGCAGGTTCGTCCTGCTCGAAAAGCGTTGTCCGCTTTGGTCGCACCTGAAGCTCGGATTGCGCCAGAAGGGTATCGAGCACAGCCCCTGGCAGACCGGAAAACATCGGCGCTGCTTGGATTATCCCGCGATCACGCGGATCGATGTCCAGTCCGCTCATCGTCCCCATCCTTCGCCGGCAGATAAACACAGTCCGGGACGGTGAACTTTGCTGCAACGCAATCGGCTGGCGGTTGTTCGCCGGCGTCGAAGGGACGCTTGACTTCGGTCAAGAGGTCTCCGCGGAAGCCTCTGCTACATCGCTGCAAGTCACCTTTGAGGAGAAATGCGATGAGCGACCATCCGGAACCGGAAGTGCAACCTCAGCGGGTCCCCGCGATGCAGCAGCTTCTGGATAATCCGTTTCTGCTGCTCTTCATCGGAATCACGATTCCGACGGTTCTCTATATCGTTTGGGGCGTGATGGAGATCGCGTCCATTCCGGTTGCACCCTGACGGCTGTCGGAGGATCCAGGCATGGCAATCTCACCGCCCCGAAACCGACTTTGGTGGAACGAACCGATCGAGCGTGTCGAGATCGGGTGGATCGTTGTCGCCTTCCTGTGGGGCCTGTTCATGTTCTTCTTCATGATCGCCTGGCACTTCATTGGCGGTCAAAATCTCTCGACGGAAACCTACCGCATCAAGCCGCCAGCTTATGAAGAAAAGGTCGTGGCCTTCGCTGAAAAATACCAGGTCGCGGAGGAAGACGGCACGCCGGTAGTTCGTCCGCCGGCAGGCGAGGACGTCTATCTGCTCGCCCGGTTATGGGAGTGGTGGCCGCTGCTCGAGCTGAAGAAGGGGCAGAGCTATCGCATCCATCTCTCGTCGCTCGACTGGCAACACGGCTTCTCGCTGCAGCCCGTCAACATAAACATCTCAGTTCATCCCGGTTACGAGCAGATCATCACGCTGACGCCGACCCAGGCGGGCGAGTTCGGCATTGCCTGCAACGAATATTGCGGCATCGGCCACCACATGATGACCGGCCGCATCCGCGTTGTCGAATAGCTCATAGGAGAGGGATCATGGCAGCTATAGACGCGCCCTATCCAGGATCGGCAGCGGCTGCTGCCATCTTTCGCACCTGTCGCTTCACGGGCCTCAAGGTCGATATCGCCGCTCAGCGGTTGATCATGGCCAATGCGGTTGCGGCAGTAGTGTTCTTGGCCGTCGGCGGCGTGATGGGCCTGTTGGTCGCTCTCACGCGATGGCCGGCGGTTCACCTGTTGCCGTCCGAATGGTTCTACCTCGTGCTCACCGGACACGGCGCCAACGTGCTTTTGTTCTGGATCATCTTCTTCGAAATCGCGATCCTTTACTTCGCTTCCGCGGTGCTGCTCGGCTCTCGAATCGCAACACCGAAGATCGCATGGGCGGCTTTCGTCCTGATGCTGGTTGGCGCGGTGATGACCAATGTCGCCGTGTTCCAGGGCGATTCAAGCGTCATGTTTACGTCCTATCCGCCCATGCAGGCATCGCCGCATTTTTATCTCGGCCTGATCATATTCGCTGTCGGGGCACTCATCGGCGTAGGCATCTTCTTCGGCACGCTGGTGATTGCGCATGGCGAACACACCTATGAGGGCTCTATCCCGCTTGTCACGTTCGGCGCGCTGACGGCGGCAATCATCGCCGTGTTCACGCTGGCCTCTGGCGCAATCATCCTCATTCCGACCTACCTGTGGTCGCTTGGTCTCATCACCGAAATCGACCCGCTGATGTACAAGGTCGTGTGGTGGGGAATGGGCCACTCCTCGCAGCAGATCAATGTCGCCGCGCATGTGTCGGTGTGGTACGCCATCGGCGCACTCACCATCGGCGCCAAGCCACTGTCCGAGAAGGTGAGCCGCTCGGCCTTCCTGCTTTACATCCTGTTCCTGCAACTTGCCTCGGCGCACCATCTCCTGGCCGATCCGGGCATGAGCGCGACCTGGAAAATCGTCAACACCAGCTACCTCATGTATCTCGCCGTGCTTGGTTCGTTGATCCACGGCCTGACAGTGCCCGGTGCGCTCGAGGCCGCCCAGCGCCGCAATGGCTACACCAAGGGCGCCTTCGAGTGGCTGCGCAAGGCACCGTGGGGCAACCCCGCCTTTGCCGGCATGTTCCTGTCACTCGTCATGTTCGGCTTCATTGGCGGCATCTCTGGCGTGGTGCTCGGCACGGAACAGCTCAACCTCTTGATGCACAACACCATTTACGTCCCAGGTCATTTCCACGGGACGGTGGTAGCTGGCACGACGCTGGCTTTCATGGCGATGACCTATTACGTGCTGCCGCTGATCTTCCAGCGCGACGTCATCTGGCCGAAGCTTGCGCGCTGGCAGCCCTATCTGTTCGGCATCGGGGCTGCCGGCATCTCCCTGTTCATGATGGGGGCAGGGACGCTGGGAATACCGCGCCGCCACTGGGATATCACGCTGACCGACGCCATGCATCCGTTCGACCTGCCTTCGGGCGGCTTCCTGATGATGGGATTGAACGGGCTCTCAGCCGTGATCGCGGCCGCCGGCGGCATCCTCTATATCGTCATCACGGTCGGCACGGTTCTGTGGGGCAAGCGCCTCGACAAGGGAGACGCGCCGCTGAACTTCCCGCTGCACAAGCAGGCGGCGACCGTGGCCGAATACGGTAGCCACACCACTGTGAAGTTGCCGGGCACCATCATTCTGGTCTCGATCTTCTTCCTCTCGTTCGTCCTCTACTACTTCGTCAACTGGAAGTACCTGTCGGAAATCTGGCTTCTGCGCTGACGCGAAAACTGGAGGGATCAGGCATGCTTGCCGCCGCAAGGATTGTTGTCACTCTCCTCAAACTGAGGATAGGCGTTGCCATCGCAGCAAGCGCGCTTGCCGGCCTCGCTGCCACCTCCGGGGAGCCGGCCTCGCTTGCCCAGATCGCGGCGCTTACGCTGGCGGTGCTTGGGGCGGCGGGTGCCGCCGGGGCGTTCAACCACTACTATGAGCGCGACAGCGACCGCATGATGGTGCGCACCGCCGGGCGTCCGTTCGCAAGCGGGCAACTCAAGCCTGGGCTGGTCTGGCCGGTGACGTTCGCCGCGTTGCTCGGCGCGTCGATCATGCTTGCCTGGGCGTCGTCAGGTGGCGTGGCCGCACTCTATGTCTTTCTGGGCGCGATCACCTACGGGCTCTTCTATACCGTCTGGCTGAAGCGTCGCACGACATGGAACATTGTCGTCGGTGGGTTGGCGGGCTCTTTTGCCGTCCTGGCCGGTGCCGCCGCAATCGATCCCGCCCCGCAATGGGTGCCAAGCATTCTCGCCGTCGTCCTGTTCCTGTGGACGCCTCCACACTTCTGGAGCCTCGCCGCAGCAAAGGCCGACGACTACGCCGCTGCAGGCGTTCCGATGCTGCCGGTCGTCGCGCCGCAACGGGAATGGACAATCGCGATCCTGAGCTACACGGCCACCCTTTCCGTCCTGTCGCTCGTTCCGCTCTGGTTCGGCATGGGCTGGATCTACGGCGTGTTCGCCGCGGCCGGGGGAGGTTGGTTCCTGTGGAAGAGCTGGCAACTCCACCGTGCGCCGTCGCGCAAGGCTGCAATAGCCAATTTCCTCGCTTCACTGGTGCAGCTTCTGCTGCTGGTGAGCGGCATCTTCCTGTCGGCACTGGTGGAATGATTTTCATGCCTTTGCGTGCGGTGGGCGTGGCAGCTTTGCTGCTTGGCTTTCTGGCAACCGGTACGATTTCAGCGGCCACCCGCATCGATCCGGCTGAGGCGCTTGAACGAAGCGAGGCAGCTATAGGCACCGTGACAGGTGACCACCGGTTACTCCGGTCCGACGGACGCCAGTTGATGCTGTCGGAACTCAGGGGAAAGCCGCTGGTGCTGAGCCTGATCTACACGAGTTGCAGCACCGTCTGCCCGACCGGCACAGAGACGCTGAAGATCTCGGTGGCAAAGGCGCGCAAGGCGTTGGGCAACGGCTCCTTCGCCGTACTGACGCTTGGTTTCGATGCGCGCAACGATACTCCCCAGCGCATGCACGCCTTCGCCGTGGATCACAGCATCGACGGCGATCCGCTCTGGCAGGTGGCAAGTGCTTCGCCGACTGTACTCACCGCTCTGCTCGACCAGGTTGGCTTCAGCTACGCCGGGGCCGCCGGCGGCTTCGACCATGTTACGCAGACGACGATTCTCGATGCCGACGGCCGCGTCTATCGCCAGGTTTACGGTGACGATTTTCCGCTTCCCGTTCTGGTCGAGCCGTTGAAGGAGCTGGTCTTCGGCACCACTGCCGCTTCTTTTACGCCGACGGCGCTGGTCGACCGGCTGCGCTTTCTCTGCACTGTCTACGATCCCAAGTCGGGCCGCTACCGCACCGACTACGGCATCTACATGGGCATGACTGCCGGCGCTCTGTCGCTCGTTTTGATGGCGTGGATCATCATACGCATGTGGCGTGGCAACCGTCGGGCAGAGCGGGCGAGGGCCTGACCGTGGCAGCGAGCCGGAAGAACGCCAACGACTGGCTACCGCTACGCCTGCTCAAGATTGGCTTGCGCCGGGGTTTCGATGTTCTGGAGCGGGGGGCGGAGCGGCTATTTTCACCGGCGCTCAACCCGCTGGCGCAGATTGGCGCGATCTCCTTTTTCCTGTTCTGGATCGTCGCGGTCAGTGGCATCTATCTTTTCATCTTCTTCGATACCGGCATTGTCGATGCCTATTCCTCGGTCGAATGGATCAGCGGTCCGCAATGGTATCATGCCGGCGTGATGCGCAGCTTCCACCGCTACGCCTCCGACCTGATGGTTGTGAGCGTAGCGGTGCATTTGCTGCGAGAATTTTCGCTCGACCGCTATCGCGGCACGCGCTGGTTCTCCTGGTTCACCGGCATCCCGCTGATCTGGTTCCTCTACATTTCCGGCATCACCGGCTACTGGCTGGTGTGGGACATGCTGGCGCAATATGTGGCGCAGGTGTCGGCGAAGCTGCTCGACATATTCCCGGTTTTCGGCGAGCCGCTGGCCCGCAATTTCCTGACCCCTGAGCATCTGAGCAGCCGCTTCTTCTCCCTGCTGGTGTTCCTGCATATCGCTGTGCCGCTTATCCTCCTGCTCGGCATGTGGATTCATATCCAGCGTATCTCGCGGCCGAAGGTGAATCCGCCACGGCTGCTTGCGGTGCTCATCCTTGCGGCGCTCCTGGCAGTTTCGCTGTGGAAGCCGGCGCTGAGCCAAGGGCCGGCCGATCTGACGCGCGTGCCGGTCGAGCTCGGGCTGGACTGGCTGTTCCTGCCTCTCTATCCGCTGGCCGAGACGTGGGGCGAATGGGGCCTGTGGGGATTGCTCGTCGGCGTTTCCGTCATGCTTGCGGCCATGCCGTGGTTGCCGCCGTTCCGGCGGGCACCAGCAGCCGAAGTAGACCTGCCCAATTGCAACGGCTGCAACCGTTGCGTGGAGGACTGCCCTTACGAGGCGATCCGGCTGGTGCCGCGCACCGACGGCGAGCCGTTTCCGCACCAAGCCGAGGTCAGTGCAGACCTCTGCGTCTCCTGCGGTATCTGCATGGGCTCCTGTCCTTCATCGACGCCGTTCCGTCGCGTGCAGGATCTCAAGACCGGCATCGACTTGCCCGGCCAACCACTCAGCGAGGTGCGCGAGAGCGTGATTGCCGCTGCCGCCGAGTTGAAGGGCGAGCATCGCGTGATGGTGCTTGCCTGCGAACACGGTGCCGGTGGAGCGGATATTGGCGGCGTCGTCACTTTCCCATGCGTGGCCATGGTGCCGCCGTCGCTGATCGACTTCGCGCTGAGCAAGAATCTAGCCGACGGCATAGTCGTTGCCGGATGCAGCGAGAGCGCCTGCTACAACCGTCTCGGCGTCGAGTGGACAAAGCAGCGCTTTGCAGGTGCGCGAGACCCCTATTTGCGCAAGCGCGTCCCGCGTGACCGGCTCGCCACGATATGGGCATCTCCCTTCGAGAGCGGGCGCTATGAGACCGAGAAGGAGGCCTTCACCGCTCGCCTTGCAACGCTGGAAAGAACCGCGCCCACCTTGATGCAGGCAGAAGAGGACAAGCCTCGCCTGGAGGCGGAAGGATGATAAACGCAGTCAAAATGCTTGCCCGACTGGCTGTGCTGGCGTTCGTTTTCGTGGGCGTAGCGGCCCTCTCGAATTGGCCCGCCTATCATAGCCTGCCCGAAGGGACTGGGGTGCTTACCCTCTCTTTCAGCCACGGTGCCGACAGGCGCGCATCCTGTCGCAAGGCAACGCCCGAGGAACTCGCCAACATGCCGCCCAACATGCGTCGCCCGGAAATCTGTCCGCGCGACCGGCCATCGATCCGGGTAAAATTCGATATCGACGGCAAGCGCATGTACGAGGCAGACGTGCCGCCTTCCGGGATTGCAGGCGACGGGCCGTCGCGGGTCCACCAACGTTTCGTTCTGCCTGCCGGGAGTTATGACGTTGCGATCCGCATGAGCGAGCGCTCGGAAGGTGATTTTGCGTGGACCGGCGAACGGACGATCCAGATCGATCCGGGCGCGAACCGCGTCATCGATTTCCGCGCCACTGCCGGTGGCTTCGTGTTCCACTGACACTAGAAACAAGGAGCATGCGATGGGCCTGATCGAATGGAAAAGCCACTACAGCGTCGGCGTCGAGGCGGTTGACCACGAGCATCGCGAGTTGATCGACCTCATCAACGAATTGCACGAGCAACTGGTCGCCGACGCGGAAAAGCCCGATGTGGCGGCGTTTCTCGGCGAGATTTTCCGCGGCATCTCCGCCCATTTCGCGCTTGAGGAGAAGTTCATGCGCGAGCACCGTTATGACCAGCTTGATGAGCACAAGCAGGCGCATGAGCAGCTTCTGGAGGACATTCGCGACATCATGGACGGCTACGAAGCCGATCCCGAATCGGGCTCGCGTCAGCTTTCACAGCGCCTCGATGACTGGTTCACCCGGCATTTCAGGACACATGACGCGCGGCTTCATCATCGTCTTGGCACGCACGACCACTAGAGTTTCCAAGGGGCGTGCGCTTGGATGTGTTTGAGCCTGCACAACGACCTTTCCACAGCTGCAGGATAGGGAAGGTTCAAGTGCGTCACGGCTCTGGCTGGCGCGTGAATCTCAGAAAAGGACCGCCATGCGCCGGACGTCGGACAAGCCACCCCCGGAATGGGACCCTCGGTCGGGCGAGGTGCTTTCCGACCAGATCGAGGCATATGACAGGGTGCGCCGCCGCTGCCCGGTTGCATACAGCGACTATCTAGGCTGGTCGCTGTTTCGGCACGAGGATGTAGTGCGCGCCCTGGAAGATCATCATACCTTCTCGAGCGTTGTCTCTACACATCTTTCCGTGCCCAGTGGCATGGATCCACCCGCGCATACCGCGTACCGGCAATTGATCGAACAGCATTTCGATCCTTCGCGTGTCGAGGCGTTTGAGCCGCTCTGCAGGACCATCAGTGCCGACCTCGTGGCCAACCTGAAAAGGGAAGCGGAGATCGATTTGGTGACGCAGCTTGCTCAGCTTTTTGCAATCCAGATCCAGTGCGCTTTTCTCGGCTGGCCGGCGAGATTGCATGGGCCATTGCTTTTGTGGGTCCGCAAGAACCATCGGGCCACCTTGGCAAGGGACACCAAGGCTATGGCGGCGATAGCGCTTGAGTTCGATGGCTACATCAGCGAGTTGCTGGAAGAGCGGCTCGACGCTGGACCAGACGCGCCGGACGACATCACGACGGAGCTGTTGCGGCAAAAGATCGAGGGCAGGTTGCTCAATCATGAGGAGATCGTCAGCATCCTGCGCAACTGGACCGTTGGCGAATTGGGCACCATAACCGCGTGCGTGGGAATTCTGGTCCATTATCTTGCAGAGAAGTCCGACCTTCAGCAGCAACTCAGAGAGAGCCCGTATCTCCTACCTGCCGCCATAGATGAAATACTGCGGATTCACGCGCCATTGATCTCCAATCGTCGCGTCACGACCACGGAGGTGGACATTGGCGGGCGCAAGATCGGGGCAGGGGAGCGCATAACGCTCATGTGGGCATCGGCGAACCGCGATGAAGCGGTTTTCGGCGACCCCGATGAATTCCGCCTTGATCGCGATCCTTCACAAAACCTTCTCTATGGCCGAGGCATCCATGTCTGTCCCGGTGCGCAGCTTGCGCGGCTGGAACTGCGTGTAGTCATGGAGGAGTTGCTGAAGGCTACCCGGCAAATCGCACTTGCACCGGGCCGAACCCCGGAAATTGCGGTCTATCCTGCGAGTGGATTTTCGTCGCTGATTGCACGCATATCTTGACGTTTCTGCTTCGAAACCCGGCCCCATCTTTTTTGTTCCGGCTCAACGAACCTAGGTAGCGTTTGTTCTATCCATGACCAAACAGCATCTTCGTGTGCTTGCGACAGCGAAGCGCCCGAGACCCGCTCAAAGGGAGGTTGGCAATGATCAACGCAATCCAGACAGCAACGAAATTTACGGTCGTCTACGTCAAGGACTGGATGGCAAGGGCTGCGTCACTTCGTGAGTTCGAACAGATTGCCCCGGAAGACAGGGCTCGCACCTTGCGGGACTGGAACCTGACGCCGTTCGAATTCGGGAGCGCAATGCAGCAGGCATTCGCATCGCAGGATCTACTCTCTGGAGCAATGCGCGCGCTCAACCTCGAACAGGGCCAGCTCAGTTCCCGCCACGCGGCGTGGTATCAGGACATGCAAAGGAGCTGCGTGACATGCCCCCACCGCAGCCGGTGCCAGCATGAACTCATGACATCGGGTTTCGCTAGCAACTACCGGAATTTCTGCGCAAACCATGCCAATTTCGCGGAGATATTGACCGACAGCCGAAAAACGCCCCAAGGCGCTTCCTTGGCGGCGTAAGGCTGTTCAGTCCCGGCTTTGTCACTCCGCTGCAGTCGCGCGGCTAGCACCTGCTTCGCCTCGGTAATAGCCGTCCACGAGAATGCCCGGCAGGTTCATGCAGCTCAGGAGGAAGCGCGCTTCGTCAGGGGTCGACTTTCCCTCGGCCACGGGCTGGTAGATTTTCGCTACCTCCACCATGTCGCAGTCGTGGGGCGAAAGGCGCAGGCGGCGCACGCCGTGGCCGGTGAGCCTATCCGCATTGTCCACCACCGCATGCACCTGAGCCGACAATGTCTGGACACCGTTGATGGCCAGGAATGCCTGGTCGTCGAGCGTATCGACCACCAGCCCATCGGGGTCCTTCTCGCAGGTGAACTGGCACGAATCCTTATGCAGCCCATGGAGGCGCGCATGATAACAGCGGCCGGAAAGTGCGAGCGGCAATCGCCCGAAAGCAAACATCTCGAAATCGGCTTCGGGGCATGCCGCCGCGATCGTGCTGACGGTCGCCAGCGATAGCTCGACGGGAGGGCAGATCGTGGTCGCCCCATGCCGGATTAGAAAGCGCGCCGTCGCCTCGTTGTAGACGTTGAGAAACGGACCGGTCACGAATGCTCTGCCGGAACGGGCAGGAATTGCGGTGATGTCGTTGACCTCGACCAGCCGCTCGTCGGTGCAAAGTTCCTGAACCGCACGTCGTTCACGTGTCGTGGCGGGAGCTGCCAAAGTGGACAGTACGACCTCCTTGCCGCCGCGTTCCAGCCTTTCGATGATATCGGGCCAAGCCGGATCAGAGAACGGCATTCGCTTGCCGCAGACGACCTCACCGACATGGACGCGCTGCACCGGTGCTTCATCTGCGATGCGGAAGTAGAAGCTTTTCAGCTTCTCGGCCGGCCAATGGAAAAAGAGAGGCCCCAAGGTCAAAGCGACTGGCTGCATGAATTTATCTCCAGGCCTTGCGATAGGCGCCGGTTGTCTGGCGACCGCCTTCGGACATGCTTGCGAGGATACTGTCGATCTCGACCGCGTCGCCGCCGCTCTCGGCGACATCGACCGCTTTCCTGAAAGCGCGTACCACTTCCGTCACGTAGCCTTTGCCGCGCTGGCGCCCCTCGATCTTGAGGGCTGTGACGCCCGCCGCCTTGAGCGATACAAGCATGCTGCCGGCATTGAGGCTGACTGGATCCTCGAACAGGTAACCGGTCTTGCCGCCGGCATTGAACCTGCCCTTGCACAAGGTCGGGTAACCTGCCGGTTCATCGGGTTCGTAGCGGTCTATGGTGAAGTCGGCGAGCTTGGCGGCTGTGCCATTCTTATCCTCGACATAGCTCACCATTTCGGGCGGCGAGCACACTCCATTGAGATTTGGAGATTTGCCTGCGCCATAAGACGACAGGTAACACCGCCCCTCGATCATCACGCACAGGCCTCCAAAGACGAAAGCTTCGGTTTCGACGTTTATTGCCCTGTTAAGCGCACCGATCTCCTGCACGGAAAGTACGCGCGGCAGCACCACGCGCCGAACGCCAAATGCCTGCGCGTAGAACTGGATCGATTCCGGCGTTGCCGCCGCAGCTTGCACGGACAAATGAAGGCGGGTTTTTGGATGGTTCTGGGCCATATGATCCAGCACGGCGATATCGGCCGCAATCACCGCGTCGGCGCGGCATCGGACAGCGGTATCGGCCGCTCTTCGCCAGGCGTCCGTATTGCCAGCGCGCGCAAAGGTGTTGATGGCGACCAGTACCTTTTTGCCGTGGTGGTGGGCAAAGCGTATCCCCGCTGCCAGTTCTTCCGCCGAGAAGTTGAGACCCGGGAAGTTGCGGGCGTTCGTCTCGTCTCGAAACCCGCAATAAACTGCATCTGCGCCAGCCTGCACTGCAGCGCGCAAGGTTGCGGGAGTACCGGCGGGGCAGACCAGTTCCATGCGCTTGTTACCGGTCATGAGTGTGTCCCTGCTCAACGCTCGCGCCGACGGCAATTCGCCTGGCAAAGGCCAATCCGCCGAGGATGCCGGTGTCGGCAATGTGCGCAAGCTGGCCACCAATTCCGAGCATATCCGATGGGCGCAGCTCCGCATCTTCTATGGCATTTCGGAGTGCAACGACGGCTTCGGTGCGCCCACTGACGGAGATCGAGCGATGGAAAAACAACGCGTCTCCGTCCAGCGTCCCGTCCAGGATGCCAAGCAGCATCAGTATCGGGCCGCGGATGATGACGTCGTTGGGTTCACTTACGGTTTTGCCGGTCGCTCGTACGATGGAAGCCGGTCCATCCGGGACGACAGAGAAGGCGAAAGGCAGATCGGTCGGGTCGATGAGAAAACGGGCTTTGCGATGTTCGCCCAGCCGCTCGAATGCTTGCGGCCTTCGCCGTGCCAGCGATCGCAGCGATATGGTCAGCAAAGGGCCGAGGGGCTGGCCGGAAAAAGACGGCAAGAAGCGCCGGATGAACCCTGGCAAACTCGCGTCGTCTTTCGTCACTCTCTATGCCTCCTGCCACTGATGCAGGCACGTTAAATTGGGCGGGCGGAATTGAGTTTGCGCCGCAGCAAAAAGAAACCAGTATTTTAATTAACCGACTAAGAAATCTGTGGTGGAGCGCTGGTTTCTTTGCGCGCCCTCAACGTCGGTTCGCCGCTGTCGTGACAAGGTGGCGTCGTCGGCGGATCAACTGCCGCCGGATTGTTCATGTATCAGCGCAGACTTCCCCATTTTCCCACTCTCGGCTCATTCCTGTCCTATCTGGAGGGCAGGCATGCGTTGAGTATGGTTGCAGCGCCCGTCTCGACGCGGCTTGAACTCACCGAACTGCATCGAAGGGTGATTTCCGCCAATGGGCCGGCGCTTCGCCTAACACGACCGCTTGACTCCAATGCACGCCTCTCAACGCTGCCTGTGGTGGCGAACCTGTTTGGCACCAAGGAGCGCGTGGCCTGGGGGCTCGGCACCGAGCCGGATGGGCTTGAAGATCTGGGTGCGCTGCTTTCATGGATGCGTTCGCCGCAGCCGCCACGGAATTTCAGCCAGGCTCGCCTGCTTTTGCCCGCTGCGCTCAACGCGCTTCAGGCGAGGCCCAAGATTGTCGGCGCGCCGAAGGAGTGGAGAGCTGTCGATCCGGACTTCTCGCTGCTGCCGATCCAGACATGCTGGCCCGGAGATGCAGGCCCTCTCATCACCTGGCCGATAGTGGTGAGCCGTCCGCCGGGCGAGGACGACACCAGCGCCTACAATCTGGGTGTCTACCGCATGCAGGTTATAGGCCGCGACCGCGCCATCGTGCGCTGGCTGCCGATGCGCGGCGGCGCAGCCCATCATCGCATGTGGAAGGCAGCCGGCAGGGAAATGCCCTTGGCAATAGTCATCGGAGCGGATCCGGCGACCTTGCTCGCCTCGGTCATGCCGGCACCCGAAGGTGTGTCGGAGCTTGCTCTCTCGGGCATTATCGGCAACCGTCGTGTAGCACTTGCTCCCTGTGCCAGCATCGAGCTCAACGTGCCGACTAGCGCGGAAATCGTCCTTGAAGGCTTGGTTTCCCCTACCGAGACTGCGCTCGAAGGGCCGTTCGGCGACCATACCGGGTACTATAACGCGCCTGAGCAATACCCCGTATTCAAGCTCTTGCGCGTGCGCATGCGTGACAGCGCGAATTATCTGACCACCTTCACGGGCCGTGCGCCCGACGAGCCGTCTGTCATGGGAGCCGCGCTTCTCGACGTATTCAAGCCGCTGGTGCGCCAGCAGATACCTGAAATCGTCGATCTCTGGCTTCCGCCCGAAGCATGTTCCTACAGAATGGCCGTGATCTCGATCAGCAAGAAATATGCGGGACAGGCGCGGCGCGTCATGATGGGTTTCTGGTCGCTGCTGCCGCAATTCTCCATGACCAAGATGATCGTCGTGGTGGACGACGACATCGACATCCGCTCGTGGCAGGATGTGATGTGGGCGCTTGCCACGCGTATGGATCCTTCGCGCGACGTTCTTCTCGCTGATCGCACGCCCATCGACCAGCTCGACTTTGCCTCGCCGCTTGAAGGTCTTGGTGGAAAGATCGGCTTCGACGCAACAGGCAAGATCGGTGCCGAAACCAGCCGCGAGTGGGGCGTGAAACTGGATATGGATGCAGCTATCGCCCGGCAGGTCGAGCAGCGCTGGGCGGAGTTCTTTCCGGCCGGCTCGGTGGAGGCGGTATGCGCAAGCGCCTGATCGTCGGCGTAACCGGGGCCTCGGGATCGGCCCTGGCGTTGGAAACGCTTTTGCAGCTTGCGGCCGCCAAAGTGGAAACGCATCTGGTCATTTCGCAGAGTGCGCAATTGACCATAGACCATGAGCTTGGAAGCGATGGTGTTGGCCGCATGAGGGCGGCAGCGGATCACGTGCATTCGTGTCGCAACCTGGCGGCCCCGATTGCCAGCGGCTCGTTCCGCACGGAAGGCATGATCGTGGTGCCTTGCTCGATGCGGAGCCTCGCCACGATGGCCTATGGCGTGGGCGACAGCCTCCTGACAAGGGCAGCCGATGTGGTGTTGAAGGAGCGGCGGCGGCTGGTCGTCGCGCCGCGCGAGGCGCCTTTGCATGAAGGCCATCTTGAGGCCATGCTGAAGCTTTCCAGAATGGGTGCGACTATCGCCCCGCCCGTACCGCCCTTCTACACGCGGCCAGCTTCCATCGAGGATCTGTTGCGCGAAATTGTAGCTCGGCTGATAAATTGGGCGGGCATCGACCCCGGCGGGCAGATGACGCGGTGGGAAGGCTTGTCCTGACAAGGGCGGCGGGGGACTGTCGGCTTCTGCAACTTGGAACCGCAGCCATATCCCTCCTGGAGACAGCGGGGTAACGGACGTTTTGGCTTTGAGAGATGGTGCCCCCGGCAGGAATCGAACCCGCGACCTTCGGTTTACAAAACCGCTGCTCTACCAGCTGAGCTACAAGGGCATGGCGCTCCGGTTAGCATATTTGCCGCTCCAGTAAAGACAAATGTCCTGACGCAGCCGCTTCAACCATCAACCGAGCATGAAAATCCGACGATTGCTTCCTACATCCTGTATTGGTCGCACAATCCCGGAGTGGAGGGAGCTCGATGATCCGATTTGTCGTGATTGCCTTGATCGTTCTTGCCGTCTGGCTGGTTCTCCTCAACGTTTTGCGACTTTTGAGGCGGAAGAACATCGACTGGACGGGTATCGCGGCAATGATCGGGTTTGTGGCGCTTGCCTTCTATCTCCATCACGTCACGGGCATGGGCTGGTAGTCGTGAAAAGGTGCTTGCGATTGGCCTGTCCGCCCGGAGGCGTCAGGCCTTGCCGCCGATCATGGCGGTGATCGCCGCCGCGGCATCGCGCACCGCTGGCCCAATCTCAAAAAGCCTTTCCGGTGTTACCCGAACCGTCGGGCCTGAAACGGAGACGCCACCGACCGGCTCGCCGAACTCGTTGAAGATCGCGGCCGCCACGCAACGCATGCCGAAATTGCGCTCCTCGTCATCGACCGACCAGCCGCGCGCCTTGATCTCGGCAAGATTGCGGGTGAGGGCGGGCATCGTCGAAAGCGTTTTTTCGGTGAAGGCTTCCAAGCCGGCCTTCTTGATGATTGCCGCGACGCGTTCTTCGTCCAGATGCGCCAGAACTGCCTTGCCGATGCCTGAGGCATGGAAGGCCGTTCGCGTACCCGGTCTGAAGAATGCGCGGATTGCCTGATGGGTCTCGACCTGGCTGACGAACACCACGCAGTCGTCTTCCGCCACGCCGAGATTGGCGGTTTCCCCCGTCTTTTCCATCAAATCCTGCATCACGATGCGGGCGCGGTCGACCAGCTTGCGGCTGCGCAGGAATGCCGACCCCATGCGGTAGGTTTCGACGCCGATCGACCAGAGCTGCTCCGTCTTGTCGAACTCGACCATGCCGTGGTTCTCAAGCGTGGTCAGCATCCGATAGGCGGTGGAGGCGGCGATGCCGGAACTATCTGCAATCTCGCTCAGTGAAAGCCCGCTGCCTTCCGCCACGATTGCCAGAATGCGGAGCGCGCGGTCGAGCGCTTGCACCGACCCTGTTTCGGCAGATGTATTGAACGAGCGTGGTCGCCCACGCTGGCGCTTTTCGACCGTATCCATTCCCGCATATTGACCGAGTTTTCCCGTAGCGCAATGAAAAAATATTTTATTCCGTTTGCAGCGATGTAAACTGAAAAACGGAAATACAAGCCTATTCAGTATGTTGGCTAGTTTTCATAGAAATGAAAAATTATTTTGAAAAAATTGAAAACTCGCGCAGCGAATGGCAGAGTCGGGGTCATCAAGATCATCTCCGATAGAGGATACTGCCATGGCTAGAATGCGCGCCGTCGATGCCGCCGTTCTCGTTCTCGAAAAGGAAGGCATTTCATGCGCCTTCGGCGTGCCGGGAGCCGCCATCAACCCGCTCTATTCGGCCTTGAAGGCGCGGGGCACGGTCCGTCACGTGCTGGCGCGCCATGTCGAAGGCGCTTCGCACATGGCTGAGGGCTACACGCGCGCCAAGGCAGGCAATATCGGTGTGTGCATCGGCACATCCGGTCCAGCCGGTACCGACATGATCACTGGCCTGTATTCGGCTTCCGCCGATTCAATTCCTATCCTTTGCATCACCGGGCAGGCGCCGCGCGCCCGTCTCAACAAGGAAGATTTCCAGGCGGTCGATATCGCGGCCATCGCTGCTCCGGTCTGCAAGTGGGCAGTCACAGTCATGGAGCCGTACCTGGTTCCGATGGTGCTGCAGAAGGCATTCCACCTGATGCGCTCGTCGCGTCCGGGACCGGTGTTGGTCGACCTGCCCGTCGATGTCCAACTTGCCGAGATCGACTTCGACATCGACGCATACGAGCCGTTGCAGGTCTTCAAGCCAACGCTGACGCGGACGCAGGCCGAAAAGGCATTGTCGATGCTGAATGAGGCGGAAAAGCCGCTGATCGTCGCTGGCGGGGGCATCATCAATGCCGATGCGTCCGACCTTCTCATCGAGTTCGCCGAGATCACCGGTGTTCCGGTCGTTCCGACCCTGATGGGGTGGGGGACGATCCCGGACGATCATCGTCTGATGGCCGGCATGTGTGGACTGCAGACTTCACACCGCTACGGCAATGCGACGATGCTGGCCTCGGATTTTGTCTTCGGCATCGGCAACCGCTGGGCAAACCGGCATACCGGTTCAGTCGAGACCTATACCAAGGGCAAGAAGTTCGTTCACGTGGACATCGAGCCGACACAGATCGGCCGTGTCTTCGCGCCTGATCTTGGCCTGGTGTCGGATGCAGGAGCAGCATTGAAGATGCTGCTGGATGTCGCCACGGAGTGGAAGACGGCCGGCAAATTGCGCGACTGGTCCGGCTGGGCCAAGGAATGCCAGCAGCGCAAGAAGACCATGAAGCGCAAGACGCACTTCGACCAGGTGCCGTTGAAGCCGCAGCGCGTCTACGAGGAGATGACCAAGGCCTTCGGACGCGACACCACTTTTGTCACCACCATTGGGTTGAGCCAGATTGCCGGCGCTCAGTTCCTGCACGTCTACAAGCCCCGCAACTGGATCAATTGCGGCCAGGCCGGGCCTCTTGGCTGGACGCTGCCGGCGGCGCTGGGCGTTCGCGCGGCGCGTCCCGATGCAAATATCGTTGCCCTGTCGGGCGACTACGATTTCCAGTTCATGATCGAGGAACTGGCAGTCGGCGCCCAGCACAAGCTGCCTTACATCCACGTTCTGGTGAACAACGCCTATCTCGGCCTTATCCGTCAGGCGCAGCGCGGGTTCTCGATGGATTATGAGGTGAGCCTCGCCTTCGAGAATATCAATTCGTCCGGCGATGCCGAAGCCGGCTATGGCGTCGATCATGTCGCTGTCGCCGAGGCGATGGGCTGCAAGGCAATCCGTGTTCGCAAGCCGGAGGAATTTGCCAACGCCTTTGCCGAAGCCGAACGCCTGATGAAGGAACATCAGGTGCCGGTGGTGCTCGAATTCATTCTCGAGCGTGTCACCAACATTTCGATGGGCACCGAGATCGACAATATCACCGAATTCGAAGAGCTTGCCGAAAGGAACGAGGACGCGCCTTCCGCCATCCTCCTGCTCGATTGAATCAGTTTGTAAGGAAATACTGCCATGCCACGGTTTTCAGCCAATCTTTCGATGCTTTTCAACGAGCATGATTTCCTCGACCGCTTCGATGCAGCAGCCCGCGCGGGCTTCAAGGGGGTCGAATATCTGGGGCCATACGACCATGCCCCCGACGTGGTGGCCGCTCGCCTGAAGAAGAACGGCCTCAGCCAGGTGCTGTTCAACGTTCCCTCCGGCGACTGGGCCAAGGGCGAGCGCGGAATCGCCGTTTTGCCCGACCGGGTCGAGGAGTTTCGCGCCGGCGTCGACAAGGCCATAACCTACGCCAAGGCGCTGGGTTGCCCGCAGGTCAACTGCCTTGCCGGCATTGCGCCGGCTGGCGTAGCCCGCGAGGAGCTGGAAAAGGCTTTCGTCGGCAACCTCAAATTTGCCGCTGAAAAGCTTGGCCAGGCCGGCATTCGCCTTTTGATCGAGCCGATCAACACGCGCGACATTCCGGGCTTCTTCCTGACCAATACCCGGCAGGGGCTCGACCTGATCGAAAAGGTCGGCTCGCCGAACCTCTATTTGCAGTATGACATCTACCACATGCAGATCATGGAGGGGGATCTCGCCCGTACGATAGAGGCGAACCTTGGCCGCATCGCGCATATCCAGCTTGCGGACAATCCCGGCCGTCGCGAGCCGGGTACGGGCGAGATCAACTATCCGTTCCTCTACGACCTGATTGATCGCCTCGGTTACTCGGGCTGGGTCGGCGCGGAATACAAGCCGAATGCCGGCACCGAAGCCGGGCTTGGCTGGTTCAAGCCGTTCGCCGGCAAGGGCAGTGTTGCCGCCTGATTGAAAAGACCATCGGAGAAGAACAATGGAAAAGATCGGCTTCATCGGCCTTGGCATTATGGGTGCGCCGATGGCGGGGCACCTTCTGGATGCCGGCTATACGGTTATTACCACTGACCATAGGTCGAAGGCTCCGGCGGACCTCGTCGCCAAGGGCCTGAAGACCGTTACCGGCAACAACGCGGTCGCCAAGGCCGCCGACATCATCATCACCATGGTTCCCGACACGCCTCAGGTGGATGAAGTGCTGTTTGGTGAAAACGGTGTCGCTGCAGGTTTGTCCAATGGCAAACTCGTGGTGGACATGAGCTCGATCTCGCCGATCGCCACCAAGGAGTTTGCCAAGAATGTCAATGCGCTTGGCTGCGACTATCTCGATGCGCCCGTGTCTGGCGGCGAGGTCGGCGCCAAGGCGGCATCACTGACGATCATGGTCGGTGGCGAGGAGAAGCCGTTCGAGCGGGCAAAGCCGGTCTTCGAGAAGATGGGCAAGAACATCACGCTTGTGGGTCCAAACAGTGTCGGCCAGACCACCAAGGTGGCGAACCAGATCGTGGTCGCGCTGACCATCGAAGCCGTGGCCGAGGCGCTGGTGTTTGCATCAAAGGCTGGTGCCGACCCGGCCAAGGTACGCCAGGCGCTGATGGGTGGGCTGGCTTCGTCGCGCATTCTTGAGGTTCACGGCGAGCGCATGATCAAGCGCACCTTTGCGCCCGGTTTCCGCATCGAACTTCACCAGAAGGACCTGAACCTTGCGCTGGAAGGCGCGAAGTCGCTGGGCGTCTCGCTGCCCAACACTTCGACCACGCAGCAACTCTTCAACTCCTGCGCCGCCAATGGCGGAGGAAAGGACGATCATTCCGGGCTGGTCAAGGCGCTGGAGCGGATGGCCGGACACGACGTTGCATAACCGATAAAGCAGGTGGCGAACGGATTTCTGGTTCCGTTCCCAACGGGGTTCGTTCGCCGCCTGCCGCTATTTCAGGAATTTTCTTGCCGCATAGAGTGCAACAGCCGTGGCGTTCGACACGTTGAGCGAGCGGATAGCCCCCGGCATGTCGAGACGTGCCAGCGCGGTGACGGTTTCACGGGTCTTCTGGCGCAGTCCCTTGCCCTCGGCTCCCAGCACCAAGGCGATCTTTTCGCCCGAAAAGGTCTCTTCCAGCTCTGCCGGCCCGTCGGAATCCAAGCCTATGGTCTGGAAGCCGGCTTCGTGCAACTGGCCAAGCGCATCGGCAAGATTGCGCACCTCGATCTGGTCGATGTGTTCGAGCGCACCGGATGCGGATTTCGCCAGCACGCCGGATTCGGTTGGACTATGGCGAGCGGTGGTGATCAGCGCGCCCGCACCGAAAGCGACCGCCGAGCGCAGGATCGCGCCGACATTGTGCGGATCGGTAACCTGATCGAGAACCAGTATCAGATTTGTTTCGCCGAGCGCGTCCAGCCGTTTTGGCTTCAGTGGTTCAGCTTCGATCAGGACGCCTTGGTGCACGGCATCAGAACCCGTGATCTTGTCGATGTCGCGCGGTTCGGCAAACTCTGCCGGAAAGGACAGGGCGGCAACGTCTTCGATGCCAAGCCGCTCGGCTGCATTGCGCGTTACCAGCATCTTGCGAATCTTGCGGCGCGGGTTGTCCAGCGCGGCACGCACGGTGTGCAGCCCATAAAGCCGCACCAATCCATCTTCCACCTGTTCGCCCGGCGGTTGCGCGGGTCGCGAACGGAAGGCAGGCGTGCCGCCGGCCTTCTCGTCGCGGTAAGCGCGCCGTAGTTTGGCATAGTGGGAATCTTTTGGAGTTCCGGCCAGTTTGCCGGGCTTTTTGGGATCGGTCATGCGGGTTCTATAGCGGTGTCATCCCACTTTGCCTATGGCCGTCGGCGGTGGCACAAGAACTGCGACGAAAAAGGCCTGCTTCGCGGTTGACACTCCAGAACCTTGCGGCCATAAGGCGCTTCGCGGATTTCGGGCTGCGGGAATGTTTTCCGGGATCGGTGAAATGCCTCGCAGCAAGTCTCCGTCGGCAGACTGGAGGAGTGCCCGAGTGGTTAAAGGGGACGGACTGTAAATCCGTTGGCTTAGCCTACGTTGGTTCGAATCCAACCTCCTCCACCACTGCCGGACCGGAGACCAAGCGGCGCGGGTGTAGCTCAATGGTAGAGCAGCAGCCTTCCAAGCTGAATACGAGGGTTCGATTCCCTTCACCCGCTCCAGACAACTTTCTCCCAGATAGTTCCAATTTTGCGGAATCGCCTCGAGAGCGCAGCTTTGAACCTCGGTGCTTGCCAGTCGCGTTTTGAGCCTTTCGGCTGTTCTGGATGACCTACGTTCAGCGCGGCAGGTAAGACCCTTAAATTCCTGTGTGCCCCACACTATATCTGGCCGATCACCACAGTTGGACGTGCAAGAGAATTGCTGCGGCGGCGGTTCTGGCAAAAACGCTTGTGTTTTTGGGCCGTTGTCGCTAATCGCCCCGCATCCGACTGAACCAAGGTCCTCGCGCCCAAGGAAAGAGACTATGGCAAAAGGTAAATTCGAGCGCACGAAGCCTCATGTGAACATTGGCACGATTGGTCACGTTGACCATGGCAAGACGTCGTTGACGGCCGCGATCAC
>NZ_LMFV01000063.1 GCF_001427285.1 Mesorhizobium sp. Root552
TTGTAGCCTTTCAAAGGAGCGAAGATGAGACAGAGATCCGGGACAGGGAAAGCTTGTAGCCTTTCAAAGGAGCGAAGATGAGACAGAGATCCGGGACAGGGAAAGCGCCTGCGCAGCAGGTCATCAAGGACATCCGCCGAGCGACCCGCAAGCAGTATTCGGCCGAAGAGAAGATCCGCATCGTGCTGGAGGGACTGCGCGGCGAGGAGTCGATCGCGGCACTGTGCCGACGCGAGGGCATTGCCGAGAGCCTGTATTACAACTGGTCGAAGGAATTCCTTGAGGCGGGCAAGAAGCGGCTGGCCGGCGACACGGCGCGCGCCGCCACCAGCGACGAGGTGAAGGTGCTGCGCAAGGAGGCGCGCGATCTCAAGGAGGTCGTCGCCGAGCAGGCACTGGAACTTCGGATTCTTAAAAAAAGCATGATCGCGGATGGGGGAGACGACGAATGAGATATCCCGCATCCGAGAAGCTGGAGATCATCCAGATGGTCGAGAACTCGCACCTGTCGGCGCGGCGCACATTGCAGAAGCTCGGCATTCCGCGGTCGACCTTCAATCGCTGGTATGATCGTTTCCTGACTGGCGGCGTCGATGGGCTGGAGGATCGCAGGCCCCGGCCGAACCGGGTCTGGAACCGCATCCCCGAGGAAAGGCGCGACCAGATCGTCGAGCTGGCGCTGAACGAGCCGGAGCTGTCGCCCCGAGAATTGGCGGTTACCTTCACCGACACGAAGGGCTACTTCGTGTCGGAATCCTCGGTCTACCGCCTGCTTAAGGCCCATGACCTGATCACCAGCCCGGCCTTCATCGTCATCAAGGCCGCCGACGAGTTCCACGACAAGACGACGGCGCCCAACCAACTCTGGCAAACCGACTTCACCTATCTCAAGGTCATCGGCTGGGGATGGTTCTACCTGTCGACCGTGCTCGATGACTTCTCCCGCTACATCATCGCCTGGAAGCTGTGCACCACGATGAAGGCCGGGGACGTCACCGACACGCTGACCATGGCGCTGCAGGCTTCCGGCTGTGACAGCGCCAGGGTCATGCAGCGGCCGCGGCTGCTCTCCGACAACGGCCCGTCCTACGTCTCGTCCGACCTCGCCGCATGGCTATCCGGCAACGGTATGGAGCACACTCGCGGAGCGCCCTGTCATCCCCAGACCCAGGGCAAGATCGAACGATGGCACCAGACGCTCAAGAACCGCATCCTGCTCGAAAACTACTTCCTGCCGGGCGATCTCGAGCAGCAGGTCGCGGCGTTCGTCGATCACTACAACCACCGCCGCTACCATGAGAGCCTCGGCAATCTCACTCCCGCCGACGTCTACTTCGGGCGCGGCGAGATCATCACGCTGGAAAGGGAGAGGATCAAACGCGAAACCATCAAACAGCGCCGCTTGCTTCATCGAGATGCGGCAGCCTAATATGACAACCCTGATGGACCAGAGCCTCCGTTAGCTCACGATGCCAGTTGGTCCCAAAATCCCTGACTACGGACATCTTCATCGAGATGCGGCAGCCTAATATGACAACCCTGATGGACCAGAGCCTCCGTTAGCTCACGATGCCAGTTGGTCCCAAAATCCCTGACTACGGACAGTAGACCATATCAGTCTGCTTGGCGTTGTGCAGGTTGATTGCCTTGTCGACGTTGCCCAGGTACTCGCACACGAGGGTCACATGCAGCGCCTCGACCCGGTTCTTGGTGCTCTCGATCGGCAGCGTATAGAGCACGTCCTTGCGCAATTCCTGAGCCGAGGCTCCCCCGGCGAGAAGGGCTGCAGCGACTGCACCCGCAATGTACTTCAAGGCTCCCATGTCGCCTCTCCTATAGCAGGAGCTTAACGAGGGGCACATACGCGACGAAAGCTAAGTTATAGTAGCCGGACAAGAAAAAGGGGAGCCATCACGCCTCCCTTCTCCAGCGCAACTAATTGCACCTTCTGACTATCCCAGAAAGACGCGCGGAGCCCCAGGGAAATTAGGCCCGCTCCTCGGGGTCTGGCACGTCCATCATCGGCAAATCCAAAGTTGAAACCTCTGCTCAATTTGCAATTAATTGCTCATCCTACACGATGCAATTAATTGCAAAGCGATGGCACAATAATTGAAATTCCGCTTATTTATCAATCGGCTGCAACCAATGTGAATGGTATGATCATGTGTGTTGATCTTGACCACCACGGTCCTCCACCACCATCTTACAACAAGGCGATTTTTCAACGCCTCATCGTTCGGTTCGCGTGATCGAACGCACGATTGTCCCGAAATACCCCTCTACTTTACGTTGGCGCAGATCAGGTGGAAGCGGCTGGGACAGACCGCTTCAGTTGGAAATCTCGAATAGCTTATTGGTGCTGGTAACCAGCACCCACTTGTCGCCGCGCTGCTCGATCGAAGTAACCCGGCTTGAATCAGGTAGCTTGGACCCATTTTGAACGATCCAAAGGCCGGTGTTGTCCTCGATCATCGCTCTGCCATTGGCGATATGAACGAGCTTGAAAGCTATTGCGTCGCCGGGGAACGGCTGGGTACCCGGGGACTCCTTCTGCATGTCGTCGGGAACGTTGCCCGTTGTGAAAAGGTCCAGGTTCTTGGATATCTCCTGAATGCCAAGCGGGGTCAGGTCAGAACCGGAACGCGATTCCGTAACCAAGCGCCCGGCATTGTCTCCCTTGCCGCCAAATTTGATCGCTTGCACACCAAACTGTTCCTGGTTGAAAAAAATGTACCAGGGAAACAACGCACAGATGAGGCTGAGCGTAACGCCAAGTGCTGCAACGACAAAGTCGCTGCGCCGGTCTCCCTTTTCGATCCTGGGAAACGGTGCTTGCGGCGGCACAGGCCATTCGACGCCACCTGACGCGGAAAGCTTGCCGCTCGACGATTTCGCTTTCGGCCTGTTGAACAATCCCGCAAGCAGGGAATTACGGGCGGCTTCCGCCTCCCCCTCTGCCCGCGCCTTGGCCAGAAGGTCGTTCAGCAGAGTCTCGGTTCGCTGCCGCTCAGTTGGCGGGTTCGACATTCTGGCTCACCTTCAGGTGACGTGCGAGATCGGCGAAGGCATCGGCAGAGGCTCTGTCCGAGGGCGACTGCGTCAACGCTTGGTAGATGAGAGGCACTTGCCGCACAGCCATATCGAGCTCGGCATCCGCGCCGCCCTGGTAAGCGCCCAGCAAACGGATATCGCGCGTGTCTTCAAAGCGCGAAATCATCGCCTTCAACTGCGTCACCAGCGCGCGCTGTTCAGAACTCCACGCCTTGCTAGCCAGGCGCGAGATCGAGGCAAGCGGATTAACGGGCGGGTAACGCCCTTGCTCCGCTATGGTCCGATCGAGAACGACATGGCCATCAAGGATACCGCGGACCGAATCCGCAACAGGGTCGTTATGGTCGTCACCATCCACCAATACGGAAATCACGGCGGTGATCGATCCCGTACCCTCCAGTCCAGGCCCTGCGCGTTCGAGGAGTTTAGGTAAATCGGTAAACACCGACGCCGGGTATCCGCGCGCAACCGGCGGTTCGCCGGTTCCCGTCGCCACCTCGCGCAAGGCGTGGGCAAAACGGGTAATGGAATCGAGGATGAGCAGGACCCGGTCGCCCTGATCCCGGAAATGTTCGGCGACACGCATGGCAGTATCCGGCGCGCGACGGCGCATCATCGCGCTCTCGTCACTGGTCGCGACAACCGCAACCGTCTTGGCCATGCTCGCACCGATCGTGTCTTCGAGAAACTCGCGAACCTCGCGACCGCGCTCGCCGACAAGTGCAACCACAACCGTATCGAAAGCAGCCGCGCCAGCCAGCATGGCAAGCAGCGTCGACTTGCCAACGCCCGATCCGGCAAAGACGCCAAGACGTTGGCCAAAGCAGAGCGGCGTGAAGATATCGATCACCTTGACGCCGGTGGAGAAGCTGGTGCCGACACGCTGGCGGGCCATCGCACCCGGCGTCTTGTCTGTTCGCCCGACATCGCCGCCGCCACGAAGAAGGAACGGTCCGCCATCGATCGGTCGCGCCAAGGCATCGATTGCCCTGCCTCGCCAGGATGGATGCGGCACGACAGTCAAGGGACCGCGCCGGAAAACAGCATCTCCGATGCCGGCATCCGCGTTGCGGTCAAATGGGGCAACCACCACTTCCTCATGCGCAATGTGCACGATTTCGCCGCGGCTGTTGCCGGACCTGCCGCGATGCTCAACGAGGTCGCCCAATCTGGCGGTGCTCGAAAGCCCCCGCACCTTATAGTGAGTTGCGGAAACCTCGGCGATCCTGCCACCACGCTTGAGCATCGACTGCTCATCGCTGAAGCGTTGCCATATCCGTTCAAGCACGACCAGCGAGGTTTCGTGAGCCGGCCCCGGCACCTGTTCCGAAACCCTGATCATGTTTTGCTCATGCGGCATTCAGAGCGGCTCGCTATTTCGAACCAAGCGTCTTGATCGCTTCGTCCATCGACGAACTGTTCTGGCGCATCATCGCCGAAACATTCTCGAAGGCGCGCTGAACCTGGATCAGCCGGGTCATTTCCAGCACCGGATTGACGTTTGACTGCTCTACGTAACCTTGCGCGACGCCGACATCGCGGCGATCGGTCACCGGCTGCGGCGGCACTGGCGGCACCACTCCAGAATTACCGTAGCGAACGAAATTCGGGCCGGGGTCGAAACTGAACAGCCCAATGGCGCCGGCAAGCTGCTCGCCCTGCCGCAACGAACCATCGGCGCCTGCCTTGGGCGGCCCACCGCGGGGATCGAGCTGGATAGGCGCGCCACCGGCGTCAAGAACCGGGTAACCTTCAACGGAAACCAGCTCGCCAAGGTCGTTCATCGAAAAGCGGCCGTCGCGTGTCATCACCGTTCCGGCAGGTGTTTCGATGCCAAACCAGGCATCGCCCTGAATGGCGAAGTCGAACGGATTGCCGGTCTGCTGCACCCCGCCATGAGCGCCCGACAGAAACGTATCGCCAGGCGAGGTGAACGAGACGGATTTTGCCCCGGCTCCCGAAACCACATCCTCGAACTTCACGCCCGTGGCCCGGAATCCCATTGTGGAGGCATTGGCAACATTGTCGGCAATGGTATTCAAGCGCCGTTCGAGCGCAATCTGTGACGAAAGGGCGACGTAGAGGCTATCCTGCACGGCCTTTAGTACCTCAGCTTTTGCATGGCCATCAGCAGATCGGTAGAGACGCCGATGGTCGTTGGTTGAGCAAAGAGCACGCCGACGGAACTCTGCGCACTCGATGTCGGATGGGAGATTTCGTAGAGGCTGGTGAAGCGGGTGATGAACTTGCTCAGTTTGGCCGGGTCGGCAAAGTCCGCGATATCGAACTTCGATTCAAACAGCTTCACCTGCTTGTCGATATCCGCAGACGCAAACGAATCCGGGAGAGAAAAGGCGGTGCGAACCACACTGGCTAGGGCCTTGTCGGCAAGCACCTCATACCAGTTGGTCAATGTCGGCGCTTTGCGCTGGAAGTAAAGCGCCAGCCGCACGCCTTCGTTGTTTTGGCCTGCGTCTTCCTCCAACGTCTGCCGCATGTATTTGTCGACGACAGGCTGCTGGGAGGAATTGTAGGTCGTCGCATTCTCGCCATAGGCTGCAAATTCGAAGGCAGTCGCAAAGGCTGCGTAGCGCTTGTCTTCCATGGTATTGGCAAGGCTTTGCGGATCGCTGACGCCGCCCTCCAGAACCTTGTGAATCACGTCCTTGTCCTGGGTCGAAGGATCGAGCCCATAGGAAGCCAGCGCATAGTTGTAGAGCCGGGAATTCGCCATCAGGTCATCGATGGAGCGCACAGACCCGATATTGGCGAGATAGTAGGCGGTTTCGTTCTTCACATATTCGACGGTAGGCGGAATGAGGCCCAATCCCGATTTGATGGAATAGAAGTTCGGCGTTTGCTGCTTCACTTCCACCCGGGACGTGGTCGAGGTCCCATATTCGGCAAAATTGAAAGCCGACACGAAGGCGGCATAGCTCTTGTCGGTCAATTTGTTCGCGGGGCTGTTCGGGTCGCTAACTCCGCCTTGCAGCATTTCCTTGATACGGGCAGGCGTTTCGCTGGCGGCATCGAGGCCATATGCGGCGAGCGCGACAGTCAAAAGCCGCTTGTTGGCCAAAAGGTCATCGATCGACTTAACCTGTGAAATGTTGTCGTTGTAGTATTTGACCTCCGCGTCGATGTAGTCGGAGTTCGGCTTTATCAGTGCCAGGCCCGTACCTGCCATGTATTGGCCGGGAACAATTTTGTGGACCGGGTCGCGCGAGGTTGCCTGGTCTCCATATTTCACGAAGTCGAACGCCGCCACGAAGTCCGCATATTTCTTGTTCGGAAATGTGTTGGCGGGGCTGTTGGGATCGGTAACCCCACCCTCCAGCATCTGGCGAATGCGCTCCGGTGGTTCAGTTGCTGCATCCAGCCCGAAAGCTGCCATCGCATAGGTCAGCATCCGGTCATCCCCCATCAGATCATCGACCGATTTCACGTTCGAGATATTGGACAGGTAATAGGACGTTTCGGACTTGTAGTAGCTGAGGCCATCCTGCGAAGGACCAATCTGGACCTGAAGTATGTAATTGCCGGTGGTCGCCTGCTGCGCCTTGTTGTAGATCGTGGCGGTATCGCCAAACTTGGCGAAGTTGAAGGCACTGACAAAATCAGCGTAGCGTTTGTCTGTCAGCTTGTTGGCGAAGCTGTCAGGGTCGATGACACCTTCCTTCAAAGCCTTGACCATGAAGGCCTTGGCGTAGTCCATATCCTTCAGGCCAAAGGCCTTCATGGCGTATTTGAACAGACGATCGTTCTTGACGAACTCGTCGATCGATTTCACCTTGGTGATGTTGTCGAGATAGTACTTGGTCTCGCGATCCACCACGGGCTGGCGCTCGATCTGGTCGATCGCCTTGGGAATATCTCGCGCGATCAGCTGGTAGCTGACAAAAGTGCTTAACACGACAGGCCTCCAGCCGAAGCTATCACCCAAGATAGCGTTGTTTCCTTGCGCGAAACTGAATCACCTCCCCAACGCCAAAAGCTTCAAGCCTCACACAAGCCACGCGCGCTATCTGGTGTGTCTGATGTGATGTGCGGAAGGACTGACCGTGGGAATTCTGATCGGATTGGTGGTCACGCTGGGCTGCGTTCTCGGCGGCTTCATGGCCATGGGCGGTCACCTGCATGTCCTCATGCAACCGTGGGAACTGGTCATCATAGGCGGCGCAGCGCTTGGCACCTTTCTCGTCGCCAATCCGATGAAAACCGTCAAGGACACCGGCAAGGGCATCGTCGAAGCTTTCAAGCAGGCGGTACCGAAGGAACGCGATTACCTCGAGACGCTGGGCGTGCTGCACAGCCTGATGCGTGAACTGCGCTCGAAGTCGCGCAGCGAAGTCGAGGCCCATATCGACAATCCGAGCGAGTCGGCCATCTTCCAAGCATTTCCCACGGTGCTGAAGAACAAGGACCTCACCAACTTCATCTGCGACTACTGCCGTATCATCATCATCGGCAATGCCCGCTCGCACGAGATCGAGGCATTGATGGATGAGGAAATCCACACCATTCGCGCCGACAAGCTCAAGGCCTACCATGCCATGGTGGCGGTGGGTGATGGCCTGCCTGCGCTGGGCATCGTCGCGGCCGTGCTGGGCGTCGTCAAAGCCATGGGTGCTCTTGATCAGTCGCCGGAAATTCTCGGCGGGCTGATCGGCGCAGCGCTGGTCGGAACCTTCCTCGGCATCTTCCTTTCCTACGCCGTAGTCGGACCGATCGCGACCAAGATCAAGACGGTGCGCGAAAAGAAGAACCGCCTTTACGTCATCGTCAAGCAGACCCTTTTGGCCTACATGAACGGATCGTTGCCACAGGTAGCCATCGAGTTCGGCCGCAAGACCATTTCGTCGCATGATCGGCCTTCCATCGATGCGGTCGAGCAGAGCACGATGAACGCCGGCGCGGCAGACAAGAAGGCTGCCTGAGCGATGCGGTCCATGGCGGTGAGCGAGGTAACGGCATGACCAGCCCGGGCAGCCCAGAGGAAGCCCGCTCCCTGATCATTGAACGTCTTGTCGGCGACAGCGGCGACAACTCGCAGGTCATCGGCGCCGGCCGCTCGATGGCGGAACGCGCCTTGCCGCTGATCAACAAGCGCCTTGCAGGCGAGATCGGCGCTCCCGTTACCGCAGACCTTCAGGCTGTCGAGGTTGCCCGCGTCGCCGACGCGCGCTCGAGCGTTGGCGAGACCTTCGCGATGACGGTGGTCGCCTCATCCATCTCGTCCGATGCGATGACCATGGTCATGGACGGCTCGGCCGTTACCGTAATGGTCTGCTCCCTCTTCGGAGGGGATCCCGACGAGTCGGTATCGCCCATCGAACGTGACTTGTCCGAGATCGAGATCGAGGTTGCGACGCTGGTGTTCCAGGAAATCGCCCAGATCCTCAACGGCACAGGCAGGCGCTCGCTCGATTTGCGACTCCCCGTGCCTCGGGCGATAGCAGGCTTGGAGGCTAGGCGGCGGGTGCTACGCGACGGCCCGGCTGTAAGGATCATATTTGGCCTTTCGACCCCGACCGATACTGGTGCGGTTACCGTCATCATCCCGCAGCGCGTGCTTCTGGCGCGCAGCAGCGCGGATATCGAAGCTGGCGACGTATCGGAGTGGCATGCCCATTTCTCTGACGAGGTGATGCGCTCGACGATCTCGCTCGAGGCGACGATGCCATTGGCCCGACTGACCCTCGGCCAACTCGCGGGCCTGCGCACAGGCGACGTGCTGGAGATCGAGGAAACCGCGCAGACGCATGCGAAGCTGTTGGCACGCGACAAGACACTGTTTGTCTGCGAATTCGGCAAGCTGGGAAACAACTACACGGTCCGCGTCAAACACACCTACGACGCCGGCCAGGATTTCATCGACGGACTTATGCCGGGCTGACCGCCGCTGGCATTCGCAGAACTTTAGGGAGACGAGGCAATGAGCCAGGCAAGCGCAGAAGTTCAGGTGGATCAGCCAGACGAGGAACTCGACCGTGCCATCGAGGAATTGCGCGGCGTTCTCCAGCAGGAAGAGAAGCGGCCGAACGGTGCGGCACAGCACGCGGGCGGTGCCAATACGAACATCATAATGGACATTCCGGTCGATGTTCAGATCGTCCTGGGAACGACGGAAATGCCCGTATCCGAACTCATGGCTTTGCAGAAGGGCTCAACCGTGGCGCTGGATCGGCGCATAGGCGAACCGGTCGACGTCGTAGTCAACGGCCGCAAGATCGCACGCGGAGAAATCACTGTTCTGGAAAGCGATTCCTCACGCTTCGGCATTCGCCTGACCGAAATCATCGCAACCACCAAGAGCGCATAATGGCCATAGTCGTCGCCGGCACTGTTCGCTGCAAGGGAGATCGGCCATGACGACGGCAATGACGCTGACGCGCCCGCAAAAGGCTGCCGCGATACTTGTCGCCATGGGCAAGCCTTCGGCCAGCCGGCTGCTCAAATTCTTCAAGCAGGAAGAACTCAAGGCATTGATCGAGGCGGCCCGCCTGCTGCGCACCATCCCGCAAGCAGATCTTGAGCGCATTGTCGCCGAATTCGAGGCCGAGTTCACAGAAGGCGCCGGCCTTCTCGACTCCGCCGACAAGATGGACACCATCTTGAGCGAATCCCTATCGCCGGAAGAAGTGAACGCCATTATGAATGGCAGGCAGGAGGAAGTCGCCAATGACGCTCCGCTTCCGATCTGGCCAGAAGTCGAGAAACTGGAGCCCCCGCGGCTGGGCACCTTCCTTTCGGGCGAACACCCGCAGACATCTGCAATGGTGTTGGCGAAACTGTCGCCGCAGACGGCAGCCAATGTGCTTCTGACCTTGGAAAAGCCCCTGCGCAGCGAAATCATGAAGCGCATGGTCACCATGTCGAGCGCTCCGCCAACGGCGACAAGGATCATCGAAAACCAGCTTCGCAACCGCTTGCTGGACAGTTCCGCGACAAAGGACACATCGGCAGGGCAGGCTCGCGTCGCAAGTGTCCTCAACGAGATGGACAAGTCTCAACTCGATGAAATCATGCAGGATCTCGAAGCTGCCGGCACACCTGATCTCGCTGGCGTCAAGGCGCGCGTCTTCTCGTTCGACGACATCCCGCTCCTGACGCAAAAAGCACGCGTTCTCATATTCGACGGCCTGTCGACCGAACTGATAACCATGGCGCTGCGCGGAGCCCCCGCGGACCTCACGGAATCGGTGCTTTCCTCGATTGGCGCACGCGCACGGCGCATGATCGAGTCGGAACTCGCGCAAGGTTCGGAAGGCATCGCGCTGGCCGATATCCTCGACGCGCGCAAATCGATTTCGTCGTCGACCGTGCGGTTGTCGCGCGAAGGCGCTTTCGACCTTCCCGGGGCGCAAACGGCCGAAGCCGCCTGACGGTTGAGCCGCCATGGCTGACGCTCCCGACAAAGAGTCCAAAACAGAGGAAGCGACCGAGAAGAAGATCCGCGACACCGTCGAAAAGGGCAAGCTGCCCCACTCGAGGGAAACCGCGATCTTCACCTCCTTCGTCGCCATCCTTGCCTACGTCGTTTTCTATGCGAAAGACGCGGCAGTCGATCTCGGCGTATTCCTGTCGATGTTCCTGGAAAAGCCCGAAGCATGGCCGATGAACACCGAAGCCGACGTCATCGCGCTCTACAAGGACGTGATGGTGGAGATCGGTCGGGCTGTCGTCAGCCTCCTGGTGCTCCTCGTTGTCGCTGGCGTGGGTGCATCCGTTTTCCAGAACATGCCCCAGTTCGTCGGTGAGCGGATCACGCCGCAATTGTCGCGCATTTCGATCACCCAAGGCTGGAAGCGGCTGTTTGGCGTGCAGGGTTTCGTGGAGTTCCTGAAATCGCTGGCCAAGGTAGGCGTCGCCATCCTGGTGCTCGTGCTTGCCCTGTCCGATGACGCGCGAAGACTACTCGAGGGCATGTTCACCAACCCTGTGCAGTTCGGACTAGTTATTCGCGGCTTCACGATCGATATTCTGGTGGCCATCGTCTTCGTCATGGGTGCCATCGCCGCAGCGGACATCATCTGGTCCCGTTTCCATTGGAAGCAGGACTTGAGGATGAGCAAGCAGGAAGTGAAGGACGAGATGAAGCAGTCGGAAGGCGATCCGATTGTCAAATCCCGTATCCGGTCGGTGGCGCGCGACAGGGCGCGGCGGCGCATGATGGCAGCGGTTCCGCAGGCAACCTTGATCATCGCCAACCCGACCCACTTTTCCATCGCGCTTAAATATGTGCGCGAGGAGGATTCCGCGCCGGTCGTGCTGGCCAAGGGACAAGATCTGGTTGCGCTCAGGATTCGCGAGATTGCGCGTGAGCACAACATCCCGGTTTTTGAGGACGTCGCGCTTGCCCGCTCCATGTACAAGCAAGTTTCAGTCGATAGCGTGATCCCGTCGCAATTCTATCAAGCCGTCGCCGAGTTGGTGCGGATCGTATACTCCAACAAGGCCCCGCGCCGGCAGGTGTCATGAACAGGCAACCGCATGCAGATACCCGCGAAAGCATCGTCGCCAACGCCCTCGGCGAGGTGGTCGGCGAGCTGAGGCTTGTCGACGTTGCGGATTACATTGCCTTCATCAGGCTCGAGCACTTTGCGTGCCTGTCCGATCTGGTGGATTCTGCGGCCGAACTCTATTTCATGCCTGGAACGCTGAGACTCGGCCACGGCGGGGAAGCACATGTCGATTGGGGCGGCAGCCCTCGCATCGTGCTCGATCTCGAGCTTCGACCGCGCGGGGCAACGATATATTTCCAACTCACGCTGACGGAAGACGAAGCTTCGGTGGTCGTGAACTACGTGTCGTTTGAAAAGCCGTACGAAGACCCGCAGCGGAACACGGACTCACTGCAAGTGGCGATCGAGCGGGCGAGAATCCGGCGAACCGTGGCAGTCGCCGTCACTCGATAAGCCCCAACCTCAGAGCCTTGGCAACCGCTTGCATACGGCTGACGGCATTCAGCTTTTGCGCCGACTGCGTGAGATACTGGTTAGCGGTATGCACGGAAAGCTTCAGCAACCGGGCGATCTCTTCGCTGGTGTAGCCGTTCGCAGTCAGCTTCAGGCACTCCAGCTCACGCCTCGAAATCGCGCGTGTCAGACCGACATCTCCGGGACGAATGCGCGAAACGGAAGAAAACAGCGAGAAGCAGCGGGCGTGGATATCGTAGAGCATGTCCTGCTCAACGCTCATTTCACCACCTGCAAATACAACCAGCCCACACCGTCCGCGTTCGGCATGGACCGGGAACGCGAGGCCTGCACTGCCGTCAATGAGCGGCTGCATGGAAGCTGCCCAGGAAAGCGATCCAAACTTCTCCAGCATGGCCGCATTGCTATCGTCCAGCCACCAGCGAGGTTGGGTCGACAGACGAACATGGCGAATGATCTCTTCGCTGTCGCGCGCCGATATGGATTTGGTGAGGCTGAAATCGGGATAGGCGGAATCGAAGCACGGAACGAGACGATCCGGAGAAGGTCCGACCATGAAAAGCCCGAACGACGTTGCATTGAGATCTATTGCGATCCAGCGGCAACGTCGAACGGCATCTGCGATGGAAACCGCCTGTCGCGCCTCCGTCCCAGCAGTTGACGATCCGAACGGGTTCCGCTGGTCATTGACGGAAACTTCGGCGTTTTGTCTGGCGGCTGGACTTATCAAATGATGCCACTCCTGATCGCTGTCGCGATCGCCATGGCCCTGTTGCTGGCCGAGAATTTCTGGATGGCGTGGGTGATATAGCTGTTCACCGTATTGGACGACACGCCGAGGATGACGGCGACTTCATCGGTCGTCTTTCCCTCGGAAACCCAAAACAGACATTCCCGCTCCCTGTCGGACAACGGGTCCTGTGTTGTGGTGTCGGCCAGGAGTTGTGGAACCTGACAAAGGGCATAGCAGCATTTCAGCTGCGCTTTCATCAGCATCGATTGGTCGATTTGGCCAGCCTGGCTTGCCGACATCAATATGAAAAAGCACTGCCGCCCGACATTGAGGGCAAGTGAGTAGATCTCGGCGTGGCCAAGCACGTCCAGCAAGGCCGCTTCCTCACCGCTCGGGAACTCGCGCGCACAAGGCGCTTCGCCCGTAACCAAGGCCGACGGGCGACTACCGGGTACGGTGGTCAGCGGACCTTGAGCCAACGAGGCGATCAGTCGCCTGCCCACCAGCTCGATAGCATCGAATATCCAGTTCGAGGCAACGATGCGCGCATCGTTCTTCACTTCACCATGCCCGATCGCGACAAGCATGTAGCTATCGGCACCGATCTCGGCCGTAAGCTCCATCAGAAAGCTGGTAAGATCGCCTCGCGACGCAAGCCGGGTGCTTACCGTATCTGTCCTGAAAAGCGCTGCGGAAGCGGTCATCGTGTTCTTTTTGGTCAGAATCGATCCACGTACCATCGCCGGCTCGGCCAGCGGCTGGTTCGATACGCATCACTTTCACGTTGGAACTCACTCGGCGCAGACAAGCGCCGGATCGGACGACCCGTTGGGGAACGTCAAAGCCATCCTGTCATGCGCCGGCCAAAACCGGAGCGTCTGACTTGAGAATGCCCGCCTCGCCCCCCAAGGGATCAGCTGATTCGGGTTCAATTTAACCGCTGTCGAATCCGACATCAAACGCGAATTGACAAAATCTGAGTTTGGAGTCCGTCTCGCGACTCGCACGAGACCTTCTTGCGATTGTCAAAACCTCGCGAAGTTGGCCTAACGGCGGCAGGTCTCTTTTCGGCTTGGGGTTGAAATAATTTTGTCGACGCGATGTCGGCGCCACCCTACCTTTTCCGTCCTTGGAAGTGACAAGAAAGGGTACTCATGCTCTACGCCATCCTATGCTACGCCTCGGAAGACGTCGTCTCGTCCTGGACCAAGGAACAGGACGATGCCGTGATGGGCAAGCTCGCCGCCGTGCAGGAAAAATACGCCAAGGCAGGCAAGCTCGGCCCCGTAGCACGGCTGTTGCCGACAACGGCTGCAACAACCTTGCGCAGGGTCAAGGGCGAGTCGCTCGTCATTGACGGCCCATTTGCCGAGACGAAGGAGCAGTTCCTCGGCTTCTACACGGTGGATTGCGCCGATCTGGAGGAAGCCGTCCAGTTCGCGCGCGAGCTCTCCGATGTGAACCCGAGCGGCGGTTCTTATGAAATCCGCCCTGTCGGCGTCCTCAACCCGGTGAAGGCAACCATATGACCGATCCCGCCTGGATCAGTTCTGCATTGAATGCCGCGCGCCCGCAGGCAATGGGCGCGCTGCTGCGTTACTTTCGCGACCTCGACACCGCAGAAGAAGCGTTTCAGGATGCATGCCTGCGGGCCTTGAAAAACTGGCCCCAGAACGGCCCGCCGCGAGATCCGGCGGCGTGGCTGATCTTCGTCGGGCGCAACAGCGGCATCGATGCCGTGCGCAAGCGCAGCCGGCAGACAGCAATGCCGGACGAAGACCAGATTTCCGATCTCGAAGATGTCGAGGGCGACATCGCCGACAGGCTTGATGGTGCCCACTACCGCGACGACATCCTGCGGCTACTGTTCGTATGTTGCCATCCCGATCTACCCGCAACGCAGCAGATTGCACTCGCCCTGCGCATCGTGTCGGGTCTCAGCGTCAAGCAGATCGCACGTGCCTTTCTGGTCGGCGAAAGCGCCATGGAACAGCGCATCACCCGCGCCAAGGCACGCATTGCCAATGCCGGCGTGCCATTCGAAACACCGGGGCCGGTTGAACGGTCGGAACGGCTGGCGGCGGTTGCCGCCATGCTCTACCTCGTCTTCAACGAAGGCTATTCGACCACGACCGGCGAAGCTGCAGCACGAGCCCCTCTCTGCGACGAGGCGATACGGTTGGCGCGATTGCTGCTGCGGCTGTTTCAGACCGAGCCGGAGATTATGGGCCTGACCGCCCTGATGCTGCTGCAACATGCCCGTGTTCCGGCTCGCTTCGACGCCGATGGCGAGATCGTGTTGTTGGAAGATCAGGATCGACGCCTGTGGAGCCGCAAGATGATCGACGAGGGGCTGGCGCTGGTTGACAAGGCGCTAAGGCATCGCAAGCCGGGTCCCTACCAGGTGCAGGCCGCGATCGCCGCCTTACACGCCCGCGCAGCACGAGCGGAAGACACTGACGGGCAGGAAATCGAACTTCTCTACGGCATGCTCGAACGGATGCAGCCTTCACCTGTAGTAACGCTGAACAGGGCCGTTGCCGTCGCCAAAGTACGCGGGCCGGAGGCGGCCCTTGTCTTGATCGAACCGCTGGAAGACCGCCTGTCCGGATACTTCCATTTCTTCGGTCTCAAGGGCGGCCTGTTGATGCAGCTTGGCCGTAGCCAAGAGGCACGCACCGCATTTGATCAGGCGATTGCGCTTGCCAATACCACCGCCGAGGCAGCGCACATTCGTCAGCATATCGACAGATTGACGAAGGAAGCGGACGCTCATCGCGTTCGGCATTCCGCCGTTCCACACTGATCCTCGCAGCAAAACGCATACATCTGGTTCAATCGACTCGGGTTCACTGGGGTCATGCCGGGGTGGCGGTCGCCCGCCGAAAAGGGTAAGGCATCGGCAAACCTCGCACATGACAACATGGCGCGGCCCAGTGCTGCTGCCGGGACTCGATTCCGAAAGGGAAAACAGATGTCGATATCGAACGAGACCGCCGAACTTCTATCGAAACTGGGCGTTGCCAAGGGTGCGCTGTCAGGTGGCGATCTGATTGTTCGCAGCCCCGTGACCGGCGAGCAGATCGCCGCGCTGAAGCAGATTTCGCCGGCCGATGCCGGTAAGGCGATCGAGGCCGCACACACCGCGTTCCAGGCATGGCGTCTGGTGCCCGGTCCGCGCCGCGGCGAACTGGTCCGGTTGCTCGGCGAGGAACTGCGCGCCCACAAGACAGAGCTTGGCCGGCTGGTGTCGATCGAGGTCGGCAAGATCCCCTCCGAGGGGCTCGGCGAAGTGCAGGAAATGATCGACATTTGCGACTTCGCAGTGGGTCTCTCCCGGCAGCTCTATGGCTTGACCATCGCCACTGAGCGCCCCGGCCATCGCATGATGGAGACATGGCATCCGCTAGGCGTCGTCGGTGTCATTTCGGCTTTCAATTTCCCTGTCGCGGTCTGGTCGTGGAATTCAGCGCTGGCGCTGGTTTGCGGTGATTCCGTCGTTTGGAAACCGTCGGAAAAGACCCCGCTCACCGCCTTGGCCTGCCAGGCCATCTTCGCCCGTGCCATGAAGCGCTTCGGCCCCGATGCGCCGCAGGGCCTGCTTCAGGTCCTGATCGGCGACCGCGCCGTTGGCGAGGTTCTTGTCGACCACCCGAAGGTGGCGCTGGTATCGGCCACCGGTTCCACCCGCATGGGCCGTGAAGTCGGACCGCGCCTTGCCAAGCGCTTCGCGCGCGCCGTGCTGGAACTCGGCGGCAACAATGCCGGCATCGTCTGCCCATCAGCCGACCTCGACATGGCGCTTCGTGCTATCGCCTTTGGGGCCATGGGCACTGCTGGCCAGCGCTGCACGACCTTGCGCCGCCTGTTCGTCCATGAAAGCGTCTACGACCAGATTGTGCCGCGCCTCAAGAAGGCATACGAAAGCGTGTCTGTCGGCAATCCCCTGGAAGGCAAGGCGCTCGTCGGGCCGCTGATCGATAAGGCTGCCTTCGACCATATGCAGAAGGCGCTCAAGGAAGCGGCCAGCCACGGCGGCAAGACCACGGGTGGCAAGCGGGTCGAGAACGGCCATCCCGACGCCTACTACGTGCATCCGGCACTGGTCGAAATGCCCGAACAGGCTGGACCGGTGACGGAAGAAACCTTCGCACCGATCCTCTACGTGATGAAGTACACCGACTTCGATACCGCACTTGAACTGCACAATGCAGTTGGCGCTGGCCTATCCTCATCGATCTTCACGCGCGACCTGCAGGAATCGGAACGCTTCCTCGGCGCCGATGGCTCCGACTGCGGCATCGCCAACGTCAATATCGGGACCTCAGGCGCTGAGATCGGCGGAGCCTTCGGCGGTGAGAAGGAAACCGGCGGCGGTCGTGAATCCGGCTCTGACGCGTGGAAGGCCTATATGCGCCGCGCCACCAACACCGTGAACTACTCCAAAGCCCTGCCGCTGGCCCAGGGCGTCAGCTTCGATATCGACTAACAATTTGAGGGCGCGCTGGAGACAGTAACCCGCGCGCCCTGCCCAACTTTTCAGCCAAATAAAGCTCCCCGTCTCGCGCAAGGCCCGCGCAAGACTCGACGCCTATTCTCTGGAAACCTGCCCGGAGAAGTCTCATGGAGCCCGTCAATCTTTTCGATCTCGCGACGCGACAGTCACAATGGCTGGCCGTGCGCCAGACGGCCGTTGCCGGCAACATCGCCAACGTCAACACGCCCGGCTACACGGCCAACGACGTCGAGCCGTTCGACAAGGTTCTTGATCGCACTTCCGTTTCGTTGAGCGCCACGCAGGAAGGCCATCTCGGCTTCGGTGCCGCCAATGCAGGTCTCACCACCAAGCCGCAGGAATTCGATGGCGTGCTCATGCCATCGAAGAACACAGTGGTGATGGAAAACGAGTTGATGAAGGCCGGTGAAGTCAGGCGTTCGTTCGAACTCAACACCGCCATCGTCAAGGCATTCCACTCGATGCTGATGACAGTGACGAAGGCCTGACGCGCTATGGATGCCCTTACAGCCGCCCTCAAGGTCGCAGCCTCCGGTCTCGGCGCTCAGTCGGAGCGCCTGCGCGTCGTCTCGGAAAACCTCGCCAACGCCCAGTCCACCGGCAACACGGCGGGCGCCGATCCGTATCAGCGCAAGACCATAAGCTTCGCCTCCGAACTCGACCGTACCTCCGGCGTCAGCCTCGTCGAGGTAAGCTCCATTGACCGTGACCCTTCCGCGTTTCCGATGGAATTCCAGCCGGGCAACGTCGCAGCCGATGAAAACGGCTACGTCAAGACGCCCAACGTCAACGTATTGATCGAGATGGCTGACATGTCCGAGGCCAACCGTTCCTACGAGGCCAATTTGCAGGTCATCAAGCAGGCCCGGGACCTCATCTCGATGACCATCGACCTGATGAGGAGCTAGCGATGATCGGCGGCATCGGTTCAATCCATTTCAAGCCCTCGGTCGGCGCCATCGAACAGGGCGCAGAATTATTTCAAGGCGGCACAACGTCTGGAACCAAGGACGTAGGCGCAACCTCGTTTTCCGAAGCGCTGTCCCAAGCCGCGACGAAGACCGTCAACAATCTGGAGAATGCGGAAAAGCTGTCGATCGAAGCACTCAAGGGCAATGCCGATACGCGTCAGGTCGTGGATGCAGTGATGAGCGCCCAACAAACCCTCCAGGCCGCCGTCGCCATCCGCGACAAGATCGTAAGCGCCTATCTCGAAGTCAGTCGTATGAGTATCTGAGGAGCCGCACCATGAGAGCACTCGCCATAGCCGCCACCGGCATGAATGCCCAGCAAACCAACTTGGAAGTCATTGCCAACAACATCGCCAACATCAACACCACAGGCTACAAGCGCGCCCGCGCCGAGTTCTCCGATCTGCTCTATCAGGTCGACCGCGCTCAAGGCGTCCCCAACCGGTCCAATTCCTCCATCGTTCCCGAAGGCATTTCGGTCGGTCTTGGCGTGAAGACGACAGCGGTGCGCAACGTCCACACGCAGGGCTCGCTCACCAACACAGGCAACAGCTTCGACCTCGCGCTGACCGGCAAGGGCTGGTTCCAGATCGAAAGCGCCGATGGCGGCACCCTCTACAGCCGCGCCGGCGCCTTCAACACCAACGCAACCGGCCAGCTCGTCACAGTGGATGGCGCCAATGTCATTCCGGCAATCACGGTACCGCCTGATGCAGTGGAAGTGATCGTCAACAAGACCGGACAGGTCTTTGCCCGCATTGACGGCCAGGTCGACTTGCAGGACCTTGGTCAACTGACACTGGCCAATTTTGCCAATGAAGCGGGCCTTGCCCCCTTGGGCGATAACCTTTTCCAGGAAACGGCAGCGTCGGGTCCTGCGACTGTCGGCGTTCCCGGCGATCCGGGCTTCGCGACCGTCGAACAGGGCTATCTCGAAAGCTCCAACGTCGACCCCGTGAAGGAAATCACCGAGCTGATCTCGGCCCAGCGTGCCTACGAGATGAATTCCAAGGTGATCCAGGCGGCAGACGAGATGGCCGCGGTCGTCTCGAAGAACATCAGGTAGCACGGATGATCGCATCGACTTCCCGCATCGGCTGGCGCGGCGCAATTCTTGCGCTGGCGCTGCTTGCAGGCAGCGCACCAGCGCTCGCCCAGGAGGTCGTGCTTATTCCCAACCGGGTCATCTACCCTGGCGAGACCATCGTCCCGGAAGCGCTTCGACAAGTAACGCTCGTCCCCGGCAAGCAAATACCGGATGCCGCGGCAACCAAACTTGACGAACTTGACGGCAAGGTGGCCAAGCGCACGCTCCTGCCCGGGCGCTACATTACCATAAATTCAATCAGGGATGCGTGGCTGGTCGAACAGGGCGCGGCCGTACAGGTCTATTTCGCGGCCGGCGGACTCACCATCTCGGCGACTGCCGTTACGCTACAGTCCGGTTCGGCTGGCGATCTGGTCAAGGTCCGCAACATCGACAGCGGCAAGGTTTTCTCCGGCACGGTCATGGCTGACGGCACCATCAGGGTCGGCGCATGAGGCGGCTGTTGCTTCTGTTGCTGACGACAACGGCGGTAGCGTTGCAGCCGGCCCTCGCCGACGGCTTGTCGGCCAAGGCGAAGCGCGACCTTGCCGCCAAGAACGGCGGCATCGCTGATACAGACTACACCCCGGCTGCCACCGAGCGCATGTTCGAAGTGGCTTCCGCGCCAAGTTCGCTGCCACCCGGCCAGGTCGCTTCCCGTATCAAAGATGTGGCGCAGTTGCAGAGCGCCCGCGACAACCAGCTTGTCGGTTACGGTCTCGTCATCGGATTGGCCGGTTCCGGCGACAGCCTGCGCAATTCTCCGTTCACCGAACAGTCTATCCGCGCAATGCTGGAGAACCTCGGCATCGCCACGGAGGGCGGAAGCGCCCGCGCCAAGAACGTGGCAGCCGTCATCGTTACCGCCAACATGCCGCCGTTTGTCCAGTCGGGCGCTCGGATCGACATCACGGTATCTTCGATGGGCGACGCGACATCGCTAGCCGGCGGTACGCTCATCATGACGCCGCTGAAAGCCGCGAACGGTGAAATCTACGCGGTGGGCCAAGGTCCGGTCATCGTGTCCGGGTTCAATGCCCAGGGACAAGCCGAGCAGGTGACCCAGGGCGTGCCGACATCCGGTCGCGTTCCAAACGGCGCCATCGTCGAACGCGCGGTCGAAGCCGAGTTCGGGGACCAGTCGATCCTGACCCTGCAATTGCGAAATCCCGACTTCTCCACCGCCGTGCGCATAGCCGATGCCATCAATGACTACACCCGCCAGCGCTTCGGCGTCCGGGTTGCAGCAGAGCGCGACGCCCGCACCGTTTCGATCAAGAAGCCGAAAAACATTTCTGCCGCCCGCTTCTATGCCGAAATCGAAAATCTCGTCATCCAGTCGGACACGCCGGCAAAGGTCGTGATCGACGAGCGGACCGGAACCATCGTCATCGGCAATCAGGTGAAGATTTCGCGGGTCGCCATCAGTCACGGCACTTTGACGGTGCGCATCACAGAAGCCCCGCGCGTGGTCCAGCCCGAACCGTTCTCGAAGGGCGTAACCGCTGTCGAACCCAACACCGCCATCGACGTGAGCCAGCCTGACGCCCGCGTTGCGGTACTGGATGGACCAGATCTTGAAACACTGGTCGCCGGCCTCAACCGGCTTGGCGTCAAGCCGGATGGGATCATCGCCATTCTTCAAGGCATCAAATCGGCCGGAGCCCTCCAGGCCGATCTGGTTCTGCAATAGGTCATGCCGATGTTGAAGCGCCCGCAAATCGCTGTTCTCGCTGCAACCGCCATTATTTCGTGCGGGGCAATTGGCGGCATCGCAGTCCCGTCCTCAGCCCACGCCGAAACGGTCAGGCAGGTGCTGCCGGGCGCACCTGCGGCAGCCGAGCCGCAGAAATTGACACGCGAGGCAGCACCGGCGGTTTCGGGCAACCAAAGCGAGGTCGAGCGCTTTTGCTCAAACATCGCCGACGCCGCCCGCGACCGGCGCTACGCCCTGCAGGCAGCCGAATTGAAGCAGCTGCAGACCGAGGTCGACAACCGGATCAAGGCTCTGGAAGAAAAGCGCACCGAGTATGAAACCTGGCTGAAGCGCCGGGAAGTCTTCCTCGCCCGCGCCGAAGAAGGTGTCGTAAACATCTATGCCGGCATGAAACCGGATGCCGCCGCCGAGCGGCTGGCCATCGTCGATGTCAATCTGGCTGCCGCAATCCTGATGAAGCTGGAATCCCGCAAGGCAGGCGTCATCTTGAACGAGATGGACCAGAAGGCCGCCGCCAAACTGACCGGCATCATGGCGAGCGCAGCCCGCAGAACGGACCCGTCATGATCCGCAAGCTTACCACCATTCTCGCCTTTACCCTCCTCGCCGGCTGTGCCAGCGACTTGCGGGAAGTCGGCAAGGAGCCGGCTCTTTCACCTGTGGGCTCGGGCATCGCAGGTGGCAGCGCCTCCGTCTACCAATACCCGGAAACGCCAGCCAAGCCGGTCAAGCAGTTCTCGCTTTGGGACGACCGCCAGAGCCGACTGTTCACGGATCCGCGCGCACTGCGCGCCGGGGACATCCTGACTGTCAACATCAAGATCAACGACAAGGCTCGCTTCAAGAACCAGAACGATCGAAGCCGTACGGCAAGCAGGTCGCTGGGCTTCGATGCCGACATCGGTTGGGATGGAGCCTCCACGGGCGGCTCCGGCGAGGGCAGCCTTAATTCGAAGACCGAAACCAATGCGGATGGTGCAACCGAACGTTCGGAAACCATCGCGCTCAATGTCGCAGCCGTTGTCACAGAGGTGTTGCCCAACGGAAACCTGATGATCAAGGGCTCGCAGGAGGTTCGCGTCAACGCCGAACTGCGCGTGCTGAACATCGCCGGGATGGTACGTCCATCCGATATCGGCGCTGAAAACACCATTTCTTACGAGCGCATAGCCGAAGCCCGCATCTCATATGGCGGACGCGGCCGCATCTCGGAAATCCAGCAGCCGGCCTATGGCCAACAGGTGCTTGATCAGGTCTTGCCTTTCTAGGCGATTGCAAAAGAGGAAAGGCCTAGGGTCAGGTCCTACTAATATGACTGAAATGGCGCTCGAAATGGCGAGAAATGCAAGGAAAAGTCCGCGGAACGGGGTCGTCCCCCCGATCGAGGACTTTGACGCAGCAGTTCGACGCCAGTTCGAGCGTCCTTCGGATCGGGCGGATTTGCACGGGCTACAGTGTCGCAAAGCCTTGAAAGGCTTCAGCCTTCCGGCGGCTTCGCTCCTCGTATCCGCACAAATCCGCTCCGACCATTTCAGCCAGATTAATAGGACCTGACCCTACATGGCGAACGCCGAGCAGACCCCAGTCGCCAAGGGACCATCCTTGATCATCCAGGCTGCGATGCTGCTTGGGATGACTGTGGCCGCTCTCGGGATCGGCTGGGCCTCGGGCTCCTACTTGAAAAGCTCTGAAGTGCCCGCAAAAGCTCCTGCTGCAGAAGGCGGCGAGCACGCAGCGGCGCAACCGTCAGATACAGAAGCCGCGCTGATCGTGACGGAACTTCCCTCGATAACGACCAATCTGGCCGCACCGGTGGAAACATGGGTGCGCATGGATGTTTCGCTTTTGCAGGATGCGCCTCTGCCGGCGGAAACGACGGAGGCGATCCACCAGGATCTGCTGACCTTCATGCGCACGGTGAAGATGCATCAGGTTGAAGGCGCCAGCGGCTTCCTTCATCTCAAGGCCGATCTGCAGGAACGCGCTGCAATGCGCGGCGACGGCCACGTCAAGGACGTTCTGATCAGGACGCTGCTGTACGAATGAGAGCGGTCCTCGTTTCACTCGCCATTGTCGTAGCAACAGCCACCGCCGCATCTGCACAGCAGATCGATCTGGGCGGCATCGGCCAGATGAACAATACGACCGTGGGCTATATCATCCAGATGTTCGGCCTGCTCACCGTCCTGTCGGTGGCGCCGGGCCTGCTTATCATGGTGACGAGTTTCACCCGCTTCATAATTGCCTTCTCGATCCTACGTGCGGGCATCGGCTTGCAATCAACGCCGGCGAACCTGATCCTGATCTCGCTATCGCTGTTCATGACGTTCTACGTCATGGCTCCGACCTTCGATCAGGCATGGAATAGCGGTGTAAGGCCGCTGATGGACAATCAGATCAACCAGACCGAGGCGATGGAAAAGATCGCCGACCCGTTCCGAACCTTCATGCTGCGCAACGTCCGCGACAAGGATTTCGACTTGTTCGCCGACCTTGCTCGCGAACGCGGGCAGACTGTCTCGCGCGAAACGGTGGACCTACGCATCCTCGTCCCGGCCTTCATGATTTCGGAAATCAGGCGCGGTTTCGAGATCGGCTTCCTGATTGTGCTGCCGTTTCTGGTCATCGACTTGATCGTCGCCACCATCACCATGGCAATGGGCATGATGATGCTGCCGCCGACGGTTGTTTCGTTGCCGTTCAAGATCATGTTCTTCGTCCTGATAGACGGCTGGAACCTGCTTGTCGGCAGCCTCGTGCGGTCGTTTACCTGACAAAAATCCGCTAGTCGGCACAGATTTAGATTTCGCTAACCATACCGATTATCCATTTTGCAGGGACTGCCTGTCATGGTTGCGGTGATGGCGGGTGATTGAGCTTCAACGATCATTGGCATGATGCCGTACCGTCATACCGGGCAATCCGGTATGTCACAGTAATGCGTGTAAACGTGTAAAGGTACGAGTACATGGCCAGTATCATGACCAACGCTTCGGCGTTGACGGCTCTGCAGAGCCTGAATGCAACCAACAAAAACCTCGAAGTCACCCAGTCGCGCATTTCGACCGGCTACCGCGTCAACGATGCCAGCGACAACGCCGCCTATTGGTCGATCGCCACCACGATGCGCTCCGACAACCAGGCGATGACGACGGTGCAGGATGCACTCGGTCTCGGCGCTTCGAAGGTCGACACCGCCTACACCGGAATTAACAAAGCCATCGACACCGTCAACCAGATCAAGGTCAAGCTGGTCGCGGCCTATGGTGCGACCGATGCCGACAAGGCCAAGATCCAGACCGAAATCGCTTCGCTTCAGGCACAGATGAAGTCTTATGCCGAAGCCGCAACCTTCTCCGGCACCAACATGCTCTCGGTGACGTCGACCAAGGATGCCGCCGGTGCGGCCGCGGCCGCCGATACGGGCGTCCAGCAGGACGTCAAGGTCGTATCGGCCTTCAATCGCAATTCTGCCGGCGCTGCGTCGATCTCCACCATCGACATCAAGGTCGAAGGCACCAAGCTGTTTGATTCCGGCACGGCGGCCAACCTCAAGAACGCCGGCCTTCTGGATCGGGCGACGGCCATCTACAGCACGGCGAAAGCCCAGGACGCTTTCGAAGCGACCTTCGCAACGCAGATCGCGGGCGGTGCAACGGACACTGCAGCCAAGACGGCTGCGGCGACGGCCGCCACGGCAGCGGATGGTACCGCAACGGTCATCGCGACGAAATCCGTTTTCAATCTCGACATCACGGCCGCTGCCGATGGCACGATCGGTGCGATGCTCAGCAAGGTCGACTCGGTGCTCAAGCAGATGACGACGGCAGCGACCAACCTCGGCGCCGCCAAGAGCCGCATCGACCTGCAGAAGACCTTCACGCAGAGCCTGATGGACTCCATCGATCGCGGTGTCGGCCAGCTCGTCGATGCCGACATGAACAAGGAATCGACCCGCCTCCAGCTGTCGATCGCCAACAGCGGTTCGCAGTCGATCCTGTCGCTGTTCCGCTAAACCAAACCGAACTTCGCCAATTGGGCCGCGCCAAAAGCGCGGCCCTTTTCTTTTTAAAATCAAAATCTTGACCAGTTTATCGGAATCAAGAAATCAACGCCTTGATTCAGATTTTCAACCGCACAATGTTACGTAAAACACACTGTTAACCACGGCGCTTATCGGTTTCCTAGGAAGTCTCTGACACATTGCGGGGAATGGCGGGTGATTGGTTTTGAGCGATCATTGGCATGATGCCGTACCGTCATACCGGACAACCCGGTATGTCACAGCAATACGTGTAAACGTGTAAAGGTACGAGTACATGGCCAGTATCATGACCAACGCTTCGGCGTTGACGGCTCTGCAGAGCCTGAATGCAACCAACAAGAATCTCGAATCGACCCAGTCGCGCATTTCGACCGGCTACCGCGTCAACGATGCCAGCGACAACGCCGCCTACTGGTCGATCGCCACCACGATGCGCTCCGACAACCAGGCGATGACGACGGTGCAGGATGCACTCGGCCTCGGCGCTTCGAAGGTCGACACCGCCTACACCGGCATGAACAAAGCCATCGACACCGTCAACCAGATCAAGGTCAAGCTGGTCGCGGCCTATGGTGCGACCGATGCCGACAAGGAAAAGATCCAGACCGAAATTGCTTCGCTTCAGGCGCAGATGAAGTCTTATGCCGACGCCGCTACCTTCTCAGGCACCAACATGTTGTCGGTGTCGAACGCCACCGGCGCTTCGGCTGACGTCAAGGTCGTATCGGCCTTCAATCGCAGTTCCGCAGGCGCTGCGTCGATCTCCACCATCGACATCAAGGTAGACGACATCAAGCTTTACGACGCTGGCGCGGCACCGACCAAGAAGGGCATCCTCGACGCCGCCCGTCTTGGCACGACTGGCGCGATCACAGGTACGGCACAGGTCCCGACGGCAGGCGCCGCACCGGCGGCTGGCGACACCTACTCGCTGTCATCGCTCACCGTGAAAGGCCATAGCGATGCCCAGATCGCGCAGCAGATGAATGTTGTCGACGCTGCACTCAAGGATATGACGACGGCAGCCACCAATCTGGGCGCATCGAAGAGCCGCATCGATCTGCAGAAGACCTTCACGCAGAGCCTGATGGACTCCATCGATCGCGGTGTCGGCCAGCTCGTCGATGCCGACATGAACAAGGAATCGACCCGCCTCCAATCCAGGCGCTGTCGATCGCCAACAGCGGTTCGCAGTCGATCCTGTCGCTGTTCCGCTAAACCAAACCGAACTTCGCCAATTGGACCGCGCCAAAAGCGCGGCCCTTTTCGCATTTCAGCGCACGGTGTTCTCACCGCGCACCCGTATTCACCCAATTTGGCTTTCTGAGCAAATCTCTTTAATCGGCCATTAACCATATCGCTCTAGTTATGGTTAACCACAGCTTTAGGGCGGGCTGGCAGGTGTCGCGTCACCGCCATCCTGGAAGGTCGATCCGGCCTGCGTATAAGCCGGAATTTAAGAGGGGTGAGTTCGTTGGCCAGCATCATGACAAACGCTTCGGCGTTGACAGCACTTCAGAGTCTGAGCGCAACCACCAGGGCGCTTGAGCAGACCCAAAGCAGGATTTCCACCGGCTACCGGGTTGCAGAAGCAGTAGACAACGCAGCCTACTGGTCGATCGCCACGACGATGCGCTCCGACAACCAGTCGTTGTCCACCGTGCAGGATGCATTGGGTCTCGGCGCTTCCAAGGTCGACACCGCCTACACCGGCATGAACAAGGCGCTGGAAACAGTCGACCAGATCAAACAGAAACTGGTTGCCTCCTACGGCGCCAGCGACTCCGACAAGGCCAAGATCCAGACCGAGATCAAGGCACTCCAGGGTCAGATGAAATCCTACGCCGATGCGGCGACTTTCTCCGGCACCAATTTCCTGTCGGTGATTTCCAAGCAAGTCAGCGCTGCAAACGACGGCGTGCAGCAGGATGTGAAGATCGTCTCATCGTTCAACCGCAGCTCTGACGGCTCGGTTCTCCTGAGCACGATCGACATCAACGTCGAAAGCGTCAAGCTTTTCGACTCTGGCCTCGCAGCCGATGTGAAAAACCAGGGCCTGCTCGACCGCCAGACCTCGATCTACGCAACGGCCGTAGCGCAATCCGAATATGACACGGCATATAAGGCAGCAATAGCAGGCGGCGCGACGGACATTGCCGCCAACACCGCTGCGCAAGCAGCAGTCACCGCACCCGTTCCCGCCAAGATCGACAACATTTCCGTCTACAATCTCGACATCACTGCGACTGGCGTCACTGACGACATCATCATGCAGATGATCTCCAAGGTTGACGACGTCATGAAGGACCTGACTGACACCGCCACCATCCTCGGCTCGGCCAAGAAGCAGATCGACCTGCAGAAGGACTTCGTTTCCAAGCTGATGGACTCGATCGACAAGGGCGTCGGCCAGCTCGTCGATGCCGACATGAACAAGGAATCGACCCGCCTCCAGGCCCTGCAGGTCCAGCAGCAACTCGGCATCCAGTCCCTGTCGATTGCCAATGCCAACTCGCAGAACATCCTGGCGCTGTTCAAGGGTTGATCGGCCTCTCCCGGCACCAAGATTATTCCCATCGGGCCGCGCCACAACGCGGCCCGATTTCATTTTCGCACAAGCTTCGCCAGCTAGACTCTGAGCGGGCAATTATGCGGGGGCCGTAGGGCAGTGCCGGAACAGATCCAGGGAATCGTCAACAACCTCAAGGGGTTCGGCGCCAAGCGCCTGGCCATGCTGGCCGGCATCGCCGCGCTGGTGATGGCAACCATCGCCGTCGCTTCGATCTATCTCAACCGGCCCGCCTACGAGACCCTTTATGTCGGGCTCGAACGTTCCGACGTAAACCAGATCGGCATGGTGCTCGGAGAAGCCGGCATCAATTTCGATGTCGGCTCCGATGGCAGCAGCGTATTGGTCGCTGCCGGAACCACGGCACAAGCGCGCATGCTGCTGGCGGAAAAAGGCCTGCCGACCAGCGCCAACGCGGGCTATGAGCTGTTCGATAATGTCGGCTCGCTCGGGCTGACTTCGTTCATGCAGCAGATCACCCGCGTGCGCGCGCTGGAAGGCGAAATCTCCCGCACCATCCAGTCGCTGTCTGGCATCAAGGCCGCTCGCGTCCATATCGTCATGTCCGAGCGCGCCAATTTCCGCCGTGATGAGCAGCAGCCTTCCGCATCCGTCGTCATTCGCTACGCCGGGATCGATGGTGAAAAGACGGCTATGTCCATCCGTCACCTTGTGGCGGCAGCTGTGCCGGGCTTGGGAGCAGACAAGGTTACCGTGCTCGATTCAGCCGGCAATCTGCTGGCCGCAGGCGACGACCCTTCCAACACGAGCGCCGCACGAACCCTCGGCGTCGAGCAATCGGTGGAAGCGCAGATCGAGGAAAACATCCGGCGCGCCCTGACCCCATATCTTGGACCTGACAACTTCCGCGCCAGCGTAAAGACAGACGTCAACACGGACACGCGCCAGACCGAAGAAACCATTTTCGACCCTAACTCACGGGTCGAGCGATCTGTTCAGACCGTCCGCAACAACGAGGCGAGCAGTCAGAAGCAGGCCTCTACGCCGGCAAGCGTCGAACAGAACCTGCCGGAAACGCAACCGGCAGCAACTGACGGTCCGCAATCGACCTCCCAGAACGACCGCAAGGAAGAGATCACCAACTACGAAATCAACTCCAAGCGCATCGCCACCGTATCGAACGGCTACACTGTCAACCGCATGTCAGTTGCGGTTGTCGTCAACCAGCAGCGCTTGGCAACGATCCTCGGCAAGGACGTGACGCCCGAGCAGATCGCTTCGCGTGTGGCCGACATCCGCAAGATGGTTGCTTCCGCTACCGGTTTTGACGAGAAACGCGGCGACGTCATCGATGTCTCCGCAGTCGAATTCATCGACGGGTTGGACGGGCAGGCAATCGAGCAGCCCGGCATCCTGGAGTCGGTAGGAAATTACACCGGCACGCTCATCAATGCCGGCGCGTTCATCGTTGTGGTTTTCCTTGTCGCTTTCTTCGGGCTTCGGCCGATGGCTGCCGCGCTGACGGCACAAACGGCAACAGCAGGCGCTATTGCTGGACCTAGCTTCGACGAAGTGCAGCGCTCGCTTCCAACTCCTGATGCCGTCGCTGCGGCAAATGACGATACGGTGCAGGCAACTCTCCCCGACGCTTCGCGAGGCACCCCGGCTCCCTTGGACGATTTGCGCCGCAAGCTGAGGCCCGCGCCACAGGAGCGGCTTGCCCGCATGGTTGACCTCAACGAGGAGCGCACGGCCCAGATCCTGCGCAAATGGGCTGCTCCCGAGGCAGTGGGATGATGTCGGCGGCAGCACTTCTCCAACTGTTGCCGGATTTCGGGCCGATCAACGAGCGGAGCAATCCGACGCCGGTCGACGCGCCACGCCAGACGGCCGGTGCGCCCCAGGCCGACATTGGCCAGTTGATAGCAGAAGCGGTCGCGGAAGCGGAAGCGGCGCTGGAAGCCCGCCTGGCCGAAGCGCATCAGAATGAGCTGGCCGAGGTGAGGCAAGCCAATGCGGACGAAGCCAAGGCATTTCTGGAAACGCTCGGCTCTGATGTCGGCGCTACCATTGCCGCACGCATGGACGCAATGCAGGCCCAGGTAGTCGAGTTGGTCAGCACGGCCGCAGCAAGGGCCATCGGTGCGATATTGAGCGATCATCTTCAGGAACGGTCCCTTGCCGTTCTTGCAGACACGATCGGCAGCGCGATGACGGATGCCGAGGCACTGCGCATCCGCGTGCAAGGGCCAATATCCCTATTTGAAACGCTGAGCGCTTCGCTCGGCGACCGGGCAGCCGACCTCGAATTCATCGAAGCACCCGGCTTCGATCTTACCGTTGCCATCAATGACGTCGTGGTCGAAACCCGCATGTCGGAATGGTCGGCCGCACTATCCGAGATATTGTCATGAGCACTGTCGAAGACACCGGCGAAAAGCACGAAATCATCATCGTGCGCCGTGGTCACGGCGACGAGGACGAAGGCCACCACGGCGGCGTCTGGAAAATCGCCTTCGCCGACTTCATGACGGCGATGATGTGCTTTTTCCTTGTCATGTGGCTGATCAACGCCGCCAACGAACAGACCAAGGCGGCCGTTGCCAGTTACTTCAATCCTATCAAGCTGATCGACCGAAACGCCAACCGCAAGGGCCTGGAGGATCTCGGCAACGAGTCGGCTTCGTCCGGCATGGCAGCAGACGATCAGCAGGATGCCGCCACCAAGACCGGGAAGGACGGCCAGGGCAATGCCGGCTCCGTGAAGGAGCCCAACAAGGAAGAACAGCCGACGGCGCAGTCCTTCCCGTCCGACGAGAAGCTGTTTGCCGACCCTTATGCCGTACTGGCCGAAATCGTTGCCAACTCCGGCAAACTCCAGAACATCAGCGAAAAGGGCGATGGCGGCGCACAGAGCGCCGGGCCGGCCAACGGCGCTTCGGGTGGCCAGTCCTATCGCGATCCGTTTGCCCCGGATTTCTGGTCGCAGCAGATTTCCACTCCGGGCGCGGAAGCAAGTGCCGAGCGGGCGAAGGTCGAGGGCGATCCAGCCAAACCTGACGACAAAGTTGCCGAATTCGCCGTTCCGAAGATCAAGGCCGAGCCGGTTCCCGAACCAAGACCGGCAGCCCAGGATTTGCAGCATCCCTTCGACCCGTCTGCTCCAGTGTCAGGCGACAGCGAACTGCGGGAAGAATTTGCAAAGATAGATGCCCCCAAACCGGAGCCAGTGGAAGAAAAACCCGCCGACAAAAGCCCTAGCGCGCAGACGGTCGAGGCTTCCGAGCGCGTCAAGCAGGAGTTGGCGAAAGCCTTGTCCGGAGACAAGGTGGCCGAAGGCATAACCGTTGAAGCCACCGAAAAGGGAGTTGTAATCTCGATTACCGACCAACTCGATTTCGGCATGTTCGAGATCGGGTCTGCTGTTCCGCGCCGCGATCTGGTGGTGGCAATGGAGAAAATTGGCCGCGTCATCAACAGCCAGAAGGGCACCCTCTCCATCCAGGGGCATACGGACGCTCGTCCTTTCCGCAATGACACCTATGACAACTGGCGCCTGTCTTCAGCCCGAGCCCACGCAGCTTACTACATGCTGGTCCGAGGCGGCGTAGACGAAAGCCGCATCAAGGAAATCGCCGGGTTTGCCGACCGTGACCCGAAGGACCAAGCAGATCCGCTTTCCGCAGCAAACCGGCGCATCGAAATCCTTCTGGAGACGGATGGATGACTGGTCGCGCCGGATTCTGGCGGTTTGTCAGCGCCGGGCTTTGCATGGCAAGCCTCGGCTCCGCAGCCAACGGCCAGGAAGCGCTGCAGCCTTACCAACTCGTCAGATCGCTTCAACTTGTCCAGGACCGCATCGCCTCCGGCGACCACGCAGCCCTCCCGATGCAGGGCAAGCTGCTTGAAATCACCGATCAACGCCTGCGCGATGCGGACACCAAAGAGTTCAAGGACACCAAGAATTTTCACGCATTGCTGGTCTACGGCATGAGCGGCGGCAACCCCGCCACGCTGGCCATCGCAACCTCACGCCTTGAACTCAGCGATCAGGACAAGGCAATTGCAGGCGGCGTGATTGCCTACCTGCGAGGCGACCCCGGCGGCGCACTGCAAGCGTTGAAGGCAGTTGATCCGATAACGTTGCCGCGCGACCTCGGTCCGTTCGTTGCACTGATCAAGGGATCGCTGCTCGCCAAGGAAGATGCCAGCGGCGCACTTAAACTGCTGGATCAGGCCCGCTTGCTGAGTCCAGGCACTCTGGTGGAGGAGGCAGCTCTTCGCCGCTCGATCGCCGTCGCCGTCGCCACTGGAGATGCGGCACGTTTTGCCCTTGCATCGACGCAATATGTCGCGCGTTACCTGCATTCTCCCTATGCCAGCCAGTTCGCCGACATATTCGTGGATGGTGTCATATCGTTGAACATGGCGATCAGCCACGACAAGCTGGATGACATCACGGCAATGATGGACCCCGAACGCGAGAAGGTCATTTACTTGCGTATCGCCCGCAGCGCCGCGATCAACGGGCTGATCGATCTCTCGACTTTTGCGTCGGCAAGAGCCGAAAAGGGTCACAACGGCATCCGCAACACCGACGATCCGCGCGCACTACTTTATGCCAATCTGTCGAACGTGACCTCGGAGACGATAGAGGACGTGCGCGAAAAGTTGCGTGGCATTGACCGGGAGCGCTTGTCGGAAAGCGATAGGTTCCTGCTCGACGCAGCCCGCACCATCACCAGCGAAGTGGTTGCGCCGCCGGCAAAGGTTCTGCCTTCCCCGCAAGAGGCCAGTACAACGCTTGAACCGAAGACGACGGAGGCAAAGGCCGACGCCGCCGTTGAGAAGCCGACCACTGAACCGTCTCCCGAAGCCGAGGACGAGCTTCCCGTGGTGGAAGGCATCATGCCTGAACAGCCGGCATCTCCACCTGCAGAAAAGGCTGCCAGCGGGGCCGAGGCCGTCACCTCAAGCGACCCGTCGAACACGGCGCCTTCGTCGGTGGCCAGCGCCGACCCCACCGATGAAGCCATAGCCACCACCCACCGCACTCTCGACAAGATTGACCAGTTGCTTGGAGCAGCGCCCGAATGACCGTCAGTATCGGCAACACCCTCCCCGACTCGTTTGGAGGCAAATCCGTCGTGCAGGCCAATGCCGACAACAGCGACAGCAGTTTTCAGGATGTGCTGGGCGACAACAAAGGTCATGCCAGCGCCAGGCACGCGGCGGACCACCCTCACCGATCGCGCGGCGCTATCCTGCACCGCGTGGTGCCAGATGGTGAACACCATAGCGCCCGGATTGCCAAGGAAGAGATCGCGGACGAAGCCGATGGCGACAAAACCGCTCGCTTCCTATTCACATCCGGTAAAGCCATCCGAATGGATGACGATAAAACACACAAGACAACGGAAAAGCACGGTGAGGCAACTCCCGGCAGTGCCGCGCACGAGCGTTTGCCTCTGCTCATGAGCTTGCAGGAAATCAACCGCGCTTCGGGACTGAACGACATAAGTGACACCGGCAACGACATCACCGACGGAGATGGCATGCCCGTTTCGCGCCGTACGGCACAGCCCGCTATCTCTGATGCAGATCCGGAACTGCCGGAAAAAAAGCCGGCAAAGGCGGATGGCCCACGCAATATCGAGAGCCAACAGACCGCGCCCAAGGCGGGCTTCTCCGCAACAATTGCCGTCGAAACGACCGGTGAATCCGATACGACAGTTGGCAATGGAACCGGAAAGCCGGACACTTTGGCAAGTCTGGCCGAAGCTACGCGGTCGAATACCGCTGCAACCCTTGATGAGCCAGCAGCACGGCCACAAATCCATGAGCGCGTCACCGTAACTTCGGCGCATAGTTTCCCGGCGCCAGTTACGCCGGGCCTTGACCCGACCACCTCGCGGCTGGTCACTGCAATCGCATCGGACATGGGGTCGCAACAAACACCGTCCACTGCGACCTTGACGCCAGCGACCGCCCACCAAGCTCCCGTTGCAGCCCACACATTGAAGATTGAGCTTCATCCCGCAGAACTTGGGGTGGTCAACGCACACCTGCGCCTCACCGGAGAACAACTTTCAATTGAGTTGCTACCCGATACTCAAGAGGCTTATCGGCGTCTTTCATCGGATGGCGATACCATTGCGCGAGCCTTGCGCGATCTTGGTTTCGATGTCGGTAAGATTACCGTTCTACAACCTTCGATAGCAGCTGCGCCTGCACCTCGCACCGACGCCGGAGGCTCCGCAACAGCCCTCCCCAACCGTGATTCATCCTCGTTCCAATCCGGGCAGTCAGGCAGCAATGGTAATGGCTCCGGCGGACATCATTCGGGAAGAAGCAACGACAATGACGCGCAAAGTTCCGCTCGCTCTGCCTCGACTGTTCGCAGCCGTACTGACAGCGGGCTGGTTATCTAGTGCTTTCCCCGTAGACGCCAGCGCATCCACCAACGCCTGTGAAACCGAAATCCTGCGAGCTGCCGACCGCTACGGCATTCCGGCAGGTATTCTTTATGCGGTCGGCCTAACCGAAACGGGCAAGAAAGGCAGCCTGCAACCTAATGCTTTGAATATAGAAGGAAAAGCCGTTTTTCCCAAAAACCGCAGCGAGGCCCTTGCCGCGTTTGCGACAGCTCGGCAGCAAGGCAGGAAACTGATCGATGTTGGCTGCATGCAGGTCAATCATCACTACCACTCGGAACACTTTCGCAGCGTGAACGACATGCTCGACCCGCACAAGAATGTCGACTACGCCGCCCGTTTCCTGGCCAGCCTGCATGCCCGTCATACAACCTGGTCGATGGCGGTCGCTCGCTACCACGCAGGTCCCGACAATGACCCTGCGCAGAAGATTTATGTCTGCCGCGTCATAGCCAATATGGTTGCAGTCGGCTTTGGAAAATGGACTTCCAACGCACGCGCCTTCTGCAACCCATGAGTTCATGGCACATCAAGGCTCACAACCACTTGGCTTCGTCTTCGTCGAGCAACCCGCATCCGTGACCCTGACGACCACCACTACAACCCACACGATTCCTGACTCCCAAGAAACTAGCTACAAGAATTGACGGTTTTTCAGGATTCCGGCCAGCGACTACGCCTGTCTACGGGGCAAATGATTTGATTCGGAGGGCGGGCCGATGATCGTGGTCGTTGACGAGCGCGAACTCGTAACTGAGGGCTACAACTCACTTTTCGATCGGGAAGGCGTCGCATGCGCCGGGTTCGCCCCGAGCGAATTCGACGAATGGGTGGCCAGCGTCGCCGACGATGATCTCAAATCGGTAAGCGCCTTCCTGATTGGTGACTGCCGCGAAGGCAGCATCTCGCCACGCCAGATCCGCGGACGTACCGGCGCACCCGTCATAGCCCTCAGCGAACATCATTCGCTTGAGAACACGCTGAAACTTTTCGAGTCAGGCGTCGACGACGTGGTCCGCAAGCCGGTCCATATTCGTGAGATCCTTGCGCGCATTACGGCGATCCGCCGGCGGGCCGATGAAAGCACAAACTTCACCGAGATCGGTCCGATGCGCATTTTCATGGATGGCCGCGATCCTGAGATCAACGGCCAACCCCTGCCATTGCCACGGCGCGAGCGGCGCATACTTGAATTTCTTGCCGCCAACCGCGGGCGTCGCGTCACCAAGACCCAGGTCTTCAATTCGATCTACGGCATCTTCGACGAAGAGGTCGAAGAGAACGTCGTGGAAAGCCACATCTCCAAGCTGCGCAAGAAGCTTCGCGAAAAGCTTGGCCACGATCCGATCGATTCAAAACGCTTCCTCGGCTATCGGCTCGTCTTCTGATGGATCGGGCCACCGGCCTGCGCCCGCCTCGCCGCGCCAGCCTCGCGCAAGACAACAAGCGTATTCTTTTCGCCACACCCAGTGGACCTGAGGAGACGTTTCGATGAGCTTGTATGGAATGATGCGAACCGGCGTTTCCGGAATGGCCGCCCAGGCTAACCGGTTGTCAACGACGGCTGACAACATCGCCAACTCCGATACGACGGGCTACAAGCGAGCCTCGACCGAGTTCTCAACGCTGGTAATGCCCAGTACGGGCGGCAGCTACAACTCCGGCGGCGTGACCACCACCGTCATCAATTCGATCAGCGCCCAAGGCGTTCTCCAGTACACGACTTCCGTTTCCGACCTCGCCGTGGACGGCAACGGCTTCTTCGTCGTGCAGAACCCGAACGGCACACCATTCCTCACCCGAGCGGGCGCATTCGTTCCAGATGGCGAGGGCCGTCTGGTCAACGCCGCAGGCTTCCAGCTGATGGCCTACAGTTACGAAAACGGTGTTCCAGCAGCCACCGTCAACGGTTTCGACGGGCTTGAGCCCGTCCGTATCACCGACGGTCAGATGACCGCCTCGCCAAGCACCGAAGGCTACTATCAGGGAAATCTGCCGGCAGGGGCGACGGCGGTTGCAGCTGGCGACCTGCCTACAACGAACACTACGACGGCCCAGTACACGTCGAAATCCTCGATGGTGGCATACGACAATCTCGGTAATCGCAAGCTGCTGGACGTCTATTTCACCAACACCGGCGCGGGTACCTGGCAAGTCGCAGTGTTTGATCAGGCGGCCGCTACGCCAGGCACATCGTTCCCTTACGCAGGTGGCGCTCTCGGCACGGCCAACCTCACGTTCGACAATACGACCGGTCAATTGACGGGCGGCACCGACAGCGTTGCTCTCACCATTCCGAATGGCGGGGCTTTCAATCTCGATCTGGCACAACTTACGCAACTCGGCGCAGGCTTCACCGTGTCCGGCGGCGCCACCAACGGCAATGCGCCCAGCACGATCGACAAGGTGCAGATCAGCAAGGACGGGACGATCTACGCCATGTACGGCGATGGCTCCACCCGCGCGCTCTACAAGATCCCGCTCGCCAACGTGCAAAGCCCCGACAGGTTGGCCGTGCTGCCCGGAAACGTCTACGCCCAGGGTACGGATTCCGGCGATATCACCATCGGCTTCGCCAATGAGGGCAAGCTCGGCGCAGTGGTGTCGGGAGCTCTGGAAAGCTCCAACGTCGATATCGCCGAAGAGCTTACCGACATGATCGCTGCCCAGCGTAGCTACACCGCAAATTCCAAGGTCTTCCAGACCGGTTCCGACCTGATGGACGTCCTTGTCAACCTGAAGAGATAGCAACCGGCACAAAGGCCGTGAAAGTATAGAATGTCCCTGTCATCCGCATTGAGCATCGCCCAGTCTGCGCTTCTGACGACGTCGCGCCAGACCAGCGTTGTCACGCGCAATGTTTCGGATGCCTCGAACCCCGACTACTCCCGCCGAATTGCCACTGTAGTCAGCACGGCGCCTGGTGCGCGCTCGGTCGATATCCAGCGCGCCACCAATGCCCAGCTTTTCCGGCAGAACCTGGCAGCACTGTCGGCCTGGAGCGGCCAATCTACTCTGTCGAGCGGGCTGGACAGGCTCCAGCTCGCAGTCAATGGCGTCGACAATGCCGCGTCAGCCTCCACGGCGATCGGCAATCTGCAAAACGCGCTGCAACTCTACGCCACCTCGCCCTCGAACCAGAACCTTGGTGCAAGCGTCATCGAGACGGCCAGGCAGGCGGTTCGTTCCCTGAACGAGGGGACGACTGCCATACAGGCCTTCCGCACCGACATGGACAGCCAGATTTCCAATGCCGTTGGCCAGTTGAACGATCTGCTCGTGCAGTTCGAAGGTGCCAACAAGGCCATCATATCAGGCACCCGTTCCGGAACGGACGTCTCCGACGCGTTGGATAAGCGCGATGCGCTGCTGAAGAAGATCGCCGAATACGTGCCGATCTCGACCTACACGCGCGGCGACAACGACATGGTTGTCACGACCACCGACGGCACGACGCTGTTCGAGACCATTCCGCGGTCGGTAAGCTTCACGCCATCGCCGGGCTATGGGCCGGCAACGACGGGCGCGACCGTCTATATCGACAATGTTCCGATATCGCCCAGCTCGGGAGGCATCAGCGAAGCAACCGGCAAGCTCGCCGGCTTCCTGCAACTGCGTGACGGTGTCGCTTCCACCATGCAGAGCCAGCTTGACGAGATCGCTCGCGGTCTCATCGATGCCTTTGCGGAAAAGGCTCCGCCCCTTGCCGACATGGCTGGTCTCTTCACGTGGCAGGGCGGCCCAGCCGTCCCCACGACGCTGGAACCTGGTCTTGCCGGAACGATCCGCATCAATGCGGCGGTCGACCCATCTCAGGGCGGCAACGTCAATCTTGTCCGTGACGGCGGCATCAACGGCGCAGCCTATATCAAGAACACGACGGGCGGCGCATCCTATTCCGAATTGCTGATCGGCTATGGCGACCGCCTTGACGCGCCGATGACCTTCAACCCTGCCGCAGGCATCTCGGCAACGTCCAGTGTCACCTCGTTTTCGTCGAACGCCATCGGCTGGTTTGAAAGTATTCGCCAGCAAGCCACCACCTTGGCAGACACCAAGGAGGCGTTGGCGAGCCGCTCGGCCGAAGCTTTGTCAAACGAAACCGGCGTGAATGTCGACATGGAAATGTCGCTGATGCTCGACCTCGAACACACCTACCAGGCTTCGGCACGCCTGATGAGCACGATCGACCAAATGCTCAACGCACTGCTTGAGGCAGTCTGACCATGAAAGCTGTCTCCGTTTCCTCCTCCGCCATCTCGAACGCCATGCGCTACTCGCAAACGCGCATGCAGGTCGATCTGGTCAAGGCACAGAAGGAGCTGGACAGCGGAAAGGTCGCCGATATCGGTTTGACTCTCGGGGCCAACACGTCGCAATCGGTGAATTTCCACCGTGACCTCGACCGCTTGAACAGCATTGTCGATTCAAACGCGCTAGTGTCTTCGCGCCTGAAGTCGACACAGGATGCGCTCGGCCAAATCGTCGGCGCCGCGCAGTCCCTGCTCTCCAGCATGACGGTTGCTTCCTCCGGCGACATGCCTGACAGCGTCGCTGCCGAAAGTGGACGCTCCGCCCTGCAATCGCTAACCTCGATGCTGAACTCCAGCCTGAACGGAGAATATCTGTTCGCCGGCACAAACACGGATGTCAGGCCGATCAACGACTATTCGGCGGCTTCGTCACCAGCGAAGGCAGCTTTCGACGCCGCTTTCCTGGCGCGTTTCGGCTTCAGCCAGAGCAACCCGGCAGCCGCAAGCATTTCCGCCGCCGATATGGACGATTTCCTGACCAACGACATCACCCCCCAGTTTATGGGAGCCGGCTGGCAGGCCAATTGGTCCAACGCGACGGACCAGCAGATTGTCAGCCGTATCTCTCTCAACGAGACCACGGAAACCTCGGTCAGCGCCAATCAAGAGGGTCTGCGCAAGATCGCAATGGCCGCTGCCATCGTCAGCGAGGCATTTTCCGGCAATCTCGGTACAGCGGCCAAGAACGCAGCAGCCGCAAAGGCGCTCGCCCTGGCCGGCGAGGCAATTTCCGACCTCGGTCAGTTGCAATCGCAGACGGGCATCGTGCAAAATCGTGTATCGGGCGCCAGCGAACGCATCAACACACAGGTGGATTTGTTCGAGCGCCACATCATCGACCTGGAAGGCGTCGACCCTTACGAGGCCGCCAACCGCGTCAACGACCTCATGTCCCACATCCAGACATCCTTCGCGCTGACGGCGCGCATCCAGCAACTCAGCCTGTTGAACTACCTGACCTGATCAGACGGACAAGCGATGTATCAATTTTCCTACGCCGACATTCAAACAGACTCCGTCGCCGATGCTAAGGATCGTGAGCGTCAGCTATTGAGCCGCTCGATCGATCTTCTGACGGCGGCAGCGGCCGTTGGCACCGAGTCACTTGAGGCCGTCGAAGCGCTCCACTTCACCAACCGCGTCTGGACGACTTTCGTCGAGGATCTCAGCTCCAACGAAAACGCACTGCCGAAGGAATTGCGCGCCAACCTCATCTCGATCGGCTTGTGGGTGCTTCGCGAAACGGAAGACATCCGTCAGGGCAGGGCTAACAATTTCGAAGGCGTCATCGAAGTTTCCCAGATCATCCGGGACGGCATCCAATGAGCAACACATTCAAGCTTTCCCTGAAGGCGAACGAGAAAATCTATATCAACGGTGCGGTTGTCCGCTTTGACCGTAAGGTCACGATGGAACTGCTCAACGACGTCCAGTTCCTTCTCGAGAGCCACGTACTGCAACCCGAAGACGCTTCGACTCCGCTCAGGCAGCTCTATTTCATCTTGCAGGTGATGCTGATGAACCCGCAAGGCGCACCTGATGCACGCGACATGTTCCGCCGCTCGCTGCCGCTGATGCTGGCAAGCTTCAAGGACGAACGCATTCGCAACCCGCTGAAGCAGGTCGACCGCATGGTCGGCGAGGACAATGTCTTCGAAGCGCTGAAGACAATCCGCTCCCTCTATGCGTTCGAGCGCGAGGCGCTTGAACAAAACGATGATGATGAGATGGGCGAGGCCCGTCCGCTGGCAGTAGGAGCCCGCTGACCATGAACGTGGATATGACAACAGCCCTGCCCCCAACCGCAAATCCGGCATCGGCGAAGTCGAAGGCGACGGTCGATTACAATTCCTTCCTGCGGCTCCTGATCGCGCAGATGAAAAACCAGGACCCGACCCAGCCGATGGACTCGACACAATATGTGTCGCAACTCGCGACTTTTTCGCAGGTCGAACAGACCGTCCAGACCAACACCAAGCTCGACCAGATCCTGCAATCATCGGCCCTTGCACAGGCCGATAGCCTGATCGGTCATTCGCTCACCTCCGCCGATGGAGCAACCAGCGGTATCGTCAAGGAAGTGCGCCTCGCAGCAAGCGGATTGGTTGCCATCCTCGAAGGCGGCGCGGAGGTCGCGGTCGGCCCAGGCGTCACCGTGAAAAACGCAAGCTGACAAATCGAACGGGACAGGCTCATTCGGTCCATGTCCTTGCACCGGATAACGGCGTAGACTTGAAGCCATGAACGAAGCCGACGCCCTAGACATCATGCAATATGCGGTGTGGACGGTTCTCGTCGCCTCCGCACCCGTCGTTCTGGTGGCCATGGTCGTCGGCATCGGCATCGCTCTTGTCCAGGCCCTGACCCAGATTCAGGAAATCACGCTGACCTTCGTGCCGAAGATCGTCGCCATCATGCTGGTGGTCGCGCTTACCGGCCCATTCGTCGGCAGCCAGATTTCCGCCTTTACCAATGTCATATTCGAGCGGGTCGAGAACGGCTTCTAGGCGTTGGGTTCAACCTGCCTTTGCCTGTTGAAAGAGACCGCCTGGACCCAGAAGACGGTCGCTCTATGCTTTGCGGTGGCCTAGAATCCGAAAGGCTGTGCAATATCCGGAGCCAACGGAGAAAAATCCGTACGCTGGCGGAGCGAGATGCGTGATCGACGACGAACCTGAAGTTGAAAGAAGATCCACTCTGGCCCCCTTCCGGCACGGCATTTTCCGCGCCGTGTGGACTGCCAGCCTGGCATCGAACTTCGGCGGCCTGATACAGAGCGTCGGCGCCGCTTGGTTGATGACATCGATTACCACCTCTTCTGACATGGTCGCCCTTGTCCAGGCTTCAACGGCCCTGCCGATCATGCTTTTCTCGCTGCTCTCCGGCGCAATCGCCGATAGCTTCGGGCGGCGTCAGGTCATGCTGGTGGCGCAATGTTTCATGGTGACCGTGTCGATCATGCTTACGGTCGCTGCCTATCTTGGCTTGATCACACCTTGGCTGCTGCTTGCTTTCACATTCCTCATCGGCTGCGGCACGGCATTGAACAACCCCTCTTGGCAGGCTTCGGTCGGCGACATGGTCCCTCGCGCCGATCTGCCCGCCGCCGTCGCACTCAATTCCATGGGGTTCAATCTCACCCGTAGCGTCGGCCCCGCCATTGGCGGCATCATCGTCGCGACAGCGGGCGCGGCCGCCGCCTTCGCCGCCAATGCCGCCAGCTACATTGCCCTCATTTTCGTTCTTTTTCGCTGGAACCCGCAAATTCCCGCCGCCAAGCTGCCGCGCGAAACTCTAGGCGCAGCGATGGGCGCCGGCGTCCGCTACGTGGCCATGTCGCCCAATATCGGCAAGGTTCTGTTGCGGGCATCGGTATTCGGATTCACCACCGGCTCAATCCTCGCGCTGCTTCCTCTGGTGGCACGAGACCTCGTCAAGGGCGGCCCGCTGACCTACGGCATCATGTTGGGTGCCTTCGGTCTCGGCGCGGTTGGCGGTGCACTGCTCAGCGGCAGGTTGCGCCAGATGCTGTCCAGCGAGATCATGGTCCGCTACGCGTTCCTCGGTTTTGCCTTCTGCGCCCTGGTCGCAGCGCTAAGTTCACAGGCGTGGGTAACCTGCGCCGGACTTCTGGTCGGCGGCGCTTGCTGGGTGCTGGCGCTATCGCATTTCAATGTGACGGTTCAGTTGTCGACCCCGCGATGGGTCGTCGGCAGGGCGCTGTCCATCTACCAGACCGCTACGTTCGGCGGCATTGCGCTGGGCAGCTGGATTTGGGGCGTTGTTGCCGAAACGCATGGCGTGGAGATGGCCTTGATTACCGCCGCAATCACCATGTTGGCCGGTGGCACGCTCGGCTTCCTCGTACCCCTGCCGCAACTGGCGGCAATCAATCTCGACCCGCTCAATCGCTTTACCGAACCCCTCCTGTCGCTCGATCTGAAACCGCGCAGCGGCCCCATCGCCATCATGATCGAATACATCATCCGAGATGAAGACCTGCCCGAATTCATCGAACTCATGGCCGAGCGCGGGCGCATTCGCCGCCGCGACGGAGCCCGCAACTGGACATTGGCGCGTGACCTCGAAAACCCGGACATGTGGATGGAAACCTACCACACGCCAACCTGGCTGGAGTACGTGCGCCACAACACCCGAGCGACATTCGCCGACAGTGCGATCACCGAGCGCATTCGCGCGCTTCATAGCGGCCCTGACCGCCCGCGCGTGCGCCGCATGATCGAACGCCCAACCAGCGCCGATCAGGCGATCGTCACCCCGAAAGGCCCTATCGACCTGCACTGACGCCGGCGCTTCCCCACCCTCGCGCAAGTTTGAACCGCTAGATTCGGCCAACCGTGGCGCTGCCTTGCGCCGCGCCATGCACAAGGCGTGAACACACGATGGCCATCAGCGAAAGCATCTCGACCGGCACTGCGGCGCGCAACGGCCGCGACGTCTTTTTCGCGCTGGGCATCGTCATCATCCTGGCCGTACTGTTCCTGCCGATCCCGGCGTTCCTCATCGATATCGGACTTGCCTTCTCGATCGCCTTGTCTGTGCTGATCCTGATGGTCGCGCTGTGGATCCAACGGCCCCTCGATTTCTCGTCTTTCCCCACGATCCTGCTGATCGCCACGATGTTGCGGCTTTCGCTCAACATCGCCACCACCCGCATGATCCTGTCGCATGGCAACGAAGGCACCCATGCCGCCGGCTACGTCATCAGCGGCTTTTCCAAGCTGGTCATGTCGAGCGATTTCGTCATCGGCCTGATCGTGTTCCTGATCCTCATCGTGGTGAATTTCATCGTCATCACCAAGGGCGCAACCCGCATCGCGGAAGTGGGTGCGCGCTTCACCCTCGATGCCATCCCTGGCAAGCAGATGTCGATCGACGCCGATCTTTCCGCCGGCACGATCGACGACAAGACGGCGCAGTTGCGGCGTCGCGAACTGGAAGAGGAATCCTCCTTCTTCGGCTCCATGGACGGTGCTTCCAAATTCGTTCGCGGCGATGCCATCGCAGGTCTCATCATCACCGCCATCAACATTGTGGGTGGCATCGCCATAGGCTACTTGCGTCATGGCATGAGCATGGGCGAAGCAGCCGACGTGTTCATCAAGCTGTCCGTCGGTGACGGCCTCGTCACCCAGATCCCGGCGCTGATCGTATCGCTCGCTGCCGGTCTTTTGGTCTCCAAGGGCGGTACGCGCGGTTCGGCTGACCAGGCCGTGTTCGGCCAGCTCGGCGCATATCCGCGGGCGCTTTACGTTGCAGCCTCGCTGCTCGCTTTGCTTGGCATGATGCCCGGCCTGCCGCTCGTTCCATTTCTCGTGCTCGCGCTGGCCATGGCTGGCCTGGGTTATGTCATTCCGCTTCGTCACAATCGTGAGATTGCCGAACAGGAAGCGGTGAAGAAAACCGAAGCTGCCGCAAAGGCGGAGGAAGAAAAGAACTCGGTCAAGGCTTCGCTGGCCACGGCCGAGATAGAACTTCTCATCGGCAAGCAGCTATCCACCCGCCTGCTGAGTTCGCATCAGGAACTTGCCTTCCGCATGTCGAAGATGCGCAAGAAATTCGCCACCCAATATGGCTTCGTCGTGCCGGAAGTTCGCCTGACCGACGACTTCGCCATCCCCCCCAAGAGCTACCAGATCAAGATCCACGGCACGGTTTTGGCCGAATACGAAATGCGCGTGGGCGAAATCATGGTGTTATTGGGCACGCGCGACATGCCCGATATTCCTGGAGAAGAAGTGCGTGAGCCGGCTTTCGGCATGCGCGCCTACTCCGTCATGGATACCTTCGCCGAGGACCTGAAGCGCGAGCAATTCACCTATGCCGACAATATGTCGGTGCTGCTTACGCATCTGTCGGAGGTAATTCGCAACAACCTGCCGCAGTTGCTGTCCTACAAGGACATGAAGGCTTTGCTCGAGCGGCAGGACCCGGAATACCGCAAACTGGCCGATGAGATTTGCACAACCCACATCTCCTATCCGGGCCTGCAAGCGGTCTTGAAACTGCTCCTCGCCGAGCGCGTTTCGATCCGCAACCTGCACCTCATCATCGAGGCGATTGCCGAAATCGCGCCGCACGTACGCCGCACCGAGCAGATAGTCGAACATGTTCGCATCCGCATGGCTCAGCAAATCTGCGGTGACCTCTCAGAAGGCGGCGTTCTCAAGGTCCTGCGTCTCGGCAACCGCTGGGACCTTGCATTCCACCAGAGTCTGAAGCGCGACACCAAGGGCGAGATACGCGAGTTCGATATCGACCCGCGCCAACTCGAGGAATTCGGACAGGACGCCACCAAGGCGATCCGCAAGCATCTGGAAGCCGGCGAACGGTTCGTGCTCGTCACCGCGCCGGATGCCCGGCCTTATGTTCGCATGATCGTCGAACGCCTGTTCACGACGCTACCTGTGCTGTCGCACGTCGAGATCGCCAAGGGCGTCGAAATCAGGGTGCTTGGGACCATATCGTGAGCGCGCTGGCGGAAGGTGTCGTCCTGGCGGCGTTCCTTGCCTTTTGCCGCATCGGCGCGTGCTTCATGATTATGCCCGGCCTTTCCAGCGTGCGTGTTCCCCTGCAGGTGCGCCTGTTCCTTGCGGTTGCCGTCACCGCCGGCCTGCTCGTTTTCCTCTGGGACCGCATCTATCCGTTCGTCGACGCTCGCCCTGCCGTATTTGCCCCGATGATCGTTTCAGAGCTTTTGATTGGTGGCCTGATCGGTGCCATGACGCGGCTCTACATGGAGGCTCTACGCTTCATCGGCGCCGCGCTCGCAATGCAGATCGGTTTCAACAGCATGGGCGGTCCGTCAATCGAAGAGGCCGAGCCACAGGCAGCTTTGGCCGCGCTGATTTCGTTTTCAGCCCTGCTGCTGCTTTTCGTCTTCGATTTCCATCAGGAGGTGATCCGTGCGCTGGTGTCTTCCTACGCCGTTGCCCCGGTCAACGTGTTCTTCAATCCGCAGGCGGCGTTGGTCGACGTCGCCGACACCCTCTCGGAAAGCTTCTTCCTCGTCATACGGCTTGGCAGCCCATTCATCGCCTATGCCATTCTGGTCAACCTGACGATCGGCTTCGTCAACAAGCTCACCCCGCAAATTCCGATCTACTTCATCTCGCTGCCATTCGTCATCGCAGGCGGCCTTATCCTGTTCTACTTCGCCTTCGGCACGATGCTGTCCCTGTTCGTGGACGGCTTCATCGACATCACATTGGCAAGGTAGGGCGATGACGTCTCGCAAGGAACGCCTGAAGAAACTCGTCCAGGTGCAGGAGCAGTTGAAGGCGTTGCATGAAACGCGCCGGGCAACCTTTCTCTCCAACGCGGCCGCCGCGAAACTGGAAGCAGAAACGCTGGTGGAAACCTTCGATGCGCCCGGTTCCCTGTCGGGCCTGTTTCCCGATCTCTACAATCGAAGGATCGCGAACGCCGTAGCACGAAGCGAAGCCGATCTTGAAAATGCCCGCAACGAAGCCGCACTTGTCGCGAAGGCAACGGCAAGGACCAATATGGTCGAGCGCGCCTATGACGAAGCCCGTCGCCTCGAGGAGCGCCACCAGTCCGACCGGGAGCGACTCGAGCTCATCGAGCAGAAGCGTCCATCCGAGTAAAACCGGAACGTCAGGTTGCCACAAGCTTGCTGCGCGATGATCGCAACGACAATCGGCAGAAGGTCTTTTCCTTGGCGATCTCCCCACCCAGCGACATCGTTCTCGACGTTGCCCGCGCGGCCAACCCTGCCGACATCCAGCAGGCGCGCGCCCAGTTGATGCAGCGCACCGGTGTCAGCGAGGCACAATTCTCCGTTAGCAATACCCCCGCACTGTCACGCGCGACGAGTGGGGCTGGTCCAGATGCCGCCGCCGAAAACTTCAAGCATTTCGAAGCGATGGTGTTGCAGACATTCATCCAGAACATGCTGCCGAAGGATGCCGAAGGCGTCTACGGCAAGGGGTTGGCAGGCGACATGTGGAAGTCCCAGCTTGCCGAGCATCTGGCCGGCGTCGTTGCCGACGACGGCGGCATAGGCATCGCCAAATCCCTCGCCGCCGAACACTATCTCGACGGTAAGCGCAAGGTGCCGATCGGCCCCGTATCTACGAGCCCGCAGAAAACGGAAATCGACGACCAGGCGCGACTGTCCACATCTCTCGTGCAGGAATTCCAGATGAAGATCACACGCACGCTGCACGACGACCAGGCTCCGGCAGCAAGCAAGAAGGTGTAGCCCGATGACGGACTATTCGGAATTCACATCCAACCTGCCGGCGCCAGCGGCCAGTCCGGCGCGGCTGGTCGCCGCCCAGCATCCGGGCAACCTCGCCGCCATAATCGGGCGTATCGAGGAGGCTGTCGAAGAAGAAACAGCTTCGATCCGCAACAATCCCGCTTTCGACATCAAGGCGTCGAACGCACGCAAGAGCCGCTATCTCTACGAACTCAACCGCGCCATCAAGGGCGTCGATCAACCGGATCTGCTCGCCGAACACCGGGAAGGGTTGACCCGCCTGCGCCAGAAGCTCGCTCGCAACGAAGCCGCGATCCTGGCGCATCTCAACGCGGTGAAGGAAGTGGCGAATTTGCTAAAGAACGCCATCCAGCACGCTGAAGCCGACGGAACCTACTCGGCCGGCCAGTTCGGCTGGGCGCAACCATGATCCCGGCCCGGGTCGCTACCAGATGATCAAGTTCATCGTCGCTACGCTCTGGATCTGTGCCGTCACCGTCGGTGCGGTGTTCTATTCATTCCAGGCTGCCGGCGCGCGCGACGATGCAGAAGCCGCAAAGCCGATGCTGGGCGGGCTAGATTACGTCAACACCGACATCATCACCGTGCCCTATGTCCGCAACGCCCGCGTTGACGGCTACTTCCTGACGAAACTGGTGTTTACCGCCGAACCGGCCGAGTTGAAAAAGCTTTCCGTACCGCCAACGGTGATCATCACCGATCAGGTCTACTCATACCTCTACTCGAATCCGCAACTTGATTTCTCCGACAAGACGACACTCGACCTCGATGCCTTCCGGGCAAGCCTGCGCGACAGCATCAATGCCCGTGTCGGCACCGATCTGGTCAAGGAAGTGCTGGTCGACCAGATCGATTTCCTGACCAAGGATGACATCCGCGACAACGCCAAGCGGCGGCGCAAGCCCTCCAAACCGGAAGACTCGCAAGGCACCGAGCCAAAAAGCGCGCACTAAGGCCTGCCACAAGCCGGCTGCTTGCTAGAAATCACGTTGACGTAAACGTCATATACGCCATATATCCCGGAGACGGCGCCTGTGCGCCATCGAGTGGCTTGGGCATCGCCCGGGCAAATCCAATCGCTAAACGCGCAACGACGAGGAATTGCCATGGGCGTCCAGGAAATTGCAGACAGACTGAAGCCACAAGTCCAGAGCGCCGGCTTCGACCGCTCGGTCAAGTTCGACACCGGCAGCGACGGGGTGATCCTGATCGACGGTGCCGCCATCTCCACAACGGACGGGCCCGCCGACTGCACGATCAAGCTGTCGCTCGACGATCTTGAGTCGCTGGTCGCGGGTGACCTCAATCCGACCATGGCGTTCATGACCGGCAAGCTGAAGATCGAAGGCGACATGTCGATCGCCATGCAACTCAGCCAGTTGATAGGCTGAAGCAGGTCCTCGAAAATGGAAAGGCCGCCTGCGTCGGGCGGCCTTTTTCGTTTCAGGCGGCTTCAGGCTTGTCCGAGCGCGACTTGCGGCCGGCAGCCGTGAGTGTACCGGTAGCGCCATCCAGCGCACCCTCGACAAGTTCCACAGCAAGAAAGCGGTGGCGCTCATAAGGGCCGGGCATAGCAAGCTCTCCGGTCTTTTCCGAAGAAAATCCGAAGCGCTGGTAGTAAGGCTCATCACCCACCAGCAGGATGGCGCGGTGACCCAGCCGCCCCGCTTCTGCAATTGCATGTTGCATCAGTGCCGAGCCGACGCCCGCGCCCTTGAGCGAAGGCTCGACGGCAAGCGGGCCAAGCAGCAGCGCGGCAGCGCTCCCTTCGCTCAGCACGACATCCCACAGCCGCACCGTACCGACGAGCGCACCCGTCGGGTCGCGCGCGACGAAGGCCAGGCCTTCCGACGGACGCCGGCCACGCCGCAGCATTTCCGAGGACTTGCGCGTGCGTCCCGTGCCCATCGCCCGATCGAGCAGCGCTTCCCGCGCCGCGGCATCGGCGGTATTTTCAGCGACGACGGCAATGTCAGCCGCAATGTCTTGTTTGTCGTGAGCTAGTTTCATTTCCGCGATCCTTCACGAGCGGAGGTTTGTTCCACAAGCGAACCGCCGCGGGCGCCTATGCATGGACGCGCCCACGTCGGGTGATCTGAAGGGGTAGCCCCTTCAGATCACGTAGGATCGGAGAGGCTCGAAGCCGTTGAAGGCCACCGCCGAATAGGTGGTCGTATAGGCGCCCGTACCTTCGATCAGCACCTCGTCGCCGATGGTCAGCGACAAAGGCAGCGGGTAAGGCGCCTTCTCGTACATCACGTCGGCTGAATCGCAGGTCGGGCCGGCCAGCACGCAAGGTGCCACCGCATCGCCGTCGCGCGGCGTTATCAGCGGATAGCGGATCGCCTCGTCCATCGTCTCGGCAAGGCCGCCGAACTTGCCGATGTCGAGATAGACCCAGCGCACATTGTCGTTGTCGGCCTTCTTGGAAATCAACACGACTTCCGACTTAATGACACCTGCATTGCCCACCATGCCGCGGCCCGGCTCGATGATCGTCTCCGGAATGCGGTTGCCGAAATGCTTGCTCAGCGCCTCGAAGATCGCCTGGCCATAAGCCTGCGCCGCCGGTACGTCCTTCAGGTAACGTGTCGGGAATCCACCGCCCATATTGACCATCTTGAGCACGATGCCTTCCTCGGCAAGCGTGCCGAACACCTTGGCGGCGTCGCCCAGCGCGCGATCCCAAGCGGAAAGGTCGGTCTGCTGCGAGCCAACGTGGAAGGAGACGCCATAGGCATCGAGGCCGAGTGCAGCTGCATGGCGCAGCACGTCGACGGCCATCGACGGCACACAACCGAACTTTCGCGACAGCGGCCATTCAGCACCTTCGCCATCGGTCAGCACGCGGCAGAACACGCGGCTACCCACGGCCACACGCGCGACCTTCTCGACCTCTTCGACGCAATCGACGGCAAAAAGCCGGATGCCCAGTTCGTAGGCACGCGCGATATCGCGCTCCTTCTTGATCGTGTTTCCGAACGAGATGCGCGACGCCGGCGCACCGGCATCAAGCGCCATTTCGATTTCGGCCACAGAGGCAGTGTCGAAGGACGAGCCCATCGAAGCAAGCAGGCGCAGGATTTCCGGCGCGGGGTTGGCCTTCACGGCGTAGTAGATCCTGGAATCGGGCAACGCCTTCTCGAACGCGCGGAAATTGTCGCGCACGACATCGAGATCGACGACGAGGCAAGGGCCGTTCGGACGTCGGGTGGCAAGGAAGTCAAGGATACGCTGGGTTGCCATCAAGGTCGCTCCATTACGCCGAAACCGGCGTGCACAAAGGCTGCGCATGTGCGGGCGCGCGGCCTCGCATAGCGCGGTCAAACAAAGGCGGGGCGGAAGCTTCATGGAGCCGGCCGGTGGAGACACCGGGACCACGAAACGCCGTCTCGCGGCGGTGAGCTGAAGCCTTGCCCGGCTCCGGCTCGCTTTGTCTGCCTTGGCTTGGATGGAAAATCCCTCCGCACTGCCGGCAATGAAGGTGTGCCTCTTCAGTAACCCCGATCTATGGACGATCGGCAGACACCAGAAAGGCCCGCACCGTCGTTGCTTCAAGGCGTCCTCGGATTGGCGGTTGGCCGCTTATCCGACCGGGTTCGTTACTTCCCGGGTACCGTCCCGATTGCCTCGCCATTCGAGGTTCGGGGGACGCCCACAGGCACGTGCGACTTTGGGCAAGCGCGATATAGGAACATCACCCTTCACAATCAATTAAATTCTGCGGTTGGGTTGAAAAAACTGCGTCATCGAACAATGTTGCTGCAAACGTATCAGAATTGAAAACAATGACAGCCTCACGCGACCCGCTCAACGCCTTCCTTGATTTGCCGCAAGTGCCTGTTGCCAATGCACAAAGCGGCCCGTTAAGCGGCCTTTCTCTGGCGGTGAAGGACATCTTCGACGTTGCCGGCTATCGCACCGGCTGCGGCAATCCGAAGAAGTATTCCGAAGCCACAGCCGCGGCGAAATCGGCCCCATCCATCCAGAAACTGTTCGATGCGGGTGCCCGATTCGTCGGCAAGACCCAAACAGACGAATTGGCTTACTCCTTGATGGGGCAAAACGCGCACTTTCCGTTCCCGATCAACCCGATCGCACCCGATCGAGTGACGGGCGGTTCGTCATCCGGTTCGGCCGCGGCCGTTGCGGGCGGCCTTGCTGACATCGCCATCGGCTCCGATACCGGCGGCTCGATCCGCGCGCCTGCCAGCTTCTGCGGCCTGATCGGCTTGCGAACCAGCCATGGCCGCATCTCGCTCGATGGCGCCATGAAACTGGCGTCCAGCCTCGACACCTTCGGTTGGTTCGCCCGCGACATGGACATCTATGAAACCGTGGGCAACCTGCTGCTGGGGAACGACGCCGAAGGCATCCGCCTGCAACGTCCCCTCTTCATGGGTTGGCAGGATGCGCTGATCACAGGACAGGAAGAAGCCGCCGAGTACAAAAGGCTGAAGACCATCGCAGCGCGTTCAGTGGGAGAGCCTCAGCCGGTTCAATTCAGCGCAACAGCCGAGCAGCTTTACTGGTGTTTCCGCCACATTCAGGCCGATGAAGCCTGGACCGAACACGGCGCATGGATTTCCAGCGGCAACCCTGAGCTCGGTCCCGGCGTCAAGGAACGCTTCGATTTCGGTCGCACGCAGGACCCGGAAGACGTGAAACGCGAACGCGCCCGCAGGTTGACAGTGAAGCAGGAATTGGCCGACCTTCTTGGTGACGACGGCTTTCTCGTCTTGCCGACGGTCCCCGGTGCTGCACCGCTGAAAGATGCCGGCCACGATGCCTTGCTCGACTATCGCGAGCGCGCCCTGAAGCTGCTCTGCCTGTCCGGCCTGTCGGGCTTTCCGCAACTCACGCTGCCGCTTGGCACCGTTCACGGCGCACCATTCGGCCTGTCGCTGCTTGGACCGGCCGGAAGTGACAAGGCGCTATTGAAGCTGGGGCGCAAAATCCTCGACGCGGCAAAAGGTTGATACCATGGACACACTGACCCGCATGCGCGCTTTCATCGACGTGGTCGAGGCCGAGGGATTCTCAGCGGCCGCGCGCAAAATCGGCCGCTCCAAGGCGCTCTTGTCCAAATATGTACGCGAATTGGAAGACGAACTCGGCGCCCTCCTGCTCAACCGCACAACGCGCCAATTCTCGCTCACCGAAGCCGGCCACACCTACTACCGCCGCGCCTCGGAAATCGTGCGCGAGGTCGATAGCCTCGCCGATGCCGTGCGCGAATCCTCCGGCGACGTGCGCGGTCGCATCAAGCTTTCGGCACCCCGCACATTTGCCGACGCGCCGATCGGGCAGTCGCTCGTCGATTTCGCCAAGGAGCATCCCGACATCGTGCTGGAAATCGATCTCGACGACCGCTTCGTCGATCTGGTCGAAGAAGGTTTCGATCTCGCCATCCGCATTTCGCGTCTGGAAAGCTCCTCCCTGATCGCCAAGCGGCTGTCGCCCTTTTCGGTGCGCATCTGCGGATCGCCGGAGCTGATTGCCAAGCACGGCATGCCGACAAAGCCCCAGGATTTCGCTCGCCTGCCCTGCATTGTCGACACTAATGGCCGCTGGCTGTCCAACTGGCCATTCAAGGGCGACACGAGCGACACCATAAGTGTGTCCGTGTCCGGTCCGCTGGAAGTGAACAGCCCGATGGTCGCGCGCGCCGCAGCGGTTTCCGGCCTTGGTTTCGCAATCCTTCCAGATTTCATCGCTGCCCCGGAAATCATCGAAGGGCGTCTCGTTCCGGTCCTCGACGACCGCATCTTGCAAGGCGGCGGCATTTTCGCCGTATATCCGCATCGCCGCTACCTGCCGGCAAAAGTACGCGTCTTTGTCGACTTCCTCGCCCAGTGGTTCAAGGCGCGCGAAGCTGCATAACGTCGGCTATTCGCGGGCGGTCCCAATTTCGCCCGCTTTCTGATAACCCTCGGCGAATTGCGGCAATCGAGGGAATCGCGCCAGCCCATGGCTTTGAAACGCAGACTTATTCGGCTCGGCTTGGCCTTGGCTGGTCTTGTCGCCGCGACGGCCCCGGCCAGCGTGCATCCTCACGTCTTCGCCGAGGCGCGGCTTGACGTCGTTCTCTCCCCCGATCACAAGTCGATCACCGCGCTGCGGCACCTGTGGCGTTTCGACGACCTTTTCTCCAGCACCGTCCTCATGGAGTTCGACAAGAACTCCGACCTCAAGCTGGATGACGCTGAACTCAAGGAAGTCTCGGACACGATCTTTACCTCGCTTGCCGAATACAACTACTTCCAGTTGGTGACGCTCGACGGCAAGGACGTGAAGATGAAGCCGCCAGCCGCGCTGATGGCGAACCTCGAGAACAACCAGTTGATCGTGCTTTTTGAATCCACGCCCGAGACGCCGATCCCGCTCTCCGGCAAGATCGACCTGGGCATCTACGATCCGACTTTCTATACCGCCATCGATTTCACCGAGGATGAGAACATGGCGGTCGAAGGCTTGCCCTCATCCTGCACCCGCACCGTCATCCGCCCCGATCCGGACACGGCGATAGCCCAGAATCAGCAGACCCTGACCGACGCATTCTTCAACGACCCGACCGGCACGGACATGAGCAAGATCTTCGCAACGAAGCTCGAACTCACTTGCCAGGCATAAGGTGGTTCCATGAAAAAGACGCTCGTTCGCGCCACATTCGCTGCCATCGCTTTCGCCTATGTGGCGGCGCATCTCGTCGGGCACGCCCATGCGCAAAGCTCACTCGGCATCGGCACCAACGACGCCATCGCCCCTTCAACCGGCCTGTTCTCGCACTGGCTGGTCTGGATCAACCAGCATCAGCAGGCTTTCTACCGTTCGCTTTCCACCACGATGAAAGCGATGCGCGATGACGGCAGCAACATGTGGCTTCTCATCGGGCTCTCCTTTGCCTATGGCGTCTTCCATGCGGCAGGGCCAGGCCACGGCAAGGCGGTGATCTCGTCCTACATGGTGGCGAACGAAGTCGCGCTGAGGCGCGGCGTGATGCTGTCCTTCGTGTCCGCCTTCCTGCAGGCGCTGACGGCGATCGTCGTGATGCTGCTTGCGTGGTTCGTCCTGCGCGGCACCTCCGTCTCGATGACGGACGCCGCATGGTTCCTTGAAATCGCCAGCTATGTCTTTGTGACGGCTTTCGGCGCCTGGCTGTTGTGGCATAAAGCCGGCCCGCTGCTGCGCCGTCTTGCCGGCGCCGGCCCCGCGCACAGCCTGTCGGCAGCGCATGCCCATGCCGCGCACGCCCACGACCATGCCCACGGCCACCATCATAGCCATGGGCATGACCACGATCACGGACACCACCATCACCATCATGATGGCGAGGTCTGTGCGACCTGCGGCCATTCCCATGCACCGGATCCCGCCCTCCTCGCCGGCGAACGCTTCGATTGGCGCACCGCGTGGTCCGCTGTCGCAGCGGTCGGCATCAGGCCCTGTTCGGGCGCGCTGATCGTGCTTTCCTTCGCCTTGCTGAACGGCTTGTGGCTGGCAGGCATCCTCTCGGTGCTTGGCATGGCGCTCGGCACGGCGATCACCGTTTCGGTGTTGGCCACGCTTGCCGTCACCGCGAAGAACTGGGCCGTCATGCTGGCCGGCGACGGCAGGCTGGGCAACACCATCCACACCGTCATCGAGATCGGTGGCGCAGCTTTCGTTTTTCTGCTCGGTTTGCTGTTGCTGTCCGCAAGTCTCAGTGCCTGATGCCGGCGCTATTTGCTCCTTCTGCTTTGGCTGCGGCCGCGCAGCCAAAAGAGGACGAATAATGCCAGCAAGAATACCACTATAACGGCAACCGCCAGCAGCGATGACCTGCTGCCTGCCGCGAGCATGATCGCCGGCAGGTAGTAGGTGAATAAGCTGAACACGCCGATGATCAACAGCGCGGCAATCGCCGCGTTCCTGGTCTCTCGATCCATCATCAAATCCTGGGTTCGAATAATGTGAGCGCTGCTGCCCGCCAATCAGTGATAGTGACGGTGGTTTGGCACGTTCTCATGCGAATGGCCATGCTCGTCGTGGCTATCGGCACAATGATCGAACTCCGGTTCGACCGTCGCATGGGTAATGTCATGCTTCGTGGCAAGGCGCTTCTTGATGGCGCTGATTGCGGCATGCGCATCAACGCCCTTGTCAAGGCAAGCATGCAGCGTTGCCATGTTCTTGGCTCCGTCGAGCGACCACACATGCATGTGATGAACCTCGCGTAACCCGGCAATGCTCTTCACCAGGTCGCCTGCAATGACATCGCGATCGAGCGCTGCCGGCGTGCCTTCAAGAAGCAGGTGAGCCGCCTCGCGCATCAGCCTCCACGCCGTCGACAGGATGATGACTGCCACGAAGACGGACAGGATCGGATCTATCGGCGTCCAACCCGTTGCGATTATCACAAGTGCCGCAGCGATGGCCGCAACAGAACCTAGCAGATCGCCCATCACGTGAAGGATCGCGCCGCGCATGTTGAGGCTGTCGCGGTCGCCGCCATGCAGGATCAGGAATCCAGCAATGTTTACGAGCAATCCCAGCCCGGCAATCACCAGCATCGGGCCACCCAGCACCGGTGGCGGGTCCATGAAACGTTGCCAGGCTTCGTAGACGATCCAGAGCGCGATGACGAAGATGGCGATGCCGTTGGTATAGGCGACAAGCGTCTTGACCCGACCGAAACCATAGGTCAGTTGCCCAGTAGCTGGCCGTTCCGCAAGGTGAAACGCATACCAGGCGAGGCTTAGCGCCAGTGTGTCGGTGAGCATATGACCGGCATCGGCAAGCAATGCCAATGAGTTGGTGAACCACCCGCCCAACGCCTCGGCGATCATGAAACCGCCAGTCAGGCCGGCCGCGATCAGAACCCGCTTCTTGTCAGTCGAACCATGTACATGCGCACCAGCACCATGGCTGTGTCCATGTTCGTGCGAACCGTGATCGTCAGAGTGGGCATGCGCCATGGCACAGCCTTTCGCGTAACAAAATAACCTTACGCGCCAATCACTTACGGAAATCTTCGAGGCGCTTTTTCTGCACTCCATCCCTATCAAAGTTGTCGGGATCGAGCCAGCCCTCGTAGGCCTTCTTGAGCGAGGGCCATTCCTTGTCGATGATCGAATACCAAGCGGTATCGCGATTTGCGCCCTTGGCAACCATGTGTTGCCGGAAAATTCCCTCGAACTTGAAGCCAAACCGTTCGGCAGCCCGTTTCGACGGTGCGTTGTCGTTGTGGCACTTCCATTCGTAACGCCGATAGCCGAGTTCATCGAACACATATTGGGTGAACAGGAACTGCGCTTCCGTCGCCGCCGGCTTCCTGGATATCAAAGGACCCCAATAGATGCTGCCGATCTCGATGACACCGTGGTTAGGCTCAATGCGCATCAGCGTCTGGCGTCCCGCGACCTTGCTAGTCGCAATATCAATCACAGCGAAATAGAGCGGATCCTGGCTTGCAGCTACTTTTTCCAGCCAAGTCTGGAATTCCGCACGCGTTTGTGGAGGGTTCTCGAAAAGCCAGGCGAAGCGCCCATCTGCGTCGACCACTGTGGAAGCATCGAAAAGGCCATCGCCATGCCTCGCTGCGTCCAGAGGCTCCAGCCTTACATAGCGACCTTCCAGAACCTTTCTTTCCGGGCGCGGACGTGGCTGCCAGTTTTTCAGATCGTCGGACACGTGACACTCCAATCCATTGACTTTGGGCGGACACGCTCACAAGAAAGTGACCGCTTCGAAAGAACCACAGGAACCCGGAAAATGCTCCACACCATTTCGGCTTTCGACCGCCTTGGCGAAGAAAACGCCTTCGCCGTTCTGGCGCGGGCGACCGCCCTTGCTCACGAGGGCCGCGACATCGTTAATCTCGGTATCGGCCAGCCCGATTTCCAAACCCCGCCACATATTGTCGAAGCAGCGATCAAAGCACTGCGCGATGGTCACCATGGCTACACGCCGGCTACCGGCCTTTTGGCCGTGCGTGAAGCAGTCGCACGCCGCACGCTGACTACCACCGGCGTCGAGGTCTCACCTGAAACGGTGATGATCCTGCCGGGCGGCAAACCGACCATGTTCGCAGCCATCTTGATGTTCGGCGAACCGGGCGCGGAAATCCTCTATCCTGACCCCGGCTTTCCGATCTACCGCTCGATGATCGAATTCACCGGCGCAAAACCGATCCCGGTGCCGATTCGTGAGGAAAACGGGTTTTCCTTCTCCGCCGAAGAAACGCTGGCGCTGATCAACTCCAGAACCCGTTTGCTTATCCTTAATTCACCGGCGAATCCGACCGGCGGCGTCACACCACGGTCCGAGATCGAAAAGCTGGTGAAAGGACTTCAGGCGCATCCCGACGTCGCCATAATGTCAGACGAGATCTACGACGTCATGACCTATGACGGCGAGACGCACTGCTCGCTGCTGCAGTTTCCCGAAATTCGCGACAGGCTCATCGTACTGAACGGGTGGTCGAAGACCTGGGCGATGACCGGCTGGCGTATGGGCTGGTCGATCTGGCCGAATGGCGACAAGGGCGCGCATCTCTATGACAAGGTTCGCAAGCTGGCGGTCAACTGCTGGTCGTGCGTCAACGCGCCCAGCCAATACGCCGGCATTGCCGCAATTGATGGTCCGCAGGACGACGCCGACAAGATGATGCGCGCCTTCGACCGCCGCCGCAAACTTGTTGTCGAAGGACTGAATGTCCTTCCTGGCGTTTCCTGCATCACGCCAAAGGGTGCCTTCTATGCGTTTCCAAACATCTCAGGCACAGGTTGGAAAGCCAAGAAACTCGCTTCGGCCCTGCTCGAAGAAGCCGGTGTTGCACTGATTGGCGGCCCCGATTTCGGCGTTCTGGGCGAAGGCTACATGCGTTTGTCCTACGCCAACTCGGAAGAGAACATTCTCCGTGCGCTGGAGAGGATCGAAGCTTTCCTGAAGTCGAAGTAACCGTGGGGTCGGTCTACCCTCGCCCGACGTAAGGCATCTTGGTGGCCATTACGGTCATGAACAACACGTTGGAGTCGAGCGGCAGGCCAGCCATGTAGACCACGGCCTCGGCTACGCGACTGACGTCCATGACCGCTTCAGCGGCGATCGTGCCATTGGCTTGCGGAACGCCAACCGCCATTGGCGCTGCCATCTCCGTCAGGGCGTTGCCGATATCGATCTGGCCACAGGCGATGTCGAAAGGCCGCCCGTCGAGCGCGAGTGTCTTCGTCAGGCCGGTGATGGCATGTTTGGTCGTTGTATAGGGAACCGAGCCTGGGCGAGGCGCATGCGCCGACACAGAGCCATTGTTGATGATGCGCCCGCCCACCGGGTTTTGCCGACGCATAGTACGAAAAGCAGCTCGCGCGCAGAGAAATGAACCGGTGAGATTGACCGCCAGCACATCATCCCACGCATCGACCGGGATTTCATCGATAGTTGTTGATTTGTAGGCAATGCCTGCATTGTTGAACAGAAGATCGACCCGGCCAAACGTCTTTACTGTCTCTTCAAACAGATGATCGACCTGATCAGGGTTAGTGATGTCGCAGGATATGGCCAGCGCCCGCGCCTGCTTTTGACCTGCTTCCGACACGGCGGCATCAAGCAATTCCTTACGACGGCCGCAGAAAACTGTATTCCAGCCAGCCTCAAGCAGCGCCTGGGCGACGCTTTTGCCAATGCCGGTCCCGGCACCGGTTACGATTGCAGTTCCCTTGATAGCCATGCCTTTTCCTCCGCCGAACGTGCATCGCAAATGGCAGGGCGCATATCAAGCTACAGAACGAGATTGAAAGCAGCATCGGAGTGCCGGGGGGCTTCACCCGGCGAAGGCAAAAAAGGCCCTGCGGGCACGAAAAAAGGGCGGTCATTGGCGACCGCCCCTGATCTGGGCCACGCTCGGGAGGAGGAAAGCGGGTCCGACTGACGAAAATGATGCGCTCGTTGAATTAACAGAAGCCTAAGCCGTCAGCCTTGGCCGCAAAGCACTCACCAAGGTGATTTCGGATTGGACGCCTGCGCTGGAACCGGTGCCTTTGCGACACTGACTGTCGCCTCGACGTGCTCGACCAATGCGTCCGGCAACCCCAGCCGTCCGGCCAGCAGATCCAGATAGCCCCGCTCCGCACGTGTATCAGGGTCGATGGCCAGGCGCGATGCCGTGTAAAGCTCGACCTTCTGTGCGTCCGTTTGCGCAGCTGCGACCAATACATCCAGGTCCAGCGGAGCATCCAATTCGGCCTTCAGGAAGGCTTCGGCATCTGCATCCAAGCCCGCAAGGCTTAGCTTGTTGCCGATCTTGCGGCGCTCGTCGTCATCGATGCGTCCATCTGCCTTCGCAGCGGCGATCATTGCCCGAACAAGTGTGGAGGCGAACTCGGATTCACCCTGCGGTGCTTGGGAAGGATGGAAAGCGGTATCTGCGGGGGGCGGGAGCAATTCCGGTTGCCCCGCACTTGTGGTCTCGGCAGGAGCCTTGCCGTTCTGGTAGTTTTGATAGGCCTTGTAGGCGAGACCGCCGATTGCAGCGAGGCCGCCAAGCTTAAGCGCGGTGCCTGTAACCTGCCGGCCGGCACCCGTGCCAAGCAGAACCGCAGCGAGAGCGCCCGCCGCCAGCGGATTATCCTTCGCCATCTGCACGGCCTGCCCCGCCTTGTCCCGTACGGTGGAACCAGTTCCCGGAACCTGTGAACCCAGCAGATCGTCGAGCAGTTTCTTGGGGTCGAACATCAGCACCTCCGCAGTTGGCCCGGCTGGGCACGTTTCCTGTGTCGGTGAGGTAGGCGTCGAACCTTGGCATTACAATGACGGAACGACGTTTTGCCCGTTTGGCGCTCCGGCCAAAATTCAGCTGCCGATATGGCCCCTGCCCCGGCTTTCGGCCAACTGGACCTGACGCTGCCGTTCAGCATAGCGTGCCCGATCAGAGTCCGAGCGCTGATCATGGCAATAAGAGCATGAAATGCCTGCTTCGTACTTGGGCGATGCGATGTCCCTCGCCGTCAGTGGGTGGCGACAGGCCCTGCATAGCTCCGCCTCGCCCTCCTCCAACCCGTGCGACACAGAGACACGTTCGTCGAAAACAAAGCACTCGCCCTGCCACCGGCTCTCGGCTTCAGGCACTTGCTCGAGATATTTGAGGATGCCACCCCTGAGATGGAATACATCCTCGAACCCCAGCGACTTCACGAATGCGGTCGCCTTCTCACAGCGGATGCCACCGGTGCAGAACATTGCGATCTTCTTGTTCTCAAGATCGGCGCGATGTTCCTCGATCCAGCGGGGAAATTCGCGGAAACTTGAGGTATGCGGATCGACGGCGCCTTCAAAACTCCCGAGCGCCACCTCATAGTCGTTACGCGTGTCGATCAGGATCGTATCGGGATCGGAAATCAGCGCGTTCCAGTCACCAGCTTCCACATAGGTACCGACACTCCGGATCGGATCGACATCGTTGACGCCCATGGTGACGATCTCACGCTTGAGACGCACCTTCATACGGTGGAACGGCATTGCCGCTGCATGGCTATGCTTCACTTCCAGCCCGGAAAACTCGGGGATCGATTGAAGATGCGCAATCAGCTCTTCAATTGCGGCCCCGCCGCCTGCGACCGTTCCATTGATACCCTCGCGCGCCAGTAGAAGCGTACCCTTGATGCCGCGCGCGCAGCAGAATTCGGCCAGCGGCGTGCGCAAGCTTTCGAAGCGCTCCAACCGGCAAAATCGGTAAAGTGCGGCAACACGGAACGGCTCTTGCACGGTCTTTTCGTTCATGATGAGTGCCCGTATCGTTTCACAGGCGTGGATTCAAGCCGCAGATTTTTGTTCGGGATGCGCACGTCCCCATGGTTTGCGCAACACTGGCCGAGCCAACAGGAGATTCAGGGCCACCATGTTTAGCGATAGCGTTGTCAACGAGATCAAGCAGGCAGCCAACGATGCCGGCCTTGAGCCGGCTGCGTTGCTGGCAGTAACGGCCGTTGAGAGCGCGGGCCAGGTATTCGCGCTGGTCGAAGGCAAGCAGGAACCATTGATCCGTTTCGAAGGTCACTATTTCGACCGCCGGCTGAGCGGCGAAAAGCAGGAGCAGGCCCGAGCACAGGGACTTGCCTCCCCTTCGGCCGGAGCCATAGCCAACCCCAGGACCCAGGCCGGCCGCTGGAAGATGCTGGAAAAGGCAGCGGCGATCGACGCACAGGCGGCTTACGAATCCGTCTCCTGGGGCCTGGGTCAGGTCATGGGCGCGCACTGGCAATGGCTGGGCTATGCAAGTGTGGAAGCGCTGGTTGAGGAAGCTCGCTCTGGTGCTTTCGGTCAAGTCAGGCTGATGGTCAGGTACATCGAGAAAGCCGGCCTGGCGGATGCACTGCGAAGCCATGACTGGCCAGCTTTTGCCCACGGCTATAACGGGCCAGGCTACAAGAAGAATGCCTATGACGAGAAGATCGCCGACGCCTACGAACACTATGCCACCGGCAAGCCTTTAAGGGCCGCCACACAGTCTCCGCTACTACGGCCGGGGTCGCAAGGAAAGACGGTAGCAAACCTCCAACGCTCCCTTACGGCGCTTGGCTATCCAGCGTCAGTCGATGGCATCTTTGGCCCCGCAACCCTCGCAGCCGCCCAAAAATTCCAGGCGGATCACGGCCTCGACGCCGATGGCATCATCGGGAAAAGGACCAGCGAGGCGATCGAGGCAGCCCTTGCTTCAAGCGGGCTCTTCCGTCGTTTCTGGCTATGGTTGAAGAACTGGTTTGCAGGCTGATTTCCGTTCGTTCACTTGCGCCTCCCATCGTGGACATGCCGTTTTCCATCTGTTAAATCGGTTGAATTATCAAAATACCGAAAGCTCACCATGCCAACCAAGACCGAAAAGCTGCTCGCCCTGCTCAATGGCCAGCCTGTCATTCCTGTGTTGAAGATCTCCGATGTTGCCCACGCCGTGCCATTGGCGCGGGCTTTGGCGCGCGGTGGACTGCCCGCCATCGAGATTACGTTGAGGACAGCCGATGCTCTGGAAGCCATTCGCCGCGTTGCCGGCGAGGTCGAGGAAGCCATCGTCGGCGCAGGCACTATTCTCGACCGCAATCAGTTCAAGCAAGCGGTTTCAGCCGGCTCGAAATTCATCGTCAGCCCCGGCATCACACGCGAACTGTTGATCACAGCGGACGATAGCGAGGTTCCGTTTCTCCCTGGCGCCATAACACCCGGTGAAATCATGACGGCACGGCAGGCGGGCCTGGATTTCCTGAAATTCTTCCCCGCCGAACAGGCTGGCGGCGCCGCATTCCTGAAAGCCTTGGCGTCACCGATTGCCGATGTGAAGTTCTGCCCCACCGGCGGCGTCAGTGCCGCCAACGCCAGGGACTATCTAAATCTGCCGAATGTCGTTTGTGTGGGCGGTTCCTGGATTGCCCCCGACGATCTCGTCAGAGCAGGAGAATGGGCCCGGATCGAAACTCTCGCCCGCGAGGCGGCCACGTTGCGAAAGTAACTTAAGTCCGACAGTCTGCGATCTTCCAAAGACAAAAAGCCCCGCCTGTCATCAGGCGCGGCTTTTTGATTGAGCTAGCCGAAGCCTACTTGGCCTGGAAGCGCGCCACCGACAGGAACTTCACGGCGGTTCCCGTAAAGCGGTTGGCGTTGTTCATTTCGTCACCGGACTGGAAGCCGTTCGTATAGACTTCGGTGGGTGCGGTGCGAACGAGATTATAGGCATAGCGCGGCGCTGTCGTGGAATCCGATGCCTTGGCGACATAGTCGTTGCTGTGCAAGGCCCAGCGAGCGAGCTTCGGTTCCGCCGCCATGACGACAGCCTTTGGCTCCGGCTTGAGGTCTTGCGGCGTGGCGCGCGATTCCTTGCGCGTCGTCTTGACGTTGCCGCCGATTGCTCCGGTCGGATCTGCAGGGGTTCCAATCGCCGCAGTGCGTGGCGAAGCCTGATCGACAGCAGGATTGTTGAACGCCGAACGTTCCAGCGACACCGCAGCGACCTGATACTCATCGGCCGCGGCCTGCTCAAGCAGGGCCTTGACCTCGTCGTCAGGGCGCGCCGACGGGATTGCCGAGAAAGCGTCCGTGGCAGTCACATCATGCTGGCTGTTGTCGGCCAACGCCAACAGCGTCGAACCGTTGTCCTGCTGCGGCGCTGCGGAAGGCATGCCATGTTCCGGACGCCAGGTCGGCAAGGGGACCTTGCCAGCCATCACATCACTCGATGCCAGCTGGGTTGCTCCTTCGGTCGCCTGTGCAGCAGCAAAAGGAACATTCGCTGGCGCCTGAGTGAGCGCAGCCATATCGACCGCGCCGGCATCAGCCGCACCAAACGGCGCGGTATCCGGTGTAGCAGCACCTACGTCAGCCTTGGGCCGCGGCGCAAAGCCCGGCAGCGGGACGCTGCGCGCAGGCAATGCCGCAATGATGGTTTCAGGCGTCTCCTGCGGCGGGGCCGCTTCTTCCTCGGCAAGTTGAGGAACTTCAGCGCGTTGCGCATCCTTCGGCGACACGATCGCAATGCCCGGAACGCTCTTCTCAGCGGCAGCAGTCGCGACAGTCTTCTTGGGCGCCGGGGCGGCAGCCACTACGACATCGCTGTTATCCTCTTCCTCGTCGGCGCCACCGCCGAAGAATGCAGCCAGGAGGCCGCCGGATTTGCTGCTGCCCGAACCACCGGCGCTCGCCAGGGCAATAGCCGGGCTACCAGAACTCTTTCGGGACTTGTAGGCCGCCAGTGCCTGCTCATAGCCAGGCAATGGCTTGCCGTCGCTTGGAACATGCAGCGTCTTGCCATTCGGGAAAACCCGGGCAAGTTCCTGGCGACTGATGCCCGGCCAGTGGCGCACATTGCCGACATCCATGTGAACGAATGGCGAGCCTGAAGTTGGATAATAACCAACGCCACCGCCTTGCATCTTCAAGCCGATGTCACGGAGCTTCTTGAGCGGCACGCCGGGAATGTAGAAGTCCATCGCCTTGCCAAGCATGTGCTGGCTCTTCTTGGCGACGCCGCGGCTGCGGGTGCGCAGCATCGAATTGGTCGCCGGAGCGCGATAACCGCAAATCACGTTGATATAGCCGTTCGACCCGCTGGCGCGATACGCTTCCCATACGAGGTCAAGCAGGCGCGGGTCCATCTTGGTGGGCTCGTTGCGACGCCAGTCGCGCAAAAATGCGTTCGCCTCGCGCAGGCCGGACTGATCGTATCTGCCATTACGCTTGAAGACGATTTCCGCCTTCTCCTTCGTATGCAGATTGAAAAGCTTCAGGGTCCGCACTTCCGCACTTGCGGTCGTCGCCGAAGCTGAGACAACACCTACGGCCAAAGCCACCGCCGCCAGCCACTTTGACCAGACGTTGTGAGATTGCCGCCCGTTTTTTTGTCGTTCGATTCTGTTCAAATCAAAAGGCCTTGCAGGCTGCCGTTTGTCCCCGGATTTGCGCAAACGGATGTGGAGAATTCACATCCGAATATCAATCCTAATGGTTAATCATCGCTTATTGAAGCCGAAATGCGGTAACACCGTGGCGATATCCCGGCAAAAAATGCCCACCCGTTTTCTTGGTAAACCACCCGTTTAAGGCGCGTTAACAGGGTCTTAACGCGAAAAGCTAACCTCTGGCAAGCGCCGTATGTTATGAGGCCATGCGCTCGGGGCGACCGGTTTCGGGGTCGATGCCATATTCCTTGAGCTTACGGTATAGGGTCGAGCGTCCGATACCGAGTCGGCGCGCGACTTCGCTCATCTGGCCATTATAGTGGTCGATAGCGAACTTGATCATCTCAAGTTCGACCGACGCAAGCGGGCGCACATTGCCGCGTTCGTCCAGCACTTGCAGCAGTCCAAACCCGCCTTGCGCGCTACCCGAAACAGCATCATCGTCAACAGCGACAATCGCCGCGCTCGCGGGTTCGTCGTGGGCCGAAGGATCTTCGACTTTGACTCCGGCAACGGGGCGATCGAGATTGACGGTTCCTTCGACCTGCGCCCGGATCTGAGGGAACTCTTCCTCGGTCAAAACGTCGTCTTCGCACAATACGGATGCACGGAAGACCGCGTTTTCCAGCTGCCTGATGTTGCCCGGCCAGTCATAGGCCTGCAGCAGCGCAAGCGCATTTCTGGAAATGCCGCGCAGCCGCCTTCTGGGATCGGCGGGCGCCACCTTTTCCATGAAATGTTCGACCAGCAACGGAATGTCTTCCTTGCGATCCCTAAGCGGCGGCACGAAAATCGGATAGACGTTCAGGCGGTAGAAAAGGTCCTCGCGGAACTTGCCATCCTTGACCTGCTGCAAGAGGTTTCGATGGGTTGCAGAGATCAGCCGGATATCGACCTTCACGGTCGCGCGACCGCCGACCGGGTCAACCTCACCATCTTGAACGGCGCGCAGGAGCTTCACCTGAACGTCAAGCGGCAGGTCGCCGATCTCGTCCAGAAACAGCGTTCCGCTGTGCGCTTCGACGAATTTGCCGGTGTGCTTATCGGTCGCGCCCGTGAACGAGCCTTTTTCGTGGCCGAACAGGATGCTCTCGACAAGATTGTCGGGGATCGCGCCGCAGTTCACAGTAACAAAGGGTCGCGACCGGCGGTCGCTCGTGCCCTGGATGGCTCGCGCCACCAGTTCCTTGCCGACACCGGATTCGCCCTCGATCAAAATCGGAATATGCGACGCAGCGGCCTTCTGGCCCAGCCTGATGACACGCTCCATCGTCGGGCTATGCGTGACGAGATCCTTGAACGTAAGGGAACCGCTGCCACGCCGCGCGCTGCGCTTCACCTCGCCCTCGACGGCCTCGACCTTGAGCGCATTGGTGATGGCCGTTTGCAACCGGTCAGGAGAAGCAGGCTTCACCACGAAGTCGAAAGCGCCGTGTCGCATGGCCAGCACGACGGTTTCGATACCGCCTTGTGCAGTCTGGACGATAACCGGAATGGCGATGCCTCGTTCGCGCATGGCCTTGAGCACGCCGATGCCGTCAAGCCCGGGCATGGATAGATCAAGGATGACGACCGAGACGTCGCGCGCATTCGGCCCGTCTATCGCCTGAAGGCCTGCTTCGCCGCCGTCAGCGACAATCGCAGTGTGGCCGAATTTCACCACAGCCGCCTCCAGCAACCTGCGCTGCACCGGATCGTCATCGACTATAAGAATGGAACCTGCCATGAGTGCCCGAAACTATCCGCCCTTGGATTCTCCCCTATGGATCATCTTGGCACAGGGTTCTAAATAAGGTTTCAAAAAAGCCGGTGAATGAAATCCTTAGGATTTGACCGGCATTCAGCCCATCTCGAAAGGTATTGCGATGCGCACGGTTTCGGATCGACAGTTCGCGGCGGCCCCTGCCGGACACGCAAGCACCGATCTTGGCGATCTCCCCGAGTGGAATCTGTCCGATCTTTACTCGGGCATGGACGCGCCTGAACTGAAGCGCGATCTGGACAAGGCGGCGGCCGACGCGGTTGCCTTTGAAACCAGTTGGAAGGGTACTTTGGCCGCCGAGGCAGGGCGCGAGGCCCAGGGCAAGCTCGGTCAGGCGATGCGCGAATATGAGGCGCTTGAAGACCTCGTTGGTCGTATCGTCTCATATGCTGGCTTGGTCTATGCGGGAGATACGTCTGATCCGAAACGCGCCAAGCTTTATGGCGACATCCAGGAAAAGATGACCGATGCCAGCGCGCATCTTCTGTTCTTCGCCCTGGAGTTGAACCAGATCGACGACGGCGTGATTGAGAAGGCGCTGGCGACGGATGCCACGTTCGGCCACTACAAGCCTTGGATTCTCGATCTCAGGAAAGACAAGCCGTTTCAGCTTGAAGACCGTATTGAGCAACTTTTCCATGAGAAATCGATAACGGGGCGCGGGGCCTGGAACCGCCTGTTCGACGAGACGATGACGGACCTGCGCTTCGATATCGATGGCGAAGCGCTCACGCTGGAACCGACGCTTAACCGGCTCCAGAATGCGGATGGCGAGGTCCGGCGCAAGGCATCGGAAGCTCTTGCCGCGACCTTTTCGAAGAATATTCGCACCTTCACGCTGATCACCAACACGCTGTCCAAGGATAAGGAAATTTCCGATCGCTGGCGCGGCTTCGTCGACATCGCCGATTCACGCCACCTCGCCAATCGTGTCGAGCGCGAGGTGGTGGATGCACTGGCGAGCGCCGTGCGTGATGCCTATCCGCGCCTGTCGCACCGCTACTACGCCATGAAGGCGCGCTGGCTTGGCATGGACGTCATGAACCATTGGGACCGCAACGCGCCCTTGCCCGAGACCCCTCAGGCCACCATCGAGTGGAGCGATGCCAGGGACACCGTCCTGACCGCCTACAATCGCTTCTCGCCGCAGATGGCCAACATCGCCCGCACCTTCTTCGACCGCAACTGGATCGACGCGCCGGTGCGGCCCGGCAAGTCGCCCGGCGCCTTCGCGCATCCCACAGTACCCTCGGTCCATCCCTATGTATTGCTCAACTACATGGGCAAGCCGCGCGATGTGATGACGTTGGCGCATGAGCTGGGTCACGGCGTGCATCAGGTGCTAGCAGGCGGCCAGGGCACGCTGATGGCCTCGACGCCATTGACGCTTGCCGAAACGGCCTCCGTCTTTGGCGAAATGCTCACCTTCCGCTCGCTGCTCGACCAGACAAGCGACCGCCGCGAACGCAAGGCAATGCTGGCGCAAAAAGTCGAAGACATGATCAATACGGTCGTGCGCCAGATCGCGTTCTACGAGTTCGAGCGCAAGGTCCACACCGAGCGCAAGAACGGCGAGCTCACCTCGGACCAGCTTGGCAAGTTCTGGCTGGAAGTTCAGGCCGAAAGCCTCGGGCCGGCGATCAAGCTGCGCGAAGGCTATGAGACCTTCTGGACCTACATTCCGCATTTCATCCATTCCCCTTTCTACGTCTATGCCTACGCCTTCGGCGATTGCCTCGTGAACTCGCTCTACGCGGTCTATCAAAACGCCGAGCGCGGTTTCCAGGAGAAGTATTTCGACATGCTGCGCGCAGGTGGCACCAAGCACCATTCGGAACTCCTGAAGCCGTTCGGGCTCGATGCAACCGACCCGACTTTCTGGCAGATCGGGCTCGGCGTCATAAGCAACCTCATCGACGAACTGGAAGCGCTGGACTAAGGAACGGCTTTTCCCGGCAATATCGGCTGGTGCTCCCAAAGTGCTTAACTCGCCCTTCGCCCTGTTTCGTGACGACCTTGCCGGACGCGAGGTCCTGTTCGAGCGGCCCTCGGCCCTCATCACGCCAACCGAGGCGCATGAGTTCGAAGCGGCGTGGGCTGAAGTGCAACAGGCCTATGAAGCCGGCAAATGGCTTGCCGGCTATTTCTCCTATGAGGCCGGTTACCTGCTCGAGCCCAAGCTTGTGCCGCTTTTGCCCAAGGAGAGGCGAGCGCCGCTTTTCTGCCTCGGCGTCTTCGACCAACCGTCCGAACGATTGCCCGTCGCACAGGGCAGCACCGCCACCAACGGCCCGATCTTCGACGCGCGGGCAAGCTGGTCGTTCGATGTCTACCAACCCAGGTTCAACCGCTTGCATCGGCATATCCGCGAAGGTGATTGCTATCAGGGCAACCTGACCTTCCAGGTCGACGCCCACTGGTCCGGCACGCCGCTGGCCGCCTTCAACGCCCTCACCGAGCGCCAGCCGGTCCGCTACGGTGCGCTGGTCTCGCTCGGCGATGGCCCCGTCGTCTTGTCCCGCTCGCCCGAACTGTTCTTCGAGGTTTCCCGCGACGGCATCATAGAAACGCACCCCATGAAGGGCACTGCGCCTCGCGGCGCGACCCCGGAAGAAGACCGCAGGCTCAAGGAGTTCCTGCGCAACGACGAGAAGAACCAGGCCGAGAACCGGATGATCGTCGACCTTCTGCGCAACGACATTTCCCTGATCAGCGAAGTCGGCAGCCTGGACGTGCCGGAGCTGTTCCGCATCGAAAGCTACCCGACCGTGCACCAGATGGTGAGCCGCGTGCAGGCAAAACTCCTGCCCGGCCTCTCCATCCGCCAGATTTTCGCGGCGCTGTTTCCCTGCGGCTCGATCACCGGCGCGCCCAAGATCCGGGCGATGGAGGTGCTGCACGACCTGGAAAGCGGGCCGCGCGACGTCTATTGCGGCGCCATCGGCTGGATCGCACCCGGCGGCACGATGCGCTTCTCCGTCGCCATCCGCACCATATCGCTCTACCCGAACGGCGAAGCCGTCTACAATGTCGGTGGTGGCGTCGTGTTCGATTCCACGGCTGAGGAGGAATACAAGGAGTGTCTGCTGAAAGCACGCTTCGCGACGGGAATGCCGCCGGCTTCGACCTGATCGAAACGCTGCGCTGGGAACCGGACGCCGGTTTCGTCCGGCTGGAGCGGCACCTTGCCCGGCTTTACAATTCGGCTGCGGCGCTCGGCTTCTCGTGCCATCCCGACGATATCGGGCAAGCGCTGGGCAGGGTTGTCGCAAATGCCCAGTTCCCCCAGCGCGTGCGGCTCGTCCTGACAAGAGGGGGAACGGCCGACGCCACGGCACAGCCGTTCACGCCTTTGGCCGCGGACAAGATCTGGCGCCTGCGTTTTGCCCGCGCGAGGCTGGATTCCAGCGACGCGCTGCTCGCCTACAAGACCACGCGTCGCCAAATCTATGTTCGCGCCCGGGCCGAACATCTGGCCACGCAGGCCGACGAAGTCTTGCTGATGAACGAGCGCGGCGAAGCCTGCGAAGGCACCATCACCAATCTGTTCGTGGATTTCGGCGACGGCGCTCTAGCCACCCCTCGCCTCGACTGCGGTCTCTTGCCGGGCGTTTTACGCGAAGAACTGCTTGAACAGGCTCGCGCCGTTGAAGCCGTCATCCCCTACGAAGCATTGGCCAATGCCAGGGCGATTTTCGTCGGCAATTCGTTGCGTGGCCTGATCCCCGCAGAACTGGCCTAAACGGCATGAATTGCAGCAGCGCCGTCCCCTTGCTATCGACATGGCGCTAAACAACAGCCGGAACCGCCTTGGCATCCACTCCCGCCCACACACCCTATGATGGTTCGTCCAAGCTCTTTGCCATCGGGTTGAAGCCGCTCGACCTCGACGAATGGATCGAGATCGACGATACGTTCGATTTCCACCTCGCGGAAAAGCGGCGCATTCATGCCCAATATGGCTCCAGCGTCTTTGTTGAGGAACCGGACACAAGAGCCGCGCAGGCGGAAGTACTCGCCCTGCTTGTCGACCATCTCCCTGCCCGCCATGCGCAACACTACAAAACCGATGGCGCAAGGCTGACCGTTGCCGGGCAGCCCGAAATCGGTGCCGGTCTGCCGCCGCTCCACATTGCCTCGCTGCTGGTGCAGGAAGACCTGATCCTGATGCGCAAGAGCGCCGAAGGTTGGCGGCTGGTCGCGGGTGCGTTGTGCTTCCCCTCGTCATGGTCGCTCACCGAAAAATTCGGCAAGACGATGCAGGACATCCACATTCCGGTACCGGCTTTCGGCCCCGGCACACGCATGGCCGGCATGATCGAACGCATCTTCGACAACTTGGCCGTCGAGTTGCCCGTGGAGCGATACAACTGGTCGATCCAGGCCGGCGACGCCCTCTATCATCCGCTGTCTGACGAGCAGCGCATCGACCGCGCCACCATGCGCCCTTCCCGATTCAACGATAAGAACATCAACGCCAGCGCCTTCATCCGGGTCGAGCGGCAGACGTTGAGGAAGCTGCCCGTTTCCGGAGATATTCTTTTCACAATCCGCATCTTTCTTGACCCGCTTGCCGTGCTCTCGCGCCATGACGAGCGCAAGCGGATTGCCATCTCCTTCGCTGCGCAATTGGCAGCGCTGGACGAGGCGCAGCTTGACTATAAAGGTCTGACCGGCGACCGCGACCGGCTTGTTTCCGCACTGGAGCGCCTCGCCGGGCTTTGACGCCGAACCGTCCGCCCCCCGCAACGACCCTCGAAGGGGCGTGATTCCGGCATACGGTTAAATCGAATAAAGCAAAATAATAACAATGAATTAGCTGTTATCCGAACGAACGGCGCTTCCTTCGCGCGTCAATCGCTCTAGCATATGACATTAAACTATGGTTTAGCCCGCCGTTTGCGGGCAGTGCCCTTGGTAACATTTTGCGCGAATGGAGTTTGCAAAAGAATGGCGAATGAAAAGTGGCCGGTCCACGGTGAGATAACAGGTCCCATTGTCATGATCGGCTTTGGCTCGATCGGACGCGGAACATTGCCGCTCATCGAGCGTCATTTCAAATTCGACAAATCGCGCATGACCGTCATCGATCCCGATGACGCCAACCGCAAGCTGCTCGACGAGCGCAAGATTGCCTTCGTGCAGGAAGCGGTGACGAAGAAGAACTACAAGGAATTGCTTGCACCGCTTCTCACCAAGGGCGGCGGGCAAGGCTTCTGCGTCAACCTGTCGGTCGACACCGGTTCCGTCGACCTCATGCGGCTCTGCCGCGAGCTCGGCGTCCTCTACGTCGATACCGTCATCGAACCCTGGCTCGGCTTCTACTTCGACACCGAAGCGGACAACGCCTCTCGCACCAACTACGCTTTGCGTGAATCGCTGTTGAAGGAAAAAAGCAAGCATCCGGGCGGCACCACCGCCGTGTCCACCTGTGGCGCCAATCCCGGCATGGTGTCGTGGTTCGTCAAGCAGGCGCTCGTCAACCTCGCCACCGATCTCGGCCTCGATTTCACCCGGCCGGAACAGCATGACCGCGAGGGCTGGGCCGAACTGATGCAGAAAGCCGGCGTCAAGGGCATCCACATCGCCGAGCGCGATACGCAACGCGCCAAGAACCCGAAGCCGCTGGACGTGTTCTGGAATACCTGGTCGGTGGAAGGCTTCATCTCGGAGGGCCTGCAGCCTGCGGAACTCGGCTGGGGCACGCACGAGAAGTGGATGCCCAAGAACGCCAAGGATCACAAAAGCGGTTGCAAGGCCGGCATCTACCTAGAACAGCCGGGCGCCAACACCCGCGTCCGCAGCTGGTGCCCGACGCCCGGCCCGCAATACGGGTTTCTCGTCACCCACAACGAAGCGATCTCGATCGCCGACTTCTTCACCGTGCGCGGCAAGAAGGGCAAGGTTCACTACCGCCCGACCTGTCACTATGCCTATCATCCGTGCAACGATGCAGTCCTGTCGATGCACGAGATGTTCGGCGCAGCCGGCAAGCCGCAATCCGTGCATCACGTTCTCGACGAAGACGAGCTGGTTGACGGCGTCGATGAGCTGGGCGTGCTGCTCTACGGTCACGACAGGAACGCCTACTGGTACGGCTCGCAATTGTCGTTGGCCGAGGCGCGCAAGCTTGCGCCATATCAGAACGCCACCGGCCTTCAGGTCACCTCTGCCGTGCTTGCGGGCATGGTATGGGCGCTGGAACACCCAGAAGCCGGCATCGTCGAAGCCGATGAGATGGACTATCAGCGCTGCCTGGAAATCCAGTCCGCTTACCTTGGCCCGATGAAGGGCTATTACACGGACTGGACGCCGCTCGATAATCGCCCGGGCTTGTTCCCGGAAGACATCGACCACAAGAATCCGTGGCAGTTCCGCAACATACTGGTCCGATAGCGTAGCTCCTACCTCACCTGCACACCTTGCAATCGCCCGGAAATCGGGCGATTGAAAGGTTGCGGACCGAGGAGAAAACACATGAGCATCGCGCAAAAAGTTCTATCAGTCGGCTTGGGTCTGGCGGCCAGCGCTGTGCTCGCCGCTTGCACGACCAGCGGCCCGTCGGCGCCACCTGTCGCCGCCGCCCCTACAGGGGTCGAAGGTTCATGGATCGACGCCCAGGGCACAGGCTTGTCCACGCTCAACGCTGGCACATTCCAGACCGTAGCTACCGACACCGGCCAGAAGCTGTCTGACGGAACCTATACATTGACCGGGCCGACTTCTGTCGAGATCACCGGAACTTCGCTGATCCGCCAGTCGCCGATCAGCTTCAACTGCTTGCTGGTATCGACCAGCCAGTTGAACTGCACCAGCGCTGCCGGCCAGAACTTTGTTCTGACGCGTCGCGCCTGAGCGATGTCAGCGGTAAGGGCGCCTCTTTGGGCGCCCTGCCTTCCCGGCAATCGTCCGGGTGCTTCTCCCCCGTAACAATTTGAACCTACCCGGCGGGCATCGATCACGGTGCGCTCGTTCAATCGATTCCGCTTGCAACCAAAAATCGGCAATGTGAACATGTCGGGTGCCGACTGTTATATTGCGGTCAATTAAGGCAGCCAGGATCAGAAACCCAGCGCCGTCGGCCAAGTCCATCCGGGAGAGCATCATGAAAAAGTTCGTTGCCATAGCCGCCTTGTCGGCATCCACGCTCGGTCTGTCGGCCGGAGCTTCCTTTGCCGACTACACGCTCAACATTCTCCACATAAACGACTGGCACAGCCGAATTGAATCGAACAACAAATACGAATCCACCTGCTCTGCCGAGGAAGAGACCAAGGGCGAATGCATCGGAGGCGCAGCGCGCCTCATCACCGCCATCGCCCAGGAGCGCAAGAAGCTGGACGGCCAGAATGTGATTTTGCTGAACGGCGGCGACAACTTCCAAGGCTCGCTGTTCTACACGACCTACAAGGGCAAGGCCGAGGCCGAATTTCTCAACCAGATGAAATTCGACGCCATGACCGTCGGCAATCACGAATTCGATGACGGCGAAGACGCGCTCGCTCCCTTCCTCGATGTCATCCAGTTTCCCGTGCTGAGCGCCAACGTCAAGGCGAGCGCCGCGGCAAAGGTCGGCGACCGCATCAAGCCTTCGATTGTTCTCGAAATTGGCGGTCAGAAGATCGGCATCGTCGGTGCGGTCACGACGGAAACACCGGAGATCGCCTCTCCCGGACCGAACATCACCATCGAAGATGACGTGAAGACAATCACCGCCGAAGTCGAGAAACTAAAAGCCGAAGGCGTCAACAAGATCATTGCCCTGACCCATGTCGGCTACCCGCGCGACAAGGAAATGATCGCGAAAATTCCGGGCGTTGACGTCGTGGTCGGCGGCCATACCCATTCGCTGCTGTCGAACACCGACGCCAAGGCTGAAGGCCCTTATCCGACGATGATCGATAACCCTGAAGGCTACAAGGTGCCGGTCACCCAGGCTGCCTCCTATTCCAAATATCTCGGCGAATTCAAAGTGGTGTTCGACGACAACGGCGTCGTCAAGGAGGCCTCGGGCGATCCGATCTTTCTCGACAAGTCGATTACGCCCGACCAGGCGGTGCTTGACCGCATCAAGGAACTCGGCGCACCGATCGAAGAACTCAAGACCAAGCTCGTCGGCGAAAGCACCGCGCCTATCGATGGCAGCCGCGAGGCCTGTCGCGCGCGGGAATGCGAAATGGGCAACCTCGTTTCCGACGCGGTTCTCGACCGCGTCAAGGATCAGGGCGTGAGCATCGTCTTCACCAATGGCGGCGGCTTGCGAGCTTCCATCGACCAAGGCCCCGTGACGATGGGTGAAGTCCTGACGGTCCTCCCGTTCCAGAACACCATTGCCACCTTCCAGATCAGCGGCAAGGATATCGTCGCAGCACTTGAGAACGGCGTCAGCCAGCTTGAAGAAGGTGCTGGCCGCTTCGCCCAGGTCGCCGGCCTCAAATACGCCTTCGACAAATCGGCGGCTCCGGAAAGCCGGGTCAGTGCGGTCGAAGTCATGGACAATGGCAACTGGGTGCCGATCGATCCGGCCAAGGACTATCTGGTCGCCTCCAACAACTACGTCCGCCAGGGCGGCGACGGCTACAAGATTTTTGCCGACAACGCCAAGAACGCCTACGACTACGGTCCGGGCCTCGAGCAGGTCGTCGCCGACTACCTCGGCGCCCACAACCCTTACACCCCCAAGCTTGAAGGCCGTATCACCGAGATTGCCGCTGGTCAGGCTGCGACGGCCCCTGCGGCGGAGCCTGCAAAGCCGGCTGAACCGGCAGCCGCCGAGACCACGACACCGGCCCTGCCGTCCGCGTCGAGCGATATTGCAAACACGCCGCCGACAGTTTCGCCAGAGCCTGCACCGGCAGCTTCAACGGCAGCCGAGCCGGCTGCTGCAACGCCAGGTCAGGCGGCTGAAACGAGCCATGTCATCGTCGCCGGCGACACGTTCTGGGATCTGGCGGTCAAAGCCTATGGCGACGGCGCCAAGTGGAAAGCAATTGCCGAAGCCAACTCCGCCTACAGGCCGCGCCATCTTCCAATCGGCAGCACGTTGCAAATCCCGGCAGCGAACTGAAAAACAGACTTGTCGTCACCGGAAAGGCTGGTGACGACAAGTTGAACCAAGGTGCGGCCACAAGCTGCATTGCATCCACGCAGCGTATCGCTACCTTTACGGCGCGTGGAGAAATGACTGCATGACCCTTTCCGAACGGACCAGAACCCAGCCCTTGGAGAACTCTATTCCGACGACTACCGCGGCGCCCCCAACCAAGGCCGCCAAGGTGGGAGTCATGCTGGTCAATCTCGGCACGCCCGACGGCACCGATTTCAAGCCGATGTGGCGCTATTTGAGGGAATTTCTGTCGGATCCGCGCGTCATCGAGCTAAACAAGCTCATCTGGTACCCCATCCTGTATGGGCCGGTTCTGACCTTCAGGCCCAGCAAATCCGGGGCAAACTACGCGAAAATATGGAACCGCGAGCGCAACGAGTCCCCCCTCCACACCTTTACCCGTTCGCAAGGTGAAAAGCTCGCCGCCTCCCTCCGCGATCTCCCAAATGTCACGGTCGACTGGGCCATGCGCTACGGAAATCCCTCCACCGGCAGCGTCGTGCGCAAGCTGGTCGAACGCGGTTGCGACCGAATCCTGACCTTTCCGCTCTATCCGCAGTACTCGGCGACGACGACTGCCACCGCAAATGATCAGCTCTTCCGCGCCTTGATGAAAATGCGCCGCGCACCGGCCGTGCGTAGTGTACCGCCCTACTATGACGAGCCTATCTATATTGATGCTCTAGCCACCTCGATCATCAGACACTTGAAATCGCTGGATTTCGAGCCAGAGATGATCCTAACCTCCTATCACGGCATCCCGAAACCCTATTCAGACAAGGGCGATCCCTATCGACGCCACTGCCTTGAAACGACGCGGCTGCTCCGAGAAAAGTTGGGGTGGAGCGAGGACAGGCTCATTACCACGTTCCAGTCGCGCTTCGGAGCGCAGGAATGGCTGCAGCCTTACACGGACAAGACTGTCGAGAAGCTTGCCCATGACGGCGTGAAGCGCATCGCCGTCGTCAATCCCGGCTTCTCTTCCGACTGCATCGAGACGCTGGATGAGATCGGACGCGAAGTCCGCGATGAATTCCTTGGCGCAGGTGGTGAAAAATTCTCCCACATCTCGTGCCTGAACGACAGCTCAGAGGGGATGGCTGTTATCGAGATGCTGACGAGACGCGAACTTTCCGGCTGGGTTTGAGACAACCCGCCAATTGGTGTCCAAGCCGGTAGATACACAACTGGCTGCAATCAATGACGTGATTGTAACGTTATGGAAACGCACTTAAGTGTTTCTGTGATGCTGCTGTCACGGGCGGTTGGCCCACTATTCGAGGGGGAAGCAAATGGCGTTCACTGGTCTCGATGTAGTCATCCCGGTGCTTGTCGTCCTTGTGCTGCTGGTGCTGTTCACCGGCATCAAAACGATTCCGCAAGGCTATAACTACACCGTCGAACGTTTCGGCCGCTACACCAAGACGCTGACGCCCGGTCTCAATCTTATTGTCCCGTTTGTCGATCGCATTGGTGCGAAGATGAACATGATGGAACAGGTTCTCGACGTTCCGACGCAAGAGATCATCACGCGTGACAACGCTATTGTGGCAGTAGATGGCGTCGCTTTCTATCAGGTGTTGAACGCACCGCAGGCAGCCTATCAAGTCGCGGGTCTCCAGAACGCCATTCTCAACCTGACCATGACCAATATCCGCACGGTCATGGGTTCGATGGACCTGGACGAATTGCTGTCCAATCGAGACGCCATCAACGAACGCCTGCTGCGTGTCGTCGATGAGGCAGCTCACCCATGGGGCATCAAGGTAACGCGCGTCGAGATCAAGGACATCAACCCACCGGCAAATCTGGTTGAATCGATGGCACGGCAGATGATGGCTGAACGCAACAAGCGCGCTCAGATCCTCGAAGCGGAAGGACTTAAACAATCCCAAATTCTTGAAGCAGAAGGCCGTAGGGAAGCAGCCTTTCGAGATGCCGAAGCTCGAGAACGCGCTGCAGAGGCTGAAGCCCGAGCCACCCAAGTCGTGTCCGACGCCATTTCCAAGGGCGACGTTCAGGCGCTGAACTACTTCGTTGCCCAGAAATATACGGAGGCATTGGCCAAAATCGGTTCCGCCGGCAACTCCAAGGTTGTGCTGATGCCCATGGAAGCTTCTTCGCTAATCGGTACGCTCGGCGGAATCGGCGAAATTGCCAAGGATGTTTTTGGTGGCGACGGCGGCAAGCAGTCACGCCAGTCCGCCCGGCCACCCGTGGTCCGCTCCACCGAAAGCTGACAGCAACAGGTTAGATAATGCCCATGCTGGAACGCATATTCAACGAACTCGGCCCCTGGAACTGGATGGTCATCGGCTTCATCCTGCTGGTGCTCGAAATCATGGTTCCAGGCGTCTTCCTGTTGTGGATCGGTATCGCGGCGCTGATTACCGGCACGGTCTCGCTGGTCATCTGGGATGCCGGTTTCTGGATTTGGCAGACGCAGGTCGTTGTCTTCCTGATTTTGTCGCTGATCTGCGCCTATGTCGGAAAGCAGATCGTCTGGTCACGGCAGCGCGACACCGACCAACCGATGCTCAACCAACGTGGCGAACAGATGATCGGCCGTACTGCCACTTTGACAGAGCCGATCAGGGAGGGCCGTGGGCGCATCCAGCTTGGCGACACTTTGTGGCGCGTTTCGGGGCCTGACTTACCAGTTGGCGCACGTGTGCGTGTGACCGGGGCGACCGCGGCAGATCTGGAACTGACCGTCGAGGCCATCCAGTAGAGTCACGGCAATCCGGGATCAGGCAGCGCCGATGCGCAGCAGGTCGTGCAGATGCACAAGCCCGACCGGGCGATCATTCTCAACCACCATCAGCGTCGTAATCGCAGACGAATTGAGGATCTGCAGGGCGGTCGCGGCAAGCATTTCCGGACCGATTGCCTTGGGCTGCGTTGTCATCACTTGATCGACGTTCATCGCCAACAAGTCGCTACCGATCTTCCGTCGGATATCACCGTCCGTGATAATGCCAGCCAGAGCGCCATCGTCAGATACGATTGCGACGCAGCCAAAGCCCTTGCCGGACATTTCAAGGATTGCGTCGCGCATCCCGGTTCCGGCCTGTACGAGCGGAAGCTTGTCGCCGGTATGCATGATGTCGCGGATTTTGGTCAGGTTGGCGCCGAGTTGCCCACCGGGATGAAAGGTGCGGAAATGGTCAGGCGTGAAGCCCCTCGCCTCCAGAAGGGCAATCGCCAGCGCATCGCCGACGACAAGTTGAAGAAGTGTAGACGTCGTCGGGGCAAGCCCATGCGGACAAGCTTCGGCGACGCGCGGCAGGAGCAGCACCACGTCTGCCTCGCGCGCAAGCGCCGACTTTTGTCCGGCCGTCACGGCGATCAAAGGTATTGAGAAGCGGCGTGAATAGGCAATTATTCCCTTCAGTTCGGCCGTCTCGCCCGACCATGACAGGGCAATGATTGCATCATCGGCAGCAATCATGCCGAGGTCACCATGATTGGCCTCGGATGGGTGGACGAAAAAGGCCGGCGTTCCGGTTGAAGCCAAAGTGGCAGCAATTTTCGAACCGATATGCCCGCTCTTGCCGACGCCGGTGACGATGACACGCCCGCTAATGCCGGAGATCGTCTCGACAGCTTCTGCAAATGGCGAGGCAAGTCCGTCCTGAAGTGCCTTCACCAGCGCTTCTAGGCCACCTTGACTGGTGGATACGGTTCGAAGAGCCGACGCGATCGAAGCTTGACGATCCGGCTGAGTCTTCTTGGTGGAGATGCCCGCGCTCATGGCGAATGCGCTTAGCGCGTTGCACTTTGCCTGTCCAACAATTTGCTTTGTCCCAGTGTTCCAAAAGGCCGCGCCTCAACCCTCCGTTAACCATCCCAATTTACGGTTCGGTAAGCATGGCGCGCCGGCGCCTTTCGAGGTTGTAATGCCGCGTCTTCAATCCAGAACCAGAACAGCCGAGCGGGCCGAAACGATCCGCATGCTGCTTTTGGCGGCAACTGCCCTGTTGCCGATGTCAACCGTTTCAGTGCTGGCGCAGAACCTGGAACTGCGCGGTGAGGTTTCTGAATCTGCGATTCTGAGCGATCAACAGACCAAGACGCGGGAAATGGCCCAGGCTCAGGCTGCCCAGGGAACAAGCTCCACGAGCGGGGTGCCCTCTCCCGTCTACCACCCATCGAACGCAACCAGCGACAGCACCGACACTGGCCTTTCAACCGGCAGCATCTTTGGGGCACAACAACCCACCGACACTTTCGCAGACGACGCGCCTCCGCTGCCGCGTCGCCGCCCGGCGGCTACATCTTCACAGCCCGAACAGGCCACGACCGAGGAAATCTCGCCGCCAGCGCAGGATGATGATCCTCCGCTAGACTTGCCCACCAATAGCCGCGCCACCACCATCGATACAGAGGAAGACCTTCGGCTCAATCCTCGCGCCGAGCGCACTGGCGCAATCGAATCCGCCACGAGAGAGCAGGAGGCAGATCCCTTCGCCCCTACGGGCATTCGCGTTGGATCGTTCACCTTGCGGCCATCCGTGGAGCAAGGCATCACCTCGACGTCAAATGCAGACTCAAGCAATGGCGGACGCCCGGCAACGCTTTCCGAAACGGCGTTGCGCCTCAATGCGACCTCAGACTGGAGCAAAAACTCCGCCAGTATCGACGGCTATGTGCTTCTTCGAAAGACCTTGTCCGGTGACGAAGTTGAAGACGCACGTGGCCGCCTCGATACAAATCTCAACATCGACCTCGACAATGAGTGGCGAGCAGTCGGCAAGCTGGGATACGAAGCAGCGCCTGAATCCGCATCATCACCGGTCGTGATCACCGGCACCACCTCAGAGCCACTACGACAGACCATCGACGGCAGTCTTGGTATCGAGAAGGATGTCGGCAAGGCGCGCATCGGCCTGACCGGCGCTGTCGAGCGCGATATCTACGGCGACGCCGAGCTTTCAACGGGTGGCCTGCTGTCCCAGAAGGACCGCAACTCCACCCTTTATACGGCCACCTTGCGTACGGGGTACGAGATCTCACCGGCCCTGACACCATTTCTGGAATTCGAGGCAGGGCGGCGGCTCTACGACGAGCGTATCGACACCGGCGGCTTCGAGCGGTCGGCAAACCGGCTAGGCACACGCGCTGGCCTCGAATTCGACCTTGGCGAAAAGCTGGCTGGTGAATTCTCCGCTGGCTGGCTGCGGGAATCGTTCGACGACAATCGCGTTGCCCCAATCTCGGCAGCAACGGTCAATGCCGACCTGAGGTGGTCGCCTGAGCGCGGCACCACAATCGGCTTGAGAGGAACAACTGCCGTGGAAGGAACGACAACCCCCGGCGAAGGCGGTTCGATCTTCTATTCAGGCCGCCTGTCAGCAGAACGGCAAATCCGCGCCAATCTGACTGCGACGGCACTTCTTGGCCTGGATTGGCGTGACTACAGCGGCTCTGATGGCCACGATCTGATCTTCAGCGCCGAAGCAGGATTGACCTGGTGGCTGAACCGCTATGCCGGCATCACCACGCGCGCTCGGCATGAAACCCTTTCGAGCAACCTGCCCGGCCGCGACGCCAGGACCAACAGCATCTATGTGGGCCTGACGCTCCGGCGCTGACCGGACTTGTCCGTTATTTCAGCCGGTTGAACGCTGGCGCTGCGGGTGCATCTCGTCCAGCAAAGTGCGGATGACTTCGGACATGTTCTCGTTCATGTCGCTGCGCCACAACGCAAAGGCGACATTGGCTTCGACAAAACCTTCCGGAGAGCCACAATCAAAAGTGCGGCCATCGTACTTGTAGCCGTAGAACGGCTGCTGCTTGCCAAGCTTCAACATGGCGTCGGTAAGCTGGATTTCGTTACCGGCTCCGCGTTCCTGGCTTTCGAGTATCTTGAAAATCTCCGGCTGCAGGATGTAGCGACCGTTGATGTAGAGGTTGGATGGGGCGGTGCCGGGCTTGGGCTTCTCGACCATTTCAGTGACGCGAAAACCGGTATGCGTTTCCTCGCCGCGTCCGACGATACCATACTTGTGGGTCTCTGCCGGATCGCATTCCTGCACCGCGATGATGTTGTTGCCCGTTTCTTCGTAGAGTTCGACCATGGCCTTGAGGCAGCTTTTCCGCGACTGCATGATCATATCCGGCAAAAGCAGCGCAAACGGCTCATCGCCAACCAGTTCGCGCGCGCACCACACCGCATGGCCCAAGCCAAGCGGCACCTGTTGGCGTGTAAAGCTTGTCTGACCCGGGCTTGGTTGCAACTGCTGCAGGCGCGAGAGCTGGTCGCCCTTTCCGCGTTGGGCAAGGGTATCGTAAAGCTCGAACTGAACGTCGAAATGATCCTCGATGACAGCCTTGTTGCGGCCCGTCACGAAGATGAAGTGCTCAACACCAGCCTCTCGAGCTTCATCCACGACATACTGGATGACGGGTTTGTCTACGACGGTCAGCATTTCTTTCGGAATGGCCTTGGTAGCCGGCAGAAACCGCGTGCCGAGCCCAGCTACCGGAAAAACTGCTTTCCTTACTTTTTTCATATTGCCAATCATCCATTCCGTTCTTGTTGGCCTGCCCTGCACTTCGTGCCCAGACCCTCCATCGTACATTGTCATGCCGAAATTGAGGAAGGTTGAACGCTTGATCGCGAGAGGCTGCAGCCGTTAATCGATGATGCGCATTTTCGTTCCGCCAGGCTTCTATGGTAAACTAATTCCTAACCGAATTCGGCGATCAATGATCTTTCCGACATAGTGAAGGAGGAAAAGATGCCAGTTCGCAACGCCGCAAAAAGCCTTACGCGCGCCTTGACCGTGGCCGGTCTGTCCTTCGCCCTCCTTGTGCCGGCAGGTTCTGCCTTCGCGGACGCGGGTTTCCGCCAATGGGTATCGAATTTCCGCGCCACAGCCGTACAAAACGGCGTATCGGGCAGGGTATATGACGCAGCCTTTCGCGGTATCACCGAGATCGACCCCGTCGTTCTGGAAAAGGCCCGCTACCAGCCCGAATTTACCGCCCCGGCATGGGACTATTTCGACAATCGCGTCCATGACGAATCGATTGCCACCGGCCGCGAAATGGCCCGCAAGTGGAAGCCTTGGCTGGACCGGATCGAACAGCGCTTCGGCGTTGACCGTTACGTATTGCTGGCAATCTGGTCGATGGAATCGAACTACGGCAAGATTCTCGAGCGTCAGGACGTCATGCGCAATGTCGTGCGCTCGCTGGCAACCTTGGGCTATGCCGACAGCAAGCGCTCGAAATTCGCACGCACTCAGTTGATCGCCGCACTGAAGATCCTGCAAACCGGCGATATTGACGAAAGCCATCTCTCCGGCTCCTGGGCAGGCGCGATGGGCCACACCCAGTTCATCCCAACGAGCTACCAAGCCTATGCAGTTGACGTGGACGGCAATGGCCGGCGCGACATCTGGAACTCAATTCCTGATGCGCTCGGAACCGCGGCAAACCTTCTGCGAAAGAACGGCTGGCAGAGCGGCAGGACCTGGGGCTACGAGGTAGAACTCCCCCAGGGCCGCAAATTCCCGGCAGGATCGATGTCCCTCGACAAATGGCAGGCCCTTGGCGTAACCCGCGCCAGTGGCAAACCCTTCAAAAACGGATCCGAGCAAGCTGTGCTGAAATTGCCGGGTGGCCGCGAAGGACCGGCATTTCTGGTGATAAAGAACTTCTCGGTCATCAAGCGCTATAACAATGCCGACAAATATGCATTTGCCGTCGGCCTTCTTGCCGACCAGATTGCCGGCTATGGCGAACTGGTCCAGGATTGGAACCGCCCGTTTACGAAACTTTCCTTCGAGGAACGGCAGGAATTGCAGAAGCGCCTGTCCGAACACGGCTACTATAGCGGCAAGTTCGACGGCAAGATCGGTGAAGGCTCCAAGGCGGCGATCATGGCCTTCCAGGCGCAGTCCGGCTTGACCCAGGATGGCCATCCGAGCATGGAAGTGCTTAAGTCGCTGCGCCAAAGGTAGCCTTAGCCCTGAAGAGTGAGAGGTCGACTTGGTTTCGGTACTGCGCATCCGGGATACTCTGTTACGCACGCCGATCCTGATCGTGGCCTTTGCAGCGCTTCTGGCATTGTTTGCCGAGGCAATGAACGTCCCCGCAATAGCGCAGGAGCCGCAATACCGTTCGTGGTCGTTGCGTGACCTGTTCAGGCCACGCAAGAGCGAACGCGTCGCCTCGCCTGAAGCTATTCCAACGCAGCCGCCGAAGGCCCGGACGCAAACGCGCAAGTCGACTGTACGCAGCGTTCCAGCCGAACCGCCAAAACCAGTCGTAGAAAAATCCCCCGACGCACGCACGATCCTCGTCGTCGGCGACTTCATGGCCGGCAGCCTGGCCAAGGACCTTGAAACGGTGTTTGCCGAAAACGCGTCCGTCAAAGTGGTCGACCGCAGCAAAGGCTCGTCAGGCTTTGTGCGCGACGACTTCTACAACTGGCCGGCGGAAATCAGCGGCCTGCTCGAAACCGAAAAACCTGCTGCAATTGTCGTCATGCTGGGCTCGAATGACCGGCAACAGATGCAGATTGGCGAAGTCCGCGAACTCCCGCGCTCCGAAGCATGGACCAAAGAATACGAAAATCGGACCCTCGCTTTCGGCAAGCATATTTCGACCTCCAAGGTCCCCTTCCTCTGGGTCGGCATGCCGGCGTTCCGGTCAAGCAAGATGACGTCGGACATGCTGGCATTCAACGAAATCTATCGCGCCTCAGCCGAGCAAAGCGGCGGCGAGTTCGTGGACATATGGGACGGATTTGTCGACGAGAACGGCGCCTTCATCACCAGGGGGCCGGACATCAACGGCCAGCCTGTGACCTTGCGTGCCGACGACGGCATCAATCTCACGCGCGCCGGCAAGCGCAAGCTGGCGTTCTACACGGAGAAGCCGTTGCTGAAGATCCTCGGCCTCACCTCGCCGGTCGCAACTGCGCCAGCGTTGACGCCGATGGGCCTTTCGGTGGAAACCCCTGCCGAAGCCGCTGTTCCGGTCAATATCGACCGCACGCCGCCTATGCTGCTCAACGATCCGGCCCTGGACGGCGGCGCCGATCTTCTAGGTGCCGCGCCGCCTCACACAAGCGCGACCACCGCGAGAAAGGTCGTCGGCGCAGGTGACGAACCGGCAGCATCTCCGGGCCGCGCAGACGACTTTTCCTGGCCGCAGAAAAAAGCACCTGAGGCCGCAAAGGATGGCGGTGACAAGACTACCGCTATCGTTCGCTAAGTCCTCAGCATTCCGAGGCAATGAGGATCAACGCGGTAGAACGGTCGATCCCATCAGCGCCTCGTCGATGGCGTGCGCGGCCTGCCGACCTTCGCGGATCGCCCACACAACGAGCGATTGACCCCGGCGGGCATCACCCGCAGCAAAAAGCTTTTCGACATTGGTGCGATAGTTGCGATCATTCGCAGCGACGTTCTTGGAACGACGCACGTCGACCACCGTCTTGATCCCTTCGCCCAATTCAGCCAGCACGCTGTCGGTGAACGGTCCCGCAAAGCCGATGGCAATGAAGGCGAGATCGGCTCTGATGACGAATTCGGTCCCGGCTATCGGCTTGCGCTTGTCATCTACCTCGCAGCACCGGACGCCGGTCAATTGCCCGTCCTCGCCAATGAATTCAAGCGTTGCCACTTGAAACTCACGCTCTGCGCCTTCGGCTTGAGAAGACGAGGTACGCATCTTGGTTGCCCAGTAGGGCCAGACCGCAAGCTTGTCTTCCTTTTCCGGCGGCTGCGGCCGGATATCGAGTTGCGTCACCCGCACCGCCCCTTGGCGAAACGCCGTGCCGACACAGTCCGAGGCGGTATCACCGCCCCCGACGACGACGACATGCTGGCCGTTGGCCAAAATCGGCTGGGACGGCCATGCTGTCGACTGAATATCTTCGCCACCGACACGACGGTTCTGCTGAACCAGATAAGGCATGGCGTCATGCACGCCATCAAGGTCATCACCAGGAATTCCGGCTGCGCGCGGGGTCTCGGAACCGCCGCAGTAAAGCACGGCATCGTAGTTCGAGATAAGATCGGTCACCGGCTTGTCGACGCCAACATTGATACCGCAGAAGAAGGTGACGCCTTCACCCTGCATCTGTTCGATCCGGCGATCGATGAAATGCTTCTCGATCTTGAAGTCCGGGATACCGTAGCGCATCAGGCCGCCTGGACGGCTTTCACGTTCATAGACGTGGACCTCGTGGCCGGCACGGCCAAGCTGTTGGGCAGCCGCCATACCGGCAGGGCCAGAGCCAATGATCGCGACACGCTTGCCGGTCTTGGTCTGGGGCGGATAGGGGCGGATGAAACCGATCTCGTACGCCTTGTCGGCAAGCGCCTGCTCCACCGTTTTGATGGCCACGGGAATATCCTCGAGATTCAGCGTGCAAGCTTCCTCGCAAGGCGCGGGGCAGATACGGCCGGTGAACTCGGGAAAATTGTTGGTGGAGTGCAGGTTGCGGATCGCCGTTTCCCAATCGCCGTTATAGACGAGGTCGTTCCAGTCCGGAATCTGGTTGTGCACCGGGCAGCCCGTCGGGCCGTGACAGAACGGAACGCCGCAATCCATGCAGCGCGCCGCCTGCTTTTCCACTTCGCTGTCCGACAACGGCAGCGTAAATTCACGAAAATGCCTTATGCGATCAGAGGCTGGCTGGTACTTGTGCACCTGCCGGTCGATCTCCAGAAAACCTGTTACCTTGCCCATGCGTATGGTCCTTGGACTTGCGTTCGACCTCGCTTTTTCGGCGGTCGGTCGTGCGTACGGATCGGAAAACCGGGAGAACCCGGCGCAATGAAGCCTATCGGCTTCCCGGTCAGCGCGAACGCGCCTCCGGTTTGTGTCCAACCGGTTTTCGTCGCGCAAGAATGGCGGCAGCTATCGTCGTCATTCCGCCGCCACGCTCATGCGAGCGCGCTCCATCTCAAGCAATGCACGCCTGTACTCGACCGGCATGACCTTGCGGAATTTTGGCCTATAGGTCGCCCAATTGTCGAGGATTTCGCGTCCTCTCTTCGAACCGGTGTAGTGCACGTGGTTCGAAATCAACTGGTATAGCCGCTCGTCGTCGTGGCTGGTCATGTCGCCCGATACGTCGACGCGACCCTTGTGATCGATGTCACCGCCATGGTGGTGCAGCTTCTCGAGAATATCGTCTTCTTCCGGCACCGGTTCGAGCTCTACCATCGCCATGTTGCAACGGTGGGCAAAGTCGCCCGCTTCATCGAGCACATAGGCAACACCGCCCGACATGCCTGCCGCAAAGTTGCGCCCCGTCTTGCCGATGACGACGACTACCCCGCCGGTCATATACTCACAACCGTGATCGCCGACACCTTCGACGACGGCGACTGCACCCGAATTGCGCACGGCAAAACGCTCGCCTGCAACACCACGCAGATAGGCCTCGCCCTCAATCGCGCCGTAAAGGACCGTGTTACCAACGATGATGGAGTCTTCCGCTACGATCTTGGCTTCATCCGGCGGCCGGATGACAATGCGTCCACCCGACAGACCCTTGCCGACATAATCGTTGCCGGCCCCGATCAGTTCGAATGACACCCCACGCGTCAGGAACGCGGCGAAGGATTGGCCCGCCGTCCCGGTCAACTTCACCGAGATCGTGTCCTCGCGCAGGCCCTTGTGCCGGAAGCGCTTGGCTACTTCTCCCGACAGCATCGCGCCGGCGGAACGATCAACGTTGCGGATGGGCAGTTCGATTGTCACAGCCTGCTTGGCTTCGAGCGCAGGCTTCGCCAGTTCGATCAGCTTGCGGTCGAGCACGTCGTCGATCGGATGCTTTTGCCGTTCGGTCCAATGGGTCTGATCCTGAGGCGCTTCCGGCTTGTGGAACATCCTGGAGAAATCGAGGCCCTTGGCCTTCCAGTGCTCTATGAGCGCCCGCTTCTCCAAAAGATCGGTATCGCCTATGATCTGGTCGAGGTGGGTGAACCCCATCTCGGCAAGCAGTTCGCGTACTTCTTCGGCAACATAGAAGAAATAGTTGATGACATGCTCGGGCGTACCCTTGAAGCGCTTGCGCAGCACAGGGTCCTGCGTCGCAATGCCGGTGGGGCATGTATTGAGATGGCACTTGCGCATCATCACGCAGCCAGCCGCAACCAGTGGCGCGGTCGCAAAACCGAACTCATCCGCACCAAGCAGCGCGCCTATGATCACGTCGCGCCCGGTACGCAGCCCGCCATCGACCTGTAGGGCCACGCGGGAACGCAAACCATTGAGCACAAGCGTCTGGTGGGTTTCGGCCAACCCGACTTCCCAAGGGCTACCCGCATGCTTCAAGGAAGTCAGCGGAGATGCGCCGGTGCCACCATCGTAACCGGAAATGGTGATGTGATCGGCACGCGCCTTGGCCACGCCGGCGGCGACGGTGCCGACGCCTACCTCCGAAACCAGCTTGACCGATACATCCGCCGCCGGGTTGACATTCTTCAGGTCATAAATGAGCTGCGCCAGATCCTCGATCGAGTAGATGTCGTGATGCGGCGGTGGCGAGATAAGGCCAACGCCTTGCGTCGAGTGACGTGTCTTGGCAATGGTGGCGTCGACCTTGTGGCCAGGAAGCTGGCCGCCCTCACCGGGCTTTGCCCCCTGCGCCACCTTGATTTGCATCATGTCGGAATTGACAAGATACTCGGTCGTCACGCCAAAACGGCCCGACGCAACCTGCTTGATTGCCGAACGCTCCGGGTTCCGGCCACCGCCAGGCAGCGGCAGATAGCGGTCAGGCTCCTCGCCGCCCTCGCCCGTATTCGACTTGCCGCCGATCTTGTTCATGGCAACCGCAAGCGTCGTGTGAGCTTCTCGGGAGATGGAACCAAACGACATGGCGCCGGTCGAGAAGCGCTTGACGATTTCGGCGGCCGGCATGACCTGATCGAGCCGAACCTTCTTGCGACCCACCTCCTCAGCCGTTCTGATCCTGAACAGGCCACGGATGGAATGGGCATTCGCGACCGCGTCGTTGACCTGTTCGGAGAAAAGCTTGAAGGTTTCCCACGAACCTTGGCGAACAGCATGCTGCAGTGTTGCAACGGCATCTGGCGTCCAGGCATGAGCCTCGCCACGCATGCGGTACATGTATTCGCCACCGACGTCGAGCGAGTTGCGCAGGACCGGATCATCGCCGAACGCGGCTTGATGCCTTGTTACCGTCTCTGCCGAAATCTGCTCAAGTCCAACGCCCTCGATCAGCGTGGCAGTGCCGGTGAAGTACTTATCCACGAAATCGGTCTTGAGCCCGATGGCATCAAATATCTGCGCACCGCAATAGGACTGGTAGGTCGAGATGCCCATCTTGGACATCACCTTGAGAATGCCCTTGCCAATCGACTTGATGTAACGGGTGACCAGTTCGTGTGCATCCACCTCCGGCGGAAACGCACCATTGGTGTGCATGTCGGTCAGCGTATCGAAAGCAAGATACGGGTTGATCGCTTCCGCGCCATAGCCGGCAAGGCAGCAGAAATGGTGGATTTCACGCGGTTCACCGGATTCGACAACCAGTCCAACCGAAGTACGCAGGCCCTTGCGGATCAGATGATGATGGACCGCCGCCGTCGCCAACAGTGTCGGAATATCGATGCGGTCCGGGCCGATCTGGCGGTCGGATAGTATGATGATGTTGTAGCCACCAGCCACGGCCGCTTCCGCGCGCTCGCACAACCGCTCGATGGCCGCTGGCATGCCAGCGGCGCCTTCCGTGGCGGCATAAGTGATGTCAATGGTCTTGGTATCGAACCGCTCCTCCGTGTGACCAATAGAGCGGATCTTTTCCAGATCCGCGTTGGTCAGGATCGGTTGGCGAACTTCCAGCCGCTTGCGCCGCGACGAACCGATGAGATCGAAGATATTCGGGCGCGGCCCGATGAAGGAAACAAGGCTCATCACCAGTTCTTCACGGATCGGGTCGATCGGCGGGTTTGTTACCTGCGCGAAGTTTTGCTTGAAATAGTTGTAAAGCAGCTTCGGCTTGTCCGACATGGCCGCAATCGGTGTGTCGGTACCCATCGAGCCGACCGCTTCCTGGCCGGTCGTCGCCATGGGCGACATCAGGAGCTTGAGGTCTTCCTGCGTGTAGCCAAACGCCTGCTGGCGATCGAGCAAAGAAACGTCCTTGCGCAATGCACGCGGCTCGACCGGATTGAGGTCTTCCAAAATGAGCTGCGTGTTCGCAAGCCACTTCTTGTACGGGTGCTTCGTTGCGATCTCCGACTTGATCTCCTCGTCGGAAATAATGCGGCCCTTGACCAGATCGATGAGAAGCATGCGGCCTGGCTGCAGGCGCCACTTGGTAACGATCTTGTCTTCCGGCACCGGCAGTACGCCGGCTTCGGAGGCGAGGATCACGCGATCATCATCGGTAACGATGTAGCGCGCGGGCCTGAGACCATTGCGATCCAGCGTCGCACCGATCTGGCGTCCGTCCGTGAAGACCACTGCCGCTGGTCCGTCCCACGGTTCCATCAATGCGGCGTGATATTCGTAGAACGCCTTGCGGTCGTCATCCATGAGCTTGTTGCCGGCCCAAGCTTCCGGGATGAGCATCATCATCGAGTGGGCAAGGCTGTAACCACCCTGGAACAGGAACTCGAGCGCGTTGTCGAAGCACGCCGTATCCGATTGGCCTTCATAGGAAATCGGCCACAGCTTCGATATGTTGTTGCCGAACAACTCGCTGTCGACCGACGCCTGGCGAGCAGCCATCCAGTTGTTGTTGCCGCGCACCGTATTGATCTCGCCGTTGTGCGCGACCATGCGATAGGGGTGCGCCAACTTCCACGACGGAAACGTGTTGGTTGAAAAACGCTGATGGACAAGGATCAGCGCCGTTTCGAAGCGCGGATCGTTGAGGTCTCTGTAATAAGGGCCAACCTGATTGGCAAGGAACATGCCCTTATAGACAATGGTGCGCGCCGAGAGCGACACGCAGTAGGCCCCGGTGTCCCTGTTATGATTTTCGGCGTAGATGCGTCCCGAAATGACCTTACGGAGCAGATAAAGCCGCGCCTCGTATTCTTCATCATCGTCGATATCAGGCGTGCGTCCGATGAAAACCTGACGATGGAAAGGCTCCGCCTCGAGGATTTCCGGTGCCCTGGACAATAAAGAGTTGTCGACGGGGACATCCCTGAAGCCGAGGAGGGGCAATCCTTCAGACTGCGCAGATTCGGCAATAATCTCGTCGATATGCAAACGCAGAGCACTATCCTGCGGCATGAACCAATGGCCGACGCCATATTGACCGGCGGGCGGTAGATTCACCCCTTGCTTGGTCATCTCTTCACGAAAGAAGCGGTCGGGTATCTGGACCAGCACGCCCGCGCCGTCACCCACCAGGGGATCGGCCCCCACGGCGCCCCTATGCGTCAGATTGTCGAGCATCAACAGCCCGTCTTCGACAATTTGGTGCGACTTCACACCCTTCATGTGGGCAATAAAGCCAACCCCGCAAGCATCATGCTCATTGCGAGGGTCGTAAAGACCCTGCGCGTTTGGCAAACTGCCGCCCGGGGTCGCACGTTTGACGCCGTTGGCCTTGATCTGCGCGGCCGGCTCAACATCCGTCGTCACAGAAGGCGTCACGTACGTCATCGTCGTCTTCCTCCATTCAGCGCCGGAGAGGCGCCCGGTTGCTTTGGGAAGCTTCTTGCCCCCAAACTTTCAGTCTTGCAGCCCGTCTTGCGAAAACCTGGCCGAACTCTGTGGCCCGTATGGAATACCGCTGGCGGCAGCAGCCGGAATGGCATTTCACCATACGCCAATCCGCCTAGCGTTGCGCAAATAAATAAGACAGCATTACTGTCCTAAATTTCCTATGACAGAATTCTTGAAACCACACAAGACCGTTTCGAAAAAAATGCCGACAGAAGACGATAGAAAATTACGCCAATGGTCTCAGTCGGGCAATTTTTGAACATTGCAAGAGAATGGCTGGCTTCATGGGAACCACATAGGCTGGCCCTTGCACGAACAGAAATAAGTTGGTCAATCTCCCGACGATCTTTCAGGTATGGACCGACAAATGTTCTTCGCTTCCGACAATTGGGCCGGCGCCCATCCCGCGATCGCGGCCCATCTATCGGCCAATGCCGGCGGATTCTCCCCCGCCTATGGCGATGGCGCATTGGACAGGGCGGTCTATCAGCGCTTCAGTGAAATCTTTGAGCGGGAAGTGGCCGTCTTCTTTGTTGCAACGGGCACGGCCGCCAATTCTCTCTCACTGACAGCTTATAACAAACCGGGAGGCATCTCTTTTTGCCACCGCGAATCGCACGTCATCGAGGACGAATGCGGCGCTCCGGAATATTTCTCGGGCGGGTCACGTCTCAATGCGGTGGATGGTCCGCTCGGCAAGATCGATCCAGCAAATCTGGAAAAAGCTCTCGACCGCCTGACACCGGAATTCGTGCATGCGGGTCGCCCAATGGCAGTCTCCATAACGCAGTCGACCGAAGTTGGAACCGTCTACAGTCTCGATGACATCGAAGCTATCTCTGGAATCGCGAAACGGCATTCAGTTCCTTTGCATCTCGACGGCGCACGCTTCGCCAATGCGATGGTCGCCTTGAATACGACGCCAGCGGAAATGACCTGGAAACGTGGCGTCGACATCGTGTCGTTCGGTGGCACCAAGAACGGTTGCTGGTGCGCAGAGGCAGTGGTGTTGTTCGATCTGGACAAGGCCGGAGAACTTGCGTTCCTGCGCAAACGCGCCGCACAGCTTTTCTCGAAATCGCGCTTCATCGCCGCTCAGTTCGACGCATACTTTCAAAACGATCTCTGGCTCGATACCGCCCGGCACGCCAACGCGATGGCGTCCCGCCTCGCCAAGGCAATCAAGGCCTCGAAAACTGCACGGCTTGCGTGGGCACCCGAAGCGAATGAAGTCTTCGCCATCATAAAGCGGGATGACGCCGAGAGATTGCAGAGTTCGGGTGCGGCATTCTACGACTGGCATTTGCCCGCCGGTTTTTCAAAGCCAATCGGCGAAGACGAGGCGCTCTATCGTTTTGTTACCAGTTTTGCGACGACGGTCGAGGAGATCGACCGTTTTGCGGGACATATTGGGGCTTAAAAGTTCGAGGCAAAAAAAGCGGCGCCTCACGGCGCCGCCCTTCTCTCGGGAGGATGAGAGAATTTTTAGTGTGCAGCCGCCTTTGCCTCGATCTGCTTGGCCTTCGCAGGTGCCGAAGTGATCGCGATCTTGCGCGGCTTCAATTCCTCGGGAATGTTGCGCTTGAGATCAACGAACAGAAGACCGTTTTTCAGCTCAGCGCCAAGAACGTCGACATGGTCGGCAAGCTGGAACCGGCGCTCGAACGAGCGCGAGGCAATACCGCGGTAAAGCACCTCGGAACCCTCGCCTTCGGTGCCTTCCTTGCGCTCACCCTTGACCGTCAGCACATTGCGGTGCGCCTCGATCGAAATCTCGTCATCCGAGAAGCCGGCCACCGCCATTGAAATGCGATAGGCATCGTCGCCGGTCTTTTCGATGTTGTAGGGCGGATAGGTTTGCGCGCCATCCGGCTGGGCAAGCGAATCCAGCATGGTGAAGAGGCGGTCAAAGCCTACGGTAGAACGATAGAGGGGGGAAAAATCAACATGACGCATGGTGTGTTCTCCTGTCGAGCAACAAGGTTTGCGTTGTGGTTCGATCAAAACCCTAACGGCGTCTCGTGAACCAGCGGTCCCGACATCGGCGGCCGCAGAGTTCATTTGGGTGTGCTGGCCGGCTGTTTCAAGGTTCATTTCGAGGCAGGCATAATGAAGCGATGAATGCACGATGAACCGGTCAGTCAAAGCTCGTTCAGCCACATCGCGCTATTTCCTGATCACAACGGAACTGCGGATCAGATCAGCCGCACCGTGGCCGAGCCGGGTGTAACGTCCCTTCCTCCCGGATCGACAAGGCCGGGAGCCCTCCTTCGGGCGGCTTCCGGCCTTACACCCGAAAATCCTTTGCAATTCACGCATTTGCTTTCTATCACCGTGCTGATGCTTCGCCAGCCGGACACAGACCCTTACGAGGCTCCAAAAGAGACGGGCCAAAGCGCCGAATGACGGACCTTTTCTTCCATACTCCCGACAATCCGGTGCCGGACAATGCAATGACAGGCTTCCTGACCGCGCGCGATGGTCGGAAAATCCGCTATGCGCGCTTTGCGCCGACTGGCCGCCCGGACAATGGCACCGTCGTGCTTTTGCAAGGCCGAAACGAATGCATCGAAAAATACTTCGAAACCATCGCTGACCTGTCTGCAAAGGGATTTGGCGTCGCGACATTCGATTGGCGTGGTCAGGGTGGCTCCGACCGGCTGCTCCGCAACCCGCAGCGCGGCTACGTCAAGAGCTTTCACGACTACGCATCCGACCTGGAGCAGTTTTTCGAAGAGATCGTACTGCCCGATTGCCGCGGCCCCTACTATATACTCGCTCACTCGACAGGAGCGCTGGTTGCGCTGCTTACCGCATCCTCGATGGTCAACCGCGTCCAGCGCATGGTGTTGTTGACACCGTTCCTCGGCATTCCCGGGCAACGCATTTCAATGACCAGGATTCGTCTTGTCACGACCGTCCTCAGCCTGTTCGGCCTTGGCCGGTTCTATGCGGCATGGGGCCCGCGTCCAAAACAATCGGCGCCTTTCGAAACCAACAATCTGACATCGGATGCCGTGCGATATCGGCGCAATACGTCGATCTATAAAGCGCACCCGCAACTGGCTCTCGGCGGCCCGACGATCCGCTGGCTACGCGCGGCAAGCTCGGCGGCAATCGCCGTCAGCGATCGAGAGTTCATGGCCAACATTCGCATACCGACGCTGATCATCGCTGCCGGTGCCGATACTGTCGTATCAACGAAGGCGGTTGCCTCTTATGCAAGGCATCTTCGGTTAAGTTCGCTCCTTACCATTGATGGCGCACGCCACGAACTGCTCCAGGAAGCGGATCTTTACCGCGAACAGGCGCTTGCTGCTTTCCATGCCTTTATTCCGGGCACTGATGGCAGCGCCGCTTAGCTTTGTCAGCCTCGTAGCGAGGTCATTGCCGCAGCGTGGAGTTCGGGCGTCGCAGCAGCGAGAATGTCACCCCCTTGTTCGGCGGGCCTGCCATCAAAAGTGGTGATGACCCCACCCGCCTTCTCGATGATCGGGATCAATGCCACGATGTCGTATGGCTTCAGGCCCGGATCGGTAACAATGTCGATATTGCCCGCAGCCAGCATGGCAAAGGCGTAGCAGTCGGTGCCGTAACGGGCCAACCGCACCTGTCGCTCGAGATCGTCGTAGTTGGAACGCATGTCCCCCTGAAACAGTGACGGAGTAGTGGTGAACAGGATCGCCTCGGATAGCTGCGTCGTCTTGCGCGTCGCAAGCTTGCGCGGCCCGCCCGGTCCCTCATAGTGCGATCCGGAAGCGTTGGCGTAATAGAGTTCACCCGTGAAGGGTTGCGACATCAATCCGGCAACCGCATCGCCATCTACTGTCAAGCCGACCAGTGTTCCCCAGACAGGCACTCCGGAAATAAAGGCGCGTGTGCCATCGATCGGATCGATGATCCACACGTATCGGCTCGAGAGGTTCTCGCTGCCGTGCTCTTCGCCCAGGATGCCGTGATCCGGAAACCGGGCATTGATGAGTGCCCGGATCACCCGTTCCGCTTCCTGGTCCGCCTCGGTAACCGGATCGAAACCGCCTGCCAACTTGTTGTCCACCGTGCCTTGGCTGCGGAAACGCGGCAAGGTCTCGGCTGCCGCAACATGCGCGAGCTGCCGAATGAAGTCGGTTGAGATATCCAAAGCTGTCTCCAAAATGCGCCAACGCAAATCGTCGGTGTCGGCCTTGTCATATCAAGATCGTGGCTGGAATGTCACGTGCCGAACAACTGCAGCAAGTTCTGCAAAGCCTGGCAAGCCGTGATCGCTTGACATTTGTGCAATGCACAATAGGCTCGTCTTCGGACAGGGTTTCCTGTCCATGCCCTCCTTGGGCGTTTCCTCCCTAGACTCAAGACCGCGTCGTGCAAACGATGCGGTCCTTTTTTTATTCTGCACGGACTATTCGGCCGCCAGAGGAAGGTCGAGGAAATGGTGATCGGGGATCGCCATCAGGTCGGCGCAAAACAACGCCATGTCCCGGGCAAACGCATCGAACCCGGATGCCTTCTGCAAAGTCTTCTCATTCATGTAGAGACCACGGTTCACTTCGATCTGGAGTGCATGCAGGTGGCGCACCGGGCGCCCATAGTGCTCCGTAATGAAACCGCCAGCGTAAGGTTTGTTGTGGGCGACGGTATAGCCCATCGCCGACAGCAAGTTGATCGCAGTTTCGGTCAAAGCTGCCGATGCCGAAGTGCCGAAACGGTCGCCGACAATGAAATCGGGCCTGAATCCGTTTTCGCCAATCCGTATGCTGGCCGGCATGGAGTGGCAATCGATCAGGATCGCAAAGCCGAATGCTGCATGGGTTCGGGCGAGCAGCCGCTTCAGCGTTTCATGGAACGGCTTGTAGACGATTTCGATGCGGGCAATCGCCTCGGCAAGTGGCAAGCGGCCCGAATAGATGTCGAGCCCCTCGCCTACCAGCTTCGGAACGGTGCCCAGACCGCCTGCAACGCGCGCCGAACGGATGTTGCAGTAAGACGGCACCGGCTCGACAAACATGCGCGGATCGAGTTCCCACGGCTCCCGGTTGACGTCCAGATAGGCGCGCGGAAAATTCGCCGCCAGCATCGGCGCCCCGAGCATGATCGCACCGCCGAACAACTCATCGACATAGCAATCCTCGGAACGGCGGATAGCATTGCGGTCGAGCCGCGCCATCGCCAGGAACCGCTCGGGATAGTACCGGCCGCTATGCGGAGAGCTGAAAATGAACGGGACGCGCTGCTCCGCCCCCGCACGAATCTCGAAGGGCCGGACAACCGAAAAATCCTCGGCGGGCGTAGTCAATGGGATGGGACCTGAAAGCAGAAACACATCATGGTCAAAAACTGCCATCTTGAGTGCGGTGTGTCCAGCAACTCGGCGGTCTAGCCGGTGCCGCTGCGAGTTCTTTCACATGAACGTTCACTTGATCTTTACCGCCGCGCTTTCATATAGAGGATGGTTAACGGGCCAGCCGGGGGCGGTCCGGGCGGGTGATTCGGACGGAACACGATGGCACGCATTCTTCTTGCGGAAGACGACGACGACATGCGCCGTTTCCTGGTCAAGGCGCTGGAACGCGCCGGCTACCAGGTCAGCGACTTCGACAATGGCGCAAGCGCCTATGAGCGACTGCGCGAGGAGCCGTTCTCGCTGCTGCTGACAGATATCGTCATGCCGGAGATGGACGGTATCGAACTTGCCCGCCGCGCAACCGAGATCGATCCCGACCTCAAGGTGATGTTCATCACCGGTTTTGCGGCCGTCGCGCTCAACCCCGATTCCAAGGCTCCGAAGGACGCCAAGGTTCTTTCCAAACCATTCCATCTGCGCGATCTCGTCAACGAGGTCGAAAAGATGCTTCAGGCCGCCTGATCTTTTCGTTTCCCGCTATTGACGTACCGGGGCAAAAGTGGTGTATGCGCGGCTTCGGATGGGCGTATAGCTCAGCGGGAGAGCACTACGTTGACATCGTAGGGGTCCCAAGTTCGATCCTTGGTACGCCCACCATCCAGTCCTTGATTTCTAAGTATTTTCTGCCCGCTTGCGAATAGTACCGTTCTTTCAGACGCTTGCAGGCGGCAAGGTCTGAGATAGTGGCACAGGATGGTCTCAGAAGGACGGTTCTGGCGCCTATTGGCGGCTGCGTCTCTGTCGGCACTTTCCGGTGACCACTATTTGAGGCAGCTGATGCTGTTGGATCGCGGCGATGGTTAGCCATTGCGGCATGACGGGACTGGGATCTAGGGGCATCGCCCCATCTACGAGCACGAGTGCTAATCTTCATTGGCACAGATACGCAACGATGTGGAAACACTGCGGTTGGAGTTCCCACTGTGCGTGGTGTCAGATGCCGAGCATCTTCGCCTGGTCAGCCCAATTGATCGGCAGGTCGATATGGCGTGCAAGATGCCGCACACTCAATTCGGCTGGTTGTTGGCCAGTGAGAATCGCTTCAGTGATGCGCGGTGAGAGGAAGGCAAGTGGCAGAAGACGACTGACATCTTCTGGATGGACGCCAAAGCGTTCTGCAACATCCTTGCGACCAAATCCTTGTCCATTCGTCAGCATGTCCAGATAGGCATGTGCTTTGGCTATCATGCCAATCAATGGCTGATCCGGGTGTCGCAGCGACGAGCCCTGCCCTTCGATCACCAATCGGCGTCCGATGCCTCTGCGGCGGAGCGAAAGCGGCAGTTCGATGATATGCAGATCCGGGTCGCTGGCATCATTGAGCGACGCCGTTGTTTTTGTTGTGCGTCGACGTCTATCGTCGCTGTCAAATTTGCCAGCTTTGCCAGACGGGAGATTTGCACCGGCGAGCCAATTGGCGACTGCTTCCTTCTCGATCCCGATTTTGATGCAGTCACCGGCAAGCCCAATGCGGCGGATCGCCATATGAACGATCTCTCTTGTGTTGGAGGAGAATCGCCCGGCCGTTTCCAGAAGGTTCGATGCCTCCTGTGCCTTTGTGAACGCCTGTTCAATGTATGCGGCCTGTCCTGCCGTCTGCATCCATTTCGACAGGGTGGGTTTGTCTGCTAGGAGTTCCTTGAGTTGCCAAAGCACGATTGGCTCGATCTCGGATGCAGGGATACGCCAGCCATCCTGGTTATTTGAACGTCCATCCTTCAGTCGCCTCGACATATAGTAGCGATAGCGTTTGCCTTCCTTGTTGGCATGGACTGGGCTTAGCCGATCCCCGGTCTCGTCGAACAAAAGGCCAGTCAGAAGATGGATATCGCTTTTGGCCGATGTCCCCCGCGGACAGGGTGCTTGTTCGGCAAGCCTCCCCTGAACCCTGTTGAAGATCTCTTCGGTGATGATGGATTGATGCTCGCCTGCATAGACAGTGGCGCCATGACGGATGCGTCCAATATAGATTGGGTTGGACAGCATATAATAGAGCTTGCCCTTGCTGACCCTCTTTGGCGCTCGACGGCCGCCCTGCCTGCCATGTTCATGAAGTCGCGAGAGATGTGTTGCATCACCATCGCCATTTAACTCCCGTGCAAGAGCAGGAACGGATTGGAGTTCCAGGTAGCGTTTGAACAATCTTGTGATCTCGGCAGCCGCTTCCTCGTCGATGACAAGCTTTCTGTTTTCTACCCGATAGCCGAACGGAACAGTCCCTCCCATCCACATGCCCTTGGCCTTTGAGGCGGCGATCTTGTCGCGGATGCGTTCGGCTGTGACTTCTCGTTCGAATTGGGCAAAGGACAACAGCACATTGAGCGTCAGCCTGCCCATGGAGGTGGTGGTGTTGAACTGCTGGGTGACGGAGACAAAGGAAGCGCCTGCTCCATCGAAGATCTCGACGATCCTGGAGAAATCCATCAGGGAGCGGGTAAGCCGGTCGATCTTGTAGACCACCACCACATCGATCTTCCGCTCACGGATATCCTGCAACAGCCGCTGCAGGGCTGGCCTGTCCATCGTGCCGCCGGAGATGCCGCCATCATCATAGCGCTCGGGCACAAGCTTCCAGCCCAGTCCTGCCTGTGAGGCGACAAAAGCCGCACAGGCTTCATGCTGGGCATCGAGTGAGTTGAACTCCTGGTCGAGACCTTCTTCTGTCGACTTGCGGGTATAGACCGCACAGCGGAGCTTCTTTTGAGGCGCACTCATAGCCCAAAGAACCTCGGGCCTGACCAGTGGACGCCGGTGATCTTGCCTGCGATGGCCGTCAGCGAGGGATAGACCTTTGCCTCAAAGACATAGCCACCTTCGATGACATCAACGACATGGGTCTTGCCGTTCCAGTCCCGCAGCAACCTTGCGCCCGGCTGAAGCTTGCGGCGCTGCCGGGGCGGACGAACGGCAGCGGTGGGCGGCGGACGCGAGACACCAGCCATAATCAGAGCAGAGTTGTTCGAAGTGGCTAGCGATGCACCTGACCTTAGCGATAGTTGTAGAGGGAAAGTTGATTGGTCCCGTTCCCGAGGTGTCCGGCTCACCGCTAACGATTGATACGTTTGCCGTTCCGTTCCCTGTCAACGGCGGAGCAAAACCAGGCCACTGGGGCGGAGTAAAACCAGGCCAGTCCAGGTGCGGCAGAGGCCGCTCACGAAGCGCGCTTTTCCATAGCGGCTGTCAACGGCGGAGCAAAACCAGGCCACTGGGGCGGAGTAAAACCAGGCCAGTCCAGGTGCGGCAGAGGCCGCTCACGAAGCGCGCTTTTCCATAGCGCCGTAGCGAGCGAGCGGCCGTCAGGATTTGGCATGGGTGTCGCGGGTCAGACGGTGCTTGGCTGATCGCCCGTTTCGGCGGTGGCCTGGTTTTGCTCCGCCGCGACAGCCATGGCAGCGGCGCGACGCCGTCCGGCAGATTGTTTGAGGCGGTAGCTGTCGCCATTCATGGTCAGGATGTGAACGTGGTGGGTCAGGCGATCGAGCAGCGCGCCGGTGAGCCGCTCGGACCCCAGGACCGACGTCCAGTCTTCAAAAGGCAGGTTCGAGGTGACGATTGTCGATCCGCGCTCGTAGCGCTGGGAGAGCACCTCGAACAGCAGTTCCGCTCCGGTCGGCGACAGCGGCACGTAGCCGAGTTCATCGACAATGAGCAGCTTCACCGCCTGCAGTTCACGCTGCAGCTTCAAAAGCCGTTTCTCGTCGCGGGCCTCCATGAGCTGATGCACGAGGGCGGCTGCGGTGGTGAAGGCGACGGGGAATCCCTTCTGGCAGGCGGCAAGGCCAAGCGCCAGCGCGACGTGGGTCTTGCCGGTGCCGGAATTGCCGAGCGCGATGACGTTCTCGCGGCGCAGAATGAACTCGCAGCGCGCCAGCTCCAGCACCAGCATCTTGTTGAGGGAAGGAATGGCGGTGAAGTCGAAGGTGTCGAGGCTCTTCACCGCCGGGAACCTGGCCTGCTTGATGCGCCGCTCGACGACGCGACGTTCCCGGTCGATGAGTTCCAGTTCGACCAGGCGCAGCAGATAGCGGGGATGATCGACGCCGTCGCGCGCGCATTCGCGGGCGACCTTGTCATATTCCCGCAGCACCGTCGGCAGCTTCAATTGCTTGAGATGATGGCTGAGCAGCACCTGCGGCGTTCCGCTCGTCGTTCCCGCCGGCATCATATCCATGGCCTTCCCACTCATGCCGCTCTCCCGGGAATGAGGACGGCGTAATCGGCCGCCGATGTCGTCTTCACGCTGGTCTTCGGCAGATGCGGATAGGCACTGAGATCGAGCCGCGCCGGACGGCGCTCAATCCGGGCCAGCGCGATCTGCTTGACCGCATCGAAGCCGATCGCGCCGAGCCGGATCGCCTCGGTGACGGCATAGATCACGACATCCTTCGGGATTGCCTCCATCAACCGCAGCACCTGGATGAACTCGCGCTTGCCGCGATTGCCCATCCGCGCTTCCATCAGATGACGCAGATGCTGGAAGGCTTCGGGCAAGTTCCAGTCCTTCAACGGTGCGGCCTGATCGAGCGCGTTCGGCTTGGTCTCGATCAGCGCCAGATAATGCAGCGGGTCGAAGACGAAGGTGCCGGAGCCATACGAACGCTGATGCCGGGCGATCTCCTCACCGGCGCACAGGATGACGGTCTGATCGACGAAGCCCTTCACGATGACGTCCTGGAAGCCAAAGGCCGTCGGCACCGAGTAGTCATTGCCGCGATAGCGCACCAGCGCCGTCGACGAGACCCGGGCCGCCCGCTTCTCGCAGGGCTCCAGCGGGACGGCGGGCAAGTCCCTGAACGCGCGAAGATCGGCTTCGAGACGCTCGCCGATGGTCGCGGCATGGCGTCCGGCACGTTCCGCCTGCCGCGCCCGGCAGCGTTCGGCCAGCATGGCGTTGAGGTCATCGAAGCTCGCCGCTACCGGGATCGGCGTCAGGAAGTTCGAGCGGGCATACTTCACCAGCCCCTCAACCTTCCCCTTGTCATTGCCTTTCCCTGGCCGACCGAACCGATCCCGGAACAAATAGTGGCTCACCAGCTCGGTGAAGGCCCGCGTCCGCTCGCGCTTACCGTCGCCGCAGATCTTCGCCACCGCGATCTTGAGATTGTCGTAAAGCACCGACAGCGGCACGCCGCCGAAAAAGGCGAAGGCACAGACGTGGCCGTCCAGGAAGGCTTCCGTCGTCTCGGCCGGATAGGCCTTCACGAAGGGCGCATCCGACTGCGGCAGATCCATGCAGAAGAAGTGCAGCTTGCAGCGAACCCCGCCGATCACGCCGACCGCCTCGCCAAAATCCACCTGCGCATGGCCCGGCGGATGCGACAAAGGCACGAACGTCTCGCGCCCCCTGGCACGGGCAATGCGGACATAATCCTTCACCACCGTGTAGCCGCCGCCGAACCCATGCTCGTCACGCAGCCGCTCGAAGATCCGCTTCGCCGTGTGTCGCTGCTTCACCGGACCAGTCCGGTCCGCCTCAAGGATCGCGTCGATCACCGGCAGCAGGGCACCAAGCTTCGGCTTCGTCACTGGCTTGGAGCGCGTGTAGCCCGGCGGCAGCGAGAAACGGCACATCTTCAGGACCGTCTCGCGGCTCAGCCCGAAAACACGCGCCGCCTCACGACGGCTGTTGCCTTCAACGAAAACGAAATGCCGGACGGCGGCATAGACTTCCACGGCAAACATCCCGGCCGACCCCCAAAGGGACCAGCCTAGCCACTGGACGGTTTTTACGCCGCCCGCACCAGCATTACGCCGGCGCTCCTGTGGCCTACTTTGTCACCGCCGCGCACACACGATGGAACTGGAAGACGGACAGGGCCCACAAGGCGTTGTCGGAAGCCTTTGCCGACC